>JANOTL010000043.1:0-1853 GCA_031416315.1 Pseudomonadota bacterium
GTTCAAGCGCCTGTATCTCCCCGAGATTTGGAAGGAGCGCTGCGGCGAGCCGATCGAGAACGTGCTCGAAGGCAAGGGCTTCAACCGCCCCGGCCTCATGAAGCTCGCCGAGAAATTAGGAATCGGGGCCGGCGAAAAAACTCCCAGCGCGAAGCTCTTCGACCGCATCGTTGAGGCGAAGATCGAGGACCTCCTCGAGCAACCGACCTTCCTTTTCGACCACCCGACGGCGATCACCCCGCTCGCGAAGCTGAAGCCCGGCACCCAGTCTCTCGTCGAGCGCTTCGAATGCTTCGCCGCTGGCATCGAGCTCTCGAACGCGTACTCCGAGCTCAACGATCCGCAGGACCAGCGCGACCGCCTCGTCGAGCAGATGAAGCAGAACGCCGCCGGCGACGCCGAGGCCGATCTGCTCGACGAGGACTTCATCCAGGCGATGGAGGCCGGCATGCCGCCCATGGGCGGGATCGGCGTCGGCATCGACCGGCTGACGATGTTCCTCACGGGCCGGGACTCGATCCGCGACGTGATTCTTTTCCCGACGCTCAAGCACGAAAAGCCCGCGTGACGATATGCCGTTAGAGCTTTTCATCTCCCTGCGCTATCTCAAGGCCAAGCGCAAAGGCCTGTTCGCCGTCGTCACCACCTTAATAGGCGTGGCGGGCGTGACGGTCGGCGTCGCCGCCTTGCTCACGACCTTGTCGGTGATGAACGGCTTTCAGACCGACATCCAGAAGAAGATCGTCGGCGCGCAGGCCCACATCACGGTGCTCGGTGCGCGCTCAGCTCAGGACGTCGAGGACACTTTGGCCGTCGTGCGCGCCGACCCTGACCACGCGGCGTCCGCGCCGTTCGCGATGGGACAGGCCATCCTCACCGTGGGCGACCGCTCGCTCGGCGTCGTCGTCAAGGGCGTCGATCCGAAGCGGGAGTTCGCGGTCAACGACCTCGCCGCGAAGCTCGTCACCGGCTCCTGGGACGGCATCGGCGAGGGCAAGGTTCCCGGCATCGTGCTCGGCGTGGAGCTCGCCGACCACCTCGGCTCGGAGCTCGGCGACGAGGTCGTCCTCGTGTCTCCGAAAAGCGTCGCCACGCCGCTCGGGCTTCTCCCGAAAATGCAGAAGTTCCGCGTCGCGGGCACGCTCAAGACCGGCTACTACGAGTACGACAGCGCGTCGGCCTGGACCGGCCTCGCGGCCGCCTCGAAGTTCCTCGGCGTGGACGCCGGCGCCTCCGGCGTGGGCGTGAAGCTGAAGAACCTCAACCACGCCGACGCGGCGGCCAAGCGCCTGCGCGGCGTCCTCGGCTTCAACAAGATCGTGCGCACCTACGCGCAGATGAATCAGACTTTGTTCGCCGCGCTTAAGCTCGAGAAGGCCGTGATGTTCATCATCCTTACCTTGATTACCTTGGTCGCCTCCCTGGGCATCGCGTCGACCTTGATCCTGCGCTCCGTCGAGAAGACGCGCGACATCGGCCTGCTCAAGGCGATGGGCGCCGGTCCCGGCCTGATTCGGCGCATCTTCCTCGTCGAGGGCTTCCTCATCGGCGGCGCCGGGGTGCTAATGGGCCTGGGGCTGGGCATGCTGCTGTGCTGGATCATCGGAAACTTCAAGATCGTCGAGTTGCCCGCCGACATCTACTATCTGTCTCGTGTACCGGTGGACGTGCGCTTGTATGACGTCGCCGCGGTCACCACCATGGGCCTGTTGCTCTCCTTGCTCGCCACCCTCTACCCCGCGTCGCGCGCCGCGAAGGCCGACCCTGTCGAGGCCATCCACTATGGCTGAGCCCGCGATCATCGTCCGCGCCGTGAGCAAGTCCTATGGCCGCGGCCCCGCCGCGGTCTCCGT
>JANOTL010000044.1:0-18348 GCA_031416315.1 Pseudomonadota bacterium
GTCCCCGTCTTCCCGAAGCCCTTCTCTTTCGCCGTCGCGCAGGACCGCCTCGCGGAGAAGGATTTCCTGAACGGCCTGGGCATCCGAACCGCGCCGTACGCGCGCGTCGACACACTGGCGCAGCTTCAGGAGGCCGCGCGCTCGTTTGGACTGCCGGCGATCTTGAAGACGCGGCGGATGGGTTACGACGGGCGGGGACAGTGCGTCGTGCGGGACTTCGAAAATCTGCCGGCAGCGTTCCAGCAACTCGGCGCGAAAGATCTGCTCCTCGAAGGCTTCGTAAACTTCGATCGCGAAGTCTCCGTCCTCGGCGTCCGCTCGCGGACCGGCGAGATGCGCTTCTACCCGCTCTGCGAGAACGAGCATCAGGACGGCATTCTTGCCGTGACCCGCGTCCCGGCGCGCGTGCCAGCGCCGCTGGAAGGTGCCGCAAAAGCCTTGAGCGCCAAGGTTTTGGAGGCTCTGGACCACGTCGGGGTCCTCTGCGTCGAGCTCTTCCAGCAGGGCGAGACGCTGATCGCCAACGAGATCGCCCCGCGCGTCCACAACTCCGGGCACTGGACGATCGAAGGCGCGACGACGAGCCAATTCGACAACCATCTGCGCGCGATTTGCGGTTTACCTCTCGGCGCCGCCGACGCGCGCGGACCGACCGCGATGGTGAACCTCGTCGGTCACCTTCCCGAGCTTTCGCGCGCCCTCGCCATCCCCGAAACAACCGCACATTTTTATGGGAAGTCGGTGCGTGCGCAGCGCAAAGTTGGCCACCTCACCATCCGTGCTCAAAATTTAGGCGAGCTCGAGACACGAATCGCCCTGGCGAGGCAACTCACATCTCCATGAGCCTCCCCCGGCGCTCCTTGCCGCGCAAGGCCTTGGTGGAAAACCGGTGGGTAACTTGTGGGTGTAATTCACGGAGCCTTCATCTAGAGCGGGCTTCAAGATTTCCCCACGCGCGAAACCTTGATGTAGTGCGGGTTACGAGCTTCGCCCGTCTTCAAAGACCTTCCCAGCAAGCCTTCCCGGCACACGCCATATTTAGCGGTTGCACCGAAAAACCACACTAGATATGCTGTGTTGCAGGGCACCTCTCCGATAATTTTTCGGCAAAAGACTCACCTCAGGGACCTGCTTTTAGGCACCTGGGGCTCGCCTACGACTGTGCCTCTTATTTGTGCAGGCCCTCTTCTTTTTCAAGGAGCGTCGATGACCCCGCAAGCCCCCCAAGCTTCGACCGCCGCGAACCTCGAGTCCAATGCCGCTCCCGCGTCCTTCGCCAACTCGTCCCTCAAGGCCGAGCCGGCGCTGCGCGTCAAAAAGCGTGACGGAAGCTCCGAGCCGGTCGATCCCCTTCAGATCATCCTGAAGGTCGCGCGCTGCGCGGAGGGCCTGCCCAACATCGAGCCCCAGGTCGTCGCCGACAAGGCCATCCGCGGCATCTACGACGGCGTCTCGACCGCCGAGCTCGATCGCCTGCTGATCCAGAACGCCGCGATGCTGATCGGCGAGGAGCCCGAGTACTCGCGCCTCGCCGCGCGCCTCCTCGACATCTTCATGGCGAAAGAGGTCTACATCGTCCGCGGCATCGAGACCTTTTATGAATCGATCCTCGCCGGCCATCAGCTCGGCCTGATCGCCGACGAGGCCTACCAATTCGTCCGCGCTAACGCCATGAAACTGAACGCCGCGATTCACCGTAAGCGCTCGGATCATTTCGAGTATTTCGGCCTGCGCACGATCTACGACCGCTACCTGCTCCGCCACCCGCAGAGCCGCCACGTGATCGAGACGGCGCAGTACTTCTTCATGCGCGTCGCCTGCGGCCTGTCGACCAACGTCGACGACGCGATCGCCTTCTACGACCTGCTCTCGTCCTTTGAATACATGCCGAGCACGCCGACCCTCTTCAACGCGGGCACGCGCCACTCGCAGATGTCTTCCTGCTACCTCCTCGACTCGCCGGACGACGATCTCTCGTCGATCTACGACAAGTACAAGGACGTCGCCCTCCTCTCGAAGTTCGCCGGCGGCATCGGCCTCGCCTACCACCGCGTCCGCGCGCGCGGGTCCTTGATCAAGGGCACGAACGGCCAGTCGAACGGCATCGTCCCCTTCCTGAAGACCCTCGACTCCTCCGTCGCGGCGGTCAACCAGGGCGGCAAGCGCAAGGGCGCGGCCTGCATCTACCTGGAGACCTGGCACGCCGACATCATGGATTTCCTCCAGCTGCGCAACAACACGGGCGACGAAGCCTCGCGCACGCACAACCTGAACCTCGCGAACTGGATCCCGGATCTGTTCATGAAGCGCCTGAAGGTCGACGGCATGTGGTCGCTCTTCGACCCGAAGTACACGCCGCACCTCACCGACCTCTACGGCGACGAGTTCGAGGCCGCCTACGAGCAGGCCGAGAGCGAAGGCAAGTTCGCGAAGCAGATCAAGGCCCGCGAGCTCTACGCCTTGATGATGAAGACCTTGGCCCAGACCGGCAACGGCTGGATGACCTTCAAGGACGCCTCGAACAAGAAGTCGAATCAGACCGGCGAGCCGGGCAACGTCATCCACCTCTCCAACCTTTGCACCGAGATCCTGGAAGTCACGTCGGGCAAAGAGACGGCCGTGTGCAACCTCGGCTCGTTGAACTTGGCGCGCTACGTCGAAGGCGGCGCGTTCAACTACGAGAAGCTGGCGAAGAACGTCCGCATGGCGACGCGCTATCTGGATCGCGTCATCGACATCAACTACTACCCGATCCCCGCGACCAAAGCCTCGAACCACCGTTGGCGGCCGGTCGGCCTCGGCGTGATGGGGCTTCAAGACGTCTTCTTCAAGCTTCAGCTCGCGTTCGACGACCCGAAAGCGCGCGAGATCTCGGCGCGCGTGCAGGAAGAAGTGTATTTCCACGCGCTGAGCGCTTCCTGCGAGCTCGCCGCCGAACACGGCGCGCACGGATCTTTCAGCGAAACGCGCGCTGCCAAGGGCGACCTGCAGTTCGACCTCTGGGGCGTGACGCCGACCGACTCCGCCCGCTGGGACGCGCTGAAAGCGCGCATCAAGCAGCACGGCCTGCGCAACTCGCTCCTCATCGCGATCGCGCCGACCGCGACCATCGCCTCCATCGTCGGCGCCTACGAATGCATTGAGCCGCAGGTCTCGAACCTCTTCAAGCGCGAGACGCTCTCGGGCGAGTTCCTTCAGATCAACAACTACCTCGTCGACTCCCTGCGCAAGATTGGCCTCTGGAACAAGTCGATCCGCGCCAAGATCAAGCTTGCCGAGGGCTCCGTCCAAAACATCGACGAGATCCCGGAAGAGCTGAAGCGGATTTACCGCACCGTGTGGGAAGTGCCGATGCGGTCGCTCATCGACATGGCCGCCGAACGCGGCGCCTTCATCGACCAGAGCCAAAGTCTCAATCTTTTCATGGACTCGCCGACCATCGGCAAAGTCAGCTCCATGTACGCTTACGCCTGGGAAAAAGGGTTGAAGACGACGTACTATCTGCGCTCGCGCGCGGCGACCAAGATCTCGAAGACGACGGTCACCGAGGAAGTCGCGGCCCCCGAGATCACCGGAACGGAAGCGGTCGCGTGCTCGCTCGAAAATCCCGGTGCCTGCGAAGCCTGCCAGTAAGGAGTCTCTGATGCTGCTCGACCATGGAATGAACCTGACGCTTCGGCCGATGAAGTATCCGGCGTTCTACGAGATGTACAAGAACGGCATCAAGAACACTTGGACGGTCGAGGAGGTGGACTTCGGCGGCGACGTCGCGGACCTGCGCAAGATGACCGCGGCCGAGCGCCACCTGATCCATCGGCTGGTGGCCTTTTTCGCCACCGGCGACTCGATCGTGTCGAACAACCTGGTCCTCAACCTTTACAAGCACATCAACTCGCCCGAAGCGCGCATGTACTTGTCACGTCAACTTTACGAAGAAGCGATCCACGTCCAGTTCTACCTGACGCTCCTCGACACGTATCTCCCAGACGAGAAGGCGCGCTCGGAAGCGTTCACCGCGATCGAAACGATCCCCTCCATCAAGCAAAAAGGCGACTTCTGCTTCAAGTGGATGGAATCGATCCATACGCTCGACACGCTCCAGACGAAGGACGACCGCCGCCTGTTTCTCTTGAATATGGTGTGCTTCGCGGCCTGCATCGAAGGCCTCTTCTTCTTCGCCGCCTTCGCGTACGTCTACTTCCTGCGGTCCAAAGGCCTCTTGCACGGCCTCGCCGCCGGCACCAACTGGGTGTTCCGCGACGAGAGCGCGCACATGAGTTTTGCCTTCGAGGTGATCAAGCAAGCGCGTCTGGAGGAGCCGGACCTTTTCGACGACGAGCTGAAGCGGAAGATCGTCCTCATGATCGACGAAGCGGTCGAATGCGAGATGGTCTTCGCCGACGACGTGCTCGGCCTCGGCGTCGCCGGCCTGTCGGCGCGCGACATGCGCCAATACCTGCAGTTCGTCGCCGACCAAAGGCTCGTCGCGCTCGGCATTCCGCCCGTCTACCGCGTCAAGAATCCCTTCGGATTCATGGAGCTTCAGGACGTCCAGGAGCTGGCGAACTTCTTCGAGCGTCGAGTCGCTGCCTACCAGATCGGTGTTTCGGGCGACGTCGCGTTCAACGAAGAATTCTAGAGCTCAGGGCTTCTTCGCGCAGTAGCTGGCGAGCAGGCCCTTCAGCATCTCTGGGCTGACGCCTGCGGGCAGCTTGCCTGCGGCGCCGGCCAGGATCGAATCAGCTTTGGCCTGGTTCGCGCACGCTTGCGCCAAGAGCGCCGGATCGAGACCCGGAATGGCGCCGGAGCCCGAGCCCGCACCCGCGCCGCCGCCGAGGAGGCCGGCCAAGAGACTCGGGTCGAGCTTGCCGGCACCGCCCAAAAGGCCCGCCAGCAGGCTTGGATCGAGCTTGCCCGCCGCGCCGCCGCCGCCGAGAAGTCCGGCTAGCAGGCTCGATATACCGCCCGGAGCCGCCGGATCGGCCTTGCCCGAAGGCGCGTCCAAGTCCTTGTCATCCTTATCGGCCGCGGAGTCGGACTTTTCGGAGTCCGCGTCAGAGTCCGAGTCCTTGTCTTTGCCTTTGTCCTTGTCTTTGTCGCTGGAGTCGTTCGACTCCTTGCCTTCGTCGTCGCTCTTCGACGTGTCCTTGCCGGACTTGTCGCCCTTGCCGCTAGTCGGCACGTCCTTGCTCTCGTCCTTCTTCTTCGCCGCAGGCTTCGACTCGGTTCTCTCTTCCGCCTTTTGACCGCAGGCAGGGAGAACGACGAGGCCGAGCGAGAACGCGAGGACGATGGCATAGCGACTCATGCAGTCTCCTAGATGGTTTCGCTCTTTCGGAAACAAACCGTGGAAACTTGAGAGCGCGACCAAGACGACTCTAACTCGCTTTAATTTCGCTACGATAAAGCAGGTACGGCACCACCCCTAAAAGGTTGAGCGCCAGCGTACCCAGGGCGAAGACGTTGAAGACGTTGGCGCCGCCGGACCAGCCGACCGAGGCGTAGAGCTGCTCGAAGGCGAGGTGACCGACCACCATGCCGCCGGGCGCGAGAGGCACCGCGCTGGCGAGCAGGCCCAAGGGATAGACGGTCGCAAAGGTCGGGAGGTCGGGCGTGAAGCCGACGAGCCGCGTCGTGAGGTCGAGAAAGTAGAACATCGCGAAGGCCTGGACGAACATCGTACAAACGACGACTGCCGCCAGGCGCATCGGCTGACCGCGATAGCAACGCAGGGCGTCGTAGACCCGCTTCAGTAAGGCAAAGCCAGGGATCTTCTTCGACAGGAGACGCTCGAAGGGATCTTTCCCCTCTTTGTGCGGGAAGAAGACGATCGCACCGCCGACGAGGATCCCGAGGACGCCGAGGCCGATGAACCCCGAATAAGCGGACAGAGCGCGGCTGCCCAAGGCGAACTCGTAGTTCGCGACGACGGCGAAGCCCGCTAGCAGAAAGAGGCTCACGAGCCCGACGATCCGGTCCAGGACCACGGTCACCATCGCGGGCGTCTTGCGCTCGGCCTGCTGCTCGCGGACCACGTAGTAGGCTTTGACGATGTCGCCACCGACCGCGCCCGGCATCGCCGTGTTGAAGAAGAGGCCAATGAGCTGCAGCGCCGCTGCCCGCCGGTAGGGCACGTTCAGGTTTACGCCGCGCAGCAGCACCCACCAGCGCAAAGCCCCAAGCAGCACGTAGCCCCCGAGCCAGAGCGCGACGTTCCAAGCGAGCACGACCGGCTCGTCCAGGAATATCTTTAGCTGCTTGAAGTCGAGCTTCCCTTGCTGCACGAGCCAGACGATCAAAGCGACGGCGACCGTGAGCTTGAGAAGCGGCACGAGGACGCGCTTCATCGAATCCTTACCAATTCCAACGACCCCCAATACCTAGCACATGGCCACGGGTCGGCACATTGGTATTGTATCGGGACGCGAACAGATACATCTCCGGTGCCTCGTCGGTCCAGGATCCGTCGCCGAAGCGGTAGCGAAGGGACGTGTACATCGCGTCCGAGCCGACCTGCTTATTGGCCGCGTCGAGCGCGCGCGGGTTCTCGATCTCAAGATAGTAACGGTAGCCGCCCATGACGATCGCGCGCTCAAAGAGGCGCTGGTGCCATTCGAGACGCGCATTGTTCGCAACGATCGAGCCCACCTGCTGCGTGTCGTCGACGGCGCCGACGTTCTCGTAATGGGTCATGGCGAAGTGGACGACGCCGTTCGCCTGCGTGATGAATTGCCGCACCTCGCCGCTGGCGGCGCTCGCCAGCGGCCGATCGCTGCGGTCGGTGACCGACACACTTCCCCGAAGAATCGTCGTCGGCGTCGTGAAGTGCGTCGCGCCAAAGGCGACGTTGTTGCCGTGAAGGTCCGCTGGCGTGCGGATGCGTTTGCCGTCGGTGTCGGTGAATTCGATCGGCGCCTGCTTTACGTCGGTGCGCCGCAGATCGAGCGTCGTCTGCAGAGTCTCCGAGCGAAACCACTGGCCGAGCCTGAGCCCGTAGAATTTCGCGTCCGCGAGTTGCGACTTCGTCCCGCCGAAGAAGGCGCCGGCGGTCGTACCGACTCGGAATCCTTGGTCGACCCCGGCCGAAAGCGAGAGCTCGCTGACCTTGTCTCTACCGTCGAGCTGCTTCTTCAAAAGATCGGCGGGCTCGATGAAACGCAGCTCTTTCCCGGTCGCGCCGAGTCGAAAGCTCGTCGCCCGGCCTTCGCCCTTCCAAAACCGGGCGTCTTCGCTCACCGAAAGCGAGGCGACCTTCGCATCGAGCTTGTCTTCTTTATACGAGCCGACGGCGCTTTCGACGGCGCCGCCGAGGGCTTGCGTCGAAAACGCGCACAGGAGGAATTCAGCCGCCGCACGTCGGACACGAGCCACCAACCGCACCTCCCACGTCACCCGTTCCGCGCTCGTTCCAAAGCATCGGCTCGTTTCGGAAGGAGGCATGGAAGCCCTCCGTCTTCGCCGGATCCATCATCGGGTCGAGGAGCTTCGCCTTGCGAAACTTGACGAGGGGATGCACGCAGCCTGAGAGCAGCCCGAGCGCCATCAATGCCACGAGCGCCTTCACTCTGCCGCTGCTCCGAGGAGTTTCTTGATCTCGCCGAGCTGCTTCGCATCGAGGTGACCCGTGTACGAGCGCACGACGTTGCCATCTTCGTCCACGATCGCGACGGCAGGCAACGCTTCGACCTTCAGGGCCGAGGCGAGCTTCGCGTCTTGATCGAGATAGGCTTTCGCCTCGAGCGACTTCACGTTGTCTTTCTGTTTCTTGAAGTAGCCCTTTGCCTCGCCGATCGACTCGTCGACGCTGACCGGCAGGAAGAGCGCTCCCTCGTAGTTTGCCACGATCGGGGCCAATTCACCCATCACCTCGCCGCAACCCTGGCACCATGAGGCCCAGAACATCATCACGGTCATCTTGCCGGAGAGGTCCTTGGCAACCAACTTCCCACCTTTCAAGCCCTTGAGGGCGATGCTTTTCGGGACCTGGCGACCTGCGGCCTGAGCGCTGAGGCTCGTACCGAGGATCGTAACCATCAAAAGCGCTCTAAGAAAGGCGTTCACGAGGGGAGCTTTCATTTGACCAAACCCTCCGCTGCGGTGACGATTCCGTGCTGCTCGCCGTCTTCCTTGAAGATCGCGACTTCCTCGTCCAAGTTCAGCGCCATGATGGTGGCGCGGCTCGGCGAGGCCGGGTTCTTCGAATACTTCTTCCAGATTTTCGCCTCGTCGTAGACCGCCGTCGCCTTGGGCGCGTACTTGTCCATGAAGGCTTTGAACTCGCTCGCTTCGTAGTCCTTGAAGAAGTCGGTCAGGACGACGATGTGGACAATGTCCTTGCCTTTGGCGCTCGCCGACAGCTTGGCTTCGATTTCCCGGGCTTCGTCCTGGCAGGAGAGGCACTCGGCTCCGGCGAACTGGAAAATCGCGACCTTTTTGCCGCTGGCCTTCAGGACCTCGAGGAGGGAGACCTGGCTTTTCGCCTTGTAGCCCAGATAGACCATTTCCTTGGAGGCTTCGATCTTCGCGACCGCCGGACTGTCCACCGCGCCGACCGCGGGCTCTTGTGCTTGTTGCGCCTTCGGGGCTTGGCTCGCGCAGCCTTGCAGGTAAAACGACACCAAGGCAACGACGGCAGCAGCTTTGATAGTGCGGGAGAGCATCTGGGAGAACCTCCGGTCGGATCGTTTGGGGAGATTGGAGCAAGCTTCATTCCACCCGCGTCAGCCTCCCTGAAATCAAGTAAATTCAACAGGTTACTATTCTATCGCCCGCCGGGGAACTGCCTACGCTTTAGGCGACCCTAAGAACCCTGGCAGCCCAGCCGATACCTGGTGCGGCCCCGTCTTGCCCGGAGCGACACGCTACGATGAGCCGCTTTACCGACAAAAAATCGAAGGTTCTCGTCATTGATCCGTCCGGCCCCGTTCGTCAGATGATGACGGATGTGGTGCGGACCGCCCTCGGCTTCGAGAACGTCGAAGGCAAAGCCTCGGTGCAAGATGCGCTCAGCTATCTGGAAGCCGAGCCGGACAATGCCTTTTGGATCATCGCGCCTTTGGCAGCCGACCAACCTGCCAACGCGTTGCACCTGCTGCGCATTTGTTCCGAGCAACCGACGCTGAAGCACATCCGCGTGTCGCTGATGCTAGATGACAGCGAGAGCTACGTGATTCCCGCGGCTTTCGAGATGGGTCTCCTCTCGTATCACGCCAAGCCCTTCACGAAAGACTCGCTCACCGAAGAGCTGACCGAGCTGCTGAAGACACTCGAAAACGTCAAGTATCACGAGCCGCTCGCGGCCGCGCACTATCTGCGCAATTACCTGCGCTCGACCCAGCGCTATAAGCTCCAAGAGGCCCTGGAACGCTCGCTCCTCGAGTTGTTCCCCGGCGATCCCGAGATTCTCCTGAATCTCGTCGAGCCGCAGTTCCACCTCGACAAGAAGGACGAGGCCCGGAAGATCCTGCAGCAGGTGAAGACCCTCGACCGCTCGCTCGCCGCCAAAGCCGACGGGATCTCGAAGGCCCTCTTCGGCGCCGTCCTTCCGGCCACGACCGAAGGCGGTGGCGTCGACGTCCTCGGCATCAAGACCGTCGTTCTCGTCGATACCGACGAATCCGTGCGCAAGCAGCTCGAGAATATTCTGAAGGAGCTCGGCGTCGCCGACATCCAAGGCTTCGGCGACGGCGAAGCCGCCTGGGCCCACATCGACGCCCACTCCGAGCCCGACCTCATCATGATGGAATGGCGCATCCCGAAGCTCTCGGGTCCGCTCCTCGTCCAACGCATCCGCGCCAAGAACTTCCGCGCCGTCCCGATCGTCGTCGTGAGCTCGCTCCTCAAAGCCGACGACATGCCGTTCGCGCGCGAGATGAGCATCGCCAACATCGTCGCCAAGCCCCTGAACAGAGACCTGCTGATCCCCGCCGTCATTTGGACCATGCAGCAGGAGCGCCTGCCCACGGAGCATCAGGTGCTGGAACGTAAGCTCTCGATGCTCCTCGCTGCGAACAAAGTCGCCGAAGCCGAGCCGTTGCGAGCCCAGCTCCTCGGCGACCCCCAGGTTCCGATCGGAAAAAAGCGTCTGGTAGAGGCGAAGTTCGCCTTCGCCCAGGCTCACTACACGCTTGCGCGCGACTACGCGGTCGACTCGCTCAAGCACTCCGGCGACAGCACGATCTGCCTCAACCTCCTCGGCAAGTGCCTCATGTTCCTCAAAAATCACGAGGCCGCGCTCAAGTGCTTCAAGAAGGCCCAAGAGCTCTCACCGCACAACATCGAGCGACTGTGCTCGATCGCCGAAGCGGAGACCGAGCTTGGCCGCCACGAGCACGCGGAAGACGCCCTCGAGCACGCGAAAGCCCTCGATCCGGACAGCAAGACGGTCAAGGAAGCCGAGGTCAAGGTCGCGATCGCCAAAGGCGACACCGCCGCGGCGCAAGCGTTGATGGGTGAGATGGAGTCCCTGAACGATCTCGTCGCCTACATGAACAACAAGGCCGTCGCCTTTGCCCGCTGCGGCCACACGCAAGACGCCACGGATCTCTACAGAAAAACCGTGCTCTCGATTCCGGTCGCACGCCCTGAGATTCGCGCCATCGTTCAGTACAACCTCGCCCTCTCCTTCGCGCGCTCTAGCGAGCTCGAGCTCGCCGTAAAGGAGCTCGAGGAGGTCCTGAAGCACAAGGAAAGCAAAGTCACGAAGAAGGCCGCCTCACTGCACGCGCGTCTCAAATCCGCGCTCGAGAAAAACACCGAGTTCAAGATGATCGGCGAGGAATCGGCGTCGAAGCCGACGGCGGACCAGGCCAACGGCGCTGACCCTAACGCCCTATCGTCGCCGAGCGATCACATGAGCCTCATGGCCACGATCGAAGCGCGGCGCGGCGACATCTGCTGCTTCCTCATTTTTAACGACCCGACGCGTAAGGACGTGCGGATCGAGTCGCTGTTTGCCAAACCGCCGCGCTTCGTGGGCCGGGACGCGATCGCGCGTGAAGAGTCGATGGGCGTCGAGCGCTTGCACAAAGACGCCGGTTGAGTCCGAGCGGCGCGTCAGCAGGAGCCGTCGATCCAGATCGCGACCCCGCCGGCAGCCGCCCCGTTTGAGTCGCGATACGTCGCCCGCACGCGGATGTAATAAATTCCTGCCGCACCCGCCTCAGTGTTGATCGCATTCACGAAGATCGCGGCCGGCAGCGTCAAGGTATGCGAGGCCGCCCCGAGATCTGCCGTACCGAAGCTCACGCGGTAGAGCAGAAGCGCCGGATCCCACTCCAGCCGGCTGTCGACGCCGGACTCCTGCTCGAATGCCTCGGCGTACTCCGCCGGCAGGTCCGCCAAGGCCGCGGGAAGGCGCAACGGCACTCCGTTCCCGATTCCGAAGTAGTCGAGCGTCAGCTCCAAGGTGTCGAAGGTGCCGGCCGGAAAGGGCGCCAAGCTCAGATCCTTCGGCGGCTCGAGCGTCATCGCGACGTCGCCCTTGCGACAAAATGGCCGCGTGAGCCCGTTGGCGACGGTGTCGTTCGCATAGTCGAGCGCGACCGGTACCGCCCCACTGACCGAGACGGCCGTGAGCTTCGGTGGCATGCCGACGGCCGCGCCGATGCGTCGCGGAACCTGGATCTCGGCCCGACCGTCCTTCGGGGTCAGCTCCAAGACGACGAAGGTGTCGGCGCTCAAAATTCCGCCCGAGAAAACGCTCGCCAGGAGCTCTTTGCGATCGGGACGAGTCGTCAGCGTGAAGTTCGACTGCGCCCAAAGCGAGGCACCCCCGTGCGGCTCATCCGCTTCGCCCGCGACGCGCGCGCTACGCAGCCAGTCTCCAGCTTCAAGCACCGAGCCACGCGTGAAGCGATCCTCGTACTCGCTCGCGATTCGAAAACCGACGCGCGCGTGCGAAGCGAGCTCTTCCGCATAAAGGCGCTGATTTTGATCCTTGCGATAGAACGCATGCAGGATCGTCGCCGGATCGAGCACGATGAGCTGACTCCCCGCCGCCACGACCGAGGCCAAGAATGGGGTCGGTATTGTATTGAAATTACTAGCGTTATCGTTCGCCAAGCCGAAGCCGCCAGCGAGCCTGCCTTGGAGCGCGCCATTCGACCGACCGGGCGTCCCGCGCACGTCGAGAGGTACCGTGAGCTTGCCGACGTCGTAACCGATGCCATTCTGATAGGTGAAAGCCAGCTGCTCGCCAGGGAGCGCGGCCGACATGTCGATATCCGCGACAAGCACGAAGTCGCGCGCGACGTGCATCGTATACACGTCGTTGGCGACGAAGTACGTGATCGGAATGGCAAAGGTCCCTGCGGCGCCGATGAGGTCGCGCCGGAAGTTGCCGCTGGTATGGTCCAGGGTCCAAAGCTCGTAGCCTTCGGCCGGGTTGCCGTTCCCGAGCACGACGGTTCCACTGATCGTCTTGAGCCCCGTGTCGACGACGCCAGTCGTCACAGTTGCAGGGGTCGGTGCCGGCGACGCGACGTCGTCACCCTCCTTCGAGCAGGAGAAAAAGAGGGCAAATGCGGCACAGCCCGCGAGGGCCGGCACGAGGAGCGCTTTCATCGGTAGTCTCCGACGACGCGGAATCCGGCCCAGTACGCCGGATGCGCGAAGTACTTGCGCACGACCTGCTGCGCGTGGCGCATCGCCTCGGCCTTATCCTGGCCTTCAGACAGGTAGCGGTAGAATCGCTTCATGGTGACGGCGCTGGCGACGTCGCTGATGCGCCAAAGGGATGAGACGACCGTGTCCGCGCCGGCGAAGAGGAAAGCCCGGTGCATTCCGATCACCTCGTCGCCGAGCGAAAGGCGGCCCAAGCCCGACTCGCACGCGGAGAGCGTCACGAGGTCGGCTTGAGTCGATAGCCCGAAGATCTCGTTGACGGAAAGGTTTCCGTCCGCCGACGAGTCTGCGGCCAGGAAGAGGCGCGACTCACCTGGCGACGACGGTCGGAACTCCCCGTGCGAGGCGACGTGCAGCACCTTCAGGTTGGAGGCCTCGGATTTCAGCTTCGACTCCAGCGCTTGCGCGCCCTCGTGAACCTCGACCTCGGGGAAATAGCGCCCGATGACCGCGGCTTCTTTGCCGGCGAAAGGGAGGTCTACGCCGCCGTTCTCGTTCTGGGGATTTGCGAACGCGACGACACGAGAGCTGGGTGCAAGCGGCTCGTCCTTAGGGCCTTTGTGATGCGTGAACCGAGCCATCGTCGCGCTATCTAGGTAGTAGATCGAGAAGCGGTCGACGAGGTTCTCCTTCTCCATCGGCAACGCCGCGAAGGGAAGGAAGTGCAGGCTCGCGTGCGGGACGATCGCGAGACGCTTGGCGCCGGCAACCAAATCCTTGATCGGATCGATCAAAAAGGTCCCGAGCTCCTTACCCAGGTACTCGGTCGACGAAAAGTTCTGCATCAAGGTCCGGAAGTCGCGGATCCGTCCGGAGAGGTCCTGACGGGACACGTCGACGCTCGTCGACTTCAGGCGTCCGCCCTGAATCACCCAGATGAAGAGCTTTTCCGGCGTCGACGCGTATTGAACCAGCGCCGTATCCGCGGGCAAGAGATTCCCGAGCTCTGACGGCGTGATCGACTCGACGCTTACGAATTGCGTGAGCTGAGCATCAGCGGAACGCATTTTTGTAAGTATTTTTTGGTATCGGTCATTTTCGGCGGCGAGCTCTGCCGGCTTGTCTTTGCTCTCAGCGGCATCGACGGCGGCGCGTTGCTCCTTCTCTTCCGCGATCAACTTAGAGCTCTGTTCGCGCGCGAACTTGATCTTCTGCGTCCCGAGGGAGTCGATGAAGGCTCGCGACCGAGCGCGCTCCGCCGTCGTCCAGGCGAGCTCGTCCTTATTTTCGGCCATGAGCGCTACGACGTAGGATTCGTAGACTTCCTGGACGCCCACGTCCGACATGAAGCCGTTACGAGACTCCTCCGCCTTCAGGCCGGCGCGCAGGCCCTCGATCAAGGCGACAGACTCGGCGAGAAGCTTCGTGCCTTCGGCCACCTCGCCCGCCTTCATCTTCGCGCGGCCGACGCCGGCCATGGCGCGCCAGATGAAGTCCTGCATGTAGCCTTTGCGGGAGACGTCGAGGGCCTTCGCGAACATCGCCTCGGCCTCCTTCCACTTCTTCTCCCGCATGTTGATGTCGCCCAAGCCGAAGTAGCAATAAGCGGCGTTGTAGGAGAGCCTCAGCTCTTCGCTGACTTTCAGGGCCTCGAGCAGCAAGGCACGCGCGCCGTTCAGGTCACCTTTGACCGTGATCGCGAGCGCCAGGTTGCGCTGGTCGAAGGCGATGCCTTCTCTGGACTTCAGCTCGCGGTCGATGCCGAGCGCGATGTTGAAAAACTCGATCGCCCGGTCTGGGTCGCCGTAGTCACGCGCGTAGTTTCCGTAGTTGTTGTACTGATCCGCGACCTTCCCGCGGAGATTGAATTCGCTCGCCATCTCGATCGTACGGCGGAAGTCCGCGAACGCCTCCTTCGGATTGCCGAGGCGCGCGGCGACCTGGGCGCGAACGTCGATGGCATTCACCGTCCACAGCGCTCTTTGCTCCGGCTTCTCGAGTTCCTCGGCCGCCGCGATCGTCGCTGCGGCCGTGTCTAACGCATCTTGGTAGCTTCCGGCGCGGAAATAGCTTGCCGCAAGCGCCTGGTTGGCGCGCACCCACAGGAACCGCTGCTCCTCGATGTCGATGGCCGGAATCACGTCGTTGGTGAGCGATGCGATCGCCGTCTCGAGCTGCCCGATGTCTTTGAGCGTGTTGGCGCGGTCGATGGCGGCGGCGACGTATTCCGTTTTCCTTCCAAGTTTTTTAAACTCGCCGGCGGCCTGGTCGTAATATTTGAAGGCCTCGCGAAATTCCGAAAGGCGGTTGCGATAGATGGTGCCGATGTCCAAGAGGCGCATTGCCGCTTGCGCCGGATTCTCTTCTAGAAGAAGCTCGCGCGATTTCTTGAAGGCGGCGATCGTCTCTTCGTATTTCTTCTGCTTCTCGAAGTTGATGCCGCGATACTGATAGATGAGGCCGAGCTGAGCGTCGTCCTCCTCTGCGGCGAAGATTTTTTCCGCCTCGTCCAGAAGTCGCGTGGCCTCGTCTGCTTGCTCGGACCTTACGGCGAGCGTGGCCGCACCGATCAAGGCGCCGCCGTATTCTTCCTTATCGTCGCCCTTCTCCAGGCTCGCCGCGATTTTCTTTTGGTAATGCAGAGCCCGTATCGAATTGTTGCCGTCTTTATAGGTCTGGACGAGGGCTTTGAGGGTCTCTACCTGATTATCGTCTTTCAGCAGGGTCTGAAAATAATAGACCTTCTTCAGAGCGTTCGCCCGCTCGGCGAGATCCTCCTTGTCCTTGGCTGCTTCCTCCGCCTCTTTCTTTAGCGCTGACAAGTTCGCCTTCGCATACGCGAGCTCCTCGGACGCAGGAATACCCGCGTACCCCAGAACGCGGCCCTTGATTCCCGACAAACGCAATGCGTCGGCGACGTCACGGCCTTCGAGAGCCGTGTAGAAGGTTTTCCAGCGCTCCGCGGCGGTCACGGCCTCGGCGGCGCGCTTCGCGCTCGCCGCAGCCTCTTTCGCCTTCGTCTCGTCGGAGTCCGCCGCTTTCTCGTCGTCATCGTCGTCATCGTCGTCATCGCCGGTCTTCACCGACTTGATCTGGGGCGCGCCAGGCAGCGGCTCGGCCTCTTGCTCGACGGTCACGACCGTCGACGCCCCGGCCGCGGCCGAGGCCAAAGAAAGCATCGCCCAGCCGTCGTGGCCTTCGCCGGTCGCGTCCAAGTCGCGCGCCACGCGCTGAACGTTCGCATACACGATCAGCATCGTGCTGGGAATATCGAGCGCTACGAGCTGCTTCATTGTCATGTCGGCGACGAAGTCTATAGACCCTGCCGTTCCCGGCGACGCGACGACGATCGAGCGCCCCGGCTCGACATCATTGACGCGCGTCGGCGCATCGACATGCACCAAATTGTACGGAATGAACTTTTTCCCGACGTGCTCCGATCCTTCGAGCTTGATCGGCTCATAGTCGCGCGTCGCATTCGCCGCCCTGATGCCGCCTTCGCCCTGGGTCCAGGCGACGTGCCCGACGCCGAGCTTGCCGAGCATGCGCTGCGCGAACAGCTGCGGAAGCGCGTCGATCGCTGGCAGGAAGACGAGCTGGAGCCGGTCCTTTAACGACGCGCCGTCAAATTGAACGTCTTCCCACGGCGCTTCCCAGAGCTCGCCGCTGGGTACGATATAGAGGCGTCCGCCCTTTGGCGGCAGGAGGCCACTAATGCTCGAGAGCGCCGAAGCATAGGTCTCTGGTCGGTCGCTGGCGCCGTCGGCGATGTTGGCTGATGCGATCCTGACGCCCTTTTTCGACTGCAGCGCGATCAGGGTCTTGCCCGACTTCAAGCGATGAAAGGTCGCGACCGCCTCGTCGTCGCCCAAAGCCGCGGCGATCGCCGTATCTTCCTTCAGGCTGAGAAGCCTCTGGACCGAGTTCGGCACCGTGTTACGAGTTTCCTCGCGGCCCTCGGCGTCCTCGCCGTCCTTCTCCTTGTTCGCGGGGATCACGACCTTGACCTCGACTGGCATCGAGCGCAGGAACGCGTCGGTGTGCCGCATCAGGAGATAGCGACGCAGGTAGAGGTTGACGCGCTCCGGGGCCGCGGTGCCGACGACGCTTTCGATTAGGCTCTCGAAGACCGAGCGGGCGGCGTTACGGTCCGCGACGGACTCGAAACTCCCGCCTGCGAGGACGTGCCGGTCGAGAGCCTCGAAGGCCTTCTCCCAATCCTGCTTTGCCGCGAGCACCTTCCACTCGAATTCAGGGCTTTCCGGCAGCTCATCACGAAAGGCCGAGACGTCGCTCGCGAGTTCTTCGTCGCCCTCTTTGCCCTCGAAATTCGTCGCATACGCGTAGAGCGCAGCGTTCCGAGCGTCTTCGGCCTGAGCGAACTGCCGCGACAAGGCCAACGACTCCTCGAGGGCCTTCTTCGACTCGTCCTCGAGGCCCTTGGCGTTCCTCACGTACTTGAACGTCGAAGCGAGGCTGAGCGCCGCTGCCAAGGGCTTCGTCTGCCCCTTGGCGCCATCCTTGACGACCGGCCTCAGCTCGGCCACGGTCGCGTCGAGCTGTTTTGCGGTCGCGTCGACCTCACTCGAAGGCAGAAGCCCGAGGCTCGCGAGGCGCAGGTCGACGCGCGCGGCGTTGAGGCCGTTCATCGACTCGCCCTCGGTCGGAAATTTCTGCCCTTCGGCCCGCAGAAGGCGCGCCGTCGCGGTCGCCGCACGGAAGAAGCGCCGCGCCTCCCAATGATCGCCGAGCGCGAGACGCTCCGCGCCGATATTGTTCTGGATGATCGCGATCTCTTCCGCGAGGACGTTTTCCTTCTTGTCTTCTTCCTTCTGTAGCTTGGCCCGCTGCTCCTTCAGCATCTCGTGCTTGCGCAGATGGGTCGCCAGCGCCAGGTCGTAACGCTCTAATTTTTCATATATTTTTGCCTTGAAACTGACGATGAGGTTCTGCCTCGCGAACAGGTCGAATCCTTTAGCCGCCGAGCTCTGACCGGCCAGGTCGACCTCCTTGGCCTCGCCTTCATCCGCTTCGCCTTCTTTCGCGTCGTCATTGTCGCCTTCCGCCAGTTTCTTGCGCTTGGCGGCGATGGCGGCGAATTCCTTCTCCGCCGTCTCGAAGGACCCGAGCGCGTCGGCGTAGCTGCCGGCCTCGAAATGGCAGTAGCCGAGGTTCGACAGCGTGCCCGCCATATTCTCGCGCTGCTTCAAGCGCTCTTGCAGCTTGAGGAGGCGCTCGTAGACGATGATGGCCTGTTTGTGAGCCTTTCGCTCACGGAGCGTGAGCCCGAGCGCGTCCAGCGAGTAGCCGATCTCGGTTTCGTCATTGACCTTCTCCCAAACGCCGAGCGCGGTCTTCTGCAGGGTCTCGGCGAGCTCGAGCTCCTCGGTCTGAAATGCCGAGCGCCCGGCACGGCGCCAGAGAACGCCTTCCGTCCGGGCATCTCGCGTCGGAATCACCGGCAGGAGCTTGATGCGCCGCATGTAGTAGTTCAGGCTCTTTTGGAAGTTATTGAGCTCGTAGTACGCCTGTCCGAGGTTCTGTGCGAGGCCGGCTTGCTCGACGCTCGCGTCTTCTGACAGAAAGAAACCGGTCTGCAGCGCATCGATCGCCAGCTCCAGCCAGTTCGGGTCGCTGGCGCCGAAGAAGTCTTGCACCAATCCGAAGCGCTTTTTGGCGTCCGCGAGGACCGATCCGGACTCGTAATATCTCTGCTGCCAAAAGCCCTTCTGCAGATAGAGCCAACCGAGTGTCTGGTGGATCTGCAGGATCTGCGCGTTGATG
>JANOTL010000045.1:0-21399 GCA_031416315.1 Pseudomonadota bacterium
GCGCTCGACAACCGCGGCGCCGGCACGACCGAGACGACGCGGAGCTTCGGCTTCGCCGACATGGTCTCGGACCTCGTGGCGGTGCTCGATGCTGCCGGCGCGGCGGAGGCGGGCGTCGTCGGGATCTCGATGGGCGGTTTCATGGCGCAGGAGCTCGCATTGGCCGAGCCGCAGCGGGTGAAGAAGCTCGTCCTGGTGTCGACGGCCGCGAGCCAGCGGATGATCCGCAAGGACGACGCGCCCTGGACGCAGAATCTTCACGAGGTCGAGCAGAAGCTCAGCCCGTATTTCACCGCCGAATTCGCCCGCAAGAACGAGGTGCTCGTGAAGAGCATGGTGAAGCAGATCGCGAAGGCGGTCGGCGAAGGCGCGTTCGCGGATCGGTCGGAGGACCAGCGGCAGGCGGCGGCGGGCTTCGACAGCCGCGCGCGCTTGATCGGCCTATCGCGGCCGACCATCGTGATTCACGGCAGCGAGGACGCGATCATCCCGATCGAGGCCGGGCACGAGCTGGCACGGCTGATCGCGGGGGCGCAGCTCACCGAGCTCGCGGGGGCGGGGCACTTGCTCCTCGCCGAGCGGCCAAAGGAGCTCTACCGGCTGATCTCGGCCTTTCTCGCGCCGTAGTTTCAGCCCAGCCCGGCAAGGATACGCACTTCGGTCTCGTTCATCGCGAGCTCGTGCGCGACCTGCGTCGGAGACTGCCCCTTCGCGAGGAGCGCGCGGGCGTCCGAGTATTTCTTGTCGGCGATCTCGTGCAGCACTTCTTCATACGGCACGCGCTCGTCGAAGAACTTGCAGATCTTCTCGCCGCGCGCGACGAGGTTCTTCATCAAGGACTTCTCGTGGTCGAGGCGCTTCAGGAGCGCTTCGACTTGGCGCTGCTTCACCGAGAGCTCTTTCAGGGGAAGCTCGAAGCGTGCGGTGAGGGTCGAGGCGATCTGCTCCATTTCGTGAGCGATGGTGGCGCCCCCGGACTTCACTTCCATCTCGGCTTCGGTCGCCATCTTGGTGACCTTGTCGAGCATGCCACGCGCCTTGCCTTGCGCAGCTTCCAGCTCTTCCTGCACGGAGGCGCGCAGCTCGGCGATCATCCGCCTTTCCTCGGAAAGCTCGGCGACCAGCTCGACCTGCGCTTCCTGGCGGCGGTTCAAAAAGAACACCGCCGCGAGAAGGCCCGCGTCGAGGAGGATGAGCGCTACGAGGAGGAAGGTGGTCATCAGGTTTTCTCAGCCGTCCTGGAGGAAGGATTTCAAGACCTGCTCGTCGATCTCGTCCATGTTCACCGTCTGGACGAGGACGAGCTTCTTCTTGCCGCGTTTGCCGATGTCTTCGGTCTTTACGACCTTGCACAGCACCTTGAAAGTGTCGGGCTTGTCGATGCGACGGTACTCGACGAACTTTTGCTTGCGCGTCCAGTAGTCCGGCAGCGAGATGTGAATCTTGAGGAGCGCGCCCTCGGGATATTCGCGCGTGCCCTGGAACTGGATGCCGTGCGGGCTGATGAAGAGGGTCGTGGCTTTCGCCTCGAGCTTGTCCTCGTTCAGGAGGCCGTACGGCAAGACGTCGACCGCGATCTTGCGATTCGAGCGCGGGTATTTCTTGATCAGGTCTTCGTCGAAGCCGTCGATGATGTTCGACGGTGCTGACACGATGAGAGAGTCTTCAGCCATGGGGGGGGCTCCTAGACGGATGACTTAGCCAGCTTTTTTCGCGATACCGAGGTTCTGAAAGATCTTGCTCATCTTTTCGGCCAGGGTCTGGCCGGTGAAGGGCTTGACGACGTAGTTTGAGACACCGGACTTCACCGCCTCGATGATGTTCTCTTTTTCCGCCTCGGCGGTGACCATCAGGAAGGGCACGTGCTTGAACTTCGGGTCGGCGCGGACGGTCTTCAGGAACTCGATGCCGGTCATGTTCGGCATGTTCCAGTCGGAGACGATGAACTCGATGTCGGGGTTCTTCTTCAGCGTGTCGTAGCCGAGGGCGCCGTCTTCCGCTTCGAGAAAGTTCGAGTACCCGTTCTGGCGCAAGAGCGTCTTGACGATACGGCGCATGGTCGGGAAGTCGTCCACGACCAGGATCTTCATGTCAGGTTTTCCGAGGGCCATGGCGCGACTCCTAGTCGACCAGGAGGTTTTTGAGCTTGGAACGCAGCTTGTTCACGGCCTGAGTGTGGAGCTGGGAGACCCGCGACTCGGTGACGTCGAGGATTTTGCCGATCTCTTTCAGGTTCAAGTCTTCATAGTAGTAGAGCGAAAGCACGAGCTTCTGCTTCTCCGGGAGCTCCTCGATGTTTTTCATCAGGAGCTCGCGGATCCCCTTCGACTTCAGCTGCGTGAACGGGTTCTTCGAGCCGACGTTCTCGAGACACTCGAGCAGCGACTTGCGGTCGTGCTGGTTCGGGCCGGCGAGCTCGTCGATCGAAAGCATCGTGACGGCTTTGACCTTCGCCACCATGCCGTAATAACCGTCGAGGGACATGCCGAGCGATTCGGAGATCTCGCTGTCGGAGACGGCGCGGCCGTACCGCTGCTCGAGCTCCTGGTAGGCGCGCTCGATCTTCTTCGCCTTGTCGCGCACCGAGCGCGGGACCCAGTCCTGCGATCGCAACTCGTCCAAGATGGCGCCGCGGATGCGGAACTCGGCGTACGTCTTGAACTTGTTGTCGCGGCTCGGATCGTATTTCTCGATCGCGTCCATCAGGCCGATGACGCCCGCAGAGATCAAGTCGTCGATGTCGATGTTCGACGGCAGCCGTGCCGCGATGCGTTGGGCGACGAAGCGGATGAGCGGCGCGTAGTCCATGATGAGCTGGTCGCGCAACTTTCCGTCGACGCCCGACGTATCGGCTTTGTAGCGTTTGACTAGGCCTTTCACTCGCGCTCCTTCAGAGACTTCAGATGCTGACGGCGTGCTTGCGGGCGGGACCGGTGACGAGCTCTTTCCAGAAATCGGCGCCGCGCCCCGAGGAGGAGCGCGGAGAGGTTTGCGCCATAAGGCGTCGAGCGATCTGGGTCCACGCCTGGCCGGCCAGGGTGAACGTCGATTGCTCGGACGCGGCTTTGCGCTGCATCACGGCCTTTTGGACCTGGGTGTCGAAGGGGACGGAGCCGGCGTAGGAAACGTGGACGTCGAGGAAGCGTCCCGCAACTTCGGCGAAACGCTCGGCGACCTTGAGTCCCTCGCTCTCGCTCCGCACCTGGTTCATCAACAAGTCGAAGGAGTTCATGCCGTGCTCGTCACGCAGGACTTTCATCAGACCGAAAGCGTCTGTGAGGGCGTGTGGCTCTGGAGTGGTCACGACCAGCGAGCGGTCGGCGACCTTGTTCAGGTGTTGCACGGTGTCGGAGATTCCTGCGCCGGTGTCGATGAGGAGGAGGTCGAAGCGGTCCTTGACGCGGCCGAGCTGGTCGAGGATTTGCTGCTGCTGGAGATAGGAGAGGCGAGTGAGGCTGGCGACGCCGGATCCGGAAGGGATCACCGCGATGCCCATGGGGCCGTCGACGATGATGTCTTCGAGCTCCGCATGCCCATCGAGGACGTCTCGAATATTGTATCTGGGCTGGAGGCCCAGAACAACGTCCACGTTCGCCATGCCGAGGTCGCCGTCCAAGATCAGGACGGTCTTGCCCATCCTACGGGCGGCAACGGCGAAATTGACGGTCGTGAGCGTTTTGCCGACGCCGCCTTTGCCGCTCGTCACGGCGACGACCAACGGAGAATGTCTCGGGGAAACAGCGCGCATTATCAATAACCTCAGAGGCCGAAGAGACGTTCGAGAACGCGCTCGCGGGTGGCGCGCTCGACGTCCTGGGGGATTTCCGGGCCGACGGAGAAGAAGGAGAGCGGCAGGGACCAGCGCCGGGAAAGATTGTAGATTTCGCCGAAACTCCAGCTTTCGTCGAGTTTCGTGAAGACGAGGCTCGAGAGGCCGAGCGGGGCATAGGCCTTGATCGCGGCGTCGAGCTGCGACTCTTTCTCCGTGACGGAGAGGCAGAGGTGGAACTCGATCGGCACGCCGACGTTCTTCAGCGCTTGGATCTCGGCCATACCGGAGGCGGATTTCGCGCCGATCCCTGGCGTATCGATCAGGAGCAGGTCGACGTCCTTCTTCTGGTCGACGGCGCGGCGCAGGTCCGTCTCGTCGCTCAACGCGATGAAGGGCACGCCGACGACCTTGCAGAAGACGCGCATCTGCTCGGAGGCGGCGAGGCGGTGGTGATCGCAGCTGGCGACGGCGACCTTCGCCTTCTCTTTCATGTGATAGCGCGCCGCGATCTTCGCGACCGCCGCGGTCTTCCCGGCGCCGGGCGGGCCGACGAGCGCGTGGACCGCGGGCGCGCCGGGCGTCATCTGCCAGCGGGAGGCGATCTTGATGCGCTTCATCATCCAGCGGACGGCGTGGTCTCGGTAGAAGCCCTCGGCCTCTTCGGTCGGATCGGGGAGCGTCCGCAGGTGGCGCACGAGATCGGTCATGCTCGCGTCGTCGACGCCCATGACGCGGAGCTGTCTTTCGAGGGGAACGAGCGCGATCGGCAGGTCCTTGAGGGTTGAGCCCTCTTTGCCGCGGAGCGCCTCGACGAGGAGCATTTTCACTTCGCGGAGCCCGGCCTCGATGGTCTCGACCTGGCGCTTGGTGGGCGTCGAGTCTTGGAGCGCGGACATGCGGATCGAGAGGCCGTCGAGCTGGCCCTCCAACTCGCGCATGCCGGATTGCTGCAGGGAAACGCCGGGCTGCGCCTGCGCGCCGCCGACGGAGCGCATGGTGCCGGCGGCCGCGGCCGTGACCTCGATGATCCGGTTCTTGCCGTTCTCGCTCGGCTTCTCTTTGGTGGAGAGAATGACGGCGTCGGCGCCGAGCGCCTTCTTCACCGATTTGATGGCGTCCTTCATCGAGAACGCTTCGAAGGTGCGGATATCCATCTTAGAGCGTCACCATCAGAGGGTTACCATGCCGATGTTCTTGGTTTGCACGTCGGAGGGGATTTCGTCGAAGGCGAGGACGGTCATGCCGGGGATGAAGCGGGCGATGAGCTTGCGGAGGTCCCATCTGAGGCGGGAGCCGCAGAGGAGGATCGGCATGGTGCCGGACGTCTCGAAGTTTTTCATGGAGTCGGCGATGTTGTTGAGGACGCGCTGGGCGATCTCGGGCTCGACGTTGAGGGAGGTCGAGCCGTCGTCGTTCTGAATCAACCCTTGGACGAGGACGTCTTCGACGGAGCGGTCGAGCGACGTTACGACAAGCTGCTGATCGGGAGTGGAGTACTTCTTGATGATACCACGGCCCAAAGCTTTGCGTACATAACGCGTGAGAGCGTCGGGATTGCGGATCGTGCGGCAATGATCGGCGAGCGTCTCGAAGACGGACAGCAGGTCTCTGATCGAGACGCCCTCGGCGAGCAAGTTTTGCAGCACTTTGACGACGTCGCCGAGCGAGAGGCGATCGGTCGCGATGACTTCGTCCACGACTTTCGGGTGTTCCGCCTTGAGGCCCTCGACGAGGTTGTGCACTTCCTGCCGGCCGATCAGCTCGTGCGCATGATCTTGGATCAACTTGGTCAGGTGCGTGACGACGACGGTGGCGCAGTTGACCACGGTGTAGCCGCGGAACGTAGCCTCGTCGCGCTGGTTCGGCATGACCCAGATCGCGTCCAGGCCGTAAGCTGGCTCCTTCGTCTTGATGCCTTCCAAAGGATCGACGACATCGCTCGGATCCATCGCCAGATAGCGCCGCACGTGCAGCCGGCCTTTGCCGATGGCGTTGCCCTTGAGCATGATTTGGTACTCATCGGGGCGGAGCTGGATGTTGTCGCGAATCATGACGATCGGCACGATGATGCCAAGGTCCTGCGCCAGCTGCTTCCGGGCCGAGACGATGCGCTCCAGCACCTCGCCGTCCTGCGCCGTGTCGACGAGCGGCACGAGCTCGACGCCGACTTCGAGCGCCAACGAGTCGAGGTGGAGGAGCGCCTCGATCGAGTCCGACTTGCCGCCTTCGAGCGCGACCTTCTCTTTGCTCTCGCGAGCGAGCGCGGCGTCTCGGGCGTCGACTTGTCGCGTCGCATAGCGGCCCAGGAAATAGAAGGCGATCGCGAGGAGGCAGAAGGGCACGAAAGGCATGCCCGGGACGATGGCCAAGATGACGAGGACGGCGCAGCAGAGATACGCCGCCTTCGGATGCATCGTGAGTTGGCTCGACATCTCCTCGGAGAGGCCGCCGGTGCCGCCGGCGCGGGTGACGACGATACCGGCGGCGGTCGAGATGATCAGCGCGGGGATCTGGGCGACCAGGCCCTCACCGACCGTCAGGAGCGTGAACTTCTGCGCGGCCTCGGCGAAGGTCAGGCCATAGGTGACGACGCCGAGGAGGAGGCCGACGACGATGTTGATGACGGTGATGATGATGCCGGCGATGGCGTCGCCGCGGACGAACTTCGAGGCACCGTCCATGGAGCCGTAGAAGTCGGCTTCGCGCTCGATCTTCGAGCGGCGGCGGCGGGCCTCGTCCCGGTTGATGTGGCCGGCGTTGAGCTCGGCGTCGATCGCCATCTGCTTGCCCGGCATGGCGTCCAAGGTGAAACGCGCGCCGACCTCGGCGACCCGGCCGGCGCCTTTCGTGATGACCATGAAGTTGATCACGACGAGGATCGCGAAGATGACGAAGCCGACGAAGTAGTTGCCGCCGACGACGAAGTTGCCGAAGGCGGTGACGACGTGCGAGACCTCCCCGGTCGCGCCGTTGAGGAGGATGGAGCGAGTGGTGGCGACGTTCAACGCAAGGCGGAAGAGCGTCGTCAACAGGAGGAGCGTCGGAAAGGTCGAGAACTCGAGCGGCTCTTTCACGTAGATCGAGATGAGCAGGATCATCAGTGACATGGTAATCGAGATCGAAAGCAGCATGTCGAGCAGCAACGGCGGCAGCGGCACGACCATCATGAAGATGATCGACACGACGCCCAGCGCGAGCTGGATGTCGGTGCTGCGCACGATGGCCATTAGGCCCGTGGCGGGGGTGTCGGCGGCGGCCTTGGTGGCCATTCAGCTCATTCCTTCGGTTTGGCTTTTTTGCCGAGGGCCTTGCCCTTCAGCTTGAAGACGTAGCGGATGATCTCGGCGACGACCTTGTAGAGCTTGTCGGGAACCTCTTCGCCCTCTTTGACGGTGGCGTAGAGCTCGCGGGCTAACGGACGATTCTCGATGATGGGGATGCCCATTTCTTTGGCAATCTCGCGCATCTCGAGCGCGATGAAATCCATGCCCTTGGCGACCAGCACCGGCGCGCCCATGCCGAGCTCGTAAGAGAGCGCGATGGAATAGTGCGTCGGGTTGGTGATGAGGACGGTCGCCTCGCGGGTCTTTTCCAGCGTCTTCTTCATGCCGAGATCGCGCGCCATGCGCCGGATCCGGGCCTTGACGTGCGGATCGACCTCGCGCTTTTTGTATTCTTCCTTGATGTCGTGCTTCGACATTCGCAGGGACTTCTCAAAAGAGAAGTAGTTTACGAAGTAGTCGAAGCCGCCGATGACGAGGAGGAGCGCCGAGACCGACCAGAAGAGCTGTTTGGTGATGTCGCCCCAATAAGTCCAGGTCGAGATGATCGGATAAGTCATTAATTCCGGAAGTTTACGCCACTCAGAATGCAGGATCGCATAGGCGACGAGGCCGACGGCGGTCATCTTCGCGATGCCTTTGACGAGCTCGGTGACCGCGGTCGTGTTCACCATGCGGGCGACGCCAGTGAGCGGATTCATGCGGGAAAAGTCCGGCTTCAGCTTCTCCCAGGAGAAGAGGATGCGCGTCTGCCCGTAGGTCAAGGCGATCGCGACCACCGCCACGACGGCGAACATCGGCAGGATGTAGATCATCGCGTCGATCCAGGTCTGGCCGAAGTACTCGATCAGCGAGTCGCGGTCGACGCGGCGCGTCGTCACCGACTCGAAGCTCTGGACGAAGATCTTCTCGAGCCCTTGGATCATGCGCGGCGCCATCTGGATGGCGAACGCGCAAGAGGCCGCCAGGATGGCGACCGAGGTGAGCTCCCGCGACAAGACGGCCTGACCCTTCTCCCGAGCGTCCTCTCGTCGCTCTGGCGTCGCGTCTTCTGTCTTGTCGTCTGCTGATTGGTCTTCGGACATGGGTCAGGGGACCATGCTCTTGATGGCGGCGGTGAGGGTCGTACGCTGGTCGAGGAAGTGGCTTTGCATCCAGTTCGGGAAGAACGGCAGGGTGGCGATGTAGAGGACCATCCCGAGGAAGAAGCTGACCGGGAAGCTCATCGTGAACACGTTCATCTGCGGCACGGTGCGCGCGACCAGGCCCAGGCCGGCCATGGTGAAGAGCATGGCGACGAGGATCGGCGCCGAGAGCTGGATGGCGATCGAGAGGATGCCGCCGGTGAGGGTGATGAACATGGTCGCGAGCGAGGTGTTCATCGTCGCCGTGCCCGCCGGGATCAGGACGAAGGTCTCGGCGATGGCCCCGATGAAGACATGGTGCAGGTCCAGCGCCAGGAAGATCAGCATGACGACGACGCGGTGGAAGGCCGAGAACGCGTCCATCTGCGCGCCGGCGTCGGGGACGAAGAGGCTCGAGGTGCCGAAGCCCATCTGGTAGGCGACGATGCTCGCGGCCATCAGGATGCCGTCGAAGCACATGCGCGCGAGGTAGCCGATGACCATGCCGATGACGACCTCGCGGCAGACGATCAGGGCCACCGAGAGGACGTCGGTCTCGAGCGAGGGCAAGGCGATCTTCGGGATCAGGCTCGAGAGCCCGATCGCGAGGGACAAGGCCAAGAGCACGCGCACGCGCATCGGCGTCGGCGGATCGCCGATCAGCGGCAGGGCCAGCAAGATCGCGCCGATCCGGAGGAAGGCGAGCCCTCCCGGAAGCAGTGCGATCGGATCGGGGAAGGCGCTCAACATCTTTAGCGGGTCACCATCGGGATGCCGTTGAAGATCTCGGTGGTGAAGTCGAGCATCACGTGGAGGATCCAGGGGCCGGCGAGGACGAGGGCCGCCGTCAGCACCAGGATCTTCGGGATGAAGGAGAGCGTCTGCTCGTTGATCTGCGTCGCCGCCTGGAAGACGGAGACGATCAGACCGACGACCAGCGTCACGATCAGGGCGGGCGCGGCGACTTGCACGGCGACCCAGATCGCGCGCGAGCCGAGGTCGATCACGGTTTGGTCGGTCATCGGGCGTCTCTCTTTCCCAGCTACATGTTGAAGCTTCTAACCAGGTTCTCGACGATCATGGCCCAGCCGTCGACGAGGACGAAAAGGATGAGCTTGAACGGCAGCGACACGACGGTCGGCGGCAGCATCATCATGCCCATGGCCATCAGGACCGAGCTCACCACCATGTCGATGACGAGGAAGGGGATGTAGATCAGGAAGCCGATCTGGAAGGCCGTTTTCAGCTCCGAGACGAGGAACGCCGGCATGAGGAGCGTCATGCTCACTTCGTCGTGCGTCTTCGGGCGCGCTTCCTTGGTGATGCCGTAGAACATCTCGAGGTCGGATTCACGGGTCTGCGCCAGCATGAACTTCTTCACGGGCTTGATCAGCTCGTCGAAGGCCTGCTCCTGCGTGATCTTCTTCTCCACGTAGGGGTTGAAGGCCTTCTCGCGGACGACGTCGATAACGGGCGACATGGTGAAGAAGGTGAGGAACATGGCGAGGCCGACGATGACCTGGTTCGGCGGCATGGTCATCGTCCCGAGCGCCTGACGCACGAAGCTGAGGACGACGAGGATACGCGTGAACGAGGTCATCATCAGGAGAATCGCAGGCGCCACCGAGAGGATGGTCAGGAGGCCGACGATCTTCATCGCCGGGACCATGTCGGTGGGCTCGTCGGTCTCTTTCAGGTCGACCGAGATGGTCGGGATCTTCGCCTGCGCGAACGCGGGAGAAGCGCTGGCCAGAAAGGCGAGCGCGACGAAGGCCAAGACGAGCGCGGCGAGGAATCTGGTCATCCCATGCTCTTCAAGGATTTGAGCTTCTCACGGATCAAGCGGGTGACGTCCTCGACGCCTCTCGGGCCGTCGTCGCCCTGCTTCGAAGGCTGCGGCGGCGCGGAGTATGCGCCTTTGATCCCGTTGCGGTGGTCGGTGATGCCGTCCTCGCCGACAGAGATGGCGACGCGGGTGGGAGCGGGCTTGGCCGGAGCTTTCGGGCCCGGCGCCGGCGCCGTCGGTTTTTCGACCGTCGCGGCGAGCCTCTGCGAGGCGGCCGCGGCCTTCGCTCGGATCGTAGCCTCGTCGTTGCCGGGCATCTTCTTCAACGTCGGTTTCGTCGTCGCCGTCGCCGGCGGGGCCTCCAGCTGCATCGTCTGCGCAAAGGAGGCGGCGACGCGGTTGTAGCCCTGCGAGGCTTCCTTCTTGCCGACGGTCGTGATGTAGCTGATCGAATCGGCCGTCACGCCGATCAAGATTTTCTCGTCGCCGACCTGGATCAGTTGCAGCTTCTGGCGCGCCGCGATCGGCAGATGGCCCAAGGTGCGCATGCCGACCGGAGCGTCGTTCTCGTCGCGATCGGCCGCGAGACGCATTTTGTGCTTACGAATCAGAGGCTTGACCATAAGGGCTAGGCCGGCGAAAAGGATCAGGCCGCCGAGGAACATCGCGACTTGGGTCAGCTTCTCGCGCAGATCGACGCCTTTGCCGGCGGCGAGCGTGGCGCCTTTCGCCGCGGCCTTGTCGTTCTTCAGGCGCTCCGCCGGCGAGGGGATGTCGCGCGACACCTCGGTCTTCGCGAGCACCGCTTCGGCCGTCGTCGAGGGCGCGGGCAGGAGCCCCTTCAGCTTTGCGTGGTCGATGGTGAGCACGAGACGCTTGTCGAAGAGCTCGACCGAGGCCGCGTCCTTCGTCGCCGCGGCGTCGGCGCCGACGAAGAAGCGCACGCCTGCGTCCTTCTGATTCAGCTGGAAGACGGCGATCTTTTTCACGAACGGCGAGTCGCTGGCGATGAACTTACCTGGCTCCGGCACCAGCGTGTCGGGGAGCACGAGCTGCAGGAAGGATCCGTGGTCCTGCAGCTCGCCGGCGGCCTTCCACGCCGGCTTCTGATCGAGACGCACCGTGACGATGGTGAGCTTGTCGTCGACCTCGGAGTCGATCTCGCCGAGCGCGACGAAAGGCGCGGTTTGGACCTTCTGCGCGTCTTGCGGCGCGGCGGCGCCGCCGAGGATCGGCAGGGATAAGAGGAGGATCAGGGGCAAGATCGTACGCACGATGGGGGAGACCTCGAGATATTCCGGCATCAGCCGGCTTGTTTATCCGACGAAGCCAAGTCACCGAGACCGAACTGCGAGACGACGTCCGTGAGGCGCACGCCGAACTTCTCGTTGACGACGACGACCTCGCCCATGGCGACGAGCTTGTCGTTGATCAGGATCTCCATGGGCTCGCCGGCGATCTTGTCGAGCTCGATCACCGAGCCTTGGCCGAGCTGGAGGAGGTCGTTGACGAGCATCTTGGTGCGTCCGAGCTCCACCGACACCTTGAGCGGGATGTCGAGGATCATCTTCAGCTTGGAGAAATCCATCCGGGACATGCGCGAGTCGTCGCCCATGGTCACGGAGTTGTTTTGCTGCTGCCCGCCGTCGTCCGAGGCGGAGCCGCCGGATTTCGAGCCGTCGCCCGTGGCTTCCGCCAGGGCCTCGTCGAAATCTGAGCCCAGTCCGAAGTCTTCGGGATTCATGCCGCCGCTATCATTCGCCATGACTCGCACCCCTTCACACGCTTAAACGTCGATCAACGACTCAACGATCTTCAGCGCCCGGTTGCCTTTGAGGAGCCCCGGGATGCCTTTGAACTTCGGAACGCCTTCGACCAGGATGTCGAGAGGCATGGTCGCATCGCTGTCGAGCTGGATGATGTCGCCGGGGGCGAGCTCCATGAGGTCGCGCATCGCGACGTCGGCTTCGCCGAGCTTCACGAGGAGGTTCGCGGCCGTGCCCATGATTTGCTCTTTGATCCGGTTGATCCAGATGAAGTCGACCTCGAGCTGCTCCGACTGGAAGCCGACGGAAAGTTTCGACTTGATCGGCTCGAGGGTCGCGTAGGGGATGACGATCTTGATCGTGCCGGAGACCTTCTCGAGCTCGACGTCGAAGGTCGTCGCGATGACGACGTCCGAGGGCGGGACGACGGCGACGAACTGCGGGTTGATCTCGGTACGGCTGTAGCCGACCTTCAGCGGGTACACCGGCTCCCAAGCCTTCTCGTAGTCGTCGATCGCGGAGAGGACGACGCGGCGGGCGATCTTGATCTCGATCTGGGTGAAGTCCTTGCCTTCGATCTTCGTGTAGGGCACGTCGTTGCCGCCGAAGAAGCTGTCGACGAGCGCGTAGAGCAGCTTCGACTCGATCACCATGACGGCGGCGCCGCGCAGAGGGTCTAAGCGCAAGATGTTGAGGCAGGACGGCAGCGGCAGCGAGTTCATGAACTCGCTGAATTTCAGGGGTCCGGTGGAGTTGACGCTCAGGTTCGCCATTTTGCGCAGCGCGTTGGAGAGCGTGACGCGAAAGAGGCGGATGAAACGGTCGTGAATGATGTCGAGCGTCGGCATCCGGCCGCGGATGATCCGGTCCTGGTTTGCGAGGTCGTACTGCACGACGCCGCTCTTCAGCTGGTCGTCGCCGCCCATCTCGTCCGCGTCGACGCGGTTGTCCGAGACGGCCGACAGCAGCGCGTCGACCTCGTTCTGAGAGAGGACCTGATTCATGCGTTGGTTACTCTATCAAGATGTCGGTGATGAAGACGTCGTCGATCTTGGCGGTCATGTAGTGGTTGATGCGGTTGCCGATCTCCTTGCGGAGCTGCTCTTTGCCGTCGGGGCCGAGGAGGAATTCGCGGGTCTTGCGGGAGGTGACGGAGATCACCGCATCGCGGAGTTGCGGCAGGCGCTTCTCGATCTCCGCCTTGATCTCGTCGGCGCAGCCGTATTCGAGGGAGACTTCGAGGCGGATGTAGCGGTTTTCCAGGGGGTTGCCGAGGTTCAGGTGGAAAGGCGTCAAAGGGTGCGTGCAGCCGAAGTCGACGCCTTCGAGCTTGGCGGTCTTCGCGCCGCTGCCGGAGCCCTGCGCCGCGGCGGAGCCAGAGGCGTTGCCGCTACCGGAGCCTGACGCGACGGCCGATCCGCGGCCGCTGCCGGAGCCCGAGGCTTGCGCCTCGCCGGACCCGTTCCCCGCGGCCGCGGAGCCCTGCTCGCCCGCAGGTGCGCCGTGATCGCCGCTCCCACCGCCCTTGTCGCCGCCTCCGGCGAGGAACATCGCCAAAGCCGCGCCACCGCCACCCAAGAGGACGACGCCGCCGATCGCCGCGATCAGGAGCTTCTTCTTCTTGGTCTTCGCGGCCGCGTCTTCGGGCGTCGCTTCGGGCTTCTCGGCCTTGGCGTCTTTCTTGTCTTCTTTTTTGTCGTCTTTCGCCATGTTTCCTCTGGGGACTGTGAGGTCTCCATTCAAAAGCCGTGCCATGCGGTTTTCGCCCGCGGAAAGCGCGCGCCGATTTCCCTGTCCGCCGCGCCCCTTGCGGTCTCTGGCGGGAGTGACGCGGCGATCCGACCTGCGCGGAGCCGTCAAAGTTCCGGCGCTCGCCCGCCAAGCCGCCGACGCTTTCGACGTCCGTTTTTTGACGTGGCGCCCTTCGGTCAAACGCATAACAATCGCGAAATGAAACCTACGATCACGACCTTCGCGACCTTGCTGGCGATTTACACCAGCGTCGGCGCCTTGACGGCCTACGCGGCGCCGGAGGGCGCGCCGAAAGCGGCCGCCGCCAGCGTTCTGACCTACGGCGTCGGCCTCGAGCTCGGCTACCGCGACGGCTTCCTGAACGACCGCGAGAAGACCGGCCAACCGCGCGCCCTGGGCCTCGATCGCGCGCGCATAGCCCTCGACTGGCGGACACAGCGCACGGCGAGCCTCGCGCTCGTGTTGCGGCCCGACACGATGAACGAGGAGATCTTGCGCGAGCCCGACCGGCGTAGCGGCGGTCCTTACCGGCCCGAGCCGACGCTGCATTTCCTCGACGCCTACCTGATCTCGATCTACCCGGCCACGAGCCTCGCGACGAGCATCGGCGTCTTCGAGGAGCTGGCCCCGGTCCGGCGCAGCTACGCCCCGGCGCTGGATTTCGGCCTCAGCGTCCGCCTACCGGCGCGCTTTTCCGGCCTGCGGCTGCGCTGGCAGAATGCGAACACCGCGCCCGATTCGGCCGAAGCGACCGCGGCCGGAACGATCCTCGCCGACGCCTATTTCCTGCACGGCGACGAGGATCGCGTCGAGACGCAGGGCGAGCGCGGCGGCGCCTTCGACCGCGCCCCCACCGCTCGCGACGCGCATCAGGGCGGCGCCGCCAGCTTGGTCTGGATTCCGTTGAATGAGCTCGAGCTCTCGCTCTTGTGGGGGACCCTCGACGAGAAAATCATCGGCGGCAAACGCCACGAGGTGATGGCGACGTTCGCCGCCGTCGGTCGTTTCGACGTCGGGCCCGTGCCGACGAAGGCGAGCCTCGACGTGCGCGCGGTCGTCGAGAGCTGGCGTGGCGTCGACGAGAAGAAGCGCGAGCAACGCAGCGCGAGCCTCACGATGTCGGCGCAGGTGATGCCCAACATGTGGGTCCTCGCCGGCGGGCACGTCGGCACGAGCGACCGTCCGAACGAAGTCGAGGTCTCCGGGCGGCAGCTCGAGATCGGCTTTCTCGGCAGCTTCGGGGAAGAGCTGACGCTCGAGGTCCTGGTCGCCGACGAGCGCCGCGAGCAGATCGATGCGCAGGGCGCGCATCTCGGCGGCTTCGTCGATCCCAAGGGCGACGAGAAAAAACTTCGCCGCTACGGCCTCACGCTGGCTTACGAGCTCGAAGGAAAGAACTGATGTCGCGCCGCATGCCGCCACTTTTTGCGCTTCTCGCCTTGAATGCGGCGACCTCGGCCGTCGCCCAGTCGTCGGTCGGGTTGCGCCTCGACTGCCTCCACGGCTTCAATACCGACAAGGGCGCGAGCCAGGAGTGCATCACGCTCACCGGTTTGCGCTTCGAAGCGCGGGAGACGCTCCCTCCGGCGTTATCCGGGCGCATCCGCCTCGATCCGTTTGGCACTCCGGTCGCGTCGAAGGAGAACACGCCGCTGCGTGACGGCTTGCCCTCGGTGCGCGACACGCCGTTTCTGCTCGTCGACGACTACGCGCTGATCTGGACGCCGCGCCCGAACCTCGAGGTCGGGATCGAGAGCTACGGCGGGGCCGCGAAGATCCCTTCACAGAGCGGGCTCGCGCTCGCCTCGCGGTTCGCCGACACGGGCTGGAAGCAGACGGCGCTCACCGTCGGCTATCACCTCACCGCCCTGAGTGACATGCGTGTGAAGCTCGCGGCCGGTAACGGCGAAGGCGAGAGCGGCCAAAACCTTGATCCGCAGCAGTTTTTCGGCTTCGGCGTCGACGCCGACGTCATCGCCGGCTTGGCGCTCGTCTTCGGCGCGTCCTTCGACGGCAATAGCGCCGGCTCGGACGCGGCGACGTACCAGCGCGAGCAGCTCGCAGCCGACTGCGGCGTGGTGTCGCCAGCGCCAAAGCTCGGCCATTCGACGCAGCGCCTCGCGGCCGGTCTGCGCCTCGACGGCACGATGAAAGGTTTCGAGGGTTTGAGCGTCGGCCTCGGCTGGCAGCGGAACGTCTTCAGCGACCTCGACAAGAAAAAAGCGTCGACGCCTCCCCTCACCGACTATGCGAAATGCCCGCAGCTCGATCTCGACACCTTCTTCGTCGAGGATCCCAAGGGTGAGGCCGTCAACACCGTTCAGCGGACGACCTACGGCGTGAGCGCTCGCTACCGCCTGCTCGAGCGCTATTTCGTCGGCGGCGACTTCACGTCGCGGCGCATCGACACCGGTTCAGTCGACACCTTCTCGCTGTGCAACGCCTATCAAAACAGCGTCTGCGTTACTCCGGAGTCGTCGGGCAAAAACCAGCTCGAGCAGACGGCGTACACGCTCGGTGGTGGCATGGACCTCGAAGCCGGGCTCGTCCTCACGATCGAGTACCACAAGACAAGCTTCGATAAGCGCTATGCCCAGGCCTTTTTCCGTGATCGCCGCGGCAAGACGTCGGACTCAGACGAGACCTTCGACGCGCGCATCGCCTACAACTGGAAATGAGTCCGCTCGTCAAAAACCCATCAGTCTCGGGCGCTTGACGCTTGAATTGGCGCTGGCGAAGCTCGCGCCAACCTGCTAAGTTCGAGACTCCAGTTTTAACGCAGACGCCTGTTCCCGTTGAGGTTTTGCCCTATGCTCTCGTCCCGCTGGCTGAGCGGTCTCGCGGCGCTGTCTTTTCCGGTCATTCTGGGTGCCGCCTGCACCGAGCAATTCGATCGCAGCAAGATGAACAACGTCTACACGAGCGAGCGCGTGACCACCGAAAAGGCTTTGCCGGTGCTGACCGCGACGGGCGATTTGCCTTCCGGCGCGGTCGCCGCCGTGCCGATCGGCGACAAGTACAATATGTACTGCGCCAGCTGTCACGGGGATGCGGGCGACGGGAACGGACCGGCCGGCGCGGCGCTGAATCCGAAGCCGCGGAATCTAAAGGACGTGGCCTGGCAAACGGCGACCGACGACGCGCGCATCACTTCCGTCCTCAAGAACGGCGGCGCGGCGAACGGCCTGAGCGCGACGATGGCGCCCTGGGGCGGCGTCCTCTCGGACGACGAGATCAAAGACATGGTCGCGCACATCCGGAAGTTCAAGGGCTGATTCCGCCTTCGCATGGCTACGGCGGACAAGCCCGTCGCGGACGAGCTTGTCGGCCTTAGCTTATAGCGAAGGCTGAAACTCGTCGTGGAGCGCCTGCATCGCCCGCTCGGCATCTTTTTCCGAGACGACGCAGGAGATCTTGATCTCTGAGGTTGAGATCATGTGGATGTCGATGTCCGCGCCCGTGAGCGCTTGAAACGTGCGCCCGGCGACTCCCGAATAGCTGTGCATGCCGACCCCGACGCAAGAGACTTTCGAGATCCCCGTCTCGGCATAGACGCGCAGCTTGTCGTAGGATTTCTCGGCGACGAGCGCCGCGATCGCCTTCTGCGCGGTGTCCAGGTCGCCCTTGGCGACGGTGAAGCCGAGGCGCATCTGATCCGCCGCCTTCGGCTTGTCGTGCACGATGATGTCGACGTTGACGCCGAGCGCGCCGAGCTTGGCGAAGATCTCCGAGATCACCGACGAGTCCTTGCGCAGGCCTTCGAGGGTGATGCGCGCAATGTTCCGGTCTAGGGTGACGCCTTGAACGGCGAGGGCTTCGATCGGCGTGGTCTCGGTCTGCGACATGATCCAGGTCCTTTGATGCTCGTTCGGAGTGAAGGTATTGCGGACGGTGATCGGCATCTTCCATTTGGCGCCGAGCTCGACGCAACGGGGATGCAGCACCTTGCTGCCGAGAGACGCCATCTCCAGCGCGGTCTCGTAGTCCATGCGCTCGATCAACTTCGCGCCCGGCACGATGCGCGGGTCGGCGGTGAAGACGCCGTCGACGTCAGTGTTGATCTCGCAAAAGACGGCTTCGAGGGCGACGGCCAAGGCGACGGCGCTCGTGTCGCTGCCGCCGCGGCCTAGGGTCGTGATCGTCATGTCGTCGGCGACGCCCTGAAAGCCGGCGATCACGGCGACGGCGCCGTTCTTCCAGGCCTCGTGGATGCCGGCGGTCGCGATCGACTTGATGCGCGCTTTCGAGTGGAGCTCGTCGGTCTTGATGCCGAGTTGGTAAGCGAGGAACGGCACGGCCTTGAGCCCCGCGCTCTCCAGCGCCGCGGTCGTCAGCGCCACGCTCACCTGCTCGCCGGCGGCGACGGCCATGTCGTACGCGGCGCCGCTGGCGTTCGGGTTCACCTGGCGCATCAGGTCGACGAGGCGATTGGTCTCGCCGGATTGCGCGCTGACGACGATCGCGAGCTTCGTGTGGCCCGCCGCGAATTGCTTGGCGATGCGGTCGGCGACGGCTTTGATGCGCTCCACCGATCCGACCGAAGTGCCGCCGTACTTTTGCACGATCGGACTAGCTGCTGGGAATTGCGCGTACACGCGAGTCTCTTTCGCTGCGAATTATTGGTCGAGCGCCGCGAGCTCGTCCGCCCACAGCGCCGAAAGGCTCTCTCTTCGCCGTACCACTTTCCAGGCCGCGCCGTCGATCAGGACCTCTGGGGCGCGGGGGCGGCTGTTGTACTGGGAGGCCATCGAGGATCCGTAAGCGCCGGCGCTGCGGATGGCGAAGAGCGCGCCGGCCTTTGGCAGAGCTGCCTGCCGGTCCGTGCCGAGGATGTCGCCGGTCTCGCAGACGGGGCCGACGAAGTCGCAGAGCACCTGGGCGTCGCCCGGCTTCGTCGGCACGGCCGGGACGATGTCGTGGAACGCGTCGTACAGGCTCGGGCGCATGAGGTCGTTCATCGCCGCGTCGAGCACGATGAAATGGCGGGCCGGCGTCTGCTTCACGCCGAGGACTTTGGTCACGAGGACCCCGGCATTGCCTACGAGGACGCGGCCGGGCTCGACGACGAGCTCGAGGCCGGTGGTGCGGACGGCGGAGACCAGCGCCCGCGCATAATCTTCGAGGCTAGGGGGCGTCTCGTCGGCGTAGCGGATGCCGAGGCCGCCGCCCAGATCGAGGAAGCTCAGGGGCGCGCCGCGGGCCTTCAAGCCTTTGGCGATGTCCACCATACGGCGCGCGGCCTCGACGATCGGCGCGAGCTCGACGATCTGGCTGCCGATGTGGCAGCCGACGCCGACCAGGGCGAGGGCGGGATCGCGCAGAATGCGGTCGACCAAGGCCGGAAGCTCGGCCTCGGTCAGGCCGAACTTCGTCGAATGGAGGCCGGTCGCGATCTTCGGGTTGGTCTTCGCGTCGATGTTCGGATTGACGCGGAGGCTGATTCTGGCCTTCGTTCCCCGCGCGGTCGCGAGCTTCGAGATGGCCTCGAGCTCGTAGGTCGACTCGACGTTGAAGGACTTGATGCCCACCTCGAGCGCGCGGGCGATCTCGTCGTCGCGCTTGCCGACGCCGGAGAAGACGATCTTTTTCGGGTCGGCGCCGGCCAGGAGCGCGCGCTCGAGCTCGCCGACGGAGACCAGGTCGGCGCCCAGGCCCTCGCCGAAGATCAGCTTCAGGATCGAGAGGTTGCTGTTCGCTTTGACGGCGAAGCAGGCGGTCGTCGGGTAGCCGTCGAAGGCGTCCAACAACGCGCGGCACTGCTTCACGACCGTCGCGCGCGAGTAAACGTAGACCGGCGTTCCACAGGCCCGCGCCACCTCGTTCAGAGGCACGTTCTCGCAGCAGAGCTTGTCTTGTTTATAGGTGAAATGGTCCACGTTCGCGTCAGTTCGGGTTCGGGTCCGTACCCGTACCCGTGCTCGACGGCTGGGCGCCGGCATGGCCGGTGCCGGCGTCAGCGGCGTGCGGGTCGTGCGCGACGACTCCGGTCACTTCCGGATGCGGGGTCATCGGGACGCCGGTGGCCTGCGCGGTCGTCTGATTGGCGTGGCCGTGCGCGTCGGGCAGCGCGGTCGCGGTCGTCGGCACCGTCTGTGGGCTCGCTTGCGCCTGGGCCGAAAGCATCTGCTTCATGTGCGTCACTTCCTCGCGGCGAATCTCGTCCTCGGCGTCTTTCAGGACGCCCTCGAAGGTTCCCTTGACGTCGTTCGCGGTGCGGCGGATGTGGACGAAGAATTTGCCAGCCTGCTTCATCACTTCCGGCAGTCTCTTGGGGCCGACGAAGACCAGCGCCACGATGGCGATGACGACGAGCTCGAAGAAACCAATCCCGAACATGCGCGCACTCCAGACTGGGCGGAAAATAAGGCTTGAGCAGCCCTAGCGTACCGGAAATCCGCGAACTTGGCATGTTTCTCATGCTCTGCTAGGCTCCGAGCCTCAATTCGTGGAGGCTTCGTCATGCTGCGGTTGCTCGTTTCCTCGCTGCCTTTGCTCTTCGTCTCGACTTTCGCCGCCGCTTTCGGCAGCGGTCCCGCGCCGACCCTCTTCGCGCCGGGCAAGGTCGTCTATGCGAAGGTTGCCATCCACTGCGAGCGCAAGGGTGACGCGATGTACGCGTACAGCACCAACTACATCGGCCTCGACACGGTGATCCCGGTGAACGCCAAGCTGACCGTCCTCAGCGCCGACGACGACGAGGTCCGCTTCGCCCGCGAGAACAACACGCCGCTGGAGATCGAGTACGTCGAGAAGCACAACAAGGTGTCGTTCTCCGACTGGGCCAACAAGAATTTCGCCGAGAAGGCCGTCGAGCTGCCCAAGGACCTCTCCGACAAAGAGAAGAAGGCGATCGAGGCCGGCCGCTACGAGGTCGGCATGTCGCGCAGGGCGATTTTCCTCGCCATCGGCTACCCGCCGAAGAGCCTGACCCTCGACGACACGGACCGCGTCCTGAAATACGCGAAGAAGCGTTTCAACAACGTCTCCCTGACCTTCGACGACAAGGACAAAGTCATCGACGTCAAGGACTGAGGCTGAGCGAGCGCGCATGAAAATCGTCACCTGGAACGTCAACTCCGTCACGCCGCGTAAAGAGCGCCTCCTCGCCTTCCTCGCGCGCGAGGCTCCGGACGTGATCTGCATCCAGGAGTTGAAGTGCGTCGACGAGAAGTTCCCGCTCGCGGAGATCACGGCGGCCGGCTACCACGCCACGGTCTACGGGCAAAAGACCTATAACGGCGTCGCCATCCTCTCGCGCGAGGCCCCGATCGAGGTCGAGCGCGGCATGGGCGACGGCGCCGCGGACGACGCCGCCCGCCTCGTCACGGCGCGTTTCGCGAGCGGCCTGAGCGTCGTTTGCGCCTACGTGCCGAACGGTCAAGAGGTCGGCAGCGACAAATACCGCTACAAGCTCGGCTGGCTCGAGCGTTGCCGCGCTTACCTCGACCGGCGCTTCTCGCCGAAGGACCGGCTCGTCGTGGTCGGCGATTTCAACGTCGCCCCGCGCGATCTCGACGTGCACGATCCGGACGCCTGGTACGAGAAGATCCTCTGCTCGACCTCCGAGCGCATGGGGCTCGCGAAGCTCATCGACTTCGGCCTCGTCGACACCTTCGCCTCGCTCTACCCGGGGAAGCAGGCCTTCACCTGGTGGGACTATCGAATGCTCGGCTTCCCGAAAAACCACGGGCTCAGGATCGATCTGATCTTAGCGACCGAGCCGATGGTAACGAAGCTTTCCGAGGTAAGGGTCGACCGAGACGAGCGCAAGGGCGAAAAGCCCTCGGACCACGCCCCGGTGATCGCCAGTTTCTAGGATCAGGGTGCCGGCGGCGGCATCTCCGCCTCGGCTGCTTCGGCTTGGGCGGTTTCCTGCGCTTGAATCGCCGCCGCGTTTTCCGCCGTCACCGTCGTCGTC
>JANOTL010000046.1:0-2924 GCA_031416315.1 Pseudomonadota bacterium
AACGTAACCTGCATAGTTGTACATAAAGTCGCTGAACGCCGTGACGATGTGCCGGCCGTTACGCCTGAGGTCCTCCGGGAGGTCCTTGTAGGAGCGCGTCCTTTCGAACGCTCCCCACCAGCCACTGACGGTTTCGCGACAACGATTGAATTGTTCCTGCGACGGCTCATCGGACTCATCTATCTCGTCGTGCGTTGCGGCGGGGATCGGCTCCCAGGGTGCCGGCGGGCTGGATAGCTTCGTTAAGAACGAAGGCGGGACACGGAAATGATGGCCGTCACCTGAGTGCCGGATTTCACCGAAACTGAGCCACCTGATTTCACCAATACTGAGCCACCCTATTTCACGATAAACTGAGCCACCTGATTTCACGGGTTGCTGAGCCAATGACCTGAAGGTCGCCTCCTCTTGGAGATGTGCTACCTATGCCGGCGTAAATGCTGGATTTCATAGGGGGGAGCGCATGCCAAGGCAAACGGATGGGCGGGCGAAAGGTCCAAGAATGATTCAGGAAATACTGCGGCTCAAAGGGCTTGGGCTGAGCAAACGGAAGATTGCCAAGGCGCTCGACTGCTCGCGTAACACTATCGACAAGTACTTGGCCGAGGGCGGCGAGGGCGCGGTAGCGCCCGCCGCCGGCCAAGACTACCGGGCGCCATGGTCGGAGCGGGTCGACTGGCAGGCCGCCCATGCGCAGACAGCCAAGGGCGATCCGCTGTCGGCCTTTTGGGAGGAAAGGATCACATCGAATGCCGAGCTGTCCCAGGTCCCTTACGTCTCGTTTTGGCGCGAGTACCGTCGGCGCTTTCCCCACGTGCCGCTCGAACTGCACAAGATCCACCCGCCCGGAGAACGTTGCGAGATCGACTACAAGGGCGACTCGCCGGGCCTTGGTTATATCGACCGGCGCACGAAGGAATTCATTCCCTGCCGGCTCTTTGGCGCGGTCCTTTGCTTCAGCCAGCTTTTCTATCCGCGTGCGACGCTGAGCGAAAAGCAGGGCGATCTTCTCGACTCTATCGCCGAGGCTTACACGTATTTCGGTGGCGTCCCGCTGACCAGCGCGGTCGACAATGCCAAGGCTGCGGTGACCAGGGCCCACCGCTACGACCCCGATATCAACCGCGAATTTACACACTTTTGCGACCACTTCGGCACCGCGCCCTTGGCGATGCGCCCAGGAAAGCCGAAGGATAAGAACCTTATTGAAAACGCTCTCGGCGTTTTTTGGCGCTGGGCGCGCCGACGCTTTCGAGGCAAGACCTTCCATTCGCTCGGCGAGCTCAACGCCTACATCCTGCACCTCGCCGACGAATTCAACCTGCGCATCCAGAGAAAATACGGCGTCTCGCGGCGAGTCAAATTCGAGGGTGGCGAGGCGGGGAGACTCCTGCCTATGCCGGCCACGGCGTACAGCTTCGGCGAGTGGAAAACGGCGAAGATCCATCCGGATTGCCATATCCAGATCGCCAAGAATTTCTACTCCGTCCCGCACCAGATTCGCGGCAAAACGGTCGAAGTGCGACTGACGACGGCACTGGTCGAGGCTTACTCAAACCTCGAATGTGTGGCGCGTCATATCAGGGCGCATCCCAATGCCACCGGGCAATACATGACCAAGAATCTCCACCTACCTGAGGCCCACCGGGCGATGCGGGAGGCGACACCGCAGCATGCCATTGACGATGCTGCCACCGTCGGCACGGCAACCGAGGCCGTCGTCCGGTCGCTGATCGAGGAAGCCCGCCATCCTCTGATGTACCTCCGCCGGGTACAGGGGATTCTCCGCCTGGCAAAGCGCTTCTCGAAAACCGATCTGGAGCGAGCCTGCGCAACTCTGCTCCACATCGGCACGCCGCTTCCGCGGCTCAGGGACATCGAGGCACTGATAAAAAACAACCTTGATCCGAAGTCGGCGCCGGTGATTCCAATCCAGCGTCAGCCAAACCCATTTCTACGCGGCCAGAATTCCTGGCGCCAACCATAGAGGAGAGATTGATGACATCACCCGAGGTCCTAACCCATCAGATGATCGAGCTGAAGCTCACCGGCATGCGCGAGACGTATGCGGTGCGAACCAAGGAGGCCAGGGCGGGAGACCTAACCTGCGAAGATTTTCTCGGCCTGATGCTGCAAGACGAGCTGGAGCATCGGCGCGGCGCGCGGATCAAGCGACTGCTCAAGCGAGCCTCTTTTCGGCAGCCTGCCTCGCTCGAGGATTTGGACCTAAAGCTCGACCGCGGCCTCGACAAACGACAACTGAAGGAGCTGGCCACCTGTCATTTCTTGGACGACGGCATCAACATTCTGATCATGGGGCCGACCGGCGTCGGCAAGACGTATCTGGCGACCGCTATCGGCAACGCGGCGTGCCGTCGCGGTCACTCGGCCATCTTCTATCGAATGAATGCACTGATTGAACAGATGCTACTGGCTCGCGCCAAGGGCACCTACTTAAACCTTCTGAAACGCCTCGCGGGCTGCGATCTCCTGATCCTCGACGACCTCGGCATCAAGCCTCTCGAACCGCAGCACTACCAAGACCTCTATGACGTCCTCGACGAGCGCGGCGAAGAGAAGTCGACGATCGTCACGTCGCAACTGCCAGCTGAAAACTGGAGTGAAGTCATCGCCGATCAGGTCGCATGCGAGGCGATAACTGACCGACTCTCGTCGATCTCTATCCGATTGGTCATGCAAGGAGCATCGTATCGGTCGAAAAGGGGCGCAAGAAAGGCAAGTCAGCTTGACAGTAACTGAGCCACTGTGAAATCAAGAGGACGCGTCCCTCCGGTCCGCGGAAGACGGTGGCTCACTAAACGTGAAATCACCTGGCTCAGGATCGTGAAATCTCGCAGGCAGCAGTGCTTCGAAGTCTTCGACCGTCTTGCAGTACGGCAGCCGCTCGATGACGCGGGTGAGGT
>JANOTL010000047.1:0-50056 GCA_031416315.1 Pseudomonadota bacterium
CGATGCGGCACAAGTCTCACCTCCCCCCGGACCCGAAGGCTGTCGTCGGAATTTAGGCAGACGGCCAGCAGAACCTCGTTGCGCCGACTCCCGATTGGCTAACCCGCATCAAGCCGTCCGCAGGACAAAAGCCGCGCAGCGCCAACCCCAGCGCCGCGAGGCGCTGGCAACTGCACTACGGCTTCAAGTCATGCGCCAGCTTGAACCCAAACCGAGGACCCGTAGAAACGCGCCCACTCCCATAAATCCGAGAGTTCAAATCCTTGTGATACTCCGTAGTCGCATCCTCGAAAGCCAAATGATTGGCAAAGCCAACGCCAATCGACCCCATGAGCCCACCCCAAAACAACCCGTCCGCAACGCGCCGCTGCTTATCGCCGACCATCCCGTAGGAAATCGCCCCGACGAGCGTCACGACCTGTGTGACATAGTGCGCCACGCGCAAAGTATGCATCCTCTCGAACTTCGCCGTAGTCGCCGGACTCACCCTCTCCATCACCGGCGAAAACGAGTTGATCGAGTAATACTTGTCGGTCCCCTTGTCCTTCTGCGTCTGGATATACCCGCCACTGTCGGTGAGCCGCGCCCGCCCGTCATAAATCGCAAACTTGTCCAACTCCGCCTTCTTCGCGCCGTCCGCCTTGAGCTCGGCCCCCTCTCGCGGATACCCGTCAGACCACACGTCGACCGAGCGACAGCCGAACAGAAGACCGCTCATCACTAACGCAAAAATCACCTTCACCACGTCAGGTCTCCGTTGCGGGCGGGGTGCCGATCGTGGCCGGCTGCCCCGTCATCTCCAAGAGGTTGAGCCACAATTCGCCGCGGGGATTGATCTTCTGCGTCATCCCCGTCAGAGCCCTGGTCGGCACGTGCGTCATCTGCCCGTGCCAGTAGCCGATCATGATCCCGGTCTTGCCCGCCAACGCCGCGTGCACCGCGTTCTGCGCGAGCCGCGCGCAATGCAGCTGGTCGGCGGGATTCGCCGGCGCCGTGCGGATCAGGTAGCTCGGGTCGATGTACTTCAGAGTCAAGGGAAAGCCGCGCCCGGCGAAGTGCGCCGTGATCCGCTCTTTCAGAAAGAGCCCGATGTCTCCCAGCTTCACGTTCCCCGAAGCGTCCCTTTTCTGCTCGCGGTGATCGAAGAAGTATTGCCCGGCGCCCTCGGCCGCGACGATCACGGCGTGCCGTCGCGCGCGCACGCGTTTTTCGAGGACGTCGAGGAGGCCCCCCTCGCCTTCGAGGCCGAAGGGCACTTCGGGAACGAGGCAGATGTTGGCGTGACCGCTCGCCACCGTCGCGTTCGCCGCGATGTAGCCCGCGTGGCGGCCCATGATCTTGACCAAGCCGATCCCGTAGGGAACGCCCGTTGCCTCGACGTGCGCCGCGCGCACGGACTCGGTCGCCGCGCCCACCGCCGTCTCGAAGCCGAAAGTGCGGCGCACGAACGCAATGTCGTTGTCGATCGTCTTCGGCACGCACACGATCGCCAGCTTGAGGTTGCGCCGCTTGGCCTCCTGATAGATCGCCTCGGCGCCGCGCATCGTCCCGTCGCCGCCGATCGGGAAGAGGAGGCGGATCTTCAGCCGCTCGATGCTGTCGACGATCTCGCTCGGCGTCGGCGCCCCGCGCGACGAGCCGAGGATCGTGCCACCGTCGGAGTGGATGTCGCTCACGACGTCGGGATCGAGGGCGCGCGGCACGTCGGCGCCCTTGCCGAGGCCGCCGTATCCGTAGCGCACGCCGAGGATGTCGCGACAGCCGTAGCGGTACCAGAGCTGCATCACGATCCCGCGGATCACGGCGTTGATGCCGGGGCAAAGCCCGCCGCAGGTGACGATCGCCGCGCGGGTCGCCTTCGGATCGAAGAAGATCTTCCCCCGCGGGCCCGCCAACTCGAAGCTCTCCGGCGTCTCGCTCTTCTTGATGAACGGGGCCAGGGCCGAAAGGTGCGGGTTGAGGACGATGCGCTCCCGGTCGTCCGTGAAGCTGACCTCCGAGGCCCGCTCGAGGGGCGTGGGGAGGCGCGCTTCGCCGACGGCTTCGACCGAAAAACGACCCGAACTCATTCACGAATCTCCGGTGGCCTGGGGAAAGCGCTCAGCTTGTGCTAAAAGCCACCCCCTATATAAGTATGCGAAGCTTCTACGATCAACCACTGACATCACTCGAGCGTTACTGCGCCGGAGCCCGCCTCCCGCAGATTCACGCCCGAAACCTGTTCCGGAACGCGTACAAGGCGCTCCGCGCGGATCCCGAGCAAGATGAGCGCCTCCCGCGCGCTCTGACCGCGGCCTTCGCCCGCGATTTCTCGCTACCCCTGCCGCGGGTCGTCGAGGCCCACCGCTCGGCCTACGACCACAGCGTCAAGCTGCTCCTGGAGCTTTCGGACGGGCTGCGCGTCGAATCGGTCATCATGCCCGAGTCGCAACGTCTCACCCTGTGCATCTCCTCGCAAGTCGGCTGCGCCCAGGCGTGCGTCTTCTGCCATACGGGGCGTATGGGTCTCACGCGGAACCTCACGGCGGGCGAGATCGTCGGCCAAGTGGTGCTGGCCGACCTTTGGCTAGCCGCGCATCCCGACTGGCCCTCCGTCGAGCGTCGCGTCGGCAACGTCGTCTTCATGGGCATGGGCGAGCCGCTCGACAACGTCGACGCCGTCGCCGACGCGCTCAGCATCCTGACGGATCCTTACGGCTTGGCGCTCGGCCTGCGCCGCATCTCGGTCTCCACCGCCGGGCACCTCGAGGGCATCGAGCGCCTCGTCGCCCTGGTCCCGAACGTGCGCTTGGCTTTGAGCGTCCACAGCGTCGACGAGCAGAAGCGCTCGAAGATCATGCCGATCAACCGGCGCTGGCCGCTCGCTTCGGTGATCTCGCGCTTGAAGGAGCTCCGCCCCGAGGGCAACGGCATCCCCGTGATGCTGCAGTACACGATGATCAAGGGCGTCAACGACTCCGTCGAGGAGGCCGCGCGCCTCGTCGAGCTGATGCGGGGCCTCGAGGCGAAGGTCAACTTGATCCCGCTCAACCCGATCGATCCGACCCGCCTCGTCGCGCCCTCGCCGGAGACCATCCAAGCCTTCCGCGACGTGCTCCACGCGGCCGGCGTGCGCGTCATGGTCCGATACTCGAAAGGTCAGGACATCGCGGCCGCTTGTGGCCAGCTGGTCGTGCGCGCCTGAGCGCACTTTACCGGCCTTGGCGCTTCGGCAAGAACCGCGCTCTTTCCGAGCGGCGACGGTAGGCTTGCAGCCCTGCATAGTAAACATTGTGGGGGCAAGCCTAAACCGGAAGGCCCCGGCTGCCGACAGGACATAAGACAACCTGCGCTAAGAGTTGAGGACTTTCGCGTTTGAGCGATCAGCTGAAATTGTCGTACGCCGCCGGCTCCTTCCGCGTAAGGTGCGAGATCTCGCGCGCCGCGGCTAAGGCAGCCGAGTCGCCGCCAGCTGACTTGATCGCGCGCGCGAAGACGAAGCTCGAAAGCGTGAAGAACGCCGGCGAGATCGCCTTCTTCTACGTTTACGAGACGCGCCTCAACGAGACCTGGAAAGCGCTGCGCGAAGCCGAGGGCGAGGCTGACGACCGCAAGGTCGTGGTCACGGTCGGCGCCGGCGCGCCGCTCCTGAACGGCATCAAGGCCGAAAAATCGCCGACCGAGAAGGCCATCGCGCTGCTCCACGTCGAGCCGCCGAAAGATGCGGCGACGTGGCGCTACGAGTGGTTCAAGCTCATGGTCGTGAAGCGCCTTCGCGACGCCGGGGTGCGCGAGACGCCGAACTTCGCGCAGGTGTTTGCTGCTTTCCTCCGCGCACAGCGCGGTGAGAAGGTCACGGCCATGCCGATCACCTCCGCCACCGCGGCGATGCCCGCCGCCGCCGCCGGCCAACCGGCGCGCGCCTTCTCGGTCGTCGCCAACAAGCAGCGCCTCGAGATCGGCGTCGTCATCCGCAACATGAAAGAGCTGCTGCAGAAGTCGCAGCGCGACGCGATGCTCATCCTCATCAACCAGGCCGTGCGCCAGCTCGCGACCGACGGCGTCGAGTACAAGATCCTGAAGAAGGACTTCCTCGCCGCGCTGCAGGCCGCCACCGACGGCCCCGAAAGCTTGAACCTCGAGCTCCCGGTCACGCTCCTCGCCGCGGTCGGCACGCCCGCGGCCTCGGCCGGTGTCGGCGCGGCGCAGGCCGCGGCGGGTGGCGGTAAGATCAACTGCGGCCCCTCGACGCACCCCGGCGCCGCGAAGATCTCCTTCGCGGTTTCGTCGGACAAGATGGAGGCGACGATCACGGGCTTCGCGAAGGCGTACTACGACGATCCGACCTTCCAGGTGGACATGGACTGGCTTCTGGCCGAGATCCGCCGTTGCGGCCTACGTTCCGAGCTCACCGAGGACATGAACAAGGCCTTCAACGAGGCGATGCGCAAGAAAGACGACCTGAATGGTCTCCTCGCCGCTCGCGGCGTCCCGGGCGCCGGCGGCCGTGCGCCGTATCTGCACCAGACCTACAAGGACGCGGCCGGCCGCAGCGCCGCCGACCTCGACACGGCCAACATCGACATGCGCGAGATGCAGCAGCGCGCCACCGTGAAAAGCGGGCAACTCGTCGCGCAGGTTCGGTACAAAGAGCCGCCGGTCACGGGCCGAAACGTCTATAACGAGGAGATCCCCGCGCCGCCAGACGACCAGATGATCGTGCGCGTCGGCGACGGTATCGTGCAGCGCGATTCCCAGAAATACTATGCCACCGCCGACGGCATCCCTATGATCGACGAAGAGTCGATCTCGCTCAGCAAGGTTCTGGTCCACAACGGCGACGTCAACTTGCGCAGCGGTAACATCCGGTTCGACGGGCCGGTGGAGATCAAGGGCTCGATCGACATGGGCGCCGTAGTCGACGTGACCGGCGACCTCATCGTTCACGGCACGATTCGCGCCGCACAGGTGCGCGCCGGCGGCAACATCGAGGCGAAATCCGGTATCGTCACCGGCGGCAAGGGCCGCGTGCAGGCCCGCGGCCACATCACGGCGGAGTTCATCGAGAACTCGAACGTCGTCTGCGGCGGCGACATCTACGTCGCGAAGGCCATCATCAACAGCCGGATCATCAGCGGCGGCACGGTCAAGATCAGCGCGAAGGACGGCGTCATCGCCGGCGGCATCATCTCGGCCCGCGACGCGATCATCACGAGAAACCTCGGCTTCAAGCGCGGCGCGCTCACGACGCTCAACATCGGCGTCGACTGGAAGATCGAGCAGGCGATGCAGATCCGCAAAGGCCGCCTCGAGCGGTGCACCAAGCGAGCCGGCGAAGATCGCCAGGCACTGCGCGAGCTCGTGCAGAAGAAGGCCGCGCAGATGACCGCGCGCCACAAGGAGATGAAAGACGAGCTGCAGGACCGCCTGGGCCGCTTCCGCACCTTGATCGAGAACGCCGAGAAGCACCTGCAGAACGCGATCGCGAAGCAAAACTTCAACGCCAGCGCCAAGATCATCATCCACGAGACGCTCGCGGCGAACTGCGCCGTGAGCATCGGCGGTCAGGTCATCCCGGTGCCGCACGATGTCGCCAACGTCGCGATCGTCCCCAAGCGCCGCCGCGGCTCCTACATCGTCCCGCTCGAAGAGTACGTCGCGGAAGAGGACGGTGCGGCGGCCGGCGCAGGCAAGGGCGGCAAGAAGGCGAGCTGAGACGGTCCGGCGCTTTCAGGCGCCGGCCTCGCGATCCGTGCCCTAGGCCTGCGCTTATTTTTTGCAGGCGCGGATCACGATGTCGTCGCGCCCGAAGGCTGCGACCGTGGTCCCAGGCTCGTCGAGGCGGAGCTAGACCGCGGCTGTCGTCGAAGCGTTCGATCGTCATCGCTTCGCCGGCCCAAGGATGGCTCGTTCCGACTCAACGCGTCGATCAGAGATAGTAACGCATCCGGTCTCCGCCGAGCTGCGATTTCTCGATATACTTCTCGAGCCGCTTCTTCGCGTCGCCGCCGAAGGCGACGAAGCGGATGCCGACGCCCGTTTGCCGATCCGGGTTCTGCTTCGCGAATTTGATCGTGCGCACGACTTCGCCGCTCACCTGCAAGGGCTTCCTGTCGCCGGGCAGCGAGAACTCGACCTCGACGTTCAAGCCGTCGGTGAGGTCTTCTTCGGTCGAGACCAGGATTCCTGAGATCGACAGGTCGCCGATCGGGCAGGTGAAGGTGCGGCCTTCCAGCGCCACCGTCACTTCGCCGTGAATGGCGACGCGCTCGGTCGTGCGGTGCTTCTGCTCGATCAACTGCTTCAACTTCTCGATGAAATACTCGCGCGGCAGCGGCTGCTCGACGAAGAGGTCGGCGCCGGCCTCGAGCGCGGCGTTGCGGATCTTCGCCGCCGTCTGGACGCTCGTGCAGACCACCGGGATGCCGGCCCACTGCTCCTGCGACTTCAGGTGTTTCGTCACCTGCGCGGCGTTCACCAGCTTGTGGTCCATGTTGATGACGATGAGGTCGATCTTGTCGGCCTCGAGCAGCTTCAAGGCGTCCGCGAAGGTCGACGCCGCGCGGACGAACACGCCCATCTTGCGGTAGCCGGCCCGATCGAGGTCGGTCGTGAGCGTCTTGTCGTCGAGCGACAGCAGTTTTATGGTAGTTTGTGCGCTCATGCTGGACTCCATGGACGAATCAGACTCCCCCCGGCTTCGGCTTTCCTCGGCGCCGGTTGAGGGGAAAATCATCGGAGCGCGGTATCTCCCCGAAAGAACGGAAAATTCCGCCAAAGATCCCGCGTCTTCGCGTCGACGAGCTGCTCGTGCGCCGTGGCTTGGCCGACCGGATCGAGCTGGCGCGCGCGTTGGTGATGGCGGGCAAGGTCTTTGCCGGCGGCGGTCCCACGGAGCAAAAGGTCGACAAGCCTTCGGAGCTCCTGCCAGAAGAGACTCCGCTGCGTGTGAAGGACTCTGGGATGCGCTTCGTCAGCCGGGCCGGCGACAAGCTATGGCACGCGCTGCATGACCTCGGCATCGAAGCCTCGCTGAAAGGCCTGACGATTCTCGACGTCGGCGCCTCCACCGGCGGCTTCACGCAGTGCGCGCTGGAGCTCGGCGCGGCCCACGTCGTCTCCTTGGACGTAGGTGTCGGCCAGCTCGCATGGGAGCTCAGGACCGACGCGCGCGTCACGTGCCTCGAGCGCACTGATCTTCGGGTCTTCGTCCGTGCCGAGCACCCCGCGATCGACATGGTCGTCGCGGACGTCAGCTTCAACTCGCTCGCGCGCCTGGCGCCGGGTTTGCGCGCCGCCGCGCCGCGCCCCGGCACCCGGTTTCTCTTGCTCGTGAAGCCGCAGTTCGAGCTGCCGCGCGCCGCCGTTCCGGACGGCGGCGTCGTCGAGGACGACGTCCTGCGCGCGAGAGCCGCCGCTTCGGTCACCAAGGCCTTGCGCGCGGTCGGGATCGTCGTCACGGCGACCTTGGATGCCAAGGTCGCCGGTCGTACGGGCAATCGCGAGATTTTTCTCTACGGAACCGCCGAGGGCGAGCCTCAGGTGTCCGCGTAGAGGTGCGCCTCTTGGCGCAGGCAGAAGAAAAAGTGCGCCGCATCCAGCGCGTCCACCCAAATGGTGTCGGCGTGGTAGTCGTAATGCGCGGCGATGTGATGCAGATCGATCGCTTCCAGGACCAGGTCCTGGTCCAATCCGTAGAGCTGGCACATGCCGACGAGAGTCAGCCGTTTCCCGGAATACTCGCCGGGATTATGGCCAAGCTCTTTTAGGGCCAAGGCAAATGTTTCCTTGCTCACCTGCGGGGGCATCAAGGACCTCGTTATGGGAAGGGGATAAGAGAATTCTACGCAAGAATCTTCGCCCTCCACAACGGGAAGCAATTGCAGGCCAAGGCATTGGCGGTGTCGTACGCTTCTGCCTCGCGAGTTTGAGCCGGGTGCGTCAAGGCGCTGGCGCGCGCGAGAGATTCAGCGCCAGTCGCGAACCGAGCGGTTCACCGCGTCTTTCAGCGTTTTGTGGGGATTGAAGACGAGGCGCGGGACCTCGACGAACAGGGCATTTGCTACCGCGCCGTTGCCGAGCAGCTCGAAGAGCACGGTCTCGTGGTAGTAGACGGTGCGGCCGCGCCAGCTTTTCTCGGCGAGGAGCCAGAAATCCTCGTTTTTCTCTGCGTAATATGCGGGATCCGCGGTGATCTCCGCCAAGACGAAGACCGGATTGAAATGCGTCGCGCGCTCCGGGTTCGCCAGGTACGCGTCCTTGTCCGCTTCGCTGACGTGCGGCACTTCGATGCAGACCTTCTCGACGCCGCGCTGCGTGACGACGAAGCAAGGTGTACCGCCGACGTCGCGCGCCGTATTCGGCACTTGCCCCAGCACGTTCAAAGGCCGCTCATAGAGCGAAGCCAGGGCCTTAAGGCTGGGCTTTTCCGCCGGCAAAGGCGCGTGGAAGAGGCGGAGTTGGATGCGCCACAGCGCGCGTTCTTCGACGCTCGGGACGCCTTCGAGAAGGCTCGTGACCTGGCGGGTTCTTTCCGGATCGGGCCCGTCGGGCAGGGCGGCCTCGAGCGCGGCAAGCGACCCGGCAAGACTTGCCGCTTTTTTCGCGGAGCCCTCGCGCAGCGCCGCGCGGATGCCGAAGGTGGCCGCGTAGGCGAGCTGATACAGCTCCAGGAAATCGCTGCTCGCACGCACGGCGGCCGCGCTCGTGCCCATCACGTTGTCGATGTTCCGAATGAAGAGCGAGTGCGCCGCGGGCAGAGCTTCGCGCACGGCCGGGAAGAGGCTCGCCAGCGCGCCGTGGCCGGCGGGGACCAAGGAGGCGCGGCCGTCGGGCTCGCGCGCCGGCTCGCCGTTCTTCTCGAAGCGCAAAGTGGAGAGGGCCGGACCCTGCTCGAGAAAATGCGCGTTTTTGCAGGCGGCGGCGAAGCGCTCGGCGAGGCCCGGGGGCGTCACATACACTTCGCCCGCGAGTCCTTTCAAGGCCGCGTGCTCTTCCTGCTTCATCTCGAGGAAGGTGAGGCCCTCGCCGACGCAGGGCAGCAAAGCTTTCGGGAGGGACAGGTCGAAGAGCAGACCGGCGCGCGTCGCGTCGTCGAGCTTGGCGGCGGCTTCCGGCTTCGCCAGCAGCGCTTTCACCCGCGTCGGCAAGGGCCAGCTGGAGGCGCCCTCGGCGGCGAGCGCGCGCACCATCTCGACGAGGCTTTCGCCGTCTCCGCGCTCGAGCGCGTCGATCAGGTTCGCGAGCGGCTTCGAGTAGCGGCTCGCGGCGCCCGCGGCCGGCACGAAGGCGGCGATGCCCGTCGCCGGCATCGCGGGACCCGGCACGGTCGCGGCCGTCTTCGCCAGCGCCAAGGCGCCTTCGCCGAGGAGCCCGCCGTTGTCGATCCGGCACGTGTCGACGATGCGGAACAGCGGGCGATCCCCGCGCGCGAGCGCGGCAACGAGGCGCTCGCGGTGCCGGCTGACCGTCTTGTGGTCGAGCCCGAGGCTCGAGAGCTCATGGGGAACGAGCACGTGGACTCCTACGGGCGCAGGGGGTGCGGGGCGGTGCATCCTAGCGCTGGATATGGGGAATGTCTACCGGCGGCAATCTATGATTTGATTGACCGCAGAGAACGCAGTGGTTCTTTATAAAAACTCTCTGCGTTCTCTGCGGTAAACAAACTTCAACGCCGCGCCTCCGCCAAAGCCCGCTGCGCCGCTCCCGCCAACCAAACCGGCAACGCCGCCCCTTCCAGCTTCTGCCGCGTTTCGCTCCAAACCTCCGCCGGCGCCTCCCGCGCCAACCGCCCGACCACCGCCTCCAAAGCCCTCGGCGACAAAGTCGCGGGCGTCGCCGCGAGCGTCGCCAACGCCTCCACGCTCATGCCCGGATGCATCGCGATCAGCCGTGCCTGCGTCGCCAGCGGCAAGCTCGAAAGCCGCTTCGCATCGAGCGGCGCCCCGGTCGCAATGATCTCGTCCGCATGGGCGGCCGCCACCAGCTCCTGCCCGCTCAAGGCCGGCTCCAGCGTCGCGTCCCCATAAACGAGGCCCGCGCGCCGCAGTTTCTCGAAGTCGACGCCTTCGGCGGCGAGCTTCGCCTTGGGCCGCTTCTTCTTCCGCGACAGCTCCAAAAGGATCGCGAAGGTCGCGGCCGTCTCCGCGTCGCCCGGCACGACGGGCTCGCCCTCGCTCGCCGCTGAGGCCTCGAAAAGCACGTACCGTAGGCGCTCGCGGTCCAGCGCCCAAGGCGAGTCGGCGGACAGCTCGGCCAGCTCCATCATCACCGTCCGCACCGCTTGATCGAGCCCGCCCGCGTAAGCCGGCACCTCCGCGGACATCGCGCTGGCGCCCGCGATCGCCCGCTTCAAGCCGGCGATCAGGCCGTCGCCGAGCCCGAGGTCCAAGGCGAGCTCGGCCTCGTCGCTGGTGGTCGCGGTAAGGACGAAGACGTAGCGCAGAAATTGATGGCCTTGATCGGCGTCAACCGCGACCGCATCGACGGCGACGACGTCCACGAGCTCGCGGGCCGAAGACGCGGCAAGCCGGTATTCCGCGGACAGGAAGCCGGCGAGCGCTTCGCGGAACGACGCGGCGCGCACCCAAGCGCGATGCCGCACGAGCGCGTAAACGAGGTCCAACTCGAGCGCGCCGCGTAAAGTCGTCGTCATCGTCAGGAACGCGGGGCCGTCCTTCAGCGCTTCGTGCGCTGCGTGCGCGAGGGCGGCCGAATCGACCGCGCCGGGCCGCGCGGTCAGGCGGCCGAGGCGCTCGAGCTTGGCTTGAAGACGGGCGAGGCTCATGAGCTTCTCCTTTGGGCACAAGGACCAAAATGCGGCAGGGTCCCAGGACGAACCGGGGGATAGGCCGGCGCACGGTCCCAGTATAGCACGGCTCCGCGTCCTGCAAGCACTCGGGACCTTTAAGAATTTGCCACCTTCGCCCGATCAGCTTCCGGGGAGACTTGCTTGCCCACGGACCAGGACAAATTACTCGAGAGCTGGCTGCGCCGTCTCGGCTTCGAGGCCGAGGCGAGGCCGTCGCTCGCATTGTGGCGTTTACCTCTGCTCGTGCGCGTCGACGCCGAAACGTCGCCGCGCAAGGTGCGCGGGCCGCGCCGTGTGCGCTTGCCGTGGCAACTCACGAGCTTGGAGCTAGCCGAGCGCAAGGGCACGCTGGCCTTGAGCCGCCTCGGGCTCGAGCTTGCGCGCGATGCGCTGCTGGCCAACCTGCACATCGTCACGCGCAAATTCTTCGGACCGCGCACGAATGCCGAGTTCGTTTGCGAAAGCGGCGGCGCGATCTGGTGCCTCTTCGAGTTCACGCGCCCCGGCTCCCGCGACCGCGCTCGGGACCAGGCGGGCACCGAGACGCCGCCCGCCTCCGCCGCGGGCGAGCTCCTGCCGCACGGCGTCGCCGGCTTCAGCTTCCGCATCTCCACCACGGGCGCGCAGGCCGCGATCGTCGTCGCGGATTACTTCGGCTTCGGCTACGTCCCCTCCGCCTTTTCGGCGGCACCCCTGCGCATCGTCGCCGACGCCTTGGGCCTGAAAGGCCTGGCCGACCGCGTCGGCGCGCCGCTGAAATCCCGCTCGATCTACGAGCTCGCCTTCTCGCTCGCGGATCCGGCGCTGGCCGTGCTGGCGATGCGCACCGAGGAAAACGGCGAGACCGCGCAAGCGCTCGCGGAGATCCGCTTGGCTTTGGCGCAGCCGCGCGCCCCGATCAGCTCGGCGCTCCTCGACACCGCCGCCGGCTGGGAGGTGCTCGCGCCCTTCGACGAGGTTGACCGGCGCGCCGTCTCGTCGGAGACGAGCTTCGTCCCGCTCGAGGTGTTGGAGTCGCGCGAGCGCGGCGAACGCTGCCGCCCGATCGACCAGCTGATCCAAGCCGGAAAGCTCGGCCTAGCCGGCGTGCGCGCGCGCGAGCGTCTGATCGACGAGCCGCAGAGCCTCTACCTTATGCGCCGCCTTTCTCTCGTCGGCCTCTCCAGCCAGCCCGCGGACGAAAGCTACGAATTCCTCGGCAAGGCGCTCGAGACCGAGCCGCGCAACAAGCTCTTCCTCTCGTTCGGCATCAACCGCGCGCTGGAAGCGGGCGATCAAGCCCGCGTCCTCGAGCTCCTCTCGCGTCTCGGCGCCGAGCTGATGGGCGGGATCCGCGGCGCCGACGCGCTCAGCTGTTTCGACCTCGTCCTTCCCGAGCTCCTGGGCGACGCTTGGGCAGCCGAGGACCGGCGCAAGGCCGAAGAGTGCTACAACCGCGTCATCCAGCGTCGCGGCGACCTGCCGCGCATCCTGCGGAAGCTCATCGGCTTGTCGAAGATCGGCGGCCGTCCCGAGACCGAGATCGCCTACCTGCACCGCCTGGCCAAGGTCGAGCGGCGGCGGATGGAGCTCGCCAAGATTTACTTCCGCTTGGCCGAGCTGCGCTGCGCCTATAAGACCGGCAAAGAGGAGGCGATCGAGCTCGCGCTCCGCTCGCTGAAGCTCGACCGGGGCCATTGGCGCTCCGCCCTTCTCGCAGCCGAGCTCCTCGTCGCGGAGAATCGCACCGAAGAGGCGATTCAGCTCCTCGACGGCCTGCTTCGCGACCAATCGGTGCCGCTGACGCCGCGCGCGCGCTCGCGCCTCGAAGGCATGATCGGCCTCGTCTGGGCGCGGAAGCTGTCGCGGCCCGATCTGGCCGAGACGCGCTTCGAGACGGCCGTCGAGCAGGACCCCGGCCACGTCGAGGCGCTGCGCGAGCTCGAGGCCATCTACCGGCAGAACGCCAACGTCAAAGGCTTGGTCGGGCTCCTCGAGCGGCAGTTCGACGCCTACGAGAAGCTCGGCGACGGCGAATCCCTGCGCCGCGTTTTCGACGAGCTCGTGTCGCTCTATCGCGGCATCCTCGGGCAACCGAAGCGCGCCTACGAGCTTTACCAACGCCTTTTGGCTTCCAACGCCATGGAGCCGGAGGAGGTCGAGCGCGTCCTCGCCTGGCGCGACGTCGAGATCGACTGGACCGACCTCTACCGCCGCCTCGGCGCCAAGCTCCCCGACATTCAAGCGGGCGAGCGCCGCGGCCGGTTCCACTGCCGTTTGGCCGAAATCTGCCGCGAGAAGCTGCACGACGACGAAGGCGCGGCGAGCCACCTCATCGATGCGCTCGACGACGGCTGGATCGACACGCAGGGCTTTGCTTTCCTCGTCGAGCGGCTGAGCGCCGCCAGCGATTACCCGCTCCTCGTCCGTTGCTACGAGCAGCGCCTCGAGCGCGTCGGCGACAAAGGCGAGCGCCGCCGCCTCCTTCTCGAGTTCATCGCCGTCCCGCAGGGCCTCTCCGACGCCAAGCGCGACCTGCTCGCGATCAAGGCGCACGAGCTCGACCCGACCGAAAGCCGCGTCGTCATGCAGCGGCTCACCTACTATCAGACCGAAGACGACGTCGACGGCGTCGACCGGGTGCTCGCGCTCGTCCTCGAAGAGAAGAACGTCTCCACCTTTCAGCGCAATCAGTGGCTGAAAGCCGGGCTCGACATCCTGCAGCAATGCCTCGACGAGCGCCGCTACGAGATCATGGACCGCTGTTACCGCGCTCTCCTCGCCTCCGGCGAGGACCAAGTCGGCACGTTGCAGGAGGCGATCCAGTCGCTGAAAGGCGGCGCCCAGGTGCAAATGCTCGCCTATTACGCGACGCGCCTCCTCAACGCCGGCTACATCCCGCCGCTCGACGAGAAGACCATGACGCGGCTCCTCGCCGGTCATGACAAGGATCTCGCTCTCTATCATCAGCTCATGTCCTATAAAGCGCCGGAGCCGCAGATCGCCGCGCAACACGCGCGCACCGCGGCGGCGATCCTTTCGTCGCGGGAAGGCGAGGAAGCCGCGACCGAGAAGATGCTCGGGCGGGTCTGCACGCTCGTTCCTGTCGCGGACGACGATCTGCAGCAGCTTTCAGGCCTGGTCGAGCGCTCCGGCAACTACGCGGCGATGGCGCGCGCCCTGCACAAGCAGGCGGAGGTCGAGGACGAGCGCGGCAGGAAACGCGCCCTCCTCGAGCGGCTCGGCACCCTCTATTGGAAGAAGATGCGCGACTATCCGCGCGCCCGCGGCATCTACGCCTTGGTGATCCGCCTCGCCGCCGAGCCCTGGAAGATGCGCCTCATCTTGGCCGAGGTCGAGGCGGAGGCCGGCGACAAGTCGGGGGAGATCCGCGTTCTGTACGAGTTTCTCGCCGACGGCCGCGGCCTGCGCGAGACCTCCGGCTTGGCGCGCGTCCTGGCGCGCCTCGCCAAGCACGGCGAGAATCCGTCCGCCGTGCTGAAGATCATGCAGCCGCACGTCGACGCCGCCGTCGCGGCCGCCGATTTCGCGCACGCGGGCCGCCTGGCCCAGTGCCTGCTGAACGGCGGCTTCTCCACCACCGACCTGCACAGAATCGCCTTCCGCGCCGCCTTCGCCACCGGCGACGACGACCGTGCCATAGAGCACTGGTGGCGCGGCCTGGCCTCCTCGTCGAACAAGGCGAAGGCCAAAACGTACATCGCGGACACGCGCCTCTTGCTCGAGAAGGAAGGGCGCGCGCCGCTTCTTCTCGCGTGCTTCCAGGCGGCGCTGGCAAACGAGGTCGAGGCGAAGCTCGGGCCGAAGCTGCGCCAAGAGCTGAACGTGCTTTACGGCTCGCTCCTCTTCGACCTCGATTCGAAGCGTCGCAAGGCGCTCGGCGTATTCCAGGAAGCGTACGACGCGGACGGCGAGGACAATCGCACGTGGATGCCGCTCTACTTCCTGCTGCTCGAGTTCGGCCAGGCGGAGGATCGCAAGCGTCATCTGGAGGAAATCCTGCCGCGCCTCGAGCTCGATCCAAGACCCCTTAAGAACTTCCCGATCACCATCGAATCGCTCAGGGCCGAGCTGAAGGAGCTGAACGATCAGAACGTCGAGCTGCTGCAGCCGGCGAGCGACTATCTGAAGAAAGGTAAAGCCCTCGAGCTGGACGAAGACGACGAAGCCTTGCCGCCGGTGCGGATGCCGGTCGCGAAGGCCGCGACGGCGGCGGCGCCGCCCGCATCGCGAGCGCCGCTGCCTCTTCCAAAATCCCCCCCGGCTCGCGTTCCCGCTTCAGCCGCAGACGCGGCACCGTCGCGCGCGCCGTTGCCTTTTCCCGGGTCGCCGGCGGCGCGCGCGCCGGGCGGCGCACCTGATCGCGCGCCCGCGTCTTCTCCCGACGCCGCACCGTCGCGTGCGCCTCTCCCCTTTCCGGGCGTCGCGCCGTCTGGCGCGCCGCTCCCCTTCCCGGGCGTCGCGTCGTCCGGCGCGCCGCTGCCGTTCCCCGGGGCTGCGCCGGCGGACGCGCCGCTGCCGTTCCCCGCGGCCGCGACGTATCCAAGCTTCCCCGAGGGCGCGGCCGCCGCGGACCTCGGTGCTCTCGACTTCCAGCCACATGGCGCTCACGAAGCCGAAGCCGAATCCGAAGCCGCGATCACGTTCTCACTCGACACCGGCGAATCCGACGTGGCGCAGCTTCCGCAGCTGTCGTTGGCGCCGCCGCTCGGGGGCGCCTTCTCTCGCGCGGCGGCCGTTCCTCAAGCCGACGGATTTTCCCTCGATCTGGACCTCGGTGCTCCCGCCGAAGAAGTCTCCTCCGTCGGCCTCTCGCTCGAGCTCGGCGACGCCATGCCGATGCCCTTGCCCGCGTCGACCGCCGCTTCCGCGGCGCCTCCTTCCATGTCCCTCGACCTTGGCGACGTCGTCAACTTTGACCTCGCCGCGATGGTGCCGCCGACCGGCGCCACTTTCCCGCCGCTCTTGCCCGAGGCCGCGCACGGCGTGCCCGTCTCCGAGCTCGGCCACCTCCCCGACATCTCGCATCATGACGGCGGCGACGCCAGTGACGAGCCCGTCGGCTTGCCGCCGATCCCCGAGCTTCCGGAGGGCTCGCAGGGCTCGTTCGGCGACGGCGGCGCCACGGCCGTCGTCGCGCTCCCCGAGCCGCCGACGCATTCGACCGTCTCGAAGCACGGCACGAGCAGTCACCACGAAGACCGCGAAGGCAGCGCCATCGGCACGGGTTACGGCGCGAGCTCAAGCGACGACCTCGCCGACTGGCGCGCCGCCGTCATCAAGGGCGACTTCAACGCCGAGCTCACCGCCAACCTCCTGAGCCAGGCTTTCGCCAGCGAGATCGAGAAGCACCTCGCCATCCAGGCGGTCGCGCTCGTCGCCGGCACCTGCGACGGCCTCGCCAACTGGCACTGGCGCGTTTGGCGGAACGCCAACGAGTTCGGTTACCCGCTGAATGGCAAGGACCGCTATCCGGCCGGCATCAGCCCGCAGATCCTGCATTCGTCGCTGCACAAGCTGCTCATCGCGATTGCGCCGCTTCTCGTCAAGCTTTACCGCGAGCGCTTCACGCTCGACTATCTCTCGCACCGAGCGGGCGTGACCGTTGCCGCGCTCGAGAGGATGCGTAAGCCCATGTCGTGGCAGACCGGCCTCCTCAACGAGGTCGGTTTCAAGCACTACCTCGCGCGCATCGCCGAGCGCAACTATCGTGCCTTCAACCTCCCGGGCCTCGGCCCCGAGGTCTTCTACGAAGGCGGAACGCGCTCCATCTACCTCGATGAGACCTATTACCGCAGGGCGCCGCCCAGCCATCTCTTCCACCGCATCCTCGGCATCCTCTGGTCGGTGCGCATCCACTATTTCGTCCCGCTCGCGCTGCATCCCATGAAGCAGGTGATGCCGGTGCTCTCCGAGCTACACCAGTACTTCGGCGCGCAGGGCTTCTCGATGCTGAAGACCCGCTTCAAATCGCGCGGCGTCAGCCTATCGAAGCACCTGAACGGCCTCGACACGCGCCAGATCAAGAGCCTGTACGAGAAGGTCGGTCTGCCGACCGAGGACGTCGTCACCCAGCTCTACGACGCCATGAAGATCCACATCAACCGCATGCTCATCGCCGAGACGCTCGACCTGATCGGCGTCTTCGAGTCGCTGACGAACAAGGATCTGCTGCTCCCCGGCGCGCTGAAGCACAGCCAGATCTACGAGATGTCGCCGTACGCGCGCGGTCTTCTCGAGTTCGTTACCAAGCTGAAGATCTAGAACCCACGCCGCGACCGGCGCCGCGAAGGCGCCGCCGCAGGCGGGCGAGTCGGTTTCAAGGACAGCCGTTGGCTTCGTACCAGTCGGCGTTCTGGCCGGCGATGGTCGCCATCTGCTCCATCTGGGCGAAGGTCTCGGCGCTCATCGGCAGATCCATCAAACCCGCGTTCCAGGCGAGCGCGACGTTGCCGAGAGCGACGATCGCCCGATCGCAGACGTCCGGATCGCCGTCGGCGAGGTCGGCGTAGCCGTGGCCGATCTGGCTCGCGATCAGGAAGCAGTCCTTGGCGTGCCACTCGCTCTCGATGGTGAAGAACCGGTCGGAGAGCGTCAGCATCCCGTCCCAATCTTGCTTGTCCGCCGCGACCCCCTTCGCGTTGACGAAGGAAATGTTCGCGTTGAAGGTATCGCCTGCGTCGAGGAAGGCGTTGCCTTCGTTGACGAGCGCCAGGACCTCGTCGTCGATGCCCTGAGCAGGCATCGCCGCGAAGAGCGTGAGCGCGAGAAGAAGCTTGGTGAACATGAGAGCCTCCACAGTTTTTGTCGCCTTGCGGCCGGCATACCACGGCTTTGCGCCATGGGTCGAGGTTCGGTGAGAGATTCGCAAGGCCTACGACCAGCGCTTCCAGGGCGAGTCCCCGGACCGTGAGATAGACCTGGTGATTCCGGTAACTAAGGGATTGCCTTAAGCCTCGCGGGTTTTCGGCCGATTGCGACCTATCGTCTCGTGACCGAGATCAGGGAGCCGCGCCATGTCTCGCATGTCCGTCGCCAGTTTCGTGATCCTCGCGTCGGCCCTCGGCGCATGCCGCTCTTCGCTGCAGGCGTCGTCGCAGCAGCAAGCGTCGAAGCCGGCGATCGCCACCGTGCCTCCCGCGCCGGCTCCGGCTGTGGCTCCGGCTCCAGCCTCCACGTCGACGGAAGATGCCGCCGCGCCGATCGAGACCGAAGCCGTCGTCGAGGTGCGCCGCGTCTTTGCCCCGGGCGTCGCCGCTGACTGGGCCGTGGACTCCGGTAGGCTCGCTGGATTGGTCTTGCATGTGGACACGATGACGTTCGACGAGCCGACCGAAGTCGTCGTCCGCTTGGCCGAGACCTTGGCCTTGAGCGGCGCCATCGGCCCGCGGCTCGAGCTGCGCGCCGACCATGAGCCGCGCGGCGTCTACTCTCTGCGTTTCCCAGCGGTGATGACGAGCGCGATCGCCGTCGAGCGGCGCGCCACCGCCCTCGCGATTCTGTCGGGCTACAATGCCGACGGCACCGGCACGACCGTGCAGTCTGGATCGCGCCTCGCCGTCGACGCCACCGGCGGCGTCGTAGTTCAGGGCCTCGATCGCTGGGGCACCCTGGAGCTCACCGAGGACCTCGCCGCAAGCGCCGCGCCGCGATCGTTCAGCATCGCGCCCCCCGGCCGTACCGTCGGGCAAGGCCTGCACCTCTCTTGGATCGTCGCCGAAGGCGCCGTCGGCTACGACGTCTTCATCGCGCGCGACGTCCTCTGCCGAGCGCCGGTGAAGACGTTTACGAAGGTAACCGCGACCTCCGTCGAGGCGACCGGCCTCGCCGACGGACACTACTTCGCCTGCATCGTGGCGATCGACACGGCCGGCAATCGCACTCTCGCCGCGAACGTCGGCCTGACCTTGGAGTGGGACACGACACCACCGGGAGCCTTCGCATTCGCCGAAGGGATGCCGACTTTTTTCAGGACCGAGCTCATTGATCTGAGCTGGACGGCTGCCACCGACGCCGTAGGCTATCGCGCCTTCCTGACGGACGCGCTCACGTGCGGCGCCGACGCCGTAAAAATCGCCAGCGCCGACGTCACGGGCACGACGGCGAGCCTTGCGAACGTTGCCGATGGCCTCTATCGCGCCTGCGTCGTCGCCCGTGACGGCGCGGACAATGTGACCGTCGCCGCGCCGTCGCAAGCGATCTCGATCGACCGGTCGGCACCGAGCCTCGCGCTCTCCGGCGTGCCCGCGGACCCCTCCGGCGTCACCTCGGCCAGCATCGCCGTCTCCGGCTCCGAAGTCGAGGAATACCGCTTTGTCTTCTTGAGCTCGGGCGCAGATTGTCCCGCGGGCGAAGGCTACGGCGCGTGGACGAGCCCCGACGTCGCCATCACGCTCGAAGATCTCGGGACGCCAGGGGCAAAGGCGGTCTGCGTGCAAGCCCGCGACGAAGCCGGCAACGAGAGCGTGGCGACGCGCGTCGAATGGACGCGCGTGGATCGCGTGCGTCCCAATCTCGCTGCGATCGTGAAGCGCACCGTCGACGCGCCGCTCTTGGGCGCCCCCGCGATCGGCCAGCCAGGCTGCGGCAACTACCTCCTTGGCGCGTTCTACGACCTTTGGGGCAGCGCGGTCTCGCGCATCGGCAACGAGGCGGTGCTCGCCATGCCCTGTAAGTACGGCGACGCGGGCGCCCAAGGCTGGCACATGGTCTTCGCGCGCTGGGACGGCGTTGCCGCCACGGCGACTTGGGACGACGCCGATCCGAACGTGGCCGGCGTCCAGGAGAAATTTAACAAGTACACCGCTCTAAAGGATGCCTCCACGGTCATCGACCTGCGCCGCCTCTTGCTGACGAGCAATGCCGAGGGCCAAATCTTCGGCTTCGGCGCCGTCCGCGCGCCGACGCACTACCCGCCGAACGTGATGCCGATCGTCGCGACGTCCTTCGCCTCGATGTCGATGCTGAGCTATGAGCCGGCGAAAAAGGATTCGCTCTACCTGTTCAGGGCCAACGACGGCACTTGGAAAGGCGCGACTTCGGTGCTCGAAGGCGAAGCATTCTACGACGAGGGTCAGGTCTATCTCTATCTGCGCACCACCAACGCCCCGACGAACGACAAAGGCTACATCGTCGTCGCCAAGTCAACCGACATGCTTACCATAACCAGTCCGACCACCTACTTGGTTGAAGGCTACTCCCACCCTTACGTCTCGCGAAAGGGCGAGACCTACCTGATGGTCGTCAAGGACGACGTCCAGAACCGCTGGGTCCTCGTGCGCGGCACCGGCCCGGAGACCTGGGACTTCGCCAACGCGGAGCTTCTGCATCTCGAGAGCTTGATCGGAGCGGCCGGCAAGTGGGACGACAACCTGTACGCGTCGACCGCCAACGGCGAGCCGCTCGTCCCAGGCGCGCGTATCCTCGGCAACTCACTGTTCGTCTTTTATCAAGCCGGCGCGCTCACGGGCTCGACCCCCTATTCCGACGCCCGAGGCATCGGCGTGATCGAGATCCCGCTGGTCGCTTACTGAGGCGAGTCCTCAACCGACAAGCGGCTTGATCACCACCGCATTCTTGATCGTCTCGTCGTTGTAAGCGTCGTTGAACCGCGCCTCGACCCCGGCCACCGCCATCACCGTACGCACGACGTCCCGCGCCATGAAGGGCCGGTTGTCGCTCGCCTCGTAGTTCAGCTCGGTCGGCTTGATCGAGTACTCGACGAAGGCCTCGTCGCCTTCGCCTTCCACGACCTTGTCGATCGTCACTGGCGTATATTTCACGGCCAAGGGATCGCCGGAGGCGAGGCTCGCGAAGTCGACGCGCGCGCCCGTCTGCCGGATCGCCTCGTTCTGGCCGACCCAGGCGCCGGCCTTCACGCCCTTGCCGAACAAGATGTAGTTGTTGTTCTTGTTGTAGTGGCCGTTGCCGAAGGAGGTGGCCTCGCCGCCGGGCGCCTCGTTCCCCGCGAAGTTGGACGGGCGGGCGAACTCGGTGCCGACGACGACGGTGGTGACGTCGAACCAGGTTTTCTCGGTGTCTTTGTACTTCGTCGTCTTCAGCTTTTTGATGATCTCGGCCAGGCCGTCCATCGCCTTCGTGACGTTGCGGTGGTGCCGCTGCGTGTTTTCGCGGCCCGGATCGCTCGGGTCGATGTGGTAGAGGCCGCGGTGACAGTCGAAGAGTCCGAATCCGTCGACCTTGTTCTTCCCGTTCGCCGCGCCGACGCAGAGGGTGGCGACGCGTGTTAGGCCGGCTTGCAGCAACGTGAAGGCCGTGTAGAACTGCGTGCGGATGTCGAGCGAGGCGTCGACGGCGCTCAGGTCGGAGGCGAGCTCCTCGACCAGCTTCGTGCGAATCTTCGGCGCGTTCGGCATCGCATTGACGTAGCTCTTGAAGATCTCGCGGTGCAGCTCGGAAAGCTGCGTCGACGCGCTTTGCGCCTCGGCCAAGCGCTTTGCCTTGGCGAAGTTCGCCTCGACCGAAGCGCTCGTGCCGCTCTGGCTGTTCGCGACCAGGTAGCCCAGGCTCTGCGAGTCGATCCGGATCGGCTCGACTTTGAGCGGCGAGGTCCCCAGCGTGTAGTTGGCGTTGTCGAAGACGAGGTTGTCCAGGATCTTGCCGCCGTATTTATCGGTGAGAAGCTTCGCGAGCACCGAGGCCACGTGCGGCGTCGTGCCGGAGCGCAGGCCGCTGAACTCCTCGCCGCCGGCGTTGTCCAGGCCGTGGAAGTCGCCCAGCACGTGCGTGCCGCGCACGACCGCGATGTCGTTGACGTAGGGCTCGAGCGCGAAGGCGGTGAAGCCGAGCACGTAGTCGCAGCCGAGCGTCGTCTTCCCCTTCTTATACGAGGACGTGACGTCCTCCAGGTAAGGGAGGCAGAGAAACTCGCCGTCGTCGGAGCCCTTGCTGCCGTCGTCGTTCTCGACGAGCTTCGTGTATTCCTCCTCGGTCGGGAGCTGGTCGGTGATCTTGAAGGTCACGACCCGCTTCGGGTCGTCCATCGGCAAGAGCGCTTGGTCGCGGCCGTCGATCGCCGTGATCCAGTGGATGCCGCCGCGCAGCTCGATGAAGATGAAGTGATGATCGTCGGTCGCGCCCTCGGCGCGCAAAAGGTCGGAGAACGAGCCGATGCCGGCGCCGATGGTGATGCCGGCGGCGGCCGTGGTGAAGTCGCGGCGGTTGATGCGGATCATGCTCAGGACCCTTCCGTGGCGGGCGGGGCTTCCAGGAAGAAGCCGCCGCTGAGGAGGATGACGTAGATGACGCGACGCCATGCGGCGCTCTCGCGCGAAGGCGTGACCTCCGCGCCCTTAAGCTCGTCGAGAAAGACGTCGTCGAGAAGATACTGCGCCGCGTGCGTCTCGGTGCCCGGGATCTTCAGGTTGTTGTCGACGGCGAGGAGCATGAACTCGGCGACGTCCTGGATGTTGTGCATCAGGCGCTTTCGCCACTCTTTCGAGAGGGTGGCCGGGTCGAGGCTCTGCGCGCTCAACGAGCCGAGCGTCACGCCGTCCTTGAAGTCGCACCAGTCCTTCGTGTCGTCCGCGAAGCAGCTCGCCGCGTCCGCGTCGGAAAGGCCCAAACCGTCGAAGACGGAGTCGGCCGCCGCCTTCTCCTTCTCCTCGAGCTTCAGCGCGATCCAGGAGGAGAGGTTCTCGATCCCGAGGAGGAAAAGCTCGTTCGGCTGCGAGATGAGCGATTTGTAGTTCTGCACCATCGTGCCGCCGAGGATGGAGTAGATCGACTGCAGATAGCGAAAGCGCTCCTCGTCGGTCATGTCGAGGCCCCAGGCGTCGTGGATCGTGCCCTCGATCGCCTCGGGGCTCTTGATCCAGGTCGGGCGCGTCTGCGTCGGCCCGCCCGACGGCGTGGCGGCGACTTTGGCGGTCGGCTCCGGTTTCTTCTGCACGCAGGCCGGCGAGGCGAAGACGCTGGCCAGAACGAGCGCGACGGTGATCTTGCGCATGGCGGTTCTCCTCAAGTCCCGGCGTCGATAACGGCTTCGAGTAGCTCGGCGTAGCTCCACGCCTCGATCTTCGCGCTTTGCGCCTCGGCCCAGGTGCCGCCCAAGGTCGGCGCCACGTGCCCGACGAGCCAGCGGCCGAAGCAGGAGGCGTTGCTCTTGCCGTCCCCGCATTGGACGCCTTTGTGCCGGTTCTTGCCGAGCGTGGCGAGCACCTCGCCGAGCTTCTTCGTCGGCTCGGCCGCGGATTTCGCCGCCGTCGGCAAAGGCTGCGCCGTGTAGGCGACGAGACGCTCGGCGAAAACCTCGCGTGCCTCCGGGCTCGCCAGAAAGCGGCCTTTGATCTCGTCGCGCTTCAGCGCCAGCATCTGCTTGGCTTCCTCTTTCTTCATGCCGCGGCCGAGGACGATCTGGAAGACGCGGTTCAGCACCTGGAGCTTGCGCATCTTGTCGCTGCGCTTCGCGGTGGCAAGGACGGGTTCGATTGCTTGGCCTTCGGCATGCGCCACGGGCGCGCAAAGAAGCGCGCCGATCAGCAAGTACTTCACGGTTCTGCTCCTTCGGGGGCCGGCGTTGCGGCCGGAGGGGTCGGCACTGCGGCCGGAGGGGTCGTCCCTGCGGCGGGGGGCGTCCCCACCACTGAATGCGGCGCTTCGGCCGCCATCAGCACGGGCGCCGGCTGCCCGGGACAGGCCTTTTCCTTGAAGTCCGCCGGGATCTTCCCGACCGCCACGAGCTGGTCCCGAAGCCGCTGGAAGTAGCAGGAAGCCTCGTTCCGCGCCGCCGTGTCCAACGTGACCCCGGAGCTCGGCGGCGGCATCTTGCCCTGCTGGATCTTGCAATAGAGGTTCTGCACGAGCTTGCCGCGATTCTTCGGCGTGTCCTCGGCGACGGCGCCGCCGGTGTCCGCAAAGTAGTAGTCCATGTCGAACTTCCCAGCCTCGTTGAAGAAGGTCGAAGCGTGGCAGTCGGCGCAGTTGCCCGCGTTGCCTTCGATCGTCCCGAGCACGCGCTGGCGATGCGCGTCGTCGGGCGCCTCGGGGCAGGTGTAGCTCACCTCCTGCTTCATCTTCGCGAAGTCGGCCTCGCCCTTGGAGAAGTAGACGAGGCCGCGCGGCATCGCCGTCGTGAAGTGCTCGACCAAGCGCGACATCCGCGGCACGCCGTCCGGGCCGTCGAAGGCTTTGATCGCCTGCGCTCTCTCGTCGTCCCATAGCGGCGTGTCGCGCCCGACGAGCGCCGCCCAGGTCGCGTCGACCATGCAGCCGCGCACCAGCGGATAACGGCTCATCGCGTTGGCCAAGCCTTCCATCCCACGATCCGTGGCGCCTTCCATCGGGAAGAACGCCGTGCCTTCCCAGATGCCGCCCGGCCGGTCGAAGACGCCCTGGCCCGTCTGCCGGAACTTCGGCCATGGCCCCGCGAACGCACCCGGATTGTTCTCGACCTGCTCGTCCGCGCCCGGCGCGTAAGGGCTGCCCCAGCTCAGCTTCCCGAACCAGTTTGCCATCGGCTGGATCTTCGCGTGGCAGTTAAAGCAATTCACTGAGCCCTTCGCGTGCTCGTCGTCCGGCGCGAAATAGGGCTTCAAGGGCTCCGGCACGTCCTGCACCGCGCCGCCTTGGAAGTTGGCGGCGTCGGGGTTGATCTCCGCGCAGAAGTAGGAGAAATACAGGGCCCGCGCCCGGTGCAGGTGCTTGTTCTTCGCTTTCGTCGAGTGCCGCGACAGCCAATAGGGGCTCGCGTGGATCCCGCCGTACTCGGGCGCGACGCGCACTTTCAGGTAGAGCCTTCCGTCCGCTTTCGCGAAGGTCTGGGCCGCGCCGGGGGTCGTTGGGTCGAGGATGATCGGCTGCTCTGGGACGCCGACGGCCGGCGCCATCGGCGGCGGCGGGGGCGGCGCGCTGTCGTCGTCGTCGCCAAAGCCACCGCCGAAGCTCGGGTTCAGCTCCTCCGGCTTCCACACGAAGGCGGCGGGATCGATGCGCACGAACCGGCAGCGTTGATTGCCTTTGGTTCCGAGCTCGCGCAGGAGCTCGATGCCGGCGGCGTCCTTCACCAGCTCGATCTTGACCGAGCCGCCGCTGTTGTTGGGGTTCGCCGTCGGCTTCATCCGCAGGCTCTGCTCGATGCGCGAGCGCATCATCTCCTCGCCTTCGGGTAAGGATACGAGGCCTTTTTTCTGCTCTGCCGGCGGCAGCGCGTCGACCTTCTCGAAGAAGGTCTTGAGCTCGTTGGCCGTCGGATCCTCGGCATCGGGGAAAAGCTCGAAGCCGAGGTTCTGAACGCAGGTCTGCGCCAAGGTCTCCTCGGGTGTCGGCACGGTTCCTTCGGGCGGCGGCGTCGCCATCGCCTTGTAAGCCTTCGACAGGAGCGCCAAATCCGTGCCGAAGAAGCACTCTTGAACGCCGAAGCCGATCTCCGACAGGCGGATCCAGCGGTCACGGTAGCGCAGCGTCTCGAAGAAGCCCTTGCCGGCCCGATCCTCGCGCGCCTGATCCGCCATCTCGAGGCGGACCGAGCAGAAGTCGTCGTACGAGTTCGTCAGCCAGGCCTGCGAGCCCTCGCGGTTCAAGGCGAGTCGCTCGCGGTTCAGATTGAAGAAGCCCTCCGTCTCGAACTGCTGCGAGGCGAGGATCTTCTTCACCATCTCCGGATGCTCCAGGTTCTTTAGCGCCTGGATCTCCCCCGCGCCCGGATCGCGCCCGATCAGCTTGCGGAAGGTGCGAATCACACTCTGCGCCTGCCCGATGCTCGAAGCGGTGAGCTGCGCGTCGTTCGGCTCGACGCGGCGCATGCAGCTAGAGGCGAGCGCGAGGCCCATGGCGACGAGCCCGAGCGGGACGAGGACGGTCATGGACGGTCGACGCATCGGCATTCTCTTTTTTGGAGGTAGAGGAATGGTATGCGCCCTGGAGGATCAGGTGAAGACCATGCTCAAAAGCCAATGAATTTAGATAGTTATTCTCGGCCGCATCGGCCAGCTCAAGGTCGCTGGCCTTCCCGTCGAACAGCAGGCATGCGTACCCGCAGCGCCATCCTGGTTTCGCTCGTCTCCTGCGCGCTCGCAGGCTGCGGCAAGAGCTCGCTTTCCGGGGGCGCCAACGGCGGCAAGAGCGTTTCAGGCGAGGGCGCGAAAAAAGGGGCCGAAGGCGGCCGCGAGCCGTCCGACGCGGGGATCGGGAGCGAGGAGACCGCCATCGTTCCCGTCGTCGTCCTCGGCGCCTACATCGTCTGTGCGCTCCTCGACGGTGGCGCCGCCGAAGAAGTCGGCGTCGGCTGCTCTTTGAAGACTCGAGACGGCGGCCCTATCGCGCGCGACGCCTTGACGGTCACCTGGTCCGCAGTCGACAAGGACGCGCCTTCCGCCGCCGCGCGGATCGAGGCGGTCGCCGACAGCAAAGTCGTCGAGACCAAGCTCTTTGTCCCGAAGGCGACCGCGGCACGCTACGTCGTGGGTGTGGCCGATGCGCAGGCGAAAGCGCTTCCCGTCAAGGCGTTGGTCCTCGGAGAGGCTTTGCCGGCGCTATCAGCGAGCGTCCCGGCGACGAATGCGGTCCCGACGGAACCGCAGCCGTTCCAGCAGGAATCATTCTGCGCCGATGGTGAAGTCTGGAGAGGTTCGGACGGATGCGTCCCGGTCGACGGCGCCGTCCCTCGCTGGTTCCGCCTCCGCCTCACTTCCTTGAAATGCGCCGCGGAAGCCATTCCGGGTGTCGCTACCGTTGCCGAGGCCGAGTTCTTTTGGGACGACGCGTGGCAGCAAAATAGCATGACGGAAGGCTCCGCGGGCGGCATCGGCAGCATTGCTGCGAACGTATCGGCGGTCGAAGACAACAAAACTGCGCCGAATCCAAGTTGGTTCGCTTTCGATGGGTCGCTTGGGACCTCCCACCTCACGGCCGCACTTTTCGCCTCGACCGAGCCGTGCTCTGAGTTGTCGCCGACGTCGATCGACGTCACCTTCGACGCGAGATTCAATAAGCGGCCGACGAAGGTTCGGCTTAGGAGTGGCGGTCAAACCGCGCGAATTGACGCATTCCACGTCGAGACGTCGATTGACGGCGTCAACTTCCGCAAGGACGAGAGCATCGAGACCAGTTTCGAACCACTGCTCTGACCACGCGACGCCGTCAGATCGGATCCAAACTGCGCTATATACCTGCGCCTGCAATCAGAGACAAAAGTCCGCCCCTGAGACCTGGACTTTTTTTGGCGAGCTTGTGGTCGATCATAGCGTTATGGATGAATCGGTATAGGTCGACCAGTGCCTGTAGGCGATCGGGGCGCTTGGTGGTGCACCACGTGCGGCGAGACAGTCGCTTTACGTTGTCGCGGTACATGGCGCAGGCGTGGTTAATATAAAAGAGCGGGTCAAAGCCTCCCGCTTTCAGCTCGCCTTGCCCGACAACACAAGCCTTGCGACTAAGGGAGGTCTCGAGCGTTGCGTTCGGGACGCACGCGGCGACGAGCTTCGGGTAGCGGGGGCAAGAGTCCGACTTCAACATCACGTCGTGTGTGCCCGCCATTGCCACTGTCCGCAGGACTTTGCGCAAACCGATAGAACGACAGTCTTTTCGATAGCCGTAGCGGCGACGTGCGATGGCCGCCAAGCGACCTTTGGCGGGCATACGTGAGACTTTGGCGTCGATGATTCGCTCGGTGCCTTGCTCCACTGCAACGGCGATGGCCACGGGCTTACACTTCGAGTGCTCAAACGTTTCCATCTCGTCGAAGTTGATAACTTTCACAGTCCCCGACTGGTTCTGCCAGCGTGTCGCTTCATGGCGTGCTGCGAAGATGCCAATGCGGACGAGCTTGCGCGCCACCGTCACCTGCGTAGTGCCGAGTAGCGCTGCAGTGCGACGCTGCGACACTCCTGAGGCTAAGAGAGCCGCGACAACTCCGTTGAGCTCCGGCCGCCGGTGACCTCGGCAAAGAGCGTCAGTTTGCTCCGAAAAGTGGCGGCTGCAGAGTCGACAGAAATACCGACGGATCCGCGCCCTGAAGCCGGTTTTCCGCCGAAAGCTTCCCTTTTTCAACACCCCGGAAGTTTCATGACAGTGTTTGCAATGCATCGAAAGCCTCCCTCAAAGAGGGCGACTTTCATCCAGTTCCCGAGCCAGGTTAAGCGACATCAGCGGGTGGGCGCAGACATGTAGAGCAGTTTAGATCGGATCGAAAAATACGCCGCTATAGACCGCGTTCGGCACCGCTCCGTCCACGCTCGTGAAGCTGACGGTGACGTCGCCCCGCACCTTGAACGAGCGGTACAAGCCACCGGTGAATCCGGCGATCGCCTCGGAAAAAAGGACCGCTCCGGTGGCCGGAGTCGCGAAAAGCCACGGTCTGCTTGACCCTCTCGGAGAAGGACGTCTTTCAGCTAATCAACGCGGCATCCCATCGCGGAAAGCCAGGTTGAGAGTGCTTAAGACTCGACTTCCCGCGCCCGCTCGCGGATCGCTGCCTTGGCCCGCGAGGCCGCCTCCGGCATCAGGGTCTCCGCCAGAGCAATGAACTCCTCCGCCAACTTGTGGCGCGGCTTGAAGTACACGACCGGCACGTGTGCCGCGTGGCTTTCTCGCATCACGATCGACGTCGTCAGGTAGGGCTTCAGCACCGTGAAGCCATCGGCCGTCAGCGCGTCGATCGTCTCCTGCGGCAGCTTCGCCGTCGCGGAGAAGTGGTTCACGATCACGCCTTCCGTCTTCAGGTCGGGCGCATGGTCCGAAGCGACTTCCTGCACGACTTCCCGCACTTGCTTCAACGCGTCGGCGCTGAACGCGTCGCAGTCGAAGGGCACGAGCACGCGGTCCGACGCCATCAAGGCGCTCATGCTGTAAAAGTTCAGGGCCGGCGGCGTGTCGAAGAAGACGTCGTCGAAGCCGAGATCCTCGATCAACCCGTCGATCGCCTCGCGCAGCTTGAAGATTTTGTAGCGACCCTCGAGCTTCGGCTGCAGCTCGGAAAGCGTCTTCGACGCCGGGACCACCCAGAGGTCGTCGTGCGGCGTGCGGTAGAGCGCTTCCTTCAAGGTCTCGCGGAAAAGCTTGAAGCCGAGCGTCGACTCGAAGAAATCCGCGACCGTGTGCGTGACCTTTTTGGCTTCGTCGCCGAGCAGGTACTGCGTCGCGTTGGCTTGCGCGTCGAGGTCGACGACCAGGACCTTGCGGCCGCTTCGGGCGAACGCCGCCGCGAGATTGCACGTGATGGACGTCTTGCCGACGCCGCCCTTCTGGTTGAAGATCGCGCGCTTCATCGGGTCTCCTGGTTCGTCTCTTGGCCTGTCGAGTGGTGCCGAGAGAGTATCCCACCCAACGCCTCTACGGCCAGACAAAACCCTCGAGAGGCACGTAGCCTTGTGGGCCGACCAAGGGCAGCGAGGCAGCGTCGCACTCCGCCTGCACAATCGTGGACAACTGGTCGACGGTCGTGCCGCAACGCACGATCAGCTTGGTCTTAGGACGCTCGAGATAAAAAAGGTAGCCGAGCAAGAGCTCTGTCTTTTTACCCTCGCAATTGGTCTCGATGCTCAAAAAAAAGCTTGGGCCGTCGCTGCATTCGAACAGCGGCCGCGAGGACTCTAGCTGCTGATCCAACAGGCTGAAGGTGTGCCCATCGTACGTGAAGCCTGGATGCGTCTCGCCTGGAGCGAGCGACCACAAGTGAATCGGGCCGTTCTTGTAGCGGTGGATCTTACGCAAGACCGCAGGCTGCGGCGTGACGCCGGGCGCGGGGGGCGAAGCCTCCGGCGCTGGGTCCTCGGGCGGAGGGGGCGCGACCTCCGGGGCCGGTCCGTCGTCAGGGGCGGCCGTCGGCTTGTCTTCGTCGAGGGGCGGCGGAGACGCCGTGCCCGGGCTCGCGGTTTCGCTGCCGCTGCCGTTCTCGTCACTGCTCTCGCTGCCGTCTTCAGGATCCTTGGAGCTGACCGAAGCCTTCTTGGCCTTCTTCTCGTCGCTCGCCCCGGTGTGCTCCGCCGACTCGCTGGAACACGCAGCAAGAAGGAGCGTTTCGCCGACGACGACCGCCGCCAGAGTCTTCACACCGCGCCTGCCGTCTCATGGGCGTCGTCGCTTGCCAGCGCGTCGCCGGCCGCGGCCTTGAGGATCCGCTGCAGATCGATGATGCCGTTGATTTTGTTGCCCTGCTTTGAGATCCCGCCGATGAACTCGGCGCCCGTGCCTTTGCCCGGGAGCGACTGGTGCTCGATCTCCGACGGCAGGAGCTGCACGACGTAGGTGATACCGTCCACGAGGATGCCGAAGGTGATGTCTTCGCAACGCGTGATGATGATGCGCGTGGCGCCGGTCGGCTCGCCGCGCGGCGTGCCCATCAACTTGCGCATGTTGATCGCGGGGATGATGTTGCCGCGCAGGTTGATGACGCCGTCGACCATCGTCGGGGCGTTCGGCACGAAGGTGATCGGCGTCAGCATGATGATCTCGCGCACCTGCGCGATCGGCATCAGGAACTCCTCGGCGCCGACGATCAGGCCGATGAACTGCTCGCGCTCCTGGAAGTCCTCTTCCTTGTGGCCGTCGAGGTCGCCTTTGATCGAGAAGAGGCCGTCGCGGGCCACCACGCCATAGATGTCTCGGTTTTCGTCGCCTTGGCTCATCTTGACCTCACGCCGCCGCCTGGTGGCGCGTTCTGGAGCGGAACCTGTCCTCGAGCTCTTGAATGTCGAGCACCAGCACGACCTCGCCGTTGCCGAGCACCGCGCCGCCCGCGACGCAGGGAGTCTTCTTCATGATCGGGCCGAGCGACTTGATCACCATCTCCTGCTGGTGCAGGAGCTGGTCGACGACGATGCCGAAGCGGCGGTCGCCGGAGCCGACGATGACGACGTAGAGGCGGTCTTTCCGGCGATTGACGCGCAGGCTGCCGACCGTCTGCTCTTCTTTGTTGCGGTGATAGCCGGAGTACCAGGAGGTCTCCGCCTTGCGCGCCAGCTCGAGCGTGTCGTGCAAGTGCATCAGCGGCAGGACTTTGCCATGGCGCTTGATGACCTCGGCGTCGCCCACGGTCTGAATCTCTTCGGGCTTGATGCGCACGGACTCGACGACCGTGGAGAGCGGGATGGCGAAGACTTCGCCCTGCGACTCGATCAAGAGGCTCTGCACGATCGCGAGGGTCAGCGGCAAGCGAATCGTCGTCGTCGTACCCTGGCCGAGCTTCGAGTTGATGTCGATCAGGCCCTTGAGCTTGGAGATCTGCTTCCGGACGACGTCCATGCCGACGCCGCGGCCGGAGACGGTCGTCACCTGCTCGGCGGTCGAGAAGCCCGGCTCGAAGATCAAGTTCACGATGTCGCGGTCGGAGAGCACCGTATCCTCGGAGATCAGGCCGCGCTCGACGGCCTTGCGACGGACGCGGTCCGTGTCGATGCCTTTGCCGTCGTCCTCGATCGTGATGATGATGTGGTTGCCTTCCTGGCGCGCCGACAGGAAGATTTTCCCCGCGGCGTTCTTGCCCGAGGCCACGCGCGCGTCCGGCATCTCGACGCCGTGATCGCAGGAGTTCCGGATCAAATGGATGAGCGGATCGCCGATCTGCTCGACCAAGGTCTTGTCGAGCTCGGTCTCCTCGCCGTCGATCATCAGCTCGATGTCTTTACCCAGCTGGCGCGACAGGTCCCGCACGATCCGCGTGAACTTGTTGAAGGCGTTGCCGATCGGGACCATCCGGATCTTCATGATGATCTCGTAGATCTCGTTCATGTGCCGGCCGAAGAGCTGCACCGTCTCCGACATGTTGCCCGCGACCTTGAGCTGCGGGCTCGTCGCGCGGATGTCCTCCTCGATGGTCGCGAAGCGCGTGCGGTCGATGACCAGCTCGCCGACCAGATTGACCAAATGATCGAGCCGCTCCAAATCGACCCGGATCGTCGACTGCTCTTCTTTCTTCTTCTTCGGCTCACGGCCTGCACCGGAGCGCTCTTCCCCATCACCACCATCTTCACCACCACCCGCGCTCGCGCTCGTGCCCGCGCTCGTACCGGTGGACGTAGTCGTAGACGTAGACGTAGACCCCATCCCCTTCCGATACTTCCCCTTAGCCGCCAACTCCAAAGCCCGCACGATCGGCACCGTCTTCGCGCCCGTGACCTTACCTTCCTTCGCGCCGTCGAGCAGCGTGCGCAGCACGTCGAATCCCTGGAAGACCACGTCGATCGTGTTCGAGTCCGGGACCAAGGTCCCTTTCCGCACGAGGTCGAAAAGGTTCTCCATCCGATGCATGACGCGCTCGATCGCCTTGAAGCCGAACATGCCCGCCGCGCCCTTCAGCGTGTGCGCCGCGCGGAAGATGACGTCGATTGTCTCGCGGTTGGTCGGATCGTTCTCGAGCTCGAGGATCGTCTTGTCGAGCGTCTCCATCAGCTCGTCGGTATTGCTCGAGAAGTCGATCATCATGTCGGGGTCGCGGGCGAAATCGTTGGCCGCGAGCTCCTCGATCTCGTGAAGGACCTCTTCTTCTTCCTCGCCGCCGTCGCCGCGCTCGTCGGCCAGCATCGGCGCCCAAGTCGCCGCCACTTTCGCGGCAGTCTTGCCCGAAGCCTTGGGGGCAGTTGCCTCAGCCGAAGACGCCCCCTCGAAGGCCGCGAGCATCGCCAGCGCCTCGTCATCGGCGTTCATCACCGACCCGCCGCCGTCCGCGGCCTTGGGCGCCGAAGCCTTCGGCGAAGACGGCCCGTCCATCTCCTCGAGGAGCTTGCGCGCTTCCTCGTCCGACATCTCACCACCGTCCCCGGCCTTGGGCGCCGAAGCCTTTGGCGAAGGCGGCCCGTCCATCGCGTCGAGGAGCTTGCGCGCTTCCTCGTCCGACATCTCGCCGCCTTCGGCCGGCTCGGGCGCAGCGGGACCGTCCATCGCGTCGAGCAGCATCCGCGCTTCTTCGTCCGACATCTCGCCCGACTCGTGCGCCGAAGCCTCCGGCGAAGGCGACCCGCCCATCGCGAGGAGCATCGCCGCGTCCTCGTCCGACATCTCACCACCGTCCTCGCCCTCGGGCGCCGAAGCCCATGGCGAAGGCGCCTCGTCCATGTCGTCGCTCGCGTCGAGCGCGTCCGCCACGGAGCGACTCGCCACCCCTTTGGGTGCGGTCGCGGAGGCAGCGTCGGCCTCGAGCATCCTCAGCGCGTCGTCGTCCGGCAGCTCGTCCAGCGTCTCGCCGGCCGGCTTCGCCCATTGGCTCACGAGCGTCAAAAGCTCGAACGCCTCGGGCAAGAGAAATTGGAGGGACTCGCCGGCCACCCGCTTTTCGGCGGCGAGCTTGGCGAGCCCGGCGAGCTCTTTGGATAGCTTCGGCAGCACCTCTTTGAGAAGCGCCTCGAAAGCTGCAGCGGTCAGCGCGTCCATGGCCATCGGGAACTTAGACTACCTTCCTGGTCGTCTTCCCTGCTTCAGGACGCCTTTTTCGTAGCAACGGCGCCTTCGGCGAAGAGAAAGTAACTTTCCTCGAGCGCATCGAACTGGAGAGCTTCGTTGCACTTGTCGCAGCGGAATTCCGGCGCCTGCTTGCCTTGCAGCTCGGCGGCGTGCTCATGGACGGAGATCAGACGGTTCACTTCGCCGTGGCTCTCGCAGAAGTACGGCGCGAAGAAGCTCTCGACCTGGCCCTTGCCGAGCGAGTCGGGGACCATGTTGATCTGGTCGATCATCGTGACCGAGCACTTGCGGAATTCGAGGGCGCCGAGCTCGCCGACGTCGCGGATCAGATAGATCCATTCGCGGATGCCGCAGGAGTTGAAGTTGTTGATCTCTTCCAAGATGAAAGTGATCTTCCCCTTCTTGATCCGCGGCACGTCTTTTTGACGAAAATGTTCGTCGACGTCGCCAACAAAGCGATAGACGACTTCGTCGCCCGTCTGCTTGATCTCGATGGAGAGGTTGCCGAACTCGATGTTATCGGACATGAATGGACTCCGTTCGCGCCGTCGAGACCACGGGCTACTACTGAGGGTCTATTCGGAGGCGGGGGTGAAAACTTTAGGCTCCGAGGCCACGCTGAGCGCCGTAAAAAGCGCAAGCTTTCCGGCTATTGCCAGGCTTTCCATGGAGATGCTCGCGGGGTCGTCTCCAGGCCCGTGCCAGGTGCGGACATGATTGAAGTCGATGAGGTCGATCGCCGGTACGCCCGCCTTCAAAAAGGGGATGTGATCGTCCTCGATTCCGTGCGGATCACGCCCGTAGACGTCGGGTGATCCGAGGGACTTGGCCCCCTTCTCCGCCAGGGCCACCAAAGCGGCGGTGGAGTACTTCTCCCGGCTGATGACGATGTCCGGAGACCCGATCATGTCCATGAGGACTAGGGCGACGAGGGGCTTCCCGCCCAGGGAAGCGGGCAGGCACTTCGCCTTCTTGCCTTCGTAGGCGCAGTCGGTGAGGCGGCTCGCCAGTGAGCGGCTCCCGTACGTGTTGTCCTGGATCTTCGCCGGATGGCGGAGCTGGCCGTCGGTCCATTCCTTCAAGACGGCCTCCTCGCCGTCGAAGAAGATGCCGATCACGTCACAAACCACGCCGCCGAGCTTGGCGCGCTGACTCTTCAGGTAAGCCAGCTGCTGGATCAGGACGACGGTCGAAGAGCCGCCGTCGTTCGCCCCGACGTAGCTCAGGCCTTCGACGATCTTCGTGTCGAAGTGCGTGCCGAGCGCCACGACGCACGGCGCATCGTCGCGCACCGTGCCGGAGGCCACGAGATTGGCGCCTGCGGCCGTCACGGTCAAAGCCATCGGCCCGCCGGAGTCCGACGTCACCGCGGGATTCGGCGTCTCCGCCGTGAACGGGTCGCGCGTCGCCATGGCGCCCGCTTCCTTGATCCGCGTCTCGAGCCAAGCGATGATCTCGGCCTGCCTCGGCGAGCCGAAAGGGTGGGGCGCCGCCGCGTAGACCGCAAGATCCGCTCTGGCGATTTCTGGCGACAGCGTGAACCCTTGCGCCAAGGGTGTGACGTCCAGGCCGCTGCCGCTGCCGCCGGCGTCGTCCTTGCTTTCGTCGCGCGAGCAAACGCACGCGGCGCAAAGCAGGAAGCCGCCGATCAGCAGAGGGCGCAGCATGCGGATCACTTGCCCCAGTAGTATTGCGCTGAGTCGCCGAGCTCTTCCTCGATGCGCAGGAGCTGGTTGTATTTGCAGATGCGGTCCGTCCGCGACAGCGAGCCGGTCTTGATCTGGCCGCAATTGGTCGCCACGGCGAGGTCGGCGATGAAGGTGTCTTCGGTCTCGCCCGAGCGGTGCGAGGCGATCGCCGTGAGGCCGTTGACGCGAGCCAACGTGATCGCCGCGAGCGTCTCGGTCAGCGTGCCGATCTGGTTCAACTTGATCAGGATCGAGTTCGCCGACTTCTTCTCGATCCCGTCCTTGAGGCGTTTGACGTTGGTGACGAAGAGGTCGTCGCCGACGATCTGCACTTTGTCGCCGATCGCCTTGGTGAGCGTCTCGAAGCCTTTCCAATCGTGCTCGCCCAAGCCGTCCTCGATGGAGACGATGGGGTAGTTTTTCGCCATGCCGACGAGGAGCTCGACCATGCCGTTGGTGTCGAGGGTCTTCTTCTCGCCCTCGAGCTCGTACTTGCCGTTCTTGCAGAAAGACGAGGCCGCGACGTCCAGCGCTAAGGCGACGTCCTTGCCGGGCTTGAAGCCCGCCTCTTGAATCGCCGTCATGATGACGTCGAGCGCCTCCGTGTTGGAGCGCAGGTCGGGCGCGAAGCCGCCCTCGTCGCCGACGTTGGTGTTGAGCTTCTTGCCCTTCAGGACCTTCCGGAGAGCGTGGAACACCTCGGCGCCCCAGCGCAGGCCTTCGCGGAAGCTCGGCGCGCCAACTGGCACGACCATGAACTCCTGGAAATCGACCGTGTTGTCGGCGTGCGCGCCGCCGTTGATGATGTTCATCAACGGAACGGGAAGGCGCTGCGCCGCGACCCCGCCGAGGTAGCGATAGAGCGGCATGCCCGTCATCTCGGCCGCCGCCCGCGCGCAGGCCATGGACACGCCCAGGATGGCGTTGGCGCCGAGACTCGACTTGTTCTCGGTGCCGTCGAGCTCGCACAAAAGCTGATCGATCTCGGCCTGCTCGGCCACGTCGAGGCCGATGATGCGCGGGGCGATGCGCTCACGGACGTTGCGGACGGCCGTGAGGACGCCTTTGCCGCCGTAGCGGCCTTTGTCGCCGTCGCGCAGCTCGCAGGCCTCGAACTCGCCCGTCGAGGCGCCCGAGGGCACCGCGGCGCGGCCGTGATAGCCGCTTTCGGTGATCAGCTCGACTTCGACCGTCGGATTGCCGCGCGAATCCAAGATCTCACGGGCGGTGACGTGGGTGATGGCGCTCATGCAAGGCTCCGAAGGGTGGACGAAGTCCTGGTTTTAGCTCATTGACAAGGGTGGGGCACAGTGGAAAAGTCCCCGCATCAATCTTTAGTAAGGATCCCTGCATGCGTCACGCGCTGTCCAACGAACCCTGGAAGACCCTGCTCCCCGACACCCACGAATGGCTGGACAAGGTCCAAGTCGCGACGGGTAACGGCGCGAAGGTCGACGGCGCGCACCACGTCATCGCGGTCAAAGGCGGCGAAGGCGATGCCAAGGACTCCTTCACCCTTTGGGCCAACAAGCTTCCGGACGACTTGAAGACCAAGATCACCGCCGCGGCGACCACGCTCAACTGGAAGCCGAGCGCGGGCCCCGTTCACCTCACGGTCGACGGCGCCAACTTCACCCTCGTCGCGGTCAACTCCACCAAGGCGCACGATCGCCAGCTCGCGCGCCAGCTCGGCCTCGACGCCGCGCGCGCGACCAAGGAGCTGAAGATCGCGCACCTCGCGTACTGTTCGAACGACAAGTTCAAGTGCTTCGACGTGCTCGACGGCTACATCTCCGGTCTATATTCGACCGCCTCGTTCAAAGGCACGCGCAAGCCGGACGTCGCGCGCTTTCCGAAGCAGATCACGCTCGCCGGCTCCGGCGCGACGCCGGACCACATCAAGCACACGCTCTCCCTCGGCAAGGCGCAGGCCTTTACCCGCTTCCTTCAGGACGCGCCGCCGAACTACATGAACCCGCCCCGTCTCGCGGAGATCGCGAAGGACATGGCGCGCGAGGCAGGCCTCACCTGCAAGGTGCTGGACAAAGAGCAGATGCAAGCGCTCGGCATGGGCTCCTTCCTCAGCGTCGCGGACGGCAGCGCGAAAAACGCCGAGCCTCGCTTGATCGTCATCGAGATCCCCGGCGAGGACAACTCCAAGTGTGTCGCGCTCGTGGGCAAAGGCCTCACCTTCGACTCCGGCGGCTACAGCCTGAAGCCGGGTGCCGGCATGGAAGAGATGAAATACGACATGTCGGGCGGCGCCGCCGTCCTCGGCGTGGCGATGCATCTGGGCAAGGTGAAGCCCCCGGTCAAGGTCGTTTGCCTCGTCGGCGCCACGGAGAACATGCTCTCTGAAAACGCCACCCGCCCGGGCGACATCGTCCGCGCCATGAACGGCAAGACGATCGAGGTCCTGAATACCGACGCCGAGGGCCGCCTGGTCCTGGCCGACGTCCTCCACTACGCGATCACCGAATACAAGCCGGACATGACGATCGACATCGCGACCCTAACCGGCGCCGTCCTCGTCGCGCTCGGCTGCGTCGGCTACGGCCTGATGTCGAACGACAAGGCCACTGCGGACTACGTCCTCAAGGTCGCCGAGGGCCAGGGTGAGCCCAGCTGGCAGCTGCCGATGTGGCCGGAGATGGAGAAAGAAGTGAAGAGCGACATCGCCGACCTGAAGAACATCGCCAAGTCGTCCGTCAAAGGCGGCACGATCATGGGCGCCATGTTCCTAAAGGAGTTCGTCGGCGACGCCAAGTGGGTCCACCTCGACATCGCTGGCACCGGCTGGAACTGTCAGGCGGTGGGCTATCCCGCCGGCGGCGGCTCGGCCTCGGGTCTGCGGACGATGGCCGCGGCTTGCTTGAACTTCGGGAAGTAGCAGCGACGGAGGTTTTTCGCCGCCGAGGGCGCAGAGAGCGCAGAGCCGGAGCTTTTTCTAAGCTCAGACTCGGCGTTCTCGGCGTTCTCGGCGGTGAAAGCCCTCCTTCCAATAAACCTCAACCGTTCTCACCGCATACGACCCCTCAGCCCGCCCCTTAGCGACCCGTGGTCACAACCCCAAGAATCGATACCGATTCGCGAATGCCCCCTCTTTCACCGCTTGCCCTCAAGGCTTTGCGCTGAACCGCCGAAAGGGGAGGGAACTCCGAAACCGTCCCTTTTCCGGTCGGGAGACCTGCCGATGGCCCTGGGTAGTCTGCGCGCGCTCGTGATGATCGCCGGTGTCCTATTGAGTGGCATGCCACTCGCTTGCAAGAAGGCCGGCGGCTCTTCGGGTGGAAGCGGCGTGCAGTTCCCCGTGCGCATCGGCGAAGAAGGCGACGCGGCCGCCGCGACGAAGACCGGCGCGCTCAAGGTGGGCGACGGCCAACGCTTCGCTTTCGATCTTCAGCGCGAGCCCCTGCTCGGCTCCGCCGGACTATGGGCCTGCTGGGACATTCCTGCGCCGACGACGCCGCTCGGCCGCGCCGTCTGCGGCGCAGACGCCAGCAAGTCTTTCGAGGTCACCGCGACCTACGTCGACCTTCTCTGCCGTACGAACCCCGACTTCGGCGTCATCCGCGCGACCACCGAGGTCGAAGCCGCGGCGTGTCCCGGCGGCTACGAAGTGTTCACGTACGCGTTCGTGCCGGCCGGTGGGCTAGAGCTGCTCGGCAATAAGTAGGCCGGCGTGCTAACGTCCGTCGCATGATCGAACCAGCGAAGGCGCCGAATCTCGCGTTCTCCGCGCTTCTGCTCGGTGCCGTCGGCATCGCCTTCGCCCCGGTGCTGGCGAAGCTCGCCGTGAACGTCGACGGCCTGCAGGACGGCGTCCGCTTTTCTCCCGTAGCCGCCGCCTTTTGGCGGATGGCGATCGCTTCGCCTTTCTTCTGGCTCGCCGTGTGGCGCGGGCGCGGGCGCGGCGCCGAAGCGCCGTTCGCCGGTCCGCCGAAGCTGCCGCTGATCGTCCCGGGACTCTTTTTCGCGGCGGATCTCGGGATCTGGCACTGGGCCTTCGAGTTCACCTCGGTGGCGAACGCGACGCTTGAGGCGAATTTCGCGGCCATCATCGTGCCGCTCGTCGCGTTTTTCTGGCTGAAGGAGCGCTTCAGCTGGCTTTTCGTCGTCGGCGCCGCGCTCGCGCTCGCGGGGATGGCGCGCCTCGTCGGCTTCAGCATCTCGTCCGAAGGCGACGCGTGGATCGGCGACCTGATGGGCATCGGAACGGCGGCCGCGTACTCGGGCTATCTTCTCTCGTCGAAAGTTTTGCTGGGCCGTTTTCCGGTGAAGCTCGTCATGGCGTGCGCGACGACCGGCACCGCCGTGTTCCTGCTTCTGGGCGCGGCCGTGACGCCTGGGCGGCTCTTGCCGCAGACGGCGGCGAGCTGGGGCTACCTCGTCGCGCTCGCCCTGATCGCTCAGGTGTTCGGCCAGGGCTTGATCGCGTTCGGCATGAGCCGCCTTCCCGCCGGATTCTCCGCCGTGACCTTGATTCTTCAGCCAGTCGTGGCGGCTTACCTGAGCTGGGTGATGCTGGACCAGAAGATGAGCGGAGCGCAAATGGCGGCAGGACTCGTGGTGCTGGCCGGAATCGTGCTGGCGCGGTTCGGAACGCGCAAAAACTGATCGACATCGCGGGCCCTCGAGGCCTCGATGCCGAGCTAGATCTCGACCGGAACTCCATGACACTTCTCGTCTTTCCCGACCGGCGCGACGCGTTTGACGACGATCAGGCCGAAGGCGCATTGGTCGGGCGGGCAGCGGCCTGCGCCTGGATGGGCTGCCATGGGATTGCTCACGCAGACGCCGTTCTTGCTCTTGAGCGGCCCAGAGGCACCGGTATAAAGCTTGTGCTCGCCGATGCCCTTGGCGCCACGACGGGCCAGCTCGTCCCGAATGACGCGCTGCAGCGTACCTAGCGCGGTGGCGCGCACGGCCTCGAAATCGAGGTCGTCGCGCAGCTTCGCGAAGTCGGTCTCACCTTCTATGGCGTCGACGAGCTCGAGGACCGTGTCCGAGGTGACCGGCGTCCCCGGCAGGAACCGGAAGGCGTCTTTGAGCTGCGCTCGGGCTTGGTCCCGGTCGCCCTTCAGCGCCAAGATGCGAGCTTTCACGAACACGCGCCGAGACTCGGCCTCCCCTTTTGCCTTATAGGAGTCGACGAACTTGAGAGCCTCCGCATAGCTGCCCTTGCCCATGAGGACCTTGGCGGTATCGAGGGGCGATTGCGGGTCGGGAGCTTTCGGCACGGCGCCTGCACGAGACGCAGCGGCCAGCAAAAGACCGAGGGTCCAAGGGCGAAGCTGCATGCATTGACTCCTTTTCGCTATCTTATCAGGGAGATGCCATGGTGGTCCAGGTGCGAGCCGAAGGCCTATATTGCCCTGCCGGGGACTTCTACGTCGACCCCTGGAAGCCAGTCGAGCGCGCGCTCATCACACATGCGCATGGAGACCACTTACAGGGTTCGGCCGGCTCTTACCTCGCGACGCAAGCATCGATCCCAATTTTGAGACAAAGAATCGGCGCCGAGGCGCCACTCGCGGGAATCGAATACGGCGTCGAAGCGACCTACGGCCGTACGCGGGTTTCCTTTCACCCTGCCGGCCACATCTTGGGCTCGGCCCAGATCCGGATCGAGACCGAAGGCGAGGTCTGGGTCGTGTCCGGGGACTACAAGCGGACTTACGACCCGACCTGTGCGGCGTTCGAGGTCGTGCCTTGCGACGTGTTCATCACCGAAGCGACCTTCGCGGCGCCGATCTACCGGTGGCAGGAAGGGATCGAGACGGCGCGGGAGATCCTCGCTTGGTGGAAGGCCGTCGCGGCGACGGGCGGCACGGCCGTGCTCTTCTGCTACGCCTTGGGCAAGACGCAACGCATTCTTGCTGAGCTCGCGCGTCTCGAGAATGTCCCCCAAGAGCCCGTCCTGCTGCACGGCGCGATGTTGGGATTGACCGAGATCTACCGCCAGGCCGGTGTCCGGATGTTGGCGACCGAGCACCTCGGCGACAAGGACGCAAAGGTTCCCATCGCGGGGCGTCTGGTGTTGGCGCCGCCGTCGGCGTATCGCTCGCCTTGGATGCGTCGGTTCAAAGAGTTCGAGACCGGCTTCGCGTCGGGCTGGGTGCGAGTGCGCGGCGCGCTGCGGCAGCGTGGGCACGACCGCGGCTTCGTGCTCTCCGACCACGCTGACTGGCGCGAGTTGACCGAGACGATCGTCGCGACCGGCGCTAAGAAGATCCTGGTGACCCATGGACGGCCGGACGTGCTGGTGCGCTGGCTCCAGGAGCAAGGCCACGACGCCGCGGAGCTGAAGACCGAGTACGGCAAAGACGAGGGTGAGGACTGATGCGCGCCTTCTCCGAGCTGTTCGCGGCGCTCGATCGCACCACCTCGTTGAACGACAAGCTGGCCGCTTTGGTCGCCTATTTGCGCGCCGTCGGCGCCGCCGACGGGGCATGGGCGGTCGCCCTGTTGAGCGGCCGACGGCCGAAAAAGCCGGTCAACCGGCGCATCGCCCAAGAGGCGCTGGTCGAGTATCTCGGGATCCAGCCATGGGTGATCGACGCCTCGTACGAGCTCGTCGGCGATCTCGGCGAAACTTGCTCTCTCCTGATCGATACGTTGCGACCCGTGCGCGCGACAGACGTGGCGCACGCACCTTTAGCCGAATGGATGGAGACGCGCCTCCCCGCGATCGCCGCGCTTGAAGACGATGCGGCGAAGAAGCGTCGGCTGATCGGCTGGTGGGAAGAGCTTTCGCAGGGCGAGATCTTCCTGCTGCAGAAGCTCATCTCAGGCGGGTTCCGCGTCGGCGTCTCTGAGTCACTGGTCGTGAAGGCCTTGGCAGCGGTGGCCTGCGTGCCGGTGACGGTGATGACGCAGCGCTTGACCGGCAAGTGGGCTCCGACTCCCGAGGTGTTTCGCGGTTTCCTCGAGGCAGAGGGCGGCGCGCGGCGCGACGTGACGCAACCGTATGCCTTCGCATTGGCCTATCCCTTGGACCAAGCGCCGGCGGAATTGGGCGAGCGCGCCGCGTGGAGCGCCGAGTGGAAGTGGGACGGGATTCGCGCGCAGCTCGTGCGGCGGGAGGGTGCGTGCCACGTTTGGTCGCGCGGTGAAGACCTCGTGACGGCGGCATTTCCCGAGATCGCGATTGCCGCAGTCGCCGCGTTTCCGGACGACACGGTCGTCGACGGCGAGATCCTGGCGTTCGAGAACGAGCTGCCCCTGCCATTCGCCGCGCTGCAGAAACGTCTGGGGCGAAAGAAGGTGACTGCTGCGGTGCAAGCCGCGACCCCTCTGCGCTTTTTGGCTTACGATCTCTTGGAGCTCGGCGGAATCGACTATCGCGACGAGCCTTTCGCTCGCCGGCGTGAAGCGCTCGAAGGTCTGGTCGCAGGTGCGGTCGCACCGCTAGGCCTATCGCCTCTGGTTCTCGCTGCGACCTGGGAAGACCTGGCTGCAGCGCGTGAAGCCGCCAGGGAACGAGGCGTCGAAGGCTTGATGCTGAAGAAGTTAGACGCGCCCTATCGCGCAGGTCGCAAGCGCGGCGACTGGTGGAAGTGGAAGGTCGAGCCCCTGGTCGTCGATGCCGTCCTGATCTACGCCCAGGCAGGGTCCGGCAGGCGGGCGAATCTGTTCACTGATTACAGCTTTGCGGTCTGGCGTGGCAGTGACTTGGTACCGGTGGCGAAGGCATACTCCGGCCTCGACGCGGGCGAGATCGCCGAGCTCGATCGCTGGATCCGGGCGCACACGAAGGAGAAGTTCGGCCCGGTACGCTCGGTCGAGCCGCACCACGTCTTCGAGCTCGGCTTCGAGGGCATCCAGACCTCCGGCCGCCACAAGGCGGGCGTGGCCCTGCGCTTTCCGCGCATCCTGCGCTGGCGCCGCGACAAGACGCCGGCCGAGGCCGACACGCTACAAACGCTGGAAGCGATGTTGAGGACGCCATGAAAACCTGGTTCGCCGTCCGCGGATGGAAGCCCTGGCCGTTTCAGACGGCGGCCTGGAAAGCGTTTGCGGCAGGTCGCGAAGGTCTTGTGCACGTCCCGACCGGCGCCGGCAAGACCTATGCTGCATTCGGCGGACCGTTGCAGGCGCTGCGGCGAGGCGCCTTCGGCAAGCGCCCCGGGCTCAAGATCGTCTACGTAACGCCGTTGCGCGCTTTGGCACGAGACATCGAGCTCGCGCTCGCCGAGGCCGTTGCCGGACTCGGCGTCACGGCGCGCGTCGAAAGCCGGACGGGTGACACCAGCTCGAGCGTGCGAGCGCGGCAACAGCAGCGTCTGCCGGAAGTGCTCGTAACGACGCCAGAATCTCTCGCTCTGCTGATCGCCCGTGGCGACGCGACCGAGGTCTTGGCGCAAGTCGGCGCGGTGATCGTCGACGAGTGGCACGAGCTACTCGGGAACAAGCGCGGCGTGCAACTTCAGCTGACGTTGACTCGCCTGCGCGCCTTGAGTCCGAAGATGCGGACTTGGGGCGTCAGCGCGACTCTGCAAGATCCGGAGGCGGCGGCGCGCGCTCTGGTCGCGGTCGGGACGGAGCCGATCGTCGTGCGCGGCTCGATGTCGAGACCCGTGACCTTGGCGACGCTCTTGCCGGAGACGCTGGAGGCGTTCCCTTGGGCGGGTCACCTCGGCGCCGTGATGTTGCAGCCGGTGCTCGCGGCGCTCGATCCGAGCGTGGCGACCTTGATCTTTACGAACACGCGATCGCAGGCAGAGCGCTGGTATCAGTTATTGAAGGAAGCGCGGCCAGAGTGGGCGGAGCTCCTCGCTTTACATCACGGCTCGATCGACAAAGAAGCGCGGGAGCGCGCGGAGGCAGGACTGAAGTCGGGGGCGGTCCGCATCGTCGTCGCGACATCCTCGCTCGATCTGGGCATCGACTTTCCCGAGGTCGAGCGCGTCTTCCAGATCGGCTCGCCCAAAGGGATGGGGCGGCTCCTTCAGCGTGCGGGGCGTAGCGCGCACCGGCCATTGGCGACGTGCTCGGTGACCTGCGTGCCGACGCACGGGCTGGAGCTGCTGGAGTTTGCGGCGGCGCGTCGGAGCCTCGCGGACGGGGAGCAGGCGATCGAGCGGCGTGTGGCGCCTCGCGGTGCGCTCGATGTCTTGGTGCAGCATCTCGTGAGCTGTGCCCTCGGCGGTGGCTTCACGGTCGAGTCGATGGCGGCCGAGGTGCGCAGCGCCTATTCCTACCGTGATTTGAGTGACGAAGATTTGCAGTGGTGCCTGCGCTTCATCACCACTGGCGGCAATGTGCTCGAAGCTTACCCGGCCTATCGACGCGTCGACGTCGTCGACGGGCGCTACGTCGTCCTAGACCAGCGGCAAGCGCGGCAACATCGGCTGAACATCGGGACGATCGTCGGCAACGAGACCGCGCAAGTGAAGTTGATGACCGGCAAGCGACTCGGGAGCGTCGAAGAGGGTTATATCGCGCGCCTGCGGCCCGGGGATCGGTTCTTGTTCGCAGGGCGAACGCTCGAGCTAGTGAAACTGCGCGATCTCGAAGCAGTGGTGAAGCTCGCGAGCGGGAAGACGACGAACGTTCCGGCCTGGCAAGGCGGGTTCTTGCCGCTGTCGAGCTCGCTCGGTTCGGCTCTGCGCGGTCTCGTCGCCGAGCTCTCGGTCGGCAAGCCGGCGCTGGAGCCGGAGACACGCGCCGCAGCGCCGATCCTGGACGCCCAGCTCGCGCTGTCGGTCTTACCGGCGGCTGCGGAGTTGCTGGTCGAAACCTGGCGGTCGCGTGAGGGCGACCATCTCTTCGTGCATTCATTCGCCGGGCGGAGCAGCAACGAGACGATCTCGGCCTTGCTCGCGCTGCGCCTCTCCCGCAAGGTGAAAGCGACTTTCGCCATCGTGGCCAACGACTACGGGTTCGCGCTGATCACGGCGGCGAAGGTCGCTTGGGACGACCTCGTCGGACCGGACGATTTCACCTTGGCGCAGCTCGACGCCGATCTCGCCGCGACCGTCGACGCCGCCCAAGGCGCGAAGCGGCAGTTCCGCGAGATCGCGCGGATCGCGGGGCTGGTGCATCAGGCCTATCCAGGGCAACGGAAGACCGGGCGTGCGGTCCATGCGAGCGCGTCGTTGCTATACGATACGCTCGAGCGCTTCGATCCGGGAAATGCGCTGGTCGAGCAGGCAAAACGCGAGGCTTCGCGGGATCTGCACGAAGACGGCGCGCTGGTCGAGACTCTGCAGAGGCTTGGAGTCGCGCGTTGGCTCAGGGTGAGCTTAAAGCGGCCTTCGCCCTTTGCCTTCCCTTTGGTCGTCGAGCGCATCCGCGCGCGCCTCGGCTCGGAAAGCTTGGCCGAGCGAGTGCACCGCATGACGGGGCCGTGGCGATGAGCACCGAGGTGGAGATCGACGTTGCAGGGGAGGCGATCGAGCTCTTCGCGGGACGCGCCGCACACTGGCGTCGGCGCAAGACCTTGATCGTCGCCGATCTCCACTGGGGGAAGAGCGAGACCCTGCAAAAGGCGGGGATTCCATTGCCTTCGCAGGCGCTGGACGCGGATCTCGCGCGCCTGGGGCGGATGGTCGCAGCGACGCGCGCCGAGCGTGTGCTGATCCTAGGAGACTTGGTGCATGCGCGCGCGGGGCTCACGCCGGAAGTCGTGGCGAGAGTCGCGGCCTGGAGGGAAGGCTTGCGGGAGCTACGGATCGAGCTGATTACCGGGAACCACGACAAGCGGCTGCGGATCCCGGAAAGCTGGGGCATCGCGGAAGTGGGAGAGAGGGTGGTGGAGGGGGTGTTTGCGTTTGAGCATGGGCACGGGCACGGGCACGTTGAGGAGTTCGGGGTGTCCGCGTCAGGGAAGGGGGGATGGCGTGGGCGTAAGAGCGCGGTCCCGAAACTTGGGGAGCCGGAGGTGACGTGGTCGGGCCACCTTCACCCTTCGGTTACCTTGCGCCGTGGCGGCGACCGGCTCCGGATGCCTTGCTACTTGCTGCAACCGCGCGAGTTGCTGATGCCCGCCTTCGGGTCGACGACCGGCACGATGGACATCGTGCCGACCGGCGCGGAGCGCGTCTTCGTTTTGGCCGAAGACGCGGTCATCGAAATCACTCGGCGCGGACGAGCTTGAGCGTCTCGGCCAAGTAGGTTGCCTGCATGTCGACGTAACCATTGACAAAATCATTCACCGTCGGGGCGTACGGGACGCTCGGCTCGGCGCCGTGGTTCTCGACTGGCACGCCGTCCGGACGGAAGAACATAGACTTCGTCAGGCTGAGCGTTTGCCCCGAGAAGTACAAAGGTCCTGCGATCTCGACGTGGCCGCCCGCGCCCATCGTCCGCCGCCCCATCAAAGTCGCACGGCCGATGCCGCCCATGATCGCCGGGAACGCGTCGCCGCCGGAGCCGGAAAGCTCGTCGATCAGCAAGACGATCGGCTTCGTGTAACGCACCGCGTCCGAAAGATGCGCCTCAAAAGGGGAAGGTCGAGACCGAGCGGCAGATGTCCGGCCCAGCCGGGAGCTCGAGGTCGACGCAGCGCGAAGCGTCGATTTCCGGCGTGCGCAAATCCTCAACGCTGCCGCAGTCATACGCTTCCTCGGCGCGGAACGTGAGCGCCACCGGCGTCGCCGGCGCGATGATCACGTCCCGATCGAGGACGTCGCTGACGGCCGCGAGCTGCGGCACCGCCGAAGTCGCTTCCCAAGTGTCGCCGTTCCATGCTTGGCGCACCGAGCGGTCGCCGTCGAACAGGATCGCCGCGCCGTCGCCGACCGCGAGATTGTCGAGCGCATAGCGGCTCGCGGGAATGTTGTGGTCCAAGAGCTCGAAAAGCGCGAAAATCCGCTCGTTTTTCGCGGCACGCTGCAGCTCCATCCGCGCCTCGGACTGCTCGATGCGCATCGAGACCTCGCCCTGCCGCACGGTGACGAGCTTCGAGCCCGTGAATTTTCGCTCGCCGTCGACGGTGCCGTGGACGACGACCTCGCCGTCCAGCGCCTTGTCTCGCGCCGTGAGCTTGCCGCCGCTGACGGCGACCGAGACGTGACGCGTCTGCTTGCCGGCTACGCACACGTCGAGCCTCAGGCCCTTAGCATCGACCTGCACGCGCACGTGCTCGCCGGCCTGAGTATACGCATGCGGTTTGCCGTCTTCGACGCCTGCGACCTGGCGCAGCGCGCAGAGCCGGGCATCGACCTGCGCCAGCGCTCGAAGATAGAGCCGAGTCGCGCGCGCGACCTCGCACGCGGCGTAGCTCGCGTTCGGCGTGCTCTGCATCGCCGCGCCAAGGCCGCCGTCGTCCTGCCAGAGGCGATCTTCTTGGTAGCCGAGGCTGATGCCTTTGGTGGCGACGGCGACGGAGGTGCCGCCGACGACCCGGGCCGACAAAAAGGGGATTGCGTCGAGCGAGGCGAATGCCAGAAGAAGGGGGAGTGCGTGTTTCATGGCACGCTCGTCGGCAGAATCGTCCAAAATCTAAACGATCGCCCGCCGCCACGGAGCTTGGGAATTCGGCAAGGGAGCGCTAGAATCGTCCCTATCCTCCGGAGGTACGCAAATGGGAAGCCAGCCGCTGGCTATGACGGCCGACGTGCCGTGGCGCTTCGTGGTGAGCTATCGCGCCGACGCTCGCGCCCTGTCGCGCCTGGTTCCCCTGCCGCTGGAAATCGACGCACTCGACGGCCAAGGCTTCCTCAGCGTCTGCATCCTCCGTATGCAGAGCCTCGGTCCAAGCCTCTTCCGCCGTGCATTTCAGTTCGACACCTACGAATTGCTCGTACGCGTCGGCGTGCGCTTGCCACACTGGCTCGGCAGCGAAAAGAGCTTCTACACGCTGGAAAGCCAAGTTTCGTCCGCCTGGATGGCGCGCCTCGGTCGCCGCTTCAGCATCTACAAGCCGCGGCGTGCGGAGTTCGACGTGCGGGAAGAAGGCGACGCCATCACGCTCGCGGCGAGCTGCCCGAGCGATCTGCGCCCGAGCCTCTTCCGAGCTGTCCTGCAGCCATATGCAACTATCTGTAATGATAGCGTTTTCAGCTCCAAGGATGCCGCCGTCGACTTCCTTCTCGGCATGAGCGCCGCGGTTGATTTGCACGGCCTCGCGCTGCGCGCGCAAGAGATCGCGCATCCGCCGTGGCAGGCGGCCTTCGTCGAGCCGGCGTGCCGCGCTTTGCCCGTCGTCGACCGCATGGCGCTGCGCATCGAGGCGCCGCTCACCTATGATTCCACGCTCGTTCTTTTGAATCAGAGGCAGACATGGCAAGCGACTCGACTCTTCCGCCCGGCACCCATGCAAGCCCAGACGGCCGTTACGGCGCGCCGCTGAGCGAGCCACAGCCGACGAAGGCGAAGATCGTCTTCGCCTGCGCCCTGCTCGCGGGCTTCGTTCTGTCCTCGCTCGTCAGCTTGCTCGACGGCAATTACGTCACGCCGGTCTTCTGGTCGCCCTACATCATCGGCTTCATTTTCGGCGTCTCCAGCACGCACCAAGCCTATCGCAACACGGTCGTGGCCTACGTCGCCGTCGTCCTCGTCCTCCTCGCGACGTTCCGGGAAGGCGCGGCATGCATGGCGATGGCCACGCCGCTTCTCTTGCCGCTCTGCCTCGCCGGCACGTTCTCCGGCCGCCTCACCGGAGGCATCGTCAAGAGCCGCCGCGCGCGCAAGACCAGCGCCGTTCTCGTCTTTTTGGCCCTCGGCGGCTGGCAGGCGGCGGCCATGGCCCTCGACGACGCCCGCACTCATCCGTGGCACGAGGTGCGCGCTGCGATCGACGTCGGGACGACCCCGGACGGCGTCTTCGCCCTCCTCACCGACCCGCGCGGACTCGAGATCGGCGGCGCCTGGCCGAAGGTCCTCGACGTCGGCCTCCCGATTCCAGAGCGCATGGTCGTGCAGACGCCGGGCGAGAACGGCCTGATCCGCTTCGACTTCAACCACGGCAAGGTCGAAGCGAAGATCGTCGCGTGGCGACCGGGAAGGCTTCTGAGCTTCTCGCCGGCGCGCTTCGAGCTCGACGATCCGCCGTTCTTCCACACGCGCTTAGGCGACGGCCCGCACCGCGGCCTCAAAACGGAGCGCGTCACCGATTGGCTGACGTTCGGTGTCCTCTCCTATGAGATCGAGCCGCGCGAAGGCGGCGGGAGCCGGCTCACGCGCGTGACGCGCTTCCAGCGTCATCTGTTCCCTAGCTTCTATTTCGAGAACCTCCAGACGGCGGTGATCGAAGCCGGGTCAAAGAGCTTGCTCGAAAAGCTGGGGCGGCGTCTGGAGCCTGAGAAGGCCGTCGCCGCGCGGGCCTTCAGGGCGCCTTGAGGAAATCGAGAAGCTTCTGCTTGTCGGCCGGCGTCATTTTCTTCCCGAGCGGCATCGTGTCGTTGCTCACGCGCTCGGTGATCGACAGAGCCTGCGCCTTCACGTTCGCCTCGTTGTCGACGTACTTCGGCAAGCTCGCCGTCGGGCCGTGGCAGCCGCCGCCGTCGCAGCTCGCCTTGATGATCGGGTTGATGTCGGCCATGAACGGCGACGGCTTGACGTCGACCGGCGCGCTGGAGACCTTGCCCTCCAGGATCGCCTTCAGGTCGATCTTGCACGCCTCGGCGCTGCCGCTCCCCGGGGCCTGGTCGACGAGGCCGGAGACGCTGACGTCGGTGTAGAGCGTCTTGTGGTCCGCGCGCTTGATCAGGTGCGCGGCGATTTCGCCGTCGCCCGAGCCCCGCGAGCAGCCGTAGATGGAGTAACCGGTGGTCAAGAACGGATTGAAGCGCTCGTCCAGGGATTCCGGCGCCGCCGGAAAGCGCGCCTTGATCGCCTCGATGTTGCAGCACCAGTCGACCAGCGTCTTGCCGCAGGCCCCGGCCTCATCGCCGGAGCCGCTGCCGCTGCCGCCCTCGAGCGTCGGCACCCAGGCCTTCTTCTTCGTGCCGCATTCTTCCCATTTTTCCACGAGCGATTGGATGACCGCCTTCTCGTCGGCCGATCCCGAGCCGCTCGAGTCGTCAGAGCTCGAGACGTTCTTCTTTTTGCCCTTTTTAGACGAGCTTCCCGGCGCTTCGAGCACCTCGTCGGAGCACGAAAAAATCAAGAGCGATAGGAGGATGAGCGTACGCATTAGAGCAGTTGCCAATCCGGGCTGAGGCAGATGGTCATGATCAGAAAGCGCCAGCCGTCGAAGCCGGCGCCGCCTTCGGAGGCCTTTTTGACGACCGCCATCAGCGCGTTCTTGACGTCCTCGGTCGGCTCGCCGCCCGGGTAG
>JANOTL010000048.1:0-62414 GCA_031416315.1 Pseudomonadota bacterium
CACCGCCGCCACGGCCTTCGCCGCCACGGCCGCCGCCGCCGTCGCGAGCGACGGTCACGCGCCCGACTGGGTGCGCGTCGGCCCGGTCGGGGGCGCCAGCGCCCGCGACGCCGCGCCGCCGGCCGCGACCTCCGCCGACTCCTCGTACTTGGACGCCGACGCCTTCATCAAGGACACGGGCCTCGCGGGTTTTCACGTCGTGCCCCTGAGCGAGATTTTCCGCCCCGAGGCCGAAGGCGGACCGCCCCGCGCCGCGACCGGGGCCGGCGTCGAGCTCGACTCGACCACGCTCGCCGACATCTACGCCGGCCAGGGCCATTACGCGAAGGCGCTCGCCGTCTACCGGCGTCTCCTGCGCCTCACGCCGGGCAACGACCTCCTTCGGCGCAAGGTCGCCGAGCTGGCGCGGCTCGAGCGCGAGCAGAAGAACGTCGACCTCACCATCGATCCGAGCGTCGTCGACCGCATGGAGACGGTGGAGATCCTCGACCGCCAGATCAGGTTCTACAACGACCTTTTGAGCCGTCTTCTATGAAGATCCTCGTGATGCACGGCGTGAACCTCGACCTGCTCGGCAAGCGGGAGGCCGAGCACTACGGCACGCAAACGCTCGCCACGATCAACAAGAAGCTCGAGGCGCTCGTGCCGCAGCTCGCCAAAGCCGCCGGGATCAAGGGCGAGGTCGAGCTCACTTTTTTTCAGACCAACATCGAGGCCGAGTTCCTGGCGAAGCTCGGCGAGGGCTTCGACGGCGCCGTCTTGAATCCCGCCGCTTGGACCCATACCTCGATCGCGCTCGCCGACCGCCTGAAAGCCCTGGGCTTACCCTTTGCCGAGGCCCACCTGTCGAATATCGCGGCGCGCGAGGACTTTCGTCACAAGAGCTACGCCGCTCCGCATGCGCGCGGCGTCGTTTTCGGTTTTGGCTTCGGCTCTTATGCGGCTGCGCTCTTCGGGCTCCTGCTCTCGCTCAAAGCTTGATCCAGCTCCAATTGGAGCCTGAAAGCTGGCCGCCGGCCGCCCGCTCGCGCCGGTAGCTGTGCCAGCGCTCGTCGCGCACGGTGCAAACGGGGCTGGCCTCGATCGCGTCGGGCGGCATGCCAGCCGCTACCGCCTGCAAAGTCGCGACGAGCGCAAGGTCGACGTGCCAGCGGTCGCCCTCGCCCCGCTCGCATGCGGTCGGCCAGTGCGCTTGGAACTGCGAGGCAAGCTCTGGGCCAACCTCGAAGCTCGCACGCGAGATGGCGGGACCAATCGCCATCAGCAGCGCCTGTGCCGGCACGCCGTGCTCCGCGGCATGAGCGATCGCCCGCGGTACCATTCCTGCAAGGACCCCGCGCCAACCGGCGTGCACGGCGAGCACGAGGCGCCGCTGCCGATCGGCGAGGAGCACCGGCAGACAGTCCGCGGTGCGCACGGCAACCGTCGCTCCGGGGCGCCGCGAGCACATCCCATCAGCTTCGACGCCGTCGGCGGCCAACGCCTCGCGCTCGACGATGAGCGTGCCGTGCACCTGCTTCAAGCGGGGCACGCCTGGGGCGAAGCCGACCCCGTCGAACCCATGTTCGAAACCCGCCCGAAGCAAGAGCGAAGCCTGGCGCGGGATGGCAGTCACTAGCTAGGTGCCTTTCCTAAGTGCGGAGACTCGCAGCAGAAGTCGCTTTTTGGAGACTTTCCAAATCACGCGCAAAACTATGATTACATAGAATTATTCATGTGATCTTTAGTTTTTCGCCCGAACGCCGATGGCAAGTCTATCACGAGAGCGGGGACCGTGAATGAACACAAAGCCATTGGGTAGCGAGCAAGGTCAGAGAGCCCTCGTCGTCGACGACGACGAGATTGCTCGCAACTTGATCGCCAACTATCTCAACAAGTCAGGCTACGAGATCATTCACCACGAGAATGGTGAAGAGGCTTGGGAAGCCGTAAGAGAGAGTCACTTCGACCTCATCGTGCTCGATTGGAAGCTGCCAGGCCTGAGCGGCCTCGCGCTCTTCAACCGCATCCGCACCCTCGAAGCCTATCGGACGACGCCCATCCTCGTCGTCTCGGGCTTTCTCGAGAAGTTCGACTTCCGCCTCCTGCAAGAGTTCCCGTGTACGTCGCTGATGGAGAAGCCCTTCACCAAGGTGCTCTTCCAAAACCGTATCGAGGAGCTCGGCCGCGAGAAGGTCTGGTACGGCCAGAACCTCGCGCTGATCGACACGCTCGTGCAAGCGGTCGAGCGCGACGCGAAGAAGGCCGAGGCGCTCGTGAAGCAGGTGCTGAAGAGCGCTCCGAACCCGATCCCGCTGGCGCTCATCGCCGCCCGCCGCCTCGTCAAGGACCGGATGGTGAAGAGCGCCGAGGCGATCCTGCGCTCCGTCCTGAAGGTCGACGACGGCTGCATCATTGCGATGAACGAGCTCGGCAAGGCTCTGCACTTTCAAGGCAAGCACAAGCAGGCGATCGACGTCCTGCGCGAGGCCAACAAGCTCTCGCCGCAGAACTTGAACCGCTTGTGCCTCATGGGCGAGGTCGAGCTCAATCTGAAAGACCCGGATTCCGCGAAAGCCTACTTCGCGAAGGCGCTCTCCCTCGACGCCGACCATCCGGTCGCGCAATCCGGCATCGTCGTCGCCGATAACATGAAATCCCTCCTCTCGACGCCGAGCGCGGCGCACTTGACTCTGTCCTTCGCCTCGATCCTCAATACGAGCGGCATCGCCCTCGTCCGCACGGGTCAATATCAGAAAGGCATCGACCAATATCGGTCGGCGATGAACTTCCTGCACTCTTCGTCGGACGCCGCGCGCGTCGCCTTCAACCTCGGCCTCGGCTTTTTGCGCTGGGGTAAACCGACCGACGCGCTCCCTTGGTTCCAGCGCTCGGAGAAGCTCTCGCCCAAGGGATTCGGCAAATCTGCGGCCTATATCGCCGTCTTGCTCGAGCGCGGCGGCGTCACGTATCCCAACGAGCTGCCCGACGAGGCGATCTTCGCCAACGTGCGCGAGACCGGCGTCGACGCCGGCGCCGCCAAGAAAAAGCGCGGCACGGTGCACGCCGACGACGAGTCGATCGACAACGTCATCCCGTTCCCGGCCGGCGGCAAGGACGAGAGCGAGAAGAAAAAACGCGAAGAGGACATCGAGGACGAGCGCGTCGGCACGACGCACGAGGTCGTGCTGTCCGGCCTATCGCTCGAGATGGGTGAAGTGGGCGAGCCCGAAGGCGAGAAGGACCGGGTCCTCGGGCTTAGCGTTTAGTCGTTTGCGCCTCTGCGGGCAAGCGCCCGTAGAGCTCCGTCAAAGCTCGCATTCTCTCCGCCAAGCTCGTGTTCAATGCGCCGGCCGGAACGCGGTAGACCCAGTTCCCGGTCGCGACGCCTGGCACGTTCATACGTGCCTTCGCCCCTTCGCCGAGCCAGTCCTGAATCGGCAGGACGCACAGCCGCGACCGGGAGAAGAGCGCAGCCCGCGCTAGGTCGTCCGCCACGCGTGCGGGCACCGTGCCGAGATAAAGGCGGACGCGCTCGAGCTCCTGCGCCGCCGCGAGCTTGGCCTTGCCCTTGCCGGTCTTCGCCCGCGCTTCCAGCTCTTCGAGCCAGCCCCGGGTCGTCGGGTTATCGTGCGTTCCCGTGTAGACCGCGCTGTTTTCCGGCAAGGCGTGCGCGCGGTGATGCATCGCTTCCTCCGTGCCGTCGAAGCCGAACTGCAGGACCTTCATCCCCGCAAGCCCATACTTGTCGCGCAGGGCGCGGACCTCCGGCACGACCGCCCCCAGGTCCTCCGCGATGAACGGTAGCTCGGGGCGACGCGACGCGAGCCGCGCGAACAGCTGATCGCCGCGCGCCGGCCGCCAGGCGCCGCCCCGCGCGTTTTTCGCCTTCGCCGGGATCTCCCAGTAGCGGTAAAAGCCGATGAAGTGGTCGAGGCGCACCGAGTCGAAGAGCTTGAGCGTTTGATCGATGCGCTTGACCCAGAAGTCGAAGCCTTCCTTCTCCAGCGCGTCCCAGTCGTAGAGCGCGTTGCCCCAGAGCTGTCCGTCCGCGTTGAAAGAGTCCGGCGGACACCCGGCGACCACGGTCGGCTTGCCGATCGCGTCGAGCCGGAAGAAGCGGCGCGCTGCCCAGACGTCGGCGCTGCGGCAGGAGACGAAGATCGGCAGATCGCCGACGAGGCCGATGCCTTTCGCCTTGGCGTGCTTGCGCAGCTCGGCCCACTGCCGGGCGAACTGGAACTGCACGAAAGAGAGGTAGCTGCGCTCGGCCGCGAGATCCTGGGCGGCGCGACGCATCGCCTCGGGCTCGCGGTCGCGCAGGGCGGCGGGCCAAACGGTGAAGTCGGCGGTCTCGAACTTCGCCGTCAACGCGGCGAAGAGCGTGTAGTCGTCGAGCCAGGCCTTCTCGTCTTCGACAAAGGCCTCGAAGGCGGCGCGCTCCCGCCAGCCCTTGCCGGCGGCGCCGAGGGCGCGCTCGGAGGCGAGCCTGAGGCGCTCGTTACGGAACTTGCGCGCTTTGGCGTAGTCGACCTTGCGCGCGTTCTTCGCGCCCGCGGGCGCCGCGATCTCCGCTTTCGACAAGAGGCCCGACCTGGCCAAAAGCTCCAGGCTGACAAGCATCGGCTCGCCGGCGAAAGACGATATCGTCGAGTACGGCGAGAAGCCGTCGCCGATCGGATTGACGGGCAGCATCTGCCAGAGGCTCTGGCCGGCGGCGGTGAGGAAGTCGACGAAAGCGTGCGCGGCGGGACCGAGATCGCCGAGAAAATGGGGCCCACCGAGCGAGCTCAGGTGGCAGAGCACGCCGGCTACGCGGGGAGATTCTTGCTTCAAATCAAAGTCCGTCGAGAAGTGGTCAGTTCGACCGAATCGTTTGGAAGTAGAACTCGCCGCCACGCTCGAGCCAGACCAGGACGCGGTCTTTGCCCTTCGCCAATTTTTTCAGCTCGCCTTCCGACTCGACCTTCTTGCCGTCGGCCTTCAGGATCAGGTCGCCTGCGCGCAGACCGGCGCGCTCGGCCGGGCTTCCCGGCTCGATGCCGGTGACCAGCGCGCCCTTTTTCGACTCGAGCCCGTGCTTCTTCTGCAAGGCCGGGGTCAAGGTCGCGAGCCCCATGCCGAAGATTCCGCCTTTGGTCGCCGGCTCGTCAGGAGTGCGGCCGCCGGCGCCCGCCTCCTCGCTCGAGCCCTCGTCCTCGGGGTGCTTACCGATCTTGACGTTGGCGAGCTTCTTCGCGCCCTCGCGCAGGATCGAGAGTTTCACCTCGGTGCCGGGCCGCATGAGGCCGATCGTGTTCACGACCTCGCTATTGTCCTTCATCGGCACGCCGTTCACTTCGTACACGACGTCGCCGGCCTCGACGTCGCCCTGGTCGGCTGGGCTGCCCGGCGCGACTTTCGCCACCAGCGCGCCGCCGCGGAAGTCGGCCGGCAAATTGAGGCCGCCGCGGAGGTCCTCGTCGATCGGCTGCAGGAAGACGCCGAGATAGCCGCGGCCGAAGTGACCGCTGGTAATGAGCTGCTCGGCGACCTGCTTCACCAGGTTCGCGGGCACGGCGAAGCCGATGCCGTTGTAGGCGCCGCTGCGCGAGTAGATCGCGGTGTTCATGGCGATGACTTGGCCGTTCATGCCCAAGAGCGGGCCGCCGGAGTTTCCGGGGTTGATCGCTGCGTCGGTCTGGATGAAGTTGCCGAACTTGGCGATGTCGAGGTTGCCGCGGCCGACGGCCGACACGACGCCGAACGACAGGCTCGCCTCGAGACCGAAGGGGGCGCCGAGCGCGACGACGAAGTCGCCGACCGTCACCTGGTCGGAGTTGCCGAGGGCGAGCGCGCCTAAGCCTTCCTTCGGGAAGTCTAGGTCCTTGATCTGCACGACGGCGACGTCGGTGTTGGCGTCGCGGCCGACGACTTTGCCCTCGTAGCTCTTGCCGTTGGCGAGCTTCAACTGGATCTCGTCCGCGCCGGCGACGACGTGGTTGTTGGTGATCACGTAGCCTTTGGCGAGGTCGACGATGAAGCCGGAGCCCAGCCCGCCCTCGCGGCGCTGCCCCGGATCGCCCTGGCCGCCGCGGCGCTGCGGCGGCCTTTGCTGCCGGCCTTGTTGATCGTCCTCGCCTTGCGGCGGCGGCCCGCCACGCGAGCCGGGCCCGAAGAAGAACTCGAACGGATCGATTTGGCCGTAAGGATTCGCCTTCGTCGCCTTGAAGACCGAGACGAAGACGATCGCCTTGTTGGCGTCCTTCGCGATCGCGGCGACTCCCTTCGAGAGCTTCTGCAGCTCGGCGACGTTGTCGTCACGCGGAGGCATCGGCGTCGTCGGGAAGGTGTAGGCGGCCGCCTGGGCGGAAAAGGCGAGAGCGAGCGCGAGGAGCAGAAGCTTGCGCATGATCTGGAAACCCCCGAAAAACGTTCTGACGGCGCTATTGTAAGCACCGCCAACGTCCTGAGGGCAATGGTAATTTTTAGTTCCCGCTTTCGCGCCCATCGCGCCTTTGCGCCCTTCGCGTTGGGACTCCTTCTTGAAGAAGAGGGAGAATCAACGCGAAGGGCGCGAAGGCGCGAAGAGCGCGAAGAGGGGGGGGGGCTAGTTGAAGATCCCCAGTTGATCCACCGAGGCGCCAAAATAAGCCTGCGGCTCCGACGGCGTAAATCCACCCGCCTCTTTCCGCGTAATGCAGCTCTTGACCGAGTCATAAAGGCCCTTCCACGTCGTCGCCTGCGGAAAGTTCTCGACGAGGCAGCCGTCCCAGTACGTGTACTCGTTCTCGGTGCCGCAGCCGAAGGAGGTGCGGTCGGCGCGCGCCGCCGTCAAAATGATGCGGTTCGGCTTCTTCATCGCCGCGCTGTCGCTGAAGACCCCGGAGTAGCAAGCCGAGACGAGGACGACCGTCGGCCGCTCGCCGCAAGCTTCGGTGAGCATCTCATCGAGCTCTTCCGGCGAGAGCGTCTCGTCGCCGGCGAGGTAGAAGCCCTCGCGCGAGCCGTGGGAGGTCATGTGGACGAGGCAGCGATCGCTCGCGCCGAGGCCTAAGCCCGCGAGCGAGCTCTTGATCGTGTCACGGCTGGTCTTGTCGACGCCGCCGTCGCGCATCGACAGCTGCTTCAGGTTCTCCGCCTTTACGCCCTTGCCCGTGAAGAGCTCCGTGAGCTTGTTGCGGGCGTTGTCGAAGGCGTTGATGCTGTGGTCGCCGGTCATCAGCAGCCCCTTCCAGAGGCCCTGGCTCGGGTTCGGCTGCGTCGGCACCAAGACGCCGTCGGCACCTGAGCCGCTTGCGCCCGGGCTCGTCGCGCCGCCGCCGGTCTGGGGGGCAGTTCCCGGCTTGTATGGGTCGACGACGCTGCTCGGGCCCGTCGCATTTTGCGCGTTGCTGCCGTTCGCGCCGTTGCCGTTGCCGTTCGGCCGAATCCCGACCTGATTCGCGCTGCCTTCCTTTCCGGCGGCGCCCTGCACCGGCCCAGCCTTACGCTGCGGCAGCTCCTGACTCGAGTCGCTGCCGCAAGCGACGACGTGAAGGGCAACGAGGATGAACACCGTGGGGGCAAAGCGCATGGGAGCTCCAATCTGGATACCCTCCCTCTAGCAAGATCGATGCCGTAATGATTTCAGTGTCTTACGGGGTGTGCCGGCGGCTAAGCCTTAGACATCGCCCGGCAAGCTGACCGCTACGACCGTGCCACGTCCCTCTCCCGCTCGACCGAAGCTGATCTCGCCGCCCATCGCCTGAGTGAGCGCTTTCGCGATCGGGATGCCAAAGCCGGAGCCCACGCCCGGCTTCAAGGACGCCTCGTCGAAGCCCATCCCGTCGTCGCGCACGGTCAGACGGCAGCGGCCGCCGCCGAGGCTCTCGGCCTCGATCGCCACGGACCCGCCACGCGGCGTGAACTTCAGCGCGTTGCTGACGGCGTTCGCGAGCACGTTGGTCACGGTAACGTCGCGGTCGCACAAACAGCGAGCGCCGCGCGGCGTCGCGTCGCGCACGATGAAGTCGATGCCGCGGTGTGCAGCCGTCGAGCGGAAGAGGTCATCGATCTCGTTCAAGAGGCTGGCGACCAGGACCGGCTCGACGTTGGTCTGGATGCGGCCGCGCTCCATAGACTCCCAGGTCCGAACGTTGTCGACGAGCCGCTCGATGCGCCCGATGGCGCGCCGCACGCGGTCCCGCGCCCCTTCGTCGAACGCGCCGAAATCACCGCGTACGACGCCTTTCACGACCGTCAGGTCGTTGCCCAGGTCGTGGACGACGGAGCGGACGAGCAAGGACTTCGTGTGCAGCGCGGTCTCTAGCTCGCGTGTCCGCGCCTCGACCTCGGCGTTCAGCCGGGCCTTCTCCATGAAATCGCGCTGCTCCCAGACGACGGCCGGCAGCAAGAGGCCGAGCGCGACGATCAAGAGCGTCGCCACGAGATAGCCGTAAGGCGCAATTTCGGGGTCGTTGCGGAGGAACGGATAGTCCATCATGTGCAGGGCGTAGAGCGTGAGGACGACCGTGGCCGCGTCGCAGATCGGACGCGACTCCGGCCGCCGGCAGGCGAGACGCCGGTAGACGAGCCAGATTGCGGGCGTCACCGCGCCGGACATCAGGACGAAGGCCCAGATCTCGAAGCGTGCGTCGCCGAAGAACAGCGCCGTCGCGACGATCAGCGCGCCAAAGTGCCAGTACGAGTGCCAGCGCGGCAGCGCTCCGAAACCGGAGATCGTGGCGACGAGCCCGATCGACAGGCGCTCGGCGAGCACCGCGGACGCGTAACAGGCGAAGGTCGCGATCGTCGGGTCGCCCTCGCTCAGGCCGACGATCGCGACGCTCGCGGCGAGCGCCAGCCAATAATGGAAAATGCCGCGCAGATCCGTCTGGCGGCGGCGGAAGAGAAAGTAGCCGGAGACGCAGAGATTGACCGCGGTCAGCGTGACGGTAATCCAGACGATCAGTATGATCAGGCTGTCCAAATCTCGGTCCATGGCAAAAACGGTCTTGCGCTCGCTTGTCGCTTAGCCAGCGGTCGATTGCTAAAGCGCGTCGGCCGGAGCGCCCGGCGTGCAGGCGCGAAGATTCACTCTGGCCGCCGCGTTGGGATACGGCTCGAAGGCGCCGGCGAAGAACGGGGTGCGCGCCTCGAAGGGCGCATTGTAGGAGTGATCCGACAGCTCGGCAATCTGTCCCGTCTCGTAGGCGCTCCAGTTCGTGCACCAGACTCCGTCGGCCTCAGAGACGGCGAGCGCGAGCGCGCTCGGCTTCTCGCCTTCCGCCGTATCGAGCGAGAAATACGCCTTTTCCTGCGCAGCCGTCATGCCGAGGAGCTTGGTGACTCCGGTGATGTACGTGGACTCGTCGCCCCGGCGCGTGACGTAGACTACGTTCTGGCAGCCCAGGTTCTTCAGGACCAGGGTCGGAAACAGGTCCGGCCAGCCGCCCGAGGAGACGCGCGTCGGCGACATCTCCTGAAAGCGCGTCAACCCCGGCTCGGCCGGCGAGTACGACAGGGCCTCGACCCAGGCCCTTTCCCCTAGGGACAAGAGCTTCGCGGTCTTGATGTCTTCATACTGGCGCTCGTTCTTCGCGACCCGCTCCAGGTCCTTCGTCTGGCCCCAGTAGCCGATCTTGACGAGGTCGAAGTCCATGCTCCATGCGATCGGCTTGGCGTCGAGGTAGAGGTCGCGCGCCTTTTTGAAGCGCGCGGCCGCGTCCGCGCCTTCGAGGAGCGAGGTCATGATCAGCGACGGCAGGTACTTGCCGACGGGGTCGTCGACGCGCGATTTCACCGTCGTCTCGGTCGCGATGAGCTTCTTACGGTACGTCTTCAGCAGCGCGCCGAAGGACTCGCCGCAGCTCTTGCCGCCAGGGCCTTCGAGCGCCGCCGTTTCAGTCCAGGTCTTGCCGCGGCTCGGCGCCGCGCAGGCGCCGAAGAAGGCCTGCATCCCGGACGTGTCGTAGGGACCGTAGCCAGCGTAAAAGTTCGCGATCCGCCCCATTTTCCGCGCCAACGCCTTGAAGTCGATGATTCCCGGACGGATGAAGATCTTCGGGTCCTCGGCTTTCCAATTGCCGAGCGAGCTCAGATAGTCCCAGACGTCGCGCGTGTGATAGTCGGGATTCGGCGAGGTCTGGAGGAGCGTGATCACTTCTTTGTTGATGATGTCGCGTAGGTCCTGCGACTGAAAAAGCTTGATGAGAGCGTCGCGCGCCTTGGCTACGTCGCTCGCCATGAGCTTGTCGATGCCCGCGGCCTTAGCCTTCGCGAGGATCGGCGCGAGCTGCTGAAACGCCACGGCTTCGTCCGTTTGCGCCAAGGCTTCGACGTAGCCCTGCATCGACTTCAAGAGCAACGCGACGCGCGCGACGCTCTCGCCCTCGCTGCAGGCGGCGCCGTTGCCGCAGTCCTTCAGCAGCGGGTTGGCGAACATGCTCTCGTAGAAAAAGACGGTGATCGAGCCCGAGCTGCCGCCGGCCATGCCGTCGACGAGACCGTAATGCTCGACGATGCGCGCGAGCGCGCCGAAGTGTGACATGATCAAGTTGCCATTGCCGCGGTGCGCGGTGCACAAGCGGGGACCGGCCGCGAGCGGCGCGGTGACGACCTCTTCCTTCAGCCCCGAGGCGCCGTCCCCGGCCTTGCAGCCTGAGAGCGCGAGGCATACGGCGAACATCAGTCCGGACGGGCGCGAGCTCGGCATCGTAAAGACCTCTTTGCAGGGATTCTAGCCGAGCTTACCGCGCCCCCGCATGCCTGGCTATTGGAAGCTTTCCTCCCATTTTGCCAGCTTTTCCTGCAGAACTTGCCACTTCGGGCCGGGGGGCATAGGCCTCGCCATGCCGGGCGCGACCGCGAGATGGTGCGCCTCGATCTCGCGCTCGACGTTGAAGGCGCGGAAGCAGCCGCCGTGGTGCTCATGGCGCAGATCGCCGATGTCGACGTAGACGGGTTTGCCTTCGGGGTCGCGCCAGCCGTTGGCACGCAGGGCGACGCAAGCGGCGTAGCCGGGACTTTCGGCGAAGATCGCGAGCTGCGCCTCGACCGCGAAGGTCGGCGCCAAGCCCATGCGCGTCAGCCATTCGGCCGAGAGCTCGTCGGCCTCTTGCTCGTAGGTGAATTGGCTCAGGTGCTTGGCCGTCGCCTCGAAGGCGAGGGCGTCGCGCTCCGCCATCGGCGCGTCGAGCGCCGCCGCGAACTGCGGATTCAAGGCCTCCCAAAGGAGCTTGAGGTTCGCGACGGGCTCGATCTTCAGCGCGGCGGTCACCCGGGGTGATGTGGCATTCATGCTGCTGCGCAGGGTCTGGAGCTTGAGCTTGCCGGCGCCGTCGCCGATCGCGACGCTTTCCAGGCAGGAATCGACTTTGGCCTCGTACGCTTCGTAGTCGAGGACGGCCTCGGGCTTCAGCGGCTTCTCCGGGAAGCCCGCGAGTCGCTGGCGGCGCGCGGGCTCCCAGAACCAGCTCGAGAAGACGCCGCAAGGCTTCGTGCAAGCGGTCGCCGCGGCGCTGCCGCACTGCGTCGCCGCGAGCGTTTTCGCGAGGGTTTGGGTGTAGGAGTAAAGTGCCGTGTGATAGCGCTGGCCCGGGACCTTGACGAGGCGCGGCATTCCGTTCGTCGCATTCATCGCCTTCAGGACGGCGGCGCCGAGCGTCGCGGCCTCGGGATCGTTCTTCGGCTTGGCGTCGGGGTTGGTCGCGCCGAGCCAGTAGAATTGGCCGTAGCCCGAGCGCGGCGCGTTCGCGTGGCTCATGTAGTAGTGCGCGAGCTCGTGCGCCGCGATGCCGACGAATTGTTCCTCGGTGAGCGCGCGCATGAGGCCCGAGTAGAAAACGATCCAGCTCACGGATTGCACGACGTTCAGACTTTCGATCGCCTGCGTCGCCTTCAGCCAGTCGTACTCCTCGCTAAAAAAGGCGCGGCACGCGGCGCCAAACTGGACCTCATTGCCGTCGAGCGTATACGTGCACGCCGGATAGGGCTTGAAGGTCCAGTCGAGAAGCGCCTTTTGCTCGTCCGCGCCGAGCGTCGCGGTGATGCAAGGCGGCGAACGCTCGATGATCGGCCCGCGAAACTGGCCGAGGCCGCGGTCGAAGACGACGGCGGGCGCCGTCTCGATGCCCTCGGCGCCGTCGAAACGCGCCTTGAGAGAGAGGCAGACGTCGGAGTATCCCGAATGCGCGTTGCGTTCGGCGACGGGCATGAGCGCGGCGATCGGCTTGGGCGCGTTCGCCAGGCCCTCCGGGTCGATGGCGCGCGCGACCTTGTCGATCTGGTCGAGCCAAAATTGGACGCGCGCCCGCGCCGGATCTTCCGGCTTCGCCAGCGCCGTGAGCGGCAGGCCCGCGGCATTGAGGTCGTCGCCGCCGACGGTGGCGAGATACGCCTCGGTGTCGATCGTGATCCATTGGTGGGGCGAGACGTCGTTGTGGGCGCGGCCGAGGTCGTGCTTCAAGGCCGCGACGTCGCCGCGCGGGCGGCAACCGAAGGCCGTCGCCGCGATCAAGAGCAGGGCGACTCTCAAAGGGCCCCCTTGTCCCGCAACGCATTCTGCATCTGCACGCCGTGGACCAAAGTGATCCCAGCCTGCATGGCGGCGGCGACATGGATCGCTTCGGTCATTTGCTCGGGGTTCGAGCCGGTCTCGAGACAGGTCGTCGTGTACGCGTCGATGCAGTAGGGACACTTCAGCGCGTGCGACACCGCGAGCGCGATCAACGCTTTTTCCCGCTTCGAGAGGGCGCCGTCGGTGCCGGTCACCGCGCCGTAATAGGCGAAGAATTTCTCCATCGCCGGGCCCGCGAACTTCCCGACCTCGCCGAATTTCGGCAGATCCGCCTTGTCGTAGTACGTGTCCGACATCGTTCTTCTCCCTAAGCGCTGGTGTTGCCGCCGCAGCTCGAGCCCGCGCCGGCTGTGCAGCCGAAGCAGTGGTCGGCCGTGCGGATCTGACGGTCGAGCATGAGGTCCGGGGTGAAGTCGAAGATCGTCAGCGCGCCGATCTGGAGGCCGAGCATTTGATTGAAGTCGCAGTCGAAGAGCTTGCCGTCGTAGGCGACGCTGACGAGCGAGCGGCACATGACGCCCGCCGCCGCGGCCGGATTGAACGCGGCGTGCAGCTTTTCCATGTACGCCTCATAGCCCTTTGATTTCACCAGTTGCGCCTTGAAGCGGTGGATCGGCATGTTCGTCAGCGCGAAGAGGCCGTTGAACGTGACGCCGAACTTCTGCTGCAGCTCGCGCTTGTAGTCGGCTTCGAGCGAGGCCTGCGACGCGGGCAGGAAGGCACCGACCGGATTGTAGACGAGGTTCAGCGCGAGCCCCGTCCCCTCGACGCCGAAGCCGCGCGCGTTCAGGAGCTCGAGGCTCGCGATGCTCTTCTTGAAGACGCCGGAGCCGCGCTGCTTGTCGGTGAAGAATTCTTGATAGTAGGGGAGGGACGAGACGACCTCGACCTTCTGCTCGCGGAAGAAGTCGGGCAGGTAGGCAAGGCTCGCCTTCGTTTGCGGGTGCGGATCGTGCGTCACGGTCAGGTTGTGCCGCACGATCACGTGCTTGCCGAGCGTCCGGGCCCGGGTCACCAAGTCCTTGAATCGGGGATGCAGCTCCGGCGCGCCGCCGGTGATGTCGACGGTTTTGATCTCGGCGTGGCGCTCGAGCAAGGCCAGGCACTGGTCCAGGACCGCGTCGGACATGGACTCGCGGCGCCGGGGGCCGGCGTCGACGTGGCAGTGGACGCAAGCCTGGTTGCAGAGCTTGGTGACGTTGAGCTGGAGGGTCTCGATGCCGAGGGGGCGGAGGTCCACGGCATGCTTCGCGACGGTGTCTTCGAACGTATTCATGGGGGAAATCGTAGGTCTGGCAGGGGGGCCTCCGCAACGACCGAAAAAAGGGCGAGCTTTTCGGGGCTCATCTGAGATAAAAGGGCGTCTTCAAAGGACCTTGGGGGAAATCCCCTTTATGGAGTGAGTCATGAAGGCCAGCCGCGGAACCGTCTTCGAAGCCCAACTCAAGACGGCGACCGAAATGTTCGAGCGCCGCAAGAAGGCGCTCACGGACAAGAAGCTCGACAAGAAGACCCAGAAAAAAGATCCGCAGTTCCGCGCCCTGTTCGCCAAAGTGCAGCAGTTCAAGACGCGCATCGCGGCCCTGAAGAAGCTGGACGACCGCGAGATCGATCTCGCCAAGCGCCGCGAAGAGCGCGCCCTGAAGGCCAAAGAGCCGAAGGTGAAGCGGAAGAAGCCCGTCGAAGCCGCGCCCAAGAAGAAGGCCGAGAAAAAGGCCAAAAAAGAAGGCGGAGCGGCCAAGGCCTGATCCGCTTTCCGGAGCCGCGTCCTACGCCCTAAATCAGGGTTAGGGCGCGTTTCTCATTTCCCGCAACACTTTTTGAACTTGCCGCCGCTGCCGCATGGGCACGGATCGTTGCGTCCAACCTTCGGCTGCGCGCGCACGAACGGCGACTGCGCGTTGTGCTCGTGCGCATGACCGTGGCCGTGACTGCAGTTCGGCCCGTGCACGTGGCCGCCCTCTTCGTGCGCGTGCTCGTGCTCTGTCTCTTTCGCCGGATCCGACTTCTGCTCGCTCATGTTCTCGCCCCGTCCTGACTGGCCGAAGGCGCCTCCTGCCCCCGGGAGTGCCGGATCGGAAGCTGCCTGAGCCAGTGGTCCATGATCACCAAAATCGCCATGGCTTCTACCATGGGAACCGCGCGCGGCAAAACGCAGGGGTCGTGGCGTCCGGCCTTTGGTTTCAGGCTAGTAATTTTTCCAGTCGAATCGACGGTTTGCTGCTCCTTGAACAGGGTCGACACCGGCTTGAAACCGACCCGCAGATAGATCGGCTCGCCGTTGGAGATGCCGCCCTGAACGCCGCCGGAGCGGTTGGTGACCGTGCGTACCTGTCCGCCGACGTTGGTGAAAGCGTCGTTGTGCTCGGAGCCGAAGAGCTCGGTCGCGGCGAAGCCCATGCCGATCTCGAAGCCCTTGCTCGCGGGAAGGCTCATCATCGCTTTCGCGAGGTCGGCCTCGAGCTTATCGAAGACGGGGTCGCCGAGTCCGGGCGGAACGCCCTGAATCATGCAGAAGATCGTGCCGCCGACCGTGTCGCCCGCCGCCTGCGCCGCCACGATGACCGCTTCCATCGCGTCGCGGTTTTGCGCGTCGGGACAACGCAAGGGATGCTTCTCGACGTCGTCGCGCGTCACGGCCTCGGGCTGAGCGATGAGGGCGGCCTGATCTTTCACGCGATCGACCCAGCCGACGCACCGGAAGCCGGGGAGCTGCGCCGCGAGCACCTGCTCCGCGATCGCCGCCGCCGCGACCCGCCCGATCGTCTCGCGCGCGCTGGCGCGGCCGCCGCCGGAGCCGGAGCGCACGCCGTATTTCGCCAACGTCGTGAAATCGGCGTGCGATGGCCGGAACACGTCCTTCATGTCGGCGTAGTCGGTCGGCATCTTGTCTTCGTTGCGCACGAAGAGCGCGATCGGCGTCCCGAGCGAGACGCCGCCCTCGAGGCCCGAAAGGCACTCGACCTGGTCCTTCTCGCCGCGCGGGGAGGTGAGGCGGCTCTGGCCCGGCCGCCGACGCTCGAGCCACGCCTGGACGCCTCCGAGGTCGAGCTTGATCCCGGGCGGGCAGCCGTCGATGACGACGCCGACACCGCCGCCATGTGACTCGCCGAAGGTCGTGACGCGGTAGAGGTGGCCGAAGGTGTTGGGCATAGGCGATCCCCCAAAAACTAGAAGAGGGCGTCGAAGCCGCTCGTCAGATAGGTCTCGAAGACGTTGCCGACCACCTGGCCGATGCCGGCGCCAAGATTGAAGCGCACGCCCTTGTTCTCCAGCTGGAAGTCCAGGTTGTAGCCGTGCGCTCGCACCAGCTTGTCCCAGCCTACGCGCGGCTCTTTCCCCGCCCAAGCGGCGCCGTAGTTGTAGAAGGCGGTAAAATCGAGGCGCTCCGCGTAGAGAATCCACAAGATCTTGTCGATGTCGGAGAAGATCGGGAAGGTGAAGTTCGCCTTCGCGCGCGCCTGATTGTTGCCGTAGATCGGCGAGAAGAGGGAGAGCCCCTTCTCCGGATCGGGATCGGTGATCGGAAAGTTGTTCTGATTGTAGCCGCCGCCTGAGCCAGGAATGAAGGTCTTGAGCGGCGTGTACATCTCCCGCAGCTCGCGCATCTTCTTGCCGCGCGTGCGCGAGCCTTCGAGACCTAACGTGAGGCGCGACGCGAGGAACGGGAGGCCACGCGACAGGCTCGTCGAAAGGCCGAGCTGGTTGTAGTCGAAATTCTCGTTCGCCGCCGCCGGCGCGACGCGGCCCGAGATGCGGTTGGACCAGCCGAAGTCGCCGAGCGCGTGGAAGAGGCCGATCGAGCCGGCCGGCTCGACGAGCTTGCCGACGCGGCCGCCGCGCGGGCTGATGTAAGGCTTGAGCTCGGCGTACTTCACGCCGGCGCCGAGGTTGAGGCTGCCGCCTAGCGCCTTGAAATCCGTGTCGGACTCGAGGCGGACGCCGCGCTCATCCAGGTACCAGCTCGAGGTCTCGCGGGTCGCGAAGTCGACATAGAAGCGGCCGTTGTAGGTTTGCTGGCGGTATAGGGACAGGTTCAGGATCGGTCGAAAACGCGTCGACGTCAGTCCGATCTCGGTCGCGGGGAAGCGGCTCGCCATGCCGTAAAGGGCCGTTACGCGCACGGTCTCGTTCTGCAGGTGGTCCATGAGCGGCACCGTGACGACGCCGACCTGCGTGCCGAGCGCATCGTCGGCGCCGATCCACGGGAAGAGGAAGAGAGGCCGCGGGCGCCAGCGCGCGGGCTTCGAGGCGGCGTCGACCTTCACGCCGTCCGGAAGGTCCTGGTCGAGCGGCGGCTCCCTGACCAGCTCTTCGAGCGCGAAGTCCCGACCGATCGACGCGGCCTGGGGCTCCTCGGCGGTCTTGCGCGTCGGCGTCGGGCGGCCGAAGGTGCCGTCGACGCGCGTCCAGAGGTCGGCGCCGGCAAGCGCCGTCTTCAGGTCGACGTCGCCGTCCATCTGCAGCGCGTATTGCAGGGGCGAGGTCGGCGAAAGCTCCGGACGGCAGGGCCGCTCTTTGTACTTCTTGCGGTCCAGCTTCAAGAGGAAGCTCTCGTCGCCGCCGTAGAGCGCGATGGCGAGCGAGCCGTCAGCCAAGCCTTGGACGTCGAGCAGGTGATCCTTGAAGGCGTACATCGCCTGGCACCTGCCGTCGTCGCCGTAGCGGCGCAAGGTCCGCGTGTTGCGCTCGGCCACGAGGATCCAGGTCTCGTCGCCCGCGAAGGCGACGCTCATCGGCCTGACGTCCATCGGCGGCAGCGTGCGCTTCACTTCCAAGGTGTCGCCGTCGACGACCTTGACGGTGTAGACGGTGCCTTTGAGCTTCTCTTCGGCCTCCGAGAGCCAGATCTCCTTCGCCGTCGTCGCGCCCGGCGCGGTGGTGCGGACGCCGAGGGAGCGCAGCTTTTTCGGCACGTCGACCTCGATGGGGCAGCTCGCTGCCACGCCGGCGGAGCCGGGCTTTCCGGTGGCGCATAGGCGCGTCTTGGCGAAGACCTGCTCCATCCACACGATGCGGTCCTTCGTCTCCCACATGTTGAAGATCGTGCCTTGGCGTCTCTGAGTGATCGTGCCGCCGGAGTCTTTGCCCTTTGCGACGGCGCGCAGCTCGCTCCAGTCTTCGTCCATCTCCTTCTCGTACTTCACGCCGGCGCGGAGCCCGGGGCGTAGGATGCGCGCGAAGCTGTCGTATTCCTCGAGCGCGGCGATGATCTTCTTCGTCTCGGTCGCCCAGCCCGTCTTCGGGTCGAAGACGAGCTCGGTCTCGAAGAGCTCGTCGTCGTATCGCGTCACGTGCCGGATGCGCTTGCCGTCCGAGCGCATGCCGTAGATCGTGGAGAACGAGCGCCGCGGCGTCCTGGCCTTCACCTTCACGAGCAAGGGGTCGGTGGAGGAGCTCTTCCAAAAGGCGGTGGCGTCCTTCTTGTAGCGCTCGTATAGGGTCTCGGCGTCGACGTTGGCGTAGTCTTTCAACGCCATGTCCATCGGCAGCTTCCCGACGACCGGCACGAGGCCGTACGGCCACCACCACGGCATGGTGTACCAGTAGAAGCCGTCGAGCATCTGCGGCAGCTTGTTGGCGTCGCCGAGCTTCATCGCGTAATTGACGATCGCGCCGGCCGTCGAATAGCCGCGTTCGAAGAAGCCGTATTTTGCGTAGAGGCTGTGCAGGCGGTCGTACGTCGGCCAGTCGTTCATTAGCGCTTGGTAGCGCTCGATCCCGGCCTGCGTGTCGGAGCCGACGGAGACCGAGGTGAGCTCGGCCAAGCCCTCGAGGAACCAGGCCGGCATCCACGGCAAATGCACGATGTTGCCGGCGGGTCCGAGGAAGTTGTCGAGCTGGCGGTAGGTCATTTGGTGCGTGTACTCGTGCCACGCCAGCTCTTTCGAGCCTTGCCCCGCGGTCTGCAGCTCGATCGCGTCGGTGATGAAGTTGGCGAAGGAGGCGTTCTCCGTCGCGGCCGAGCTGACGACGACGAGCGGCGACGAGCGCTTCACTTTGAACCAGCGCTCCATGAGCGGGCGCGCGCCTTCGAGCGCGTTCATCGTCATCTTGCCTTCGGTCGGCACGCGGCGGTCGTGGTAAACGTAGAAGTTCGGCGACTTCAGCTCGTCGTATTCGCGGTCTCTTTGGTTCACCCCGAAGCCGATCGGGAGCGCGCCGGCCTCCGTGGCGAGCGCGGCGGCGAGCATGAGGAGAAGGGCCTTACCGGAATCGCGCACGAGCTTCCTCCAGGTCTTCGGGAGTGTCGATGCCGCGCGCCGCGCTCTGGGCCGGGACGGCCAGGATCTTCCAGCCGGCTTCGAGCGCGCGCAGTTGCTCGAGCTTCTCCGTCAGCTCCAAGGGCGATGGCGCCAGCGCGACGAAGTCCCGGAGCCGCTCGCGCCGGAACGCATAGACGCCGAGATGCTGCCAGAACGCCTGCGGCAGATGCGCCCGGTCCGCGGCGTCCCGGTCATAAGGAAGCGGGGCGCGCGAGAAGTAGAGGGCGTGCCCGCCACGTGACACGACGCATTTGACCGTATTCGGGTCGCGCGCTAACGCCGGATCGGTGGCGGCGTACACCAGGGTGCCCATGTCGGCTTCGGCGTCAGCTGCCATGGCTTGGGCGAGCCGCCTGAGGTCTTCCACCGGCGCAAAGGGCTCGTCGCCCTGCACGTTCATCACGAAAGGTCTAGGCGGCCCGGCTTCGGCCTCGGCGGCCTCCCAGCAGCGGTCCGTGCCGCTCGGGTGGTCCTCGCGCGTCAGCCGCGCCTCGACGCCATACGCGGCGCAGGCCTCGCGGACCTTCTCGGCGTCGGTGGCGACGACGAGACGGGCTCCGGCCGCCGCAAGCGGCGCCAGGTTCTGGGCGACCCGCACCACGAGCGGCCGGCCCCCGAGATCCGCCAACGGTTTGCGTGGCAGTCGCTTCGCCCCGAGTCGGGCGGGCACGACGATGAGCCACGCGGCGAGACCTTGGGACATATGCCTGGAAGCCCCGAGTTTCCCCGGCTACTTGCCAGGAGTTAAGCGGATAGGTAGCATGATGATATACTCAACGATGGAAAAACTTTAGCAATTCTTCTGCGCTTCAAGTGCTATTCCGGCGGAGGATCCCGTGGCCGCGGCTGCCAAGCAATTCGATGAATCGCTCGTGAACTTTTACGAGGAGCGCCTCGTATCACGTGCCGACGCGGTCTACCGCTTCGCCTTTGCCTTGACGCTCTCCCTGGACGGCGCGCAGAAATGCACCGAGCGCACGTTCCGCGAGGTCGCTGCGAATCTCGAGAAGATCCACGGCTCGGGCGAGCCCAACGTCGCCGCGGTCCTGCTGGCCTATTGCTGGCGCGCTTACCAGGACCTCAAGAGCCAAAACTTCCCGGAAGGCCAGTCGGCCGTCACGAAAGCATTGAAGCCCATCGCCCTCGAGCCTCGCGCCGCGCTCGCCGCGGTCGATATCGTCGGGCTCGCGCCCGCCGACGCGGCCAAGGTCCTCGCCTGGCAGGAGCGTGATCTGCGCACCCACCTCGCGGTGGCGCGCAAAGCGCTGATGATGAGCTCGCTGGACGTCTGAAGGAGTAAGTTTCCCCATGGCTCAACCGTCGCCTGACCAGAGTTCCCTCTCCACGCAAGACTTCCTGCTCGCGTACCTCGCCGAGTACCTCGACGGCGAGCTGCCGCGCGAGCTGAAGGACCGGGTCGAAGCGCTCGTGAAGACGCCCGGCCAGGAGGAGATCCCCGGCCACTTCCAGGCGATGCGCGGTCGGCTCCAGCTGGCGATGCAGAGCTACTACCTGAAAGAGAACGAGATTCAGACGATCCGCAACTACGTGCAGGATCCCTCGGTCAAGGCGACGCAAGAGAACATCAAGATCGAGGCGCTCGGCCGCAAAGAGCTGATTTCGACCCTGATGCGCCGCTTGTCGCTCGTCGCCATCGCGGCGGCGATCATCGGCGTGCTCGTCTGGCAGTTCGGGCCGAAACGCGAGGCGAAATTCAAGCCGCTCGAGTTCCTGGGCTACGAAGCCCTCGCGTTGGAGGAGGACCCGCGCGACCGCCTCGACCTGCCGTCGAGCGACATGAATGAGATCAAGCAATACCTCTCGGCCTACCCCGGCCTCGACTTCAAGCCGAAGGTCTTGGGCCAGATCCACGAGGCCTGGAAGCCGGAAGGCGCGACGATCATCGATTATGAGATCGCCAAGGTCGCGCTCGTGCAGTTCGGCCACGCGCAGTCGAAAGAGAAGCTCTTTCACTTCTCGTACGCCGGCGCGCTCAAGGACCTGCCGAAGGCCGAGCCGGGCAACATCGGCGGCCTCGTCTTCCAGACCTATTCCTCCGACGACTTGAACCTGATCGCTTTCGAGGGTCCCAAGGGCGTCGTCTCGATCCTCGCCGGTCGCCGCGCCGCGCCGGAGCTTGCGGAGATCGCTAAGGACGGCAGCAAGTGAACGGGTCCGACGGCGGCCTCGGCTCGCCCCGCCCCGGGATGGGCTTTCGCCGTGAGCTGAAGGACGGCGTGCACGTGCTCTCGGGCAGCTTCGACGAGGTCTCCGACTTCGAGTCCTTGACGAAGCTTGCGGACGAGCCCTTGAAGCTGAGCCTGAGCGGCATCCAGACGATCAATAGCCTCGGTCTGCGCCGACTGATCGCCTTCGCCAAGCATCTCGGCGACCGCGCGGTCGAGCTGCACGAGTGCCCGCCCGTGTTCATCGAGGCGGTGAACGTCATGCCAGTCGCGATCGGCGGCTCGAAGCACGTTTCGCGCGTCCGCTCGATCCTCATGCCTTATCACTGCAAGGGCGACCACGAGCGCGCCTTCGTCGTGCCCGTCTCCGCCGTGCGGCTCGGCACCGACGTGCAGGTTCCAAAGCAGGAATGCTCGATCTGTCGCCTGCCGATGGAGCCCGACCTCGAGACGGATCTCGACGAGTTCTTCTACTTTCTCACTCCGTGAGCCTCGGCTCTGACTGAGAAATCGACGGTGTCAAGCAAATAGTCGGGCGCAACCCCGCGAACCTCGAGCTAACCCTGCATCGCGCGGGGATTTCGGCGTTGGCCTTGCGATTGCAAAAAGGCTCGAGCCAGCGGCGCCAGCCGCGGGCAACCCTGAAGCTGAGCTGATTTCCAAAGCGGACTGTGGGAGATGTTGCAAATGTTGACCTCGAAATTCCTCGTGAGTTCCTTCCGTGTCGTTCTCGTTTCCTCCACCATCGCCAGCATGCTGACCGCGTGCGGCTCGGCGTCCTTCTCGCGCAAAGACGGCAAAAAAGCCGGCAAGCAAGAAGTTGCCGCGGGCTCGAACTTGGGCGACTGCCTGAAGCTCGCCCTGGCCGGCGACATGCCGGAGTACGGCCAACCGCAAGACTCCGGTTACGACAAAGGCGCCGGCGGCGGCGACGTCGTCATCGTCCCGGGCTACGAGCCGGCGAAGCCGGGCCAGACCCCGACCTATCCGGGCCAAAATCCCACCAATCCTCCAGTCGCGGGCTACGAGCCGGGTCAAGAGCCGATCCCGGGCACGCCGGGCTACGTCCCGGGCAAAGAGCCGGGCCAACCGTACACGCCGGGCCAAAACCCGACCGTTCCGGGCTATGAGCCGGGCAAAGAGCCGGGCCAACCTTACACGCCGGGCCAGAACCCCGAGGTCCCGGGCAAAGAGCCGGGCAAAGAGCCCTTCCCGGGCGGCCAAGAGCCCCTGCCGGGCTACGAAGACGGCAAAGGCGGCAAAGACGGCGGCAAGCCCTACGTCCCGACGGCGCCCTGCAAGCCGACCGGTAAAGACGACGGCAAGAAAGACGACGGCAAAGGCCCGAGCCAAGGCGGCAAGGACTATCCCGCGCAAACGCCGATCGACCCTTCCCTTTGCGGCAAAGACGGCAAATTCTGCGACGACGGCAAAGGCCCCGGCCAGTATCCCGGCCAGACCTCGACCGGCAAAAGCTACGACCAAAAAGACGCTGAAGGCTGCTTCGCGGCGTTCCGCAACGCCGGTTACGACACCAAGGGCATGTGGAACATCGTCGTGAAGGAAGCGAAGAGCGTCAACGTTCTCTCGCACTCGACCTTCACCGACGTCGGCAACGAACCGGCGCTCGTCATCATCAAGTCGGTGAACGTGCTCGGCTCGATGGACTATGAGCTCCTCAACCCGAACGCGCTCTACTGCATCAAGAGCGTCTCCGTCCTCCAGAACACGAATGTCACGAGCTGCCTCGAGAGCAACGTGGTCTTCGGCAAAGACGTCAGCGTTCTGAGCGGCGCCAAAGCCCAACTCGCGAACTGCGGCTACTAAGTACTAGCTCCCCCAATCCGTAAGCTCAGGCCGGTCCACCTTGCAGGTGGACCGGCAGTCGGCGTTTTTGGTAATAGTGGGCGACCGGGAACGCAGAAGTCGGGGGCAGCGCATGGGACAAGATTTCCTCGGCCACCTCGCGGCCGAGACGGCCAAGCTGAAGACCGCGGGCCTCTACAAGCACGAGCGCGTCATCACCTCGCCGCAGGCCGCCCGAATCGCCGCCGAGGGCAAGCGCGTCATCAACCTCTGCGCCAACAACTACCTCGGCCTCTCCAGCCATCCCGCACTGGTGCGCGCCGCGAAGGCCGCGCTCGACGAGTTCGGCTACGGCCTTGCCTCGGTGCGCTTCATCTGCGGCACGCAGTCCCTCCACAAGGATCTCGAGACCGCCTTGTCGCAGTTCCTCGGCACCGAGGACACGATCCTCTATTCTTCCTGCTTCGACGCCAACGGTGGCCTCTTCGAGACCCTCCTCGGCGAGGAGGACGCGATCATCAGCGACGAGCTGAACCACGCCTCGATCATCGACGGCATCCGTTTGGCGAAGTCGAAGCGCTTGCGCTACAAGAACAACGACATGGCGGACCTCGAGGCCAAGCTAAAGGAGGCCTCCGGCGCCCGCTTCAAGATGGTCGCCACCGACGGCGTCTTTTCGATGGACGGGATCATCGCCGACCTTCCGTCGATCTGCGACCTGGCCGAAAAGTACGGCGCCATGGTGATGGTCGACGACTCGCACGCCGTCGGCTTCACCGGCAAGAACGGCCGCGGCACGCACGAGCTGCACGGCGTGATGGACAGGATCGACGTTATCACCGGCACCCTCGGCAAGGCCCTCGGCGGCGCCTCCGGCGGCTACACCTCGGGCAAGAAAGAGATCGTCGAGTGGCTCCGCCAGCGCTCGCGGCCCTATCTCTTCTCCAACACGCTCATGCCCGCGATCGCCGGCGCCTCGCTCGCCGCCTTGAAGCTCCTCGAGACCGAAGGCGCGCTCCGGACGAAGCTCGAGGACAACGCCAAGTTTTTTCGCGCCGAGATGACCAAGCTCGGCTTCAGCTTGATCCCCGGTCACCACCCGATCATCCCGGTGATGATCGGCGACGCGGTGAAGGCGAAGGAGCTCGCCGACGCGCTGCTCGGAGAAGGCGTTTACGTCATCGCTTTCTCCTACCCGGTCGTGCCGCTGGGCAAGGCGCGGATCCGCACGCAGATCTCCGCCGGACACGAGAAGAAGGACCTCGAGGAGGCGGTCTTAGCCTTCGCGCGCGCCGGCAAATCCCTCGGCCTGATTTAGGAGTCGCCCATGCAGAAGACGATGAAGGCCCTGATCAAGAGGGAACGCAAGGTCGGTCTTTGGGCCGGCGAGGTTCCCGTTCCCGTCCCGGGCCCGAACGACCTTCTGATCAAAATCCGGAAGACCGCGATCTGCGGCACCGACCTCCATATCTACAACTGGGACGAGTGGTCGCAGAAGACGATCCCGGTGCCGATGGTCACCGGCCACGAGTTCGTCGGCACCGTCTCCGAGGTCGGCAGCGCCGTCGCCGAGGATCCGCACGGCTACAAGGTCGGCGACCGCGTCTCGGGCGAGGGCCACATCACCTGCGGCCATTGCCGGAACTGCCGCGCCGGCCGCCGCCATCTTTGCCGCAACACCATCGGCGTCGGCGTCAACCGCCAGGGTTGCTTCGCGGAGTATCTTTGCATTCCCGCGGCCAACGCCTTCAAGATTCCGGACTCGATCTCGGACGACGTGGCCTCGATGTTCGACCCTTACGGCAACGCCGTGCACACCGCGCTCTCCTTCGACCTCGTGGGCGAAGACGTCCTGATCACCGGCGCCGGTCCGATCGGCATCATGGGCGTCGCCATCGCCAAGCACGTCGGCGCGCGCCACGTGGTCATCACCGACGTGAACGACTACCGCCTGGAGCTTGCGAAGAAGCTCGGCGCCACTCGCGTCGTCAACCCGAGCCGAGAGAAGCTGGAAGGCACGATGAAGGAGCTCGGCATGACCGAGGGCTTCGACGTCGGCCTCGAGATGTCGGGCAACGCCTCCGCCTTTCAGTCGATGCTCGCCTCGATGAACCACGGCGGCCGCGTCGCCATGCTCGGCATCTTCAGCAAGGAGGTCGCGATCGACTGGTCGCAGGTCATCTTCAAGGGCCTCGTGCTGAAAGGCATCTACGGCCGCGAGATGTACGAGACCTGGTACAAGATGACCGCGATGCTGCAATCCGGCCTCGACGTCTCCGCCGTGATTACGCACCGCATGAAGGCCGACGACTTCGAGCAGGGTTTTGCCGCGATGAACTCCGGCATGGCCGCGAAGTGCGTCTTGGACTGGACCTGAGTGTCGATTTAATCAATAAATACATGTATTTATACTCAGTGCGCTCATGCGCATGCGCCGAATCGCCGATAAAGAGGCCATGCGTCGCACCGGAAAAACATGGTTCGCCACGACCTTGGCCAGCTTTTGGCTGATCGTCGCGGCCGGCGCCTGCAAGCAGACTGGGGCCGCCACCGCCTCGGCGCCGCCGCCTGGTGACGCCGGCGTCGGCTCGGCCGGGCCCGGCTCGGCCTCCGAAGACGACCGACCCGACCAGAGCGTGCCGGTCGCCGGCGCCTACCTCGCCTGCCTCGTCGCCAAGCCGCAAGAAGCCAGCGACTCGATCACGGCCGGCTGTCAGGTCCGCGACAAGAGCCAAAACAAGGTCGATCTGAAGAAATACCCCGGCTACACCTGGACGTTCGTGCCGCCGAAAGGCAAGGACGGCAAGCCCGTCGAAGGCGCCGGTAAGGTCGAGGTGTACGACCTCGCCGCGCAAAAGGACAAGAACTACTACTTCCAAGTCGCCATGCGCATGAAAATCGGCACGAACGGTCCTGCCAAAGGCGCAGGGCTGACGACGACGGAAGGCGAGCGTAAGAAGGCCGCGGGCTACTTCCTCGCCCTGAAGCCCTTGATGCTCGTCGTCGCGAAAAAGGGTGCCGGGCTTGCGCTCGACGGCCAGGGCCGAGCTCCAGACAAGAAGGAGGACGGCGGCGCCGGTCTCCTCGACCAGGCCGCCGGCATCGGCAGCAAGCTCACCTACGGCCAACACACGGCCGAAGTCCTCGCGGGCAAGCCCCGCGCCCTGATGCCGAAGAAGATCGTCGAGCAGTCGACCCAGTCGCAGAACGCCGTTCTGGACGCCGTCTTCGTCCCGGGCGCGACCAGCACCTCGGACAACGGCGCTGTCGCCATCGACCCCAGCGCCGAGACCGTCGTCGCCCAGCCGGCGCAGGACGTCACCACCCTGGTCCCCAATTCGGCGGAGGTGGCGACCCTAGAGAAGGCCGACACCAGCGTGACCGGGAAGCCGCAGGAGCTCGACGCGACCACGTGGACCGACAGTCCCGGCGGCACGGTCACCGAGGAGCCCGTACCCGAGACGCTCGACTCGGCGGCTTGCGACGCCCTCTACGAGAAGAGGAACGACACCGACTTCGACCAGGCGGGCTTCGACGCCAAATGCCCGAGCTACGCGCCGCCTACGTAGCGGAGGCGGTCGGGAGGCCCAGCAGATACATCATCGCGCTCGGGTAGCCGGGCTTTTTCACGTGCCCGATGTCCCAGACGTAGTCCTTTGCCTTGACGCCTTTCAAGAGCTCCTGGAGATCCGCCTTTGAATACGTGCGCGCGTTCGACACCGCGCCGTCCCAGGCGATCAGGAGCGGCAAGATCGGGATCACGTAGGTGAAGAAGAGGCGGAACTCGAAGATGTGGAGCCGTCGCACCTTCATTTGAACTCGCAGGTCCCTTCGCAACGCACGCTGGACGGGGCGTCGCCGTTGGGAGCGAGGTACTCGACAAGCCAATCGCGATAACGCACGCCGTTGCTCTCTATGAAGTAGAAGTCCTGCTCCGTGGTGATGCAATGGAGGTCGCCCGCGGCCAAGTAGGAGCGGAAGTTCGGCAGCGTCGCGTCGAGCCCGTCGAGCGTGGTCCGCGCCTGGGCGCCCCAGAGATCGGCGTCGCCGCCCATGCGCACGTAGAAGAGCCTCTGCACGAAGTCGAAGGCCGCCGAGAACTGCGAGAACTGCACCTCGGGGTAGTGTCGTGCCATGCCGCGATAGAAGTCGGCAAGCGTCATACTGCGCCAGTCGTTTTGCGCCGGGTCGAGCGCGGGGATCCAGCGGGGGGCGTTGGCCGTGATGTTCCAGCGGCCGAAGGTCTCCTCCATGAACTCGGGGGTCAGGATGCCGACGCCGGCGTCCCCGATCTGGCGGATCGTGGCTTGCGGGAAGGCCTCCCTTAGGGTCGGAGTCCAGTAGGCTGAGCCATAGGCGCCCGCGCTGCAGCCGGTGACGGCGAGGTTCTGGACCTGGCCAGCGTAGTTGGCCTTCACCCAGTCGACGGCCGCCCTCGCGTTGATGGCGCCGCGGTGGCGAATCTCGAAAGTTTCACCGTTCGCTTTCGTGTAGGTGACGTCATTCGCGCCCCAATGCACGTCGCCTGTGCAATAGGGGACGACGACGTGGGTGTATTCGCGGAACGGATTTTCGACCTTGCTGCGGTCGTAGATTCCCGAAGGGGAGGCAGCGTAGTCGCGCACCTGGTCCATGTTGTCCGTAAAGGTCGCCGACTCGGGGGCGCAGGTCTCCGCGCTCCAACAGGCGCCGCCGCCGACGAAATCCACCACGACTTTGTCGTTACCGCCCGACCCCGGATTGACGAAGAGCGAGAAAGGCGCGCCGCGGGCGCAGCTCGTCTCACCCCCGAGCGGCACCTCGATCCAGCCGTTGGGCAGGTCCTCGGCGAGAGCGGGCACAGCGGCGAAGAGCGACGCGACGCAAAATGCCTTGCGGATGAGCATGAAACACCCTCCTGGTGTAGCGACGATTTCGCCGAATATAACATGATTGCGGCCGGCCTGCTCTTCCCCTAGGCTCGCGGGGATGGCAGAAGAAAAGATCCTGGTCATCCAGCTGCGCCAGCTCGGTGACATCCTGCTCACGACGCCCGTCCTGCGCGCGATCAAACGCGAGCGGCCGAAGGCGCGCATCACCTTTCTGAGCCACGCGATGGGCTGCCTCGTCCTGGACGATTGTCCCTTTCTCGACGAGCACTTCTTCTATTCCGAAAAGTCGACCTGGCGCGACGAGCTGCGCCTCTCCGCTAGCCTTCGCGAGCGTCATTTCGACCTCGTGCTGGACTACATGAACAATCCGCGCAGCGCATTTTACGCCCTGCGCTCGGGCGCCACCGAGCGCTTGGCGTTCCGGTCGGCGCGAAGGCCCGCCTACACCAGGACCGTACCCCGTCCGAGTGGCGCAGGGCCGGAGGGCCGCTACATCGTCGACGAAAAGTTCGACCTCCTGCGCGCCGCCGGCTTCAAGCTGGAGGCGTCGCCGTCCCTGCATCTGCCCGTGCAGCCGTGGTCCGAACAACATACCCGTCCATTGATGAAGCTTTGGTCCGAAGGCGAGATCAAGGCCGCTCCCTTCGTCGTCACCATCGCGGCGACGCATCGCCGTCAGGCGCGACGCTGGCCGCTCGAGCGCTACGCCGAAATCGCCGCCCGTCTCGCGCGCGACTGGGGCGCCTACGTCCTTTGGCTCTGGGGTCCGGGCGAGGAAGCCGTCGCCGACGAGGCGGTACGCCTTTGCCGAGAGAAGACGTGGAAGGCCCCGAAGACTTCATTTCGTGAGATGGCGGCCTTGATCGCCAATGCCGACCTGTTCCTCGGGAACTCGAACGGGCCGAGTCATGTCGCCGTCGCCGCGAGCATCTGCTCCTTGCAGCTGCACGGCCCGACGCATGCGCGCTCGTGGTGCCCAATGACCGAGAAGCACCGAGCTGTGACCCCGTCAGCGCCAGTGCCCGGCGAGATCACGGCGATCACGGTGGAGGCCGTTTGGGAGTCGCTTCTCGCCCTCCGTCCCGAGGTGGAGGCGCAGGCCGCGGCGGCGAAAGCGAAAAGGCCTCGGCTTACCTGGCGCTAAGTTTGACGTCAGAGCGTCGGCTGGGGCGGCCGTACTAGAGCGGCAGGTCGAACGCCTTGATCTCGCTGCCGGACAGGAAAAAGAGCCGGGTTTCGGCCGCGTCGAAGGCAAGCTCTTGCGCCGGGCTGCCGCCGGTCTCCTTCGCGCTCACGAAGACGCGGATCGCTTCGCTGCCGTCGGCACGCACGAGGTAGACCTCGAGGAGGCCGTCGAGGCCGCCGCAGGTGTCCCGACCGAAGTTCTGGACGACGACGTTCGGATCGGAGAGCTCGACGTAGGGATTGCCGCTCACGACCTCCGCGAGCAGCCATTTGCCTTTCGGGCCGTAGCGCACGCTCTCGACCGTGCGGTCGACCGGAAGCTCAAGGACTAGAGCGCGCGCTTCGGTGAGCGTCGGCGAGGTAAGGCGGACGGTTTGGTAGCGCGTCGCCTTGCTCACGCCCGACACGGCATAGGTCGTCCCGTCGGCAGCCGGCGGCGCAGCAAAAGCCGTCACGTCCAGCCCCGAGCTGAGCGTCCGGACGACGCCGGCGGCATTACGCGCCGACAGCTCCTGGTCGCCGGTCTTCTTGAAGAGGAGCTCGCTGCCGAGGAAGATCGGCTCCAAGGCTTTGCCGACGAGCGGCGTCTGGGTCGCGTCTTTGCCGCTAAAAAGCTTGTCGCCCGTCTCGCTCGGCCCGAACGCGACGCCGAAGGCGCCTCCGGGCGCCAGGCGGAAGGATGAAAGCCCTAAGGCGTCCTCGCCTTCACTCAAACGCACGCGCTCTGCGCCCGAGACCAGGTCGCGCAAGCTCACCTTGCGGGAAGTCTCGCTCAGCAATTCCTCGACGAGAAAGCCGTCGTCTCCTTGGAGCGTGACGGTCGCGCTCGGCGCGAAATTGGCGAGCACGCGCGGCGTCCCCGTCTCCAGCACGACCTCGTGCAGGACCGTGGCCGTCGCGTTCAGACCGAGGAAGTAGAGTTTCTTCTCGTCGCCGCTCAGTCCGACGAAGACGAGCTGCTCGAAGTCGTCGAGATCGGCCGGATCGAAGAACGTGCGGTTGCCGGCGGTGTCGGCCTTGAACAAGCGGCCTTTGGCCAGCTCCGAGCCGATGAAGGCGCCGGGGACCGTCTTCAAGGCGTGGACCATATCGCCTGGACCGTAGTCCACCGGCGCGGCGCCGTCGCCCGAGGCAAGGTCGAAGACGCGGAGCGCGCCGTTGGCGGCGACCATGTAGGATCCGTCCGGCGCGAAGCGCGCGCTGCTTGCGTCGACTTCACGGTCGGTGCCGGTGAGAAGATTCGCGAGCCGCGTCTCGTTGTAGGACACGGAGATCGAGCACAGGAGCGCCGTAGTCAGGCTCGCGCCCGAGCTCATCTTGCCGTTATCGAAGCTCACCACCGCGTGCTTGCCGTCCGGCGCGAGCGCCCAGGCCTGAATCGTTGCGGGGGCGGCGTAGACCGTTTTGAAGACGGCGTCGGCGCTCTTCGGCGTCGCCGGCCCGTCGGCAGGCACGGTGGCGATCGTGGTGGAGGCGCCGCTCGTACCCGTCGCTGCCGCCGCTCCCGTGGTACCGGCCGCGGACGTACTTCCGGTGCCGGCGCTTGCGCCTTCTTTCGAAGACTCGGACGACTCGCTGGCCTCATCGTCCTTGCACGCGACCGGCGCCGTCAGGAGGATCGCCGCCAGGGCAACTTTTGCGGTCGCTCGCATCAGTGGGCCACCGCGTCTTTGTTCAGGAGCCCGCGCATCTCGATCTGCGATTTCAGCCCTTCGAAGAAGTCGCGTGGCCACTTTTTCTGGGCCATGTTGACCAGGAACTTCGGGATCAGGCCGCGCGGGTCGGAGTTGACCTCGAGCTGCATGAAGGTGCCGCCGTCCTTCGGAACCAGGATAAACTCGCTCGTGTGCAGGAAGCCCAGGACCTTGTCGCTCTCTAGGTATACGGCGTCGGGCTTGTCGACCGAGCGCACGAACATCCGCATTGAGCCGTCGGCGTTGCGGTCGGCCTGCGCATGGTTGATGAAGTAGCGGTCGGTGACGGGCCAGGGCATCCCGATGTGCGTGTACTCGAGGCGGGAATTCGCCGTGAGCGTCTTCAGATCGCGGCGCGCGACGATGAGCGGCATCCAGTCGGCGGCCGCCTTGTTGTCCTTCATCACGTCGGCGATGTCGTCGAGCTTCGCGGGGATCAGGGCCTCGCCGCGGATCGTGATGGTGGCCGAGCCGTCATCGATTTTTTTGTAGACGACGATGCCGTCACCCTCGGAGATCTTCTCCCAACCCTTCTCGTTCGCGCTCCAGGCGTGCGCGGTCGAGGCCGTGGTGACGAGGACGAAGGCGAAGAAGACGAGGGGCAGGAGGGAAAAGCGACGCATCAGCGTGCCTCCAAACGGGTTCCGACGATGTTTCGGCGGAACGTCCGGAGGCTTGACCGGCGAATTTCAAGGCGCCGGATTCACGGAAGCTTTTGTGCGATTTTGCCCCAAGCGCCACCGCCCGGGGTCGAGATCCTGAGGCGGTCGCCGGCAGAGGCTTCGAAGGCTGCGACGCCGCCCACGATCTCCCAGCGCGAAGAGCCCGCGCGGCACACGGCGTTCTCGCCGGAGGCCCCGGCTTCGCCGCCCTCCATGCCGAAGGGGCGCGAGGCGCCGCGGCGGCTCGTGAGCAAGGAGATCGTGAGCGGCACCAGAAACTCGAGCTCGCGCACGATCCCGTCGCCGCCGGGGTGCCGGCCGCGGCCGCCGCTGCCGTGACGGATCGCGAAACGCCAGAGGCGGACGGGGAAGCGCTCCTCCAAGACCTCGGGATCGGTGATGCGCGTATTGGTCATGTGCGAGTGCACCGCGTGCGCTCCCGCTGCGGAAGGCGTCGCGCCCGTGCCGCCGGCGATCGTCTCGTAGTATCCGAAGCCGGCGCCGTCAGCGCCGGCGCCTCGACCAAACAGGAAGTTGTTCATCGTGCCCTGGCTGGCGGCCGCGAGGCCGAGCGCCCCGAGGAGCACGTCGACGAGCCGCTGCGAGGTCTCGACGTTTCCGGCGACCACGGCGGCGAGCCGGGCGGGATCCGGCCCGTTCGGCGGCAGGAGAAAGGAGCCCTCCGGAACGATGAGAGAAACCGGAGCCAAGACCCCCTCGTTCAAGGGCACGTCCTCGTCGAGTAGGCAGCGCAGCGCGTAAAACGTCGCGGCGCGCACGATGGCGGCGTTGGCGTTGAAGTTCCCGGGATGGACCGGGTCGGTGCCGGTGAAATCGATCACGAGCCGCGGCGGCGTCGCGTCTTGGCGCTCGATCTTGACGACGATCTTCGTGCCGTCGTCGAGCGCGTCGGTGCGCTCTCGCACGCCCACCGGAAGGCTCGCGATCTTGAGCTCGACCTTGCGGCGTGCGGCCGCCTGAATGCGGCGCATCGCGTCCTGCACCACGTCTTTGCCGGCCTGCTCGACCAAAGCGAGCAATCTCTCGCGTCCGAGCTCGTTCGCAACGAGCTGCGCCGTCAGGTCGGCGAGATTATCGTCTGGCCGCCGCGAGGGATAAGGACCCGAGGCGAAGAGGGCGCGCACGGCCGCGAAGCTCGCTTCGTCTTCGCGTCGCAAGCGCGCCATGCCGATCAGGACGCCTTCTTCCCCGAGATACCGCGAATGGGGCGGCATCGAGCCCGGCGTCACCCCGCCGACCTCAGCGTGATGCGCGCGGCTCGCCGTGAAGAACAAGAGCTCCCGCCCGTCTCGCGCGAAGACGGGCGTCACGACGGTCACGTCCGGTAGGTGGCTGCCGCCGCGGTAGGGATCGTTGGTGACGTAGGAATCGCCAGGCGCCAGGCGCCCCCGCGTCTCCGCGAGCACGGCGCGGACGGTGTCGCCCATCGAGCCGAGGTGCACGGGAATGTGCGGCGCGTTGACGACGAGCGAGCCCTCCGGTGTGAACAGCGCGCAAGAGAAGTCGAGGCGCTCCTTCACGTTCACCGAGAACGCCGTGCGCATGAGCGAAGTCCCCATGTCCTCCGCGATCTGCGTGAAGCGGCTCGCGAACAAGCTGAGGCCGACGGGACCTTCGGCCGTTCGCATCGGCGAAGGGGCCAGATCGTTACGCGCCAGCTCGAGCCGGCCGTCCTCCCCTCGTGTCGCGGTGAACGCCGGCTCGACGAACGTGCTGGTTCCGAGCCCCCGCACGATCGCCGGGCCCTTCACCGCCGCTCCGACCGTCATTTCCTCCAGCTGCAAAACCGGCACCCGCCGCGCCCCGCCGGCAAAGTAGACTTCCCGGTACTGACTCGGCCCGGCGGGCCGTTGGCTGCCTTCGAAAGGCGTCTCTTCCTTTGCATGCAGGGCACTCATCTCGACCCGAAGGCACCGAATCTCGACCCGCTTCCCGACCAACTCGAATCCATAAGCCGCACGATGCGCCGCCACGAAATCCCGGACCACATCTCCCTCGGCCCCGACCGTCAACGTCGTATCCTGCCCGACGTACCGTACGTCCGCGGTCACCGTCGTCTCGACGGGCCGCCCCAAAGCTCCCGGTTCTTGCGCCAGCTTCGCGGCGGCCTCAGTCTTCAACGCGGCCAAAACCCCGACCCGTACCGCGGCCGACGCCGCATCCAAGACGACGTCCCGCTGCGCGAATGCCCGCACGTCCGCCACCCCGATCCCATAGGCGCTCAGGAGGCTCGCCAACCGCGGCACGATCACCGTCCCCATGCCCAGCTCCGCCGCCAAAGCCGCCGCATGCTGCCCCCCGGCGCCGCCGAACGACACCAAAGCGTGATCCCGCGGATCGTGCCCTTGCGCGAGCGAGAGCCGCCGGATCGGCGCCGCCATGTTGTCGACGGCGACCGCGAGAAAGCCGAGCGCCAGCTCCTCCCGTGAGGGCGCGGCGACGCCGGCCGCGAGCATCCCGGCCCGCACCTCGTCCAGTCGCGCCGCCGCGGCCGCCGGCGCCAGCGGAAAGGCGAAATCCTCGGGCGCGATCCGCCCGAGCCAGAGGTTCAAATCCGTCACCGTCAAGGGCCCGCCCTTGCCGTAACAAGCCGGCCCCGGCTCCGCCCCGGCCGAGCGCGGTCCGACGGTCAAGCGCACGCCGTCGAAGGCGCAGACCGAGCCCCCGCCCGCTGCGACCGTCTCGACGGTGAGCATCGGCGCGACGAGCCGTGGCCCCGGCTCGCCCTCCGGCGTCGTCAGCTGCATCTCGAAGCGTTGCTCGAAGCGCCCGGCGAAGCGGCAGACGTCCGTGCTCGTGCCCCCCATGTCGAAGCCGATCGCCGGCAAGCGCCGCGCGGCGCGAGCGGTGCGCGCCACGCCGACCACGCCGCCCGCCGGACCGCTGAGGATGGAGTCTTTGCCGGCAAATCCCGCCGCCGCCTTCAAGCCCCCGGCGGAGCTCATCATCAAGAGCGTCGCCTCCGGCATCGCCGCGCCGAGCGCCGCGACGTAACTCTCCAGGACCGGCGTCAGATAGGCATCGACGACGGTGGTCTCGGCGCGGGGCACGATTTTCTGTGCCGGCGCGACCGCCGACGAGCGCACGACGTGCGCGAAACCCACGGCGCGCGCGATCCTTTGCGCTTTGACCTCGTGCTCCGGCGCCAGATACCCGTGCAGAAAACAGATCGCGACGGCCTCGCACCCCGCGGCCAGAGCTGCCGCGAGATCCTGCCGCAGCGCGATCTCGTCGAGCGCTCTCAGGACTGTGCCGTCCGCGGCGACGCGCTCCTCCGCCTCGACGACGCGCTCGTAGAGCGGCGCCGGCTTCTTGATCGCGAGCTCAAAGAGCTTCGGTCGATTTTGCGTGCCGATCGCGAGGACGTCGCCGAAGCCGGCCGTGGTCACGAATACCACGCGCGCGCCCTGGCGCTCGAGCAACGCGTTGGTCCCGCGCGTGGTCCCGAGCTTGACGACGACCGCGCCGATCGGCGCATCGCCGGCGAGCCCCGCGAGCCAACGGATGCCGGCCGCGGGCGCGGGATAGGGGGAGAAAAGCTCCAGCACGCCGGCGGCGGCCGCGAGCGGCGTGTCCAAGCGCAGTGCGCCCGATTCCGGCGCGAAGCCGACGACCTTGGCGCTTCCCGCCGCGTGTCGCGCCGTGAAGCCGCGGAAAAAGTCCGCCGGCGCCGCCGCGAATCCGGCGATCACCGGACACTCGTCCGTCCCGCCCACGATCGGGGCGCGAAAGACGCCGCTGCTCAGGATCTTGACCGCGCGGATCGCGCCAGCGCCGTCCACCCCGAGGCAGTCGGTAAACGTTCCCCCGACGTCGATCCAAAACTCCCGCACGGCTCACCTCGCGACGAATGCGAGTCCATAGAATACCGCGCCCGTGAGCGCCGTGGTAACGGTGCCGAAAAACGTCGCTTTGCCGAGCTGCCGATGGAGCCCGCTGGCGGCGCCGGGCCGCGCCGGCCTTCCGATGCGCCGCAAGGCGTGCGTCACGGTCGCGATCCAGAGGACGGTGGTCGTCACAGCGATCGCCACGTGTAGATAGAGCCAGGGAAAGAGCAGCGTGTCGTAGAACGGCGACGGTTGGGCTCGCTCGCGCCAGCCGACGAAGCGCACCTCGATCTCGAAGAGGATCACGGTGATCAGGAGCGCCGTGGCCAGCGCCGTCTGCATCTTGCGATGGGACTCGTAGCGCCCCGCGCGGGCGGCCCGGACGCTCAGGACGAGCGCCGGGATCACGACCGCCATCGCCGACACGACCGTATCCATCATCAGGCTGCCGCGGCTCGCCGGCAAGAAGCCGTTCACGGCGCGGGCTCGCGGCGCGGCATCGCGCGCAGCAGGAACCCCTTCAAATAAAGGGTCTCTGGCACGGTAAGCAGCACCGGGTGGTCGTCCGCCTGGAAGTAGCGGTCTTGAATCTGCGCCGGGACGTGCGCGTCCTGCGCCGCCCCGAAGATGATCTTCTGGAAGAGCTCCGGCGGCACGTGGCCCGAGCAGCTGAAGGTCGCCAACGCGCCTTCGTTCGCCAGGAGCTTGAACGCGAGAAGGTTGACGTCCTTGTAGCCGCGCGCCGCCTTGTCCACCTGCGCGCCGTTTGCCGCGAACTTCGGCGGATCCATCGCGACGAGATCGAAGCTCTGGCGCTCGTCGCGCAGCTTCCGCAAGATCTCGAACGCGTTGCCGTGCACGAAGGTGCAGCGGCCGAGGTCGAGCCCGTTGCGCAGGACGTTGTCCTTCGCCTGCTCCAGGGCGCCTTCGCTCTGGTCAACGAAGGTCACGGACTTCGCGCCGCCCGCGAGCGCGCAGACGCCGAAGCCGCCGGTGTAGGCAAAGCAGTCCAGGACCGAGGCGCCGGCCGCGAGCCCGCGGAACCGCTCGTGGTTCACGCGCTGGTCGAGGTAAAAGCCGGTCTTGTGCCCGGAGGTCAGGTCGACGCCGAATTTTACGCCATTCTCGAGGATCGCGATCGGCGCGGTCGGCGGCGTCCCGTGCAAGACGCGGCTTACGTTCGGCAGCCCTTCGAGCTCGCGTACGGCGTCGTCGCTCCGCTCGACCACGAGCCTGGCGCCCGTCGCCTGGATCAAGGCGAAGATGATCGGCTCGAGGTGCGCATCGATCCCTGCGGTCAAGGCTTGCACCACCAGGGCGTCGCCGTACTGATCGACGATGAGGCCCGGCAGCTGGTCGGCCTCGCTCATGACGAGACGCGCCGCGGTCTGCCGCTCGGGGTGCAAGATGCGCTGCCGGCGGCGGACGGCCGCTTCGATGCGGCGGCGCCAGAACGCCTCGTCGATCGCCTCGGTGGGATCGAAGCTCAGGACCCGGGCGCGGATCTGGGAGTTGAGGTTGTAGTAGCCGCGGCCCAGAAACTTGCCGCGCCCGTCGACGATCTCGACGATCGAGCCTGGGGGCGCATCCTTGGGCTCTTGGGCGAGGGCGCCGCTGAAGACCCAGGGGTGATGACGGAGGAGGGCTTTTTCACGGCCGGGCGCGATTTTGAGGGCCTTTTGCATGCGGCCCTATACCAATTACGGGCGAGGCCGTCCAGCCAGGAGCCCCGCCGTCTGGCGCTCGGCATTGGCCTGGAGCCGGTCCAGATCGACCGGAGTAAGCCCCAGCTCCGTCAGGCAAAGTTGGCGTTCGCTCGCCAGCGTGCAGCCGAAGATCCCCGGGTCGTCGGTCGACAAGGTCGCCGCAATTCCGTGGCGCAGAAAGCGCGGTAGCGGATGGTGCGCGAGGTCTTGGATCTCGCCGATCAGCCGGTTGGAGGTTGGGCAGCTCTCAACGGCCGCCCCTTCGGCCGCGAGCCAGCGCAAGAGCGCATCTTGGAACGCGCGCGTGGCCTCGGCCGCTTCGAGGTCGAACTTGAACCATAGGGCCGCCGGCGGGTTTGCGCCCGCGATGCGCCCGAGCTCCTCCTTCGCGGCGGAGACGTCGACTTGGTAACCAAATTGCTGCAATTGATCCTGATGCTCGATGAGGAAGTTCAGGTGATCCCGGCGCTCTCCGGTCGTCTCCGGCACTTCCTTGGTGCGCACGCCCGCGGGCGCCAGATATTGCGCCGGATCGACGCCGAGCGAGACGGCGTGCCCGAGCCGATGCACGCCCGTACGGTGCGCCTCGAAGACCCAGCGCGCGGCGCTCGCCAAGGTCTTATCCGTGAACGATTCGCCGACGTGGTAGACGATCGCGAGCGCGCGCTCGGGATGCTCGGCGTTGTCGCGCAGGAGGTGCTCGAAGATGACGCGCTTCGCCTTCGGCGGGTGCCCCTCCTCGACGTGGCACAGGTCGACCCCCACGATCGCGGGCGCGAGCTCCGGCCGAGCGGCGAGAAACTCCCGCAAAACCTTGTACTGCTTCAGAAAAGTGTCGTTCTTGCGGGCGAGGCTGATCAGGAGGCGCGGCGTGAACGTGCCGCCGGACTCCGCCTCGACCAAGAGCGCGGTCTTCGCCGCGGCCTCGAAGAGCCGGCTCATCTCGGCGGGCGTGAACGCTTCGGGGATCGTGGCGCGATACTCCGCGTAGCGATGCCCGAGGTCGCGGTGGTGCCTGAGGACGCGCGCCAGGACGAACTGCTCCTCCGGCACGATGCGAAAGAGCGCGATCAGGAGGTTGAAGCGCGCCTGGAAGCAGGCGAAGGGCGCTGGGTCGGTAAACAGAAAGTCGCGACGAAGCGCATCCCTGCCACCCTCTTGCTCCCAGTAAGCGACCGGATCCGGGCGCCGCCCGTAGACTTTGGCGAACTCGTCGGCGAACCAGGCGAGGCGGTCCGCATACTGGACGTAACGGTCCTTGCCGAGCTCCCAGACGTCGTCGGGCGTCAGGCAGCCGTACGTATGCAAGTGCAGCTCGTAAAGTCCGCTCATGAGTCTCCGCCGAGAATTTTGTTCGCTTCATCCGCGCCGTAGGCGACGAAGCTCGTCTCCGCTTTATCGACGAGCCAGAGGCCGACGGCCAAGCCGCGCGTCTTGCGCAGGTGGCGCTTGCGCGTCACGTAGACCTCGCCGCGCAAGCTCTCTCTGGCTCGGGAATGGTGCAACGCCAGGATACAGGCGGCGCGCATCACGTCGGGCGGCAGGACGCCCGCTTTCAGCGAACGCGCCGAGACGATCACGTGGCTGCCGGTGAGCCCTATGGCGTGGAACCACCAGTCGTCGCCGCGCGCCTGCTTGGTCAGGACGTCGTTGCCGGCCGCCCCTTTGCCAACGAGGATCGGCACGCGGTCGCCGCGCGGCGTCGTGTAGACGAACTCGCGCCAATCGCTCGCCAAGGGCGCGAGCGCGCCTTTCGCCGTCGTCTCGCGCTTAAGCGCCGCGAGCTTGAAGCGTGAAAGAATCCTCTCGACCTCGGTCTGCGGCAGTGGCGCCGCTCGCACGCGCGCCAGTTCGCGCGTCAATTCGTCGAATTCCGCCCCGACCTTCTTGGCCTCTTGCCCTGAGACGAGGGCGGCGCGCTTCAGCTTCTTCACGGTCACGAAGGCGCGGTCGACGTTGGTGCCCGGCGACACGTCGGGATCCAGCGGAATCACCGTGCCGTCCTCGAGCACGAGCTCGTGCATCCCCTCGCGCACGCGATGGGCATTCTCCTGCAGGAGCCGTGCCTCAGCCTCGGCGCCGGCGACTTTGTGCAGCGCTTCGCCGCTCTTTTGCGTCTTGTCGACATACTTTTTCAGCGTTTTCAGCTTGCGCGCCAGGCGGTCGCGCGCCTCACGCTGGAACTCGGGCAGTTGGACGGCCCCGCCTTCCGGCGCCGGCGCCTTGGCCTCCGGCGCGGCGCCGTCGAGCGCGGCGAAGACCTCCGCCGTGACGTCCACGATCGTCCCGGAGGCGGCGAGCGGCACGCCGCCCTCCAAAGTCCGCCGTTTGGTGAACGTCCCTTGCGAGCTCTTGCGGACCAGGGCGGTGCCGTCGAGCGTGACGAAGCGCAGCTCCGGCGGCGAGGTGGCGGCGATCTGGAAAAAGTGCGCGATGACGCCTTGCGTCGTCACCGGCAGCCACAGGTCGCCCGTCTTTTCGTCCTTCCACACGCCCGCGAAAAATCCGCTCGGCTGGTGCTTGCGCACGAGGGCGATCATCGCGCCCGAAGGCTTCAGCCCGTCGCGCTTCTCGGTCTCGAGCTTCACGCCACGTGTTTTTTGGTTCGCGTCGAGCACGACGTAGAACTTGCGCCGCTCTTGCTGCGCGGCGAGCACGAGGAAGGCGCCTTCGCCTTCCCAGGCTTTTGAGTAGCCGAAACGAAGGGACGAGCTCAAGCCTGCGCCTCCTCGAACGGCGAAAGCCCGAGCTCGCGCCGCCCCTCGCGCTCGGCGGCGGCCATGCCGAGGCGCACGGCCGCCTTCATCTCCCCGAAGGCCAAGCCGTGCGTCTCGGGCGGAACGACGACGGGCGCGGCGTAACAGAGGCGCACGCGCGCGAAGGGCTTCGGAATCTTGAATTGGTCCCAGCTCTTGCGCATCACCCATTGGCGGTCGGCGATCGCGACGTGCGGCAGGACGGCGACGCCGCTGCGGCTCGCGACGTCGACGACGCCGCCTTTGACGCGCCGGCGCGGGCCGCGCGGGCCGTCGACGGTGATCGCGGTGAAATAGCCCTTCTCGACCACCTCGACGAGCTCGTCGCGCGCCTCGGGGCCACGGCGGGAGCTGGATCCGCGCACCGTCTGAAAGCCGAGCCGGTCCATCACGAAGGTCACCAGCTCGCCGTCCTTCGACAAGCTGGCGAGCGGCGCGAACGGCTGGAACGCGTGGCCGAGGATCGACGCGAAGAGGTGCTCGTGCCACAGCGCGAGGCAAAAGCTGCGGTGAGCGTGCAAGCGCTCCGCCTCGGCGCGATGCGCGGCGCCGACGACTTCGATGCGCCACGTCGCGCGCAGAAGACGAGCGATAGCGTAGACGAGCCATCCCGCAAGCTGGAGTTTCCAAGGTTTCACGGCGCTAAGCTAGACCTTCGCCCCCAAAATTCATACCACCTTCCCTGCGCTCCTGCGCTCCTGCGCTCCTGCGCTCCTGCGCTCCTGCGCTCCTCCGCGATCTGCAAGGAAGCAGGCCGGCCGCCATGCAGATCGCGGAGGAGCGCAGGAGCGCAGGGTGAGGAAAGCGGACGGCATCAGTCGACGCCGCCGGGAACCAAAGGCTCCGCGTCCCCTTCGATGCCCGGTACGGCCGGCGGCGTCGGCTCAGGCGCCGCCAAAGGCGGTGAGGCGGCCTCGACCGGCGCGGGAGTCGGCGGCGGGACGTCGACCGAAGGGTCCGTCGCCACCGGCGTCTCCGTCGCAGGGGCCGGGCCCGGTGTCGCCCCCGGCGTCACGGCTTCCAGCGGAGCCCCCGGCGCCGGCGTCACCACCACGTCAGGCGGCGCCCCCGGCGGCCCACGACCCGGCGGCGGGAATACCAGCTCCTCGTCTTCCGGCACCTCGTCCTCGGGACACCCCGGGCTCCCGGGACAGAGCGGCTTTTTCCCCGCATTCGCGGCCAGCATCTTCGCTGCGCCGCTCAAGGGACGCCCGAAATCACCGCGTGAGACCGCGGTCTCCCATTGAATCGCCGTGATGTGCCCGCTCGTGCGCATGTTGTTCAGGATCGCCGCGAAGCGCTGGTGGCCGAACTTGGTCAGCGTGCGGTTGCGCAGACCGCGCGACCAGGCGTTCGGGCTCGGCAGAACCAGCGCTAGATGCACCGCCTGCTCGATCGTCAAGAGCTCGGGCTTCGTGTGGAAGTAGTGGCGCGATCCCGCCTCGATCCCGTACACGCCGTCGCCGAACTCGGCCAGGTTCATGTACCACTCGAGGATCTCGTCCTTCGACAGGAGGAGCTCCATCAAGAGCGTTCCCGCCGCCTCGCGGGCCTTCCGCACGAGCGACTTCTCGCGTCCGAGAAACGCCATCTTCACGACCTGTTGCGAGATCGTCGAGCCGCCGCGGGCATAGCGCTTGTGCTTCCAGTTGTAGCGCGCGCTCTCGATGATCGATTCCCAGTCGATCCCGCCGTGCTGATAGAACTTGCCGTCCTCGGAGGCGATGAACGCGTGCAGGACGTGACGGCTGACGCGTTTTGTCGAGATCCAGCCCTTGAGCCCCTGTCCGATGGTCGCCTCGATCTTCCCGGTCTTCTTCTGCCAGCGGGTCACCGTCACCGGACCCTCCGGCAGGCGCCAGACGGCCGGCGTGAACCACCACGCCAAGATTGCCAGCGCTGCCGAGACCCCGAGCAGGATTCGCCGTTTACGCATCTGGAGCATCACCCTTCCGAGGTTCCTCCGGATTATGTTAGAGCCAAGGGACGATGCCAAGCGAGGACCCGACGATGAGTGACGCCGTAAGCCCCAAAGACTTCCAGAAAGCCGTCCTCGATCTCCAGACGACCGAGCCCGGGCCCGGCTTGACCAAGATGCTAATCATGGCGGCGCTGACGCTCCCGAGCGCGGCGATGGCCCTGCGTTCCGAGCTCCTGTCCCCGGCCTACTGCCTCTGGGCGCTTTTCGCCGGCGCTGCGTTTGCCTCCTGGCTCATCACCACGCACGACGCGATCCACCACACGCTCACCGGTTGGCGCTGGTTCGACGAGGTGGTGCCGCGCCTCATCTCGCACCCGGTGTTCTGGGTGCACGGCATCTACGCTGAGGTCCACAAGCTCCACCACAAGATGAACGGCGACGACTTCGCCGATCCGGAGCGCGTGCAATGGACCGTCGAGGAGTACGAGGGCGCCTCGGCCCTCGGCAAATTCTACGTACGCCACCAGTGGTTCTTAGACATCTTCGTCCTCGGGGGCATCGGCCTAATCTGGAAGACCGTCCGCCAGGGCTTGCGCTTCTACGGCAAATCCAAGGGCGTCCGTCGCCAGATGTGGCTCGACTTCGGCTCGATCCTTGCGCTCAATGCCGCGATCTACGCCTACGCCTTCTCGCAGGGCGTGGCGTTGAAGTACTGGTGCCTCTGGGTCGTGATGGAGCGCATCGGCGGCGGCGTCCTGCAATGGCGCGCGCACGTCGAGCACTACGGCCTTTGGGGCAAGGGTCGCCACTATTTCGAGACGCAGGCCTATAACTGCAGGAATCTGCGCACGAGCTCCTTCGGCAGCTGGTTCTTCAACCGCTTGAACTATCACTCCGTGCACCACGCATTTCCTCGCGTGCCTTTCTACAAGCTTCGCGCGGCGCACGAGCGCTTTCTGGCGCTCTACGCCGAGAGCCCGGGCGAGAAGCTGGTGGAAGACGAGTCTTACGTGCGTACGGCCGTGCGCCTAGCACGCACGCCGTCGGTCATCGGTTCGGTCGATCCGGCCTCGCCGAGCGGGCGGCGGCGGATGGTCCCCGTCGCCGCGCTCTGAGATGCTTCAGAGGTTCAGAAAGAGCGTGTTCAGGAGGCCGCTCGCCGCGACGGCGTCGATCCTGGACGACGCCGGATCCATCGCCGTCGTGAAGAGCTTTGCCGCGAACGAGTCGAACTGCTGATCTTTGCGGTAGTCGTCCGGCGCGGCTTTGACCTTCTCGTAAGGCGGGAAGGCCTCCATCGCCGCTTCGAGCGTCAGCTCGAGCAGGATCTGCTTGCCTTTGCGCTGGCGTCCGATCAGGCTCGAAAGCCAGTCGCGATACTGTTTCGCGAGGGGATTGCCGCTCACGCCGGGACCGACGAGGACGCCGTTCTGCGTGTCGAGGATCTTCGAGCGCGGGTCGGCGTTCGTCGAGCCGACGATCATGTAGTCGCCGATGAGGCCGATCTTCGTGTGGAGCGTCTCATTGGTTTGGTACAGGTAGATGTTGAGCGGCACCTCGGGGAGGTTTTTCTCCGCCTTGATCTTGTGCGCGATCGTCAGCATCGCGGCGTATTGCGCGTTGGCGACGACGTTGACTTCCTTGTGGTTGGACGAGATGTCGGAGTTGGTGAAGATGCGGAGCTTGGCGCCGTTCTGCATCGCCTTCACGACGGCGAGCTGCTGGGTCGGCGTCAGGAGCACGTAAGCGTTGTGGATCACGATGTCGTCGCCGGTCTTCGCGTTCTCGATCAGCGCGTCCCAGATCGCGTTGTATTGGCTGGGTTCTTCGCCGAAGGCGAGTTTCTCGGTGCCCTTGCGCACGGGGTGCATGCGGTTCTCGAGGTAGGCGAGCTTCACGCCGTCCGCCTTGATGCGGCCCTGATGGAGGACGCGCTCGGGGTCCACCGCGTAGCTCTTCGACTCGGTTTCGTGGTGCTTCGCCATCGCCCGGAGCTTGGCCCGCAGGTCGTCGTATTTCTGCCCGTCCGCCGGCTTCTCGCGCTCCATCGCGATCTTGGCCGCGCACTTCGTCACCGCGTCGCCGCAGGACCAGTAGTCGTCGAAGCTCTTCGCCGCCGCGGCCGCGATCCCCGTCGACTCGGTGATGAAGTCGGCGTCCATGAAGCTCAGGTGGTCGTCGCTCGCGAGCTTCGGCCCGTAGTCGGATTCGACGTGGTAATGGTCCTCGACGTTGCGCCCGCCGCCCATCACCACCTTGTCGTCGACGAGGAGGAGCTTGTGGTGGAAGCGCTTGATGATGTTCACCCAGGCCTTCGTCCGGAACGTGAAGCCGGCGGTGCTCGCGCCCTTGAAGAGGGAGTCGGTGAAACCGTCGAAGGAGAGCTCGGCCGGAAATTGGCCCGAGATCGCGGCGTCGCGCAGGATTCCGAGCATGTCCGGCTTCGCGCCGTTGGTCGGCATCATCGTGGCGAGGAAGAGCTTCATCGCCGGGTTGTCTTTGAGGAGCGTGTTGGACGCGAGCACTCCCTGTAGCTTCGTCGCATCGAGCCCGGCCATGGCCGACTTGAGGAGCGTGGGGTCCTTGAAGCCCCAGCTGTCGAGGTCGGCCCAGACCTCCTCCGCGATCGGACGGAAGTACTGCACTTGGATCGGCTTGCCGCCGGCCGGCACGGCCAAGGCGCTCTGCGCCATGACCATGCGCCACCACTCGCGGCTCTTCATCGAGGTCATGCCGTCGACGATCACCTTGACGTCGACGCCCTCTGCCGCCTTCGCCAGGAGGCGCTCGACGAAGACCGAGGTCGACTCGTCGAAGCCGAAGATGAAATAGGCGACGCGGATCGACTTCGTCGCCGAGTCGATGACGCGCAGCTTCTCCTCGAAGGCCGTCTTGTTGCCCATGTCCACGAGGATCGACTGCGCCGGGACCCAATCGATCGCCAAGCCGGCGCCCGGATCGTTCGCCGGCGCGGCCGAGGTCGAGTCCAAGGCGTCGGCCTTCAGACCCGCGCTCGGCTGGCCGGAGTTCGCGGTTTTGCAGCCGGAGACGGCGAGGAGCAACGCCGCGGCGGCAATGACAACGTGACGACGCATGGAAACCCCATAGCGGAGGTCGCGGTTTTCGATAGACGAGCGAAGCTGGAAATGCTGCCGCAATGCTACCATATGGAACGAATCTCCATTCCACCTTTTTTAGCTCATGGAGCGATCTCGCGTCCGACGGCAGGGAGCTCACGGCAAAAAAATCGAGCCCTTCAAAGGGCCCGATTTCGCCATTTTGGAATGATTTTCGGACGGATCGCTGGCGAGCCGGAGCTTAGAGGCCGACGACCTGGAAGGCCTCGGTCGCCGCAGCGCAGTCGCTCGCGGTGAGCGTCGCCGCGCACTCGGCCAAGATCGCGTCGCGGTAGTCCGCGAAATTCGAGGTCGTGGTCAAGCGCTCGGTCATGACGGTGTAGAAGAGATTCGCCGCGCGCTCCCAACCGATCTCCTGGATGATCAAGGCGGCGGCGCGATTCGGGATGCCGCTGAGGATGTGCACGCCGCAGTTGTCGTTGTCGCTGGCCGCGACGCAGCCGACGGCGAACTCGGCGAACTCGGCGGACTCGCCATCGACCTCGGTCATCGAAGCCGGCTGCTTCGACAGGCCGCGCTCCGGATTCAGCATGTCGCGCAGCGCCTCGGCACGCTCGGCGAACTCGCCGCGGAGCACCGTCTCGCCGATGAGGAAGGGGCGGGACTCGGGGTCTCTCGCGTGCTGGATGATCTCGCCGAAGACGTCGGCCAAGTGCTCGTTCAAGGCGCCGGACTGGCCGACGTACTCGAGGTTGGAGCTCGAGCTGATCACGGCGTGCGTGAACTCGTGGGCGACGACGTCGAGCGCGCCCGGAAAGCCGTCTAAGCCGTCGCCACCGGCGCCGAACACGAAGTGCCCGAAGGGCGACATCCACGCCGCGTTCTGTTTCAGGCCGAGGACGGGGACCAAGTGATAGCGCTGGACTTCGACGACGGCACGGATGCGCGAGCCGAGGCCGTCGTAGCTCGCGCGGCCGAAAGCCGTCGCGTAGAAATCCCGCGTGAAGGCGATCGAGTCGGCAGCGTCGCGCGCATCCTGCGTGATGAGCGCCGGCGCTAGGGCCGAGGCCAGGGTCGACCCGCCGTTGACGAGGACTTTGATGCCGCGGTTGAGGGGGTTCGGAATCGTTAGGACCGTGGAGCCATTGTAAATCTCGACGCGTGAGTCCGTGACGGCCTCGAGCTCGGAGGGGTCTTGGGACGCGGCGGCCTGCTGTTTTTGACCACAGCCGACCATGGCGGCGGCGATGCACGCGAGGGCAATGAGACGCACGATGTTCTCCAGGGTGCTATTGGTTTCCGCGGATGCGGCTTTGAAGAAGCGACCCGGTTTTATTATAAAATATTAATGTTATCAACTCATTTGCTCATCTTTATGACGACAAGCAAAAACCCAATCGAGTCAATAGATTGACCGGCCAGTTTTTATGATGCCGGGTCAGGACTCGCGTTTCAACGCACTCGCGGAAGCATCTCAAGTTTATTTTGTCTTTACGCACGCGTTGTATGGTGAGGGAGCGTAGACCCCTTGTCTACCAAGCCTTCCAAGCCTTCCCGGCCTCCCGCCCCCCCCTGAGTGCCCTCCTTCCCCGTTCCGAGGCCCCCCCCCCCCCCCGTGCAGCTCTCCCTCCACGCCGATTATTCCTGTCGTGTCTTGATGTTCCTGGCACTGCGCCCTGAAAAGGCGTCGATCGCCGAGATCAGCCGCGCCTTCGGCGTCTCCCAGAACCATCTGACCAAGGTCGTGCACCACCTGGGCAAGCTCGGCTTCATCGTGACCATGCGCGGCCGGGGCGGCGGCATCCGCCTCGCGCGGGCTCCGGCAACCATCGTCATGGGGGACGTCACCCGCAAGACCGAGCCCTCGTGGACCGTGGTCGAGTGCTTCGACAAGGAGCGGAACACTTGCCCGATCGCCAACGCCGGCTGCGGCCTCAAGGGAGCGGTCGCCGCCGCGACCGCGCAATTCCTCGCCACGCTTGACGGCTATACGCTCGAGGACGTGCTCGTGCAGCCACGGAAGCTTCGCTCGGTCCTCAAGCTACCAGATTCTGAGGCCCGATAAGAGCTCAGGACGCGCGCGCGACGGTCTGCGGCAGATTCCGCTCCAAGAGGATGAGCGACTTATCGTCCTGGGACGGAAGGTCGGTAAGGCAGCCGGCGCCGAGGCGCTGCATGCCCTCGTAAAGTGACTCGAGGTCTTTCGCCTGGGTCAGCGTGCCCTTCTCGAGCACGCCGTCGGAAGCGAGGACGATGCGGATCGGCAAGGTCGGCGCGACGTCGATGTACTGCGGCGCCAGCGCTAAGACCGAGCCGACGCCAAGGATGTTGCCCTTGCCCATCAGGGTCTTCAGTTGCGCCGATTTCACGTGACCCAGCAGCAGAAAGAGGGGCAGGTGTCCCGCGCTCCAGTAGGTGATGCGATTCCCTTTGATCACCGCCACGCCCGCCGTCGCCGAGTGCGCTTGCTTCTCGCCGAGCCGCGAGAGCGCTTGGTTCACGAGCAGAAGCCACTTTTTCGCGTCGAAGCTGTCGTCGTCCATCGTCGTCGCCCACAGGGACTGGATCGCATGCACGACGAGCGCGGCCTGCATCCCTTTGCCCGTCGCGTCGACGCAGACCATGACGAGGCTATGGTCCGGGAAGCGGCGCACCGTCATCCAGTCGCCCGCGATCTTCTCGTACTTCATTTGCATGCAGTAAATCTGCGAGCCTTCCGGCATGACGCTGTGCGCGGGGGGCGCCATCGAGTCCTGAATCTCCCGCGCCAACTCCAGGTCGCGCTGGAAGCGCATGCTCGCCGCGCGGATCTCCGCCTGGCGTGACCGGTACTCTAGGATGGCCTCGCGGCGCGTGCGCATCGACTGCATCCGCCACACGGCCGTCGAGAAGCCGAGCCCAACGCCGTAGAGAATGAGCCAGCGCCATCGCGACGGGCTCGGCGGATACAGCGCGAAGGTGATCGCCCAGAACGAGGCGGCCGTGAGCGGCGTCAGGTAATTGTTGAACGGGCTCAGGATCAAAAGGATCGAGGCCAAGGTCATCAGGCCGTTCGTCGCGAGCGCGAACTGCATCGGCGCGGCCGCGCCGACGGAGACGGCGACGACCTGCGAGAAGGCGGCGATCAGGAGGAGGTTGCCGCCGACGATCACATGATGTGCCTTTAGAAAGGGCAGCACCTTGCGCATCCCGAGCACCCAGAAGAGATCCAGCAAGAGGCAGAAGCTCGCGGTGCCGAGGAGGACCGGCTTGTGCTCGGGCAAAGCGATCGCCGGCACGATGACGAAGAGCGTCGCGTTGAAGGCGATCCCGAGACGAATGGTGTTCTCGGCGGTCTCGACGTCTTTGAGACGCATCGCTTCGGCCGCATGGCCCAGCTCGTCGGCCCCAAAAGAGTCGCCGTCCGCGGCGCCGCTGGCTTTATGGGCCAGTTGGGTCCGGATGCGGGTGATCTTCTTTCTTAAAGCGGCCAACATGCCTTGTGCATCGGTCAGGTGCCGGTGAAGCTGAGCTCACGGAGGGCTTTCCCCCTGAAAACATTGAGATTTCACTCGACTTCCGGGCGGCAACGACGCCGTGATCCAAACGTTGCCGCCGATGACCGACCCTTTGCCGATCACGGTATCTCCGCCGAGGATCGTGGCATTGGCGTAGACGAGGCAATCGTCTTCGAGCGTCGGGTGGCGCTTCTTGTGCCGGAGGCTCTTGTCGACGCTCATCGCGCCAATCGTGACGCCTTGGAAGATCTTTACGCGGTCGCCCAGTTGTGCGGTCTCGCCGATGACGACCCCGGTCCCGTGATCGAGGAAGAAGGGGCAACCGATCTTGGCGCCTGGATGGATGTCTATGCCGGTGCGTTCGTGCACCCACTCCGTCAGCATGCGCGCGAATACCGGCGCGCCTAGCGCGTGCAACTCGTGCGCCAGGCGGTACACGGCGGTCGCGTGGAAGCCCGGGTAGCAGAGGACGACCTCGTCGAGATCGACGGAGGCCGGATCCTCCTCGTGCAGATAGCGGGCGTCCCGCTCGAGCATGGTCTCGACCTCAGGAACGCGCTCGAAGAAAGCTCGAGCCGTGGCCTCGGACGCGAGCATCCCCGCGAGCTGGTCCGTCAGATCCTCCAGCGCGGCCTCGAGCTCCGCCGCCGATCCGCACTCCGTGTTGGCGCGCTGCGGAAAGAGCAACGCCAATAGACCCTCGCCGAACGCGCGGACGCGCTTCGGGCTAGGATGCCGACGCGGTGCGCGGTGCTTGCGTTGGAAGAGTGCTTTTGCGTATTCAGTCATGACTGGCCGTCAATGAGGAGCGCATCCATGCAGGTTCATGCTGACGTCAATGCCCTCGTCGGCAATACGCCGCTGCTGAAGATCGGATCGCTGTCGCGCCTGACTGGCGCGGAGATCTTCGTGAAATGCGAGTACCTGAACCCGGGCGGCTCGATCAAGGACCGCGCCGCGCAGCAAATGATCCTCGACGCGCACGCGAGCGGCGCGCTCAGGCCGGGGATGAAGATCGTCGAGGGCACCGCCGGCAACACCGGCATCGGGCTCGCGGTGATCGGGGCCGCCTTCGGCCACAAGGTGAAGGTCGTGATGCCCCGCGGCCAGACCGCCGAGAAGCAACGCATCCTCACCTTGTTCGGCGCCGAGATCCAGCAAGTCGACCTCTGTCCTTTCACGAGTCCTAACCACTTCTATCATACGGCCCGACGGGTCGCGGAAGAAGATCCTGCCAATTGGTGGTGGGCGAACCAGTTCGATAACCTGTCCAACTTCAAGGCTCACTACACGCGCACCGGCCCGGAGATCTTGGCCCAGACGGAGGGCCGGCTCTCGGCGCTGGTGTCTTCGGCCGGCACCGGCGGCACTATCGCCGGCAACTCGCGCTTTCTGAAGGAGCGTCTGCCTGGCCTCAAGGTCATCCTCGTCGACCCGCTTGGCTCGGGCCTTTGTCACTATCTCAAGCATGGCGAGTTCAAGACCGAGGGCGAGTCGATCGCCGAGGGCATCGGCATCATGAGGCTCGTCGCCAACTTCAAGGAGGCCGTGATCGATGCCGCGTTCACGCTCCCCGACGCCGACGCGCTGACGATCGCCGATCACGTGCGCGAGCATGACGGGCTCGTCCTTGGCAGCTCCTCCGCCCTGAACGTCGCCGCTGCCGTGAAGACCGCGCTTAGCATGGGCTCTGGCTCGCGCGTCGTCACCTTCGCCTGCGACCTCGGCGAGCGCTCCTACTCGAAGCTCTACGACCGCGGGTTCCTGGCGTCGAAAGGACTCGCGCCGCATCCGCGCGGCATCGAAGGTCTGATCGCAGATTACGGAACGCAGCTTGCATCTCTCTGAGCGTCGCAACGACAACGGAGGGGAAGAAGACCATGGTGACCAAGAAGAAACAGAAGGCGTCGAAGAAGAAGGACGAAACCATCCTCGAGAAGGTCGTTCACCTGTTCACCAACGACGACAAGCCCGTGAAAAGGGCACGCGCGACCGTCGCGGCCTCTGTGCGTAAGCAAAAAAAGGCGCCGGCGAAGCCGACGAAAGCGGCGTCGAAACCCCGGGCGAAGAAAAAGGCGCGGAAAAAAGTCTGATCCCGCGCTGTCGTTCTGGCGTGACAGCAATGTCGCGCCACAACGACGCTTTTCAAGGCCGTACATTTTTTTCAATGTTTCCGTACGGATCGAGCGCGCTTGAGCTCTGAGCCCAGGCGCTAAGCCGGCGGACGCCGTTGCAGAAACTCCCCCTTCGAGCCGATGAGTCCTCATCTCGCGCCCGATAGGAAGGAACGATGCGAAAAATCACCGCGGCTCTCCTCGTCGCCCTGGTCAGCGCTTGCGGGGACGGCTCCGGCTCCGGACCCGATCTCGGCGACGACGAGGCGCATCTGTCGGCGCTCGCCGGCGACGAGCCAGCCTCGGGCGATCTCGAAACCTTCGACAACCGCGCCGTCTGGATCGACGTGTACGCGTCCTACGCTGCGAAGTGCCTCGTCGCGACGGACGAGCCCGGCATCGACAAGACCACGGCGGTCTTCTACGGCTGCTACGATTGGCATTCCGCCGTGCACGCTCATTGGGCGGTGTTCCGGGCCGATCTGAAGGGCGGAGGCATCAAGCTCGCCGCGACCGCCAAGGTGGTTGACGCGCGTTTCACCGCCGACTCGCTCGCCAAGATCAAGAAGGACTTGGTCGAGAAGAAGGTCGACGGCAAAGACTACGAGATGCCCTACGGACGCGCCTGGTTCCTGCGCTTGGCGAGCGAGCACGAGACTTGGGCCAAGGCGAAAGGGATCGCGGATCCACAAAGGCTCCGTGAGTTGGGCGATTTCGTGGCGCAGTCGCTGATGACCTTCTATGCTGCGAACGCGCCCAGCCCCAAGAAAACGGACTATTCAAACGACTCGTGGTCGATGGCGCAGCTCCTAGCCTGGTTCCGTCATACCGGAGACGCCGCGTCGGAAGAGCTCGTTCAAGCCATGTTGAAGACCAACTTCGTCGACAAGCCGCTCACCTGGGCCGATAGCAACGACACGGATCCGAACGCCTTTTTCTCGCTCTATTGGAACTGGGTCTACGCCCTCACCGGGGCCCTCGGGCCCGAGGCCGCGATCGCCGCGGTCGATCCGGACGCGCTGCCGGCCGATGCCTTGACGCCAATCCCCGCGCCGGTGAGCAACGCCAACGACGACGTGCACCACTTGGGCATCAACTGGAGCCGCGCCTGGGGCATCAAAGCGCTCGCCCGTGACGTGATCGCCGTACGCGGTGCGAGCGACCCGATGGCGCAAAAGCTCATCTCTGCGTATTACGAGCACGTCAAAGCGGGGCGGGCGCGGCACAACCAGTACAAGGACAACTACTACGCTTACTCCCATTGGGTGCCGCAGTTTGGCATCTACGGCATCACGGACTAGTACCGTGCCTCATCGGGCATGCGGCGACCCATTTGCCGCCTTCTTCTCGTCGCGCAGCGCGCGCCGCAGCACCTTGCCGACGTTGGTCTTCGGTAGGTCCTTGCGGAACTCGATCTGCTTTGGGACCTTGTAGCTGACGAGATTCTTGCGGAAGTGCGCCATCAGCTCCTCCGCCGTGAGCGACTCGTCTTTCTTGACGATGAAGACCTTGACGACCTCGCCCGACTTGTCGTCGTGGACGCCGATGCAGGCCGCCTCGAAGACCTTCGGGTGCAGGACGCTGACGTCCTCGACCTCGTTCGGATAGACCTTGAAGCCGGAGACGTCGATCATGTCCTTCATTCGGTCGACGATCTTGTAGAAGCCGTCCGCCGCCTGCACGGCGACGTCGCCCGTCCTGAAGAAGCCTCCCGGCAGCGTGACTTGCGCCGTCTCCTCCGGCTTTTGCCAATATCCGGCCATGACCTGCGGGCCGCGGACGCAGAGCTCGCCTTGCTCGCCGAGTTTGACCTCGGCGCCGCTTTCGTCGACGAGCTTGACCTCGGTGCCCGGCAGCGTGAGCCCGATCGTGCCGACTTGGTCCTTGCCGTCGACCGGGTTGCAGCACACGACTGGCGAGGTCTCCGTCAGGCCGTAGCCCTCGATCACTTTCGACTTGGTCACCGTTTCCCAGCGCTCCTTGACGGCGCTCTGCAAGGCCATCGCGCCCGCGACCGAGATCTTCAGCGTCGAGAGGTCGAGCTTTTGGAAGTCGGGGTTCGCAGCGAGGGAGTTGAAGAGCGTGTTCACGCCCGTGAACACCGTCGGCTTGCACTTCGCCAAGACCTTGACGAACGCCGGCAGGTCGCGCGGGTTGGTGATCAGGATGTTGTGCGCGCCGCTCGTCATGAAGGCGAAGCAGTTCACGGTCAACGAGAAGATGTGGTACAGCGGCAACGCCGTGACGATCGTCTCGGCGACGTCGCCTCGACGCAAGGGCTCCATCCACTGCGCGATTTGGGCCATGTTCGCGACGACGTTCGCGTGCGTCAGCATCGCGCCCTTCGACACGCCGGTGGTCCCGCCGGTGTACTGCAGGAAGGCCAGGTCCTCGGGCTTGACCTTCGGTGGCGTGAAGGGCTTGCCGTCCCCCGCTCTCAAGGCGGCATTGAAGCCGACGCTCGCGGGAAGCTCGTAGGCGGGCACCATCTTCTTCAAATGACGCACGGCGGCATTGACGAGGTTGGCCTTCGGAAAGCCGAGGCAGTCGCCGATTCCGGTGACCACGACGCGCTCCGGCGCGATCCCGGTCTTCCCGAGCACCTGCGCAAGGTTCGCGGCGAAGTTCGCGAGAATCACGATCGCCTTCGCGCCGGAGTCGCGGAACTGGTGCTCCATCTCGCGCGGAGTGTACAGCGGATTGGTGTTGACCACGGTCAGGCCGGCGCGCAAGGCGCCGAAAATGGCGATCGGCGTCTGCAGGAGGTTCGGCAATTGCACGGCGATGCGGTCGCCTTGCGCCAGCTTCAGGTCGTTGACGAGAAAGCTGGCGAACGCCTTGCTCTTCGCGTCGAGCGTGGCGAAGTCCATGGTCTTGCCCATGTTCGAGAACGCGGGGCGCGCGGCGTATTTGGCAAAGACGCCCGCGAGCAGGGCGTCGAGCGTCGCATACGGCGAGGGAATGAGCGCGGTCATGGGGCTCCTTCAGACTGGGGATGTCAGTATACTTCACGCTGAGCGCGGCTCAGGTGTAGCGGTAAGCCCAATACATCAGCGGAAGCTGCAAGGGCACGCGTACCCAAAGAGCGACGCTGCTCACCTTCGGCATCGTCTCGGGATGCAAGGCCGCGTGGATGTTTGCCGGCCACACCGCGAAGAGCAAGGCGATCACGCCCCAGGCGGCGAAAGGCCGCGTCGCCGACGGCAAGAGCAGGAGCCCGAGGCCGATCTCCGCAATCCCGGAGAGGCCGATCATGAGATCGGGCATCGGAATGTAGGGCGGCATCATCGGCCGATAAAATCCCGGTTTCAAGAAATGCATGACACCGCCGACGCCGTAGAGCGAAGCCATCGCCACCAAACCCCACGTCCAGTCGCCCACGAACCCTCCGCTCAGCCTCTGCTGCCGTTGACACGATTGTTACACGATCGTCGCAGGATCCTGACACTGGGATGCGCGCGCTCCCGTAAGCTCGAAGGATGATGATGAAGCGCTTCAGCATGACCGTCCGCATCAAGGAGCCGCTAAGCGCTCTCTCCCACCTCGTGGGCGTCGGCTTTGCGGTCGTCGCCCTCGTCCTTCTCGTGACCCGAGCCGCCGCGGTCTCGACGGCTGCGCACGTCGTCGGCTTCGCCATCTTCGGGACTTGCATGGTCCTCGTGTACACGGCCTCGACGCTTTACCACGCGCTGCCGCTCAAGGTGAGCCAGGAGAAGATCTTCCGACGCATCGACCACAGCACGATCTTCACGATGATCGCCGGGACCTATACTCCGGTCGCGCTCGTCGTTCTGAAAGGGCCTATCGGCTGGAGCCTTCTCGTCTTGATCTGGTCGCTCGCGGCCTACGGCATCTGGCGGCTTTGGCGCAAGAAAAGGCCCTCGACGGGCGTCGTCTCCGGCTCACGTTGGCAGGACGCCGCCATCTACGTCGGCATGGGGTGGGTCTCCGTCCTCTACATTTGGCCGATGGCGCAGGTCCTGCCGGCCGCCGGCATTGCCTGGCTCCTCGGCGGCGGCGCGGCCTACAGCCTTGGTGCGGTGATCTACGGGCTGAAGCGGCCTAACCCGTGGCCGCGCGTCTTCGGCTTTCACGAGATCTTCCATGGCTTCGTCCTTCTCGGCTCATTCTGCCACTTTTGGCTGATGCACGCTTACGTCCTGCCGCTCCAGACGTAGGGCATAAGCGGCCCGGCGCCGGGCGTCCGTCACGTCGGCGGCGAAGGGCGCACGACGACCACTGATGCGTGGGTGCCGTCGCCAGCGGCGAGCGAGCGCTTTAGCTCGAGCGGCAGCTCTGTGACGAAGCCCGGCTTGCTCAAGACGCGGCTGACGCCCAGGCGGTCCGCCTCGAGGCTGACCTCGGGGCTCAGGTATCCCGAGAGCATGATGATCGGCACCGCCGGCTTGAGCCCGCGCATGCGTCGGACCAGCTCGAGACCGGACATGCCGGCCATGGCGTAGTCGGTGACGATGGCGTCGAAGTCGTCCGGATGGTCCGCGAACGTCGCCCAGGCGGAGGGCGCGTCGGCCGCGCACTCGACGCGGTAGCCGCACTGGTCCAGCATCGTGGTGATCAAGAGGCTCACGGTCTTCTCGTCGTCGACGACGAGCACGCGCTCGCCGTGGCCGCGGAGATCCTCCGTCCCGAGCGGCGCGCTGGCCGCGACGGCGAGTGCCGCCGTGGTCGGCAGAAAGACGTGAAAGCTCGAGCCGCGGTCGACTCGCGTGTCGACGACGATGCCGCCGCCGTGGCTCTTGACGATGCCGAGAACGACCGACAGGCCGAGCCCCGTGCCTTCTGTGGGCTGCTTCGTCGTAAAGAACGGGTCGAAGATGCGCTTGAGAGTCGCCTCATCCATCCCCGCGCCGTCGTCCGACACGCTCAACACCATGTAGCGCCCTGGCGGGATCTCGCCCGCCGTCACCGCGAGCTTTTCGACGACCTGCGAAGGATGGAGGCGGATGGAGATCGAGCCGCCGCGCGTGCCGATCGCGTGCGCCGCGTTGGTCGCGAGGTTCATCACGACCTGGTGGATCTGCGAGGGATCGCCGAGCACGTCGAAGGCCGACCCGCCGAGCTCCGTCCTCAGCTCGATCATCGCGGGCAAAGTCGAGCGCAGGAGGCGCACCGTCTCTTCCACGATCGGCGCGAGGCGTGTGACGGCGCGCTGCGGCGTCCGCTTCCGGCTGAACGCGAGAATCTGCCGCACGAGGTCGGTCGCGCGGGCGCTCGCGTCCTGGACGACGCACAGATGCGCCTGCACCGCGTGATCGGCCGGCAAGGCCCGCCGCGCTAGGCTCAAGTGCCCGACGATCGCCGTGAGGACGTTGTTGAAATCGTGCGCGATGCCGCCGGCGAGCGAGCCGAGGCTCTCCATGCGCTGCGTCACGACGACCTGCGCCTCGAGCTTCTTCCGCTCCGTCACGTCGGTATTGATGATCAGCACCGCTGGCGCCTTCGTCGCCGTCTCCCGCACCAAAGACCAGCGCGCCTCGACCGTCACCTGCTTGCCCGCCTTGGTGAAATGCGTCATTTCTCCCACCCAAGCCTCGTCGCAGCGTACCGCCGCGCTCGCGACCTCGAGCTCCTCGTTCTCTTCGGCGAAGAGCTCGGTCGCCCGAAGGCCGAGCGCCTCGTCGCGGCTCCAGCCGTAGAGCCGCGTCGCGCCGTCGTTCCAGAAGCGGATCGTGTGGTCCAGATCGATCAGGAGGATCGCGTCGCGCGCATGGTCGAGGAGCGCTGCTTGCTCCGCGATCCGGCCGCTGGCGGCGAGCTCCGCCGTGATGTCGGTCACCATGCCGAGCGCGCCCTCGACGACACCATCCTCGCCCAGGACGGGGCTCGCCGCGACCCTGACCCAAATCTCATGGCCGTCGGCGTGCATCAGGCGGACGTCGTGGCGCTCGCTGACGCCCTTCACGCGGTCCTGCATCTTGCGCCGGATTTCCTCGCGGTTCTCCGGCGGCACCCAGTCGTAGAGGGACGTGCCGAGCATCGCTTCCGGACTCGTGCCGAGGATCTGCGCCATGCGCGGATTCGCGAACCGCGTCGCGCCGTCGAGGCGGACGATCCAGACGCCCTCGTGCGCCGTCTCGAGCAGCTGGCGCACGCTCGCCTCGCTGCGGCGCAAGCGCTCGTGTTGGCTGTCGCGCAAGATCGCGATCGAGGCAAGATGCGTCGCCGCTTCCACGATGCGGACCTCGCCGGCGGTTGGCAGGCGTGGCGTGCGGTAGTAGATCGCCAGGGTCCCGAGCACCTCGCCGGAGGGCGCGAAGATCGGGCTCGACCAGCAGGCGGCGAGACGGTGCGGCAGCGCGAGGTGACGGAACCGGTCCCAGCTTGCATGCGTCGCGATGTCTTCGACAAATACGGGCTCACGACGGAATGCGGCGGTGCCACAAGATCCCGCGTCGGGTCCGATCGGCATGCCGTCGATCGCCTGCGTGAACTCCGCCGGGAGGCTCGGCGCCGCGCCGTGGTGGAGCGTGCCCTTCGCGGCATCGAGCAGGAGTATGGAGCAGAGCGCCTCGTTGCCATGGGACTCGACCAACTGCGTGATGCCGGCCAGGATTTCTGGCAAAGGCTTGCGCGCCGCCACGCACTCGAGGATCGCGATCTGCTGACGGGCCGTCACCGTCGCTTGCGTGCGCTCGAGCACTGCCGCTCCGAGCGCCAAGTGCGTGAGCAAGACGAGCGCCAGGAAGACCTGAATCGACAGCGAGCGGTCGAGGAAAACCACCGGTGCGGTCGCGAACGGTCCGATCCCTTGCATCGTCAGCGCCAAGGTCAGGACCGCGAGGAGCAGTGTCGCGAGGGTCGCGCCGATCACTTGGAAGCGCATCGTCGCCCACAAGAGAAACGGCAACACCGCGTACGAGTAGTGGAGTGCGGACTCCGGCGAGGAGCGCATGAGGCCCAGGATCGTCGTCGCGGTCAGACCGGCCGCGATCAGTGCGACCTCGGCCACGATCGAGGCCCCAGGTCGTGCGCGCAAAAGGGCGGTGGAGGCGCTCAAAGGCCAGAAGACCAGGACCGCGGGCGCCACCAGCACGATGCCTAGGAAATCGTTGATCAACCAAAGTTGCCAGCTCACGGGTCCGGCGCTCCACGCGATCGTGGCGCCGACGGCGCAGGCCACGGCCGCGCTCCCGATCAGGATGCCGACGTCACGGCAGGCGACAACGCTGAACCCCCGTGCGAACCGCCGGACCGCCAGTGCGACTAGGAGCGGCTCGAGCACATTGCCGAGGGCATAGACCGCGTTCGGGAAGAGCGGCATCGCGAGCAAGGTCGTGTTCGCCAGGAGGCCGATGTAGCTCGCGCCGAGGAGGAGCGGCCACGCGTGCGGCGGCCTACGAATCAAGACGGCGAGCATAATCCCGTTGGCGAACCAAAAGGGCGCCATGCCTTCTGGCTCGATCAAAAAGGTCACGGCGAGTCGCGCGGATGCGAACGCCACCAACGCGAGCCCTAGAGCTTCGGCGATGCTGCGTACGCGTTTTCTTGAGCGGCTCACCCCGGGCTCCTCTGCATAGTAAGGCTTAGCTAGCAGCGCGCCTAATCCACTGTCAAGGCTGGAAAAAAACTGAGAGAGACGGCATCATGGAACCTGCCGATGCCAGTCTCTTTTCGACAAATAGCGCTCTCGTCCTCGCTCGCCGCTTCCCTGAGCGCCTGCGGCACGGGAAGCTCGAGCCACGAAGACATCGGCGTGCTCGACGCCGCGACCTGCGCCAAGCTGGGGCAGATTTTCATCCCGGGGAATGCCGAGCGCCGCACGCCAGACCGTTGTGCCGTGGTCACGAGCGGCGAGGCCCTGTGCCACCTTTCGGATCAGAAATTCGATCCGGCGACGAAGGCCTGCGTCGCCGCCGCCGAGAGCGACTTTCCGCAGCGGTACCTGCCCGACGCGGCGTCCCTCTTGTCGCGGGTGAAAGGCGCGGTGACGGAGGTCTGCGTCGGCGGGCCAGCCTACGGGGAGTTGGACCGAGGCGAAAAAGTTGCCTTGGGAGCCGCGCTGGAAAAATCGGTGCACGCCTGGCTCGCGACCGTGCAGGACCTCGCGCCCGCGGGCCTCGGCCAGACGGTGAGCCTGATCGTCGCGCCGGCGCCCTGCCCCGCGACGCGCGCTTTCGACGTACGCCTCATCGTCGACCCCGTCGCTTCCTGCGGCCTGCCGCGCGGCGGCTGCGTCGTGCCAAGCGAAAGCGTGATGTACCTCGTCCCCCGCCAGGGCACGGACCTAGCGACCGTCCTGCACGAGGTCGGGCACATCATGGGAATCCAGGACTACTACTACGATCCGCAGCTCGAGAACGACGGGCTCGGCGATGCCATCACGGGCTGCATCAAGGGATTCTTCGGCTCGGTGATGTGTCATCCGCGCAGGGAGCTCGGTCCAGCTGATCGGGCGGCGATGCGGAAGCTTTACTGCGCTCTATCGGATGCCGCTGCATGTCCGAAACCCGCGGCCTTCGATCGCGCACACTACGGCGATGCGCTCATGACTTGCGAGGCGACCGAGAGCACGCCACCGGTCGACGCACCCTACCGGGACGATTTCGCGCGGCGCGCTCAGTTCCCCTATGACGTTACAAGCGTCACGCGCGACGGCGAGACGCTCGTCCTCGAGCCGATGGGGCTAAGGGTCCCTGCCTCGGCCTGCCGACTATCGACCAACCTCATGAGATTATTGCTTTAGTCAGCTTCACCTGGTTCTTATGTCGATGCGCTAAAATGGCGGGCAACCCCCACCGGGAGCCCCGCGTCATGAAGCGAACTGCCACCCTTTGCCTCACTCTCCTGTCCATTTCCTTCCTTTCGGCCTGCGCCTCGACGAGCGCACCGTCGCCTTCGAATGCGACCGACTGCCGGCAGAAAGGCGGCGCGGGCATGGAATCGGGCGAGTGCGTGCAGCAGCACGCCGGGGCTCCGCTCGGCATGGGCCTCGAGGTCGTCTCGCCGAGCCGCTATGCCGACCGCGAAGGTCCAGTCGATTCGCGGACGCGCTGAGACGACCTTTCGTGGCATCCTCCTTGCACCAACTCGGCGCATCGACTCTTACGGTCGTCTAGCGTCGCGTTGGAGCAGCACATGGTGTCGCCGAATCCGGATCGCGTGTCTCAATTCTCCCGCTCGAGCGAAGGGGCGCGCCTCAGCGCCCGTCTGCGTCGAGCGCGTGAGGAGCGGGAGACCCTTGCCCTGGCGCTCCTCGTCGGCTGTGAAGGGTCGAGCTCCCGCCGCGAGGGAGCACGCGCCCTGATCGATGCCGAGGGCCGGACGACGGGGCTCGTGAGCAGCGGTTTCGCCGAGCCCCTCCTCTTGGAGGCGGCGCATGAGGTCCTTGAGAGCGGCGCCCCGCGACTCGTCGACCTGCCGCTCCCCGAGCCCGGCGCCGGCAAGATCCAGATCTTTCTCGAGCGCGTCGACGCGGCGTCGCTGACGGATCATGCCCTCGAGCGGCTCGCGCGGCGCAACTTCGGCACGACCGGCGAGATCGTGACCACGATCCTGTCCGCTCCCGCAGGCGACGCCGACTGGCTCGGGACCGACAAGGCCCACTCCGCGCGCCTCACGGGCTTGAAGCCGCAGATCTCGCACTGCCTGCACGACGAGATCCCACGTCGGGCGCGCGTCGAGACGACGGACGGATGGATCGAGGCCTTTCTCGACTTCGTGCCGCCCTTACCGCAACTCACCGTCGTCGGGGCCGGGGAGGACACGCATGCGCTCCTCGCGCTCGGCGAGGTTTTGGGCTGGCGCCTCGCCGTGCTCGATCCCGGGTCCGTGGAGCCAGAGCGCATGGGGCCGCTGATTCCCGAGGGCGATCACAGCGTCGTCGTGGTGATGACGCACGATTGCGACGTCGATCGGCGGGCGCTGCCGGGAATTTTGGCGCGACGCGTCGCGTACGTCGGCCTCGTCGGCTCGCGCGCTCGCGCCGAGCGATTGCGCCGCGAGCTCGAGGATGGCGGCGCCCACGTCAGCGACGCCTGGGAGCGTATGCGTCATCCGGTTGGGCTTGACCTCGTCGGCGAAGGCCCCGAGGCGATCGCCTTGGCGATCGTCACGGAGGCGCAAGCCGTGCTCGGCGCCATTCACAGCGCGGCGCCGGTGGATGTGCCGCCCCTTGCAGCGGGTTTCTCGCGTCTGCCCGGTCGCGAGCGCGGCTCGGACCTCGGCATTCCCTTTTGAGTCTTGATGATAGCAGGACGTCGTCGTGATCAGAATGCGGTGTCGCCTCCGAGCCGGGGCGTCAATCACGAAGGACGGTATATGGCGCGCCACCTTCGGACGCAAAGCACCATCAGGCCCAGCGCCAACGCCGACTGGAGAACGACGGCGCCCCACCGCCGCTGTTCGACCGCTTGCAGCCAGGAAAGCGCCGCTTGCGACGGCTCGGTCGGATCGAATCGCACCATCGCTGGCTTGCTATCGTCGATGGAGGTGTTCAGCGCCCAAACGTCGAACGTCACGGTATGGCGCGCGCCGCGCCCATCCTTGAACGAGACGCGGAGCTTCTCGATGCCGGAGTCGAGGTAGCCCGGACCGCGCTCGCCGCGGGGACCGACCGTCACCTCGCTCGCTGTTTCGCCATGCTCCCAAACTGCATGAGCGCGCGTGAGCAAAATCGAGTTCTGCACTTGCTGCCATGTTCCAAGCGCGCCGACGCTGAAGCCGGCCGTAAGGAGAATTTGGCGTGCAAAGTCGAGGAGCCTTGTCATCGCTTCTCCAGTATCAGATGAGTGCCGCTCTCTCATAGCCCGTCCCAAGTGGTCGATCACACTGCGCGCTGTGTGAAATGGACAGGTGGCACCGCGCCAGCGCGTCATATCCCGCTATTGCACCATGCCGTGGCCCGCGTTCATGCAGGTCCATTGTTGGCCTCGAGTTTGCTTGTCTCCCGCCGACAGCCGTAGGAGAGCAAAATGTTGGTGAGTCGGTTCGGTCCAAGTCGTCGCCGTATCAGAGCCCTTCTCGCAGTTTATTTGGTTCTGCTCGCCGTTGGTAGGTCCAGCTCGGCGGGAGCGGACGAGCCGATCGTCGAGGCGGCCGTCCTGACCTATGCTCCCGAGGTTCCGCCGCCGGTCGCAAGGACCGCCCCTGCCAAGGTCGTCGTCCACCTCGAGTCCAAGGAAGTCGTCGCTCGTTTGGCCGATGGCGTCGACTATACGTTTTGGACTTTTGGCGGGAGGGTGCCCGGCAAATTCATTCGCGTCCGCGAAGGTGATTTGGTCGAGTTTCACTTCAGCAATCACCCGTCCAGCAAGATGCCGCACAACATCGACCTGCACGCCGTCACGGGGCCGGGAGGCGGGGCCGAGGCCTCATTCACCGCGCCAGGCCACTCCTCGGTGTTCTCGTTCCGCGCCCTCAACCCCGGACTCTACGTCTACCATTGTGCAACGGCGCCGGTCGGGATGCACATTGCGAACGGCATGTACGGGCTCATTCTGGTCGATCCGAAAGAGGGCTTGCCGAAGGTGGATCGCGAATATTACGTGATGCAGAGCGAGTTCTATACCAAGGGAAAATTCGGCGCCCGCGGAAAGCAGCCATTCAGCATGGAAAAGGCGCTCCAAGAGCAAGCCGACTATGTGGTTTTCAACGGCTCCGTCGGTGCCCTGAACGGCGATAAGGCCTTGAAAGCCAGCGTCGGGGAGACCGTGCGCCTATACGTCGGCAACGGTGGGCCGAATCTGGTGTCCTCGTTCCATGTGATCGGCGAAATTTTCGACAAGGTCTACATCGAAGGCGGAAAGGCCACGAATGCGAACGTGCAGACGACGTTGATCCCGGCTGGAGGGTCTTCGATCGTGGAATTCAAGGTCGACACTCCGGGTACGCTCATTCTCGTGGATCATTCGATCTTTCGAGCCTTCAACAAAGGGGCGCTCGCACAGGTCAAAGTGACGGGCGCTGAGACCAAGGACGTCTACTCCGGCAAGCAGCGAGACGAGATCTACCTTCCAGAAGGCTCCGGAATTCAGGACTTGTCCGACAAGGCGCCCGTTTTGACCGCCAAGAGCAAAGAAGATCGCATCACCTTTGGCAAGGGGGTTTACGAACAGAATTGTGCGGCCTGTCACCAGCCGAACGGAGCCGGAATTCCTGCCGCCTTTCCGCCGCTGGCGAAGGCGGACTACCTGAATGCCGACAAGATGCGGTCGATTCGTGCCGTGACCAACGGCATCACCGGCAAAATCACGGTCAACGGACAAACCTACGACGGCGTGATGCCGGCGTGGCAACTTTCGGACGAGGAAGTGGCGAACGTTCTGACCTACGTCTACTCGTCTTGGGGC
>JANOTL010000049.1:0-13330 GCA_031416315.1 Pseudomonadota bacterium
GTTTTGCGATCGAGGCGGTCCGGCGCGGCTACGTGTTCATCGTCCAGAGCGAGCGCGGCCGCTATCTGTCCGAAGGCAAATTCGAGATCCTCGGCAAGCCCCAGACCGATGGCTACGATACGCTGAGCTGGATTGCCGCGCAGGGTTGGTCGAACGGTAAGGTCGGGACGCTCGGCTGCTCGTCGTCGGCCGAATGGCAGCTTGCCCTTTCGGCGCTGAACCACCCGGCGCACGCGGCGATGGTGCCGATGTCTGCCGGCGCGGGGATCGGCAAAGTCGGCCGCTTTCGGGAGCAGGGCAACTGGTACACCGGCGGCGTTCCGCGCAGTCTGTTCACGGTGTGGCTTTACGGCGTGGATAACCCATTACGCGCCGAACTGCCCGGCGGGCTCGATGAGGGAACGCGCGCGCGCGTCGCGCAGTAAAACGACCGTGCCGCGACCAAGCCCAAGGTCGATTGGAACAAGCAGATCCGTCACTTGCCGGGCGAAACGTGGCTCTCCGATCTCGACGAACCAAACGCGCATCGCGGACGTAACCTCCTATTTTGGGGGACGATATCGGCCGTGCAGGACGCAGTCCAGCACAAACGACCGATTGCCGCGTGGAAAACCGCCGGGTACAAGGTCGGGATGAAGTCGAAACCAGGCGAAACCTCGACCGCCCGCCACTATGACCAACGCGGCGCCGCCGCGCTCATGGAGCAGAAGCGAGCGATCGGCGCCGAGGCGGTACCGCTATTCACGCGAGAACCGTACAGCTTCGTCGAGCAGATCGTCGCGGCAGAGATCGCCGCGAAGGGGCCGATCAAGGTCTTGGACTTCTGCTGCGGCACGGGTCTCCACGGCGTGAAGATCGCGAAAATGGGCGCCGACGTCACCGGGATCGACTTTTCTCCACAGTCCATCGTCGCAGCCATCGCGTTGGCGAAGAAGTTCGGCGTCTCGGAGCGCACGCATTTTGTCGAGACGGATTCCCTGCGCTTCTTGGCCGAGCACGCCGGAGCGTTCGACTTCGTGTTCGTCTCGGGAAGCCTTTATTACTTCGATCCCGCAACGGTCTTCGCGGCGATCTCCGGCGCGCTGCGCGAGGGCGGCATCTTGGTGGCCGTCGAGACCAACGGCGACAACCGCCCGATGCGCGTCGTGCGGTGGCTACGCTCGCGGCTGTTTCACGATCGTGACGCACAGACGCTCACGAGCCTTTTTGGCAAGAAGCAGGTCGAGCTCCTGTCGCGAACGTTTACCGTGAACCCGCAAGTGCGCTACTTCGATTTTCTCACGCTGTTCGGCCGATTCCTGCCGAGTGGCTCGCTCGCGCGCGCTTTTCACGGCGTGGCTGCGGCTGCTGATCGCGTGCTGCTGACGACGCTCATGCTGAACGGTCTAGGATTCAAATTCGTCTTTGCGGGGCGAAAGGCGTCGCGGCCCGCTTAGAGGACATTCAAGAGGAACCGTTGCTGCTTCGTCTCGCCGGCGTCGTCGAACGCTTCGATGACGAAGTCGCACGGCTTCTCTGCGGACGGTGTTCCGGTCACGACCCCGGCGTCATCCATCGCGGCCCAGGCAGGTCCGGAAACGAGGCGGAAGCGAATCGGCAGGCCGCTGTCGTTGAAATCCGCATTCGCGGCGTAACGGAACGGCTCCCCGACAGACGCCTTTTGGGGCGGGTTCGTCAGGAAAACGAGGCCTGGAATATACAAGCTGACCACTTCGCCAAGCAGAGGCCACGCGTTCCCTGCGGCAACGACGAGTTTGTCGTCGTGGACGAACATGGTCGGAGCGTGCCGCCCGGTGCGAAGACGCGAGGGCAAAAGCGTCCAGTCGACCCCGTTGGCCGAGCTCCAAACAGTGTCCAAGTTCTGCTGCACCGGCACGTCAGTGTATCCGCCGATGCGCCACATACGTCCGCGGTAGACGATGGTTCCGTTCCAGATCGAGCGATCGAAAGCGGCCGCGCCTTGAACGAGCTCCCAATTCCGTCCGTCCTTGGTCTTCCAGACGTCCGTGAAACCGGAAGACATGGAACCGGCGTCTGGCAACAAGCCGCCACCGATGAGCCACATCTCGTCCTTAAACGTGACGAGGTTGTTGAAGACGATGCGAGGCGACCAAGGCGCCGCTGCCGTCTCTAGGGTCCAAACTCTGCCGTCCGGGGACGACCAAACGTCGTTGGATGGACTGCGGGTCGCGTCGTGGCCACCCATGACCCAGAATTTGCCGGCAAAATAGGTGTGGCCAGCGCCGTAGCGCGCGCCAAATGGCGGCTCGGCCAAGATGGTGGTCCAAGTCGCCCCATCCGTGCTCGCCAAGATCGTTCCGTTGATGCAACCGACCAACATCTCTTCGGCACGCGCGAACGCCAGCGTGATGTCGGTCCCTTGGCACTCGGTGTCCGGAAGACGCCCGGCACGTGTCCAGGTCGCGGCGTTCGTCGAGCGCCAGACATCGTTCATGAGCGGAAACGTTTGGCCCTCCGTCGCCCAGGCGTCGGCGTTGAAACCACCGAGGAGCCACATCGAGCCCTTGAAGACAAGGCCAGTCGCAGAGTCACGCGGGAGCCACGGCGTGCGAAGGTTCTCGTGAAACCACTCTCCGACCCACTCGGTGCGACGCACGGCGGGTGTCTCGCGGCGGCGGAGCTCTAGGGCGATCGGCCCGAAGATCGAAACGTCGATCTCGCGGCCATTCACGCCACTGCTCGCGACAAGGTTGCCGTTGACGTCGAAATAGCGGACCTCGATCACCCGGCGACCGAAGCGCATCGGCTCGAGGACGCAGGGACCGGCGGCGAGCTGACAATTGGCGAGCTGAACGCCGTCTTCGGTCAGCACGACCAAATTGGATGCGTGCGCTGAGAGCTCAGCTGGCGTGTTGAACTTCAGCGCGGCCATGTTCTCCATGATATCGACGCCTATCTCGACCTGAACACGCCCGTCGCAAAGCGGGAATACAAGGGGTCGTGGGCCACCGCTCGAGAGCGAGGCGACGTTACAGCGTCCCGAGCCTGGGAGGGTCTGCGCCACGACCTCGCCGTCTGCGTCGAAAAATTTGAGGCCGACGTCGTAAACCACGTTCGATTTGAAGATCGGCTGCGTCTGCCAATTCGCGTCGAGAGGATAAAGCTGGATGACGTCGCCTTCGACGACGAACACCTCACCGCGTGCCACGGAGGGGTCGTTGGGAGGATTGATGGCCAGGGTCTGCAAGGCCGCTTCGCTGCTGAAGCTCGTCCAAGCGACGGCGAGCCCCAAGCTCGATTCCTGGCGACAGACGCGAAACGCGATGTTCTTGGTGCTAAATTTTACGTCGACCTCGACCGGCGGACAGAGGGCGTTGCCACGCTCGGTGGCGGAATGCACGAGGCCGGCAGCGTCGAGCACCTCGACCGAGAAGGTGTAGGTTCCCTTACTGACGAGGTCCACGTTGAAAGAGCCGCCGGGTGCGGCCTTGAGTAGGAATTGGCCGCTAGCGTTCTTGCCGACGAAAGACACGCGAAGCGAGTCGAAGGTCTCCCGGAAGTCGATGAGTTTCGTTTTGACCTGGAAAGCCGCCGGGTCCACCGAGGGCGAGCCTTCATGGACGCGGGTGGTTTTCGTGAGCCCGCATCCCAGAGTGATCGAGAACGCGGCGACCAGGCCGATCATCAACAAATATTTGAGCATCGAATCCAACTTCATCCGGGCCACGGAGTCTCGACTACATTTTCGCTTAACTTTAGAGCACAGGCGGCTAAGATGCAACGATCGGAGACACAATGCGGGTCGCCGCGTCGGCAGCCAAAAACAGCCAGAATTCGCGGAAATCGACCGATGCGAGCTCGGTTGATCTCATCATCATTGGCGCCGGCATCATCGGCCTGACGATCGCGGCGGAGGCGAAAAGGCAAGACCCGCGTCTTCGAACGGTGATCTTGGAGAAAGAGCCGGCGCTCGGCGAACATGCCAGCGGCCGAAACAGTGGTGTAGTGCATGCGGGGATCTATTATGAGCCGGGCTCGCTGAGGGCGCGGTTTTGCGTGGCAGGGGCCCTACGGCTCTTGGATTTCTGCCGAGAGCACCGGTTGCCTTTGGCGCATACGGGGAAGCTGATCGTCGCGACGACGGCCTCCGAGCGCGAGCTTCTGGTGAAGCTCGCGGCGAACGCGGCTGCGAACGGCGCGCGGACCGAGTTGATCGGCAGCGCGCAGGTTCTGAAGATCGAACCCGAGGTCACGGCAGCATCGTGCGCCCTCCACTCACCCAACACGATGAGCGTCGAGCCGAAGGCGGTGTTGCAGGTGCTTTCATCGGTTCTCTCGGCCGAGGGGACGAGCGTTCGTTTCGGCTCGCAGGCGACGCATGTCGACCCGGAAGGCAACGTGGTTCAGACTTCGGACGGCACCGCCTTTCGGTTTAGGGTCCTCGTCAACGCCGCCGGTGCGCACGCGGATCGAGTCGCGACGGCATTCGGCGTCGGCGCGCACTTCGGGCTGTTGCCATTCAGAGGTAGCTATTTCGAGCTGCGGCCCGGTACCGGGCTGGATCTGCGTGGCCACATTTATCCAGTGCCGCACCCCGCTACGCCCGTTTTGGGAGTGCATTTCACCAAGGCCTGCGACGGTCGAGTTTACGTCGGGCCGACCGCGCTGCCGGCGCTTGGGCGGGAGCACTACAAGGGCCTTGCGGGTCTCGAGCTGCGAGAGCTCGGGGCCATGGCCCGCGTCCTTGCCGCGCAGGCGCTCGACGCGGAAAACGGGGCATCGTTTCGGGGTCACGTGGCGCGCGAGCTGAGACATTTGACGCGGCGGGGGATCGCGAATGCCGCGCGGAAGCTCGTACCGCGGCTCAAGGCGGAGCACCTGGTGGCTTGCGACAAGCGTGGCATCCGGCCGCAACTCTTCGACCGCGCGACCCGTCGCTTCGTAAATGACTTCGTGATCGAAGGAACGCCGAGCTCGGTCCACGTCCTCAACGCAATTTCCCCAGGACTTACAGGCTCTTTCGCCTTCGCCGAGCACCTCGTCGCCGACTGGATCCTCCCACGGTTGCGGTCCGCCTCGGGATCCGGCTAGAACATGGCACGATGACTTTTTTGACCGCTCTTATCGGTGCCTTGTGTGGCGCGGCGCTGCAGCTCAACATGCTGGCGGCGCGGCCCGATGTGGATTTGGCGGGGCGGGAGCTCGTCACGCGCGCCGGTGGCGGCGCGGTGCTCGGTGCGCTCCTCCTCCTCGCGATCCAGGCGGCGACGCGACGGCTCGTCGTGCGTTACTTGAAGCTCGACGTGGAGCGGCAGCGGTTCGCGAAACTCGATCGCTGGACGATCCTCGTGTTCCTTTGGCCGTTCGTGGGGGCCTTCGGCGTGGCCGTGGACTCGGGGCACGGGGTGCCGCTGCTGATGGCTTTTGCGCTGGCGAAGGCCTCGGCCTGCATTTTCTCGCAGGAGCCGGTGGGACGGCGGAAGTTCTTCGTCTCGCGCGAGTGGCTGGCCTCGCTCTTCCTCCTCTCGGGCTTCGCCGCCCTGATCTATCAAATCGCCTGGCAGCGCGTGTTGTTCTCGGTTTACGGCGTGAACATCGAATCGGTCACCGTGATCGTCGCGATCTTCATGTTCGGGCTCGGCGTCGGCGCCTTGAGCGGGGGCTACGTCGCCCGGCGCTTCCAGGACCGCCTACCGACCGTGTTTTTGGGCTGTGAGCTGGCGATCGGCGCTTTTGGGCTCGCATCCTTGCCGCTGATCAAGGCGGTGGGGACGGCGACGGCGGGAGGCTCGCTCGTCGTCACCTCGCTCGCGGTCGCGGCTCTGCTGATCATCCCGACGGCGTTAATGGGCGCGACTTTACCGGTGCTCGTGAGCTACCTCGTGCAGGCGCGCAAGCACGTCGGTGGCTCGGTCGGCTTTCTCTATTTCGTCAACACTCTGGGATCGGCGCTCGCGTCGTTCGTGACGGTGAATTTCCTTTTGGCCTTCGTGGGCCTGCAGACGGTCGTCGGCATCGCGGCGGCGTTCAACGTGCTGACGGGCGTCCTGGTCTTCGGCTTCATGCGGAAAGCGGAGGCGACGTGAACTTCCGGCTTTCATGCGTGCTGGCGGCGGCGCTCGGCTACCTCGCTTTGACGCAGGAGATGCTCTGGCTGCGTGCGGTCTCGTACGCCACCGGCGGGCATCCCGGCGTCTTCGGGCAGGTGCTCGGCGCCTTTCTCCTCGGCGTCGCCTTGGGCGCCCTCGGCGGCGAGTACGCGACGAAGCGCCTGAAACGGCCGTTGACGGCGCTTTCGATGGCGCTCGGCGCTGCGGCTTTGATGTCCTGGATCGGCATGGCTGCGCCAGCTTACGGCTTCATGCAGTCGCAGTCCCTCGGCATGGCCCTAATCTACACGGGCATCGCCGCTTCGGCCGCGCTTTCAGGCGTGAGCTTCCCGGTCCTTTGCCACCTGGCGCTACAGGATTCGGTGCAACGCGGCTCAAGCGCGAGCGTGGGCATCGGCTGGATCTACCTCGCCAACATCGTCGGCTCGACCCTTGCGCCGCTGTTGACGGGCTTCGTGCTGTTCAACCTGTTTCCGCTGCCGCAGCTCGTCTTGTTCGCGACGGTGACGGCGCTGGTGTTGGCGGCGGGCCTCGGTTTCCGCCGGATCGCATTGCCCCTCGCGGCAGTCGGCGCCGTGGCGCTCGTCGTCGTCGCGCATCCGCGCCTTTACGACAACTACTTCGCGCACCTGCATTTCAAGGACCAGTTCGCGGCGAAGGGTCCGTACAAGGACGTTGTCGAGACGCGAAGCGGCGTCATCGCCGTTTACCGCGACACGAAGCGGGTGGACGGCGGCCCGGCGGTCGACGTGATCTACGGCGGCGGCATGTACGACGGCACCTTCAACGTCGACCCGCTGCACGACTCGAACATGATCCGCCGTGCCTATATGATGGCCGCGTTGCACCGCGATCCTAAGCGCGTGCTGGAGATCGGCATGAGCGGCGCGTCATGGACGAGCGTGATGACGTCTTACGAGAAGATCGAGACCCTTGACGTCGTCGAGATCAATCCCGGCTACCTCCGCGTCGCCGAGGAATACCCGGCCAGCCGCGCCGCGGTGCATCATCCGAAGGTGACGCTGCACGTCGACGACGGCCGCCGCTGGTTGAACGCCCATCCCGAGGCGAAGTTCGACTTCGTCCTGATGAACACGACGTGGCACTGGCGGGACGGCTCGACCAACTTACTTTCCGCCGAGTTTCTCGAGATCGTGCGAGCGCACCTCTTGCCGGGCGGCGTCATGTACTACAACACGACCGGCTCCGACGACGTGGTCCACACAGCGGCCACGGTTTTTCCGTACGTCACGAAGTATGCGAACTTCATCGCGGTGAGCGACGCGCCCTTCGGTTTGACGCCGGAAGAGCGCCGCGCAAACTTCGCCCGGTTCGTGCGTGACGGCAAGCCGGTCTTCGATCTCAGCGATCCCGCTTCGGCGAAGCTGCACGATGAGTTCGTGGCCATGCCATTGGTCGACCTCGCGACGAGCTATCGCGACCGACCGGATCTGATTCGAGTCACCGACGACAACATGGCGACCGAGTTCAAGAAGACCTCGCGCGCCGGCGTCAACCCTTCCCGACGCTGGTCGAACCTGTTCTCGCGGGTGCGCTGGTGAAGGTCTCGGTCTGCGTGCCCGTCTACAATGGCGCCGAGTCGATCGCAGGCCTCGTCGACAGCGTCCTGCTCGTCATGCGACCCGTGGCATTCGAGATCGTCCTCGTCAACGACGGCAGCCGCGACGGCAGCGACAAAGTGTGCCGCGAGCTGGCGCGCAAGCACGCCGAGGTGAGCTACATCGAGCTGCGCAAGAACGTGGGCGAGCACAACGCCGTCATGTGCGCCCTGAATCACGCGCGCGGCGAGTTCGTGGCGATCATCGACGACGATTTCCAGAATCCGCCGGAGGAGATTCTGAAGCTCGTGCAGACCGCGGAGGACGGCGGCTTCGACGTCGTCTACTCGCGCTACGAGCAGAAGATGCACGGGTTTCTGCGCAATCTGGGCAGCCGCTTTAACGGCTTGGTCGCGACCTGGCTCCTAGAAAAGCCGAGCGATCTCTATCTTTCGAGTTTCAAGGTGATTCGCGGCGAAGTCGTGCGCGAGATCATCCTCTACAAGGGCCCTTTTCCGTACATCGACGGCTTGATTCTGCGCGTCACGCGGAACATCGGCACGGTCCTGGTACGCCACGAGGCGCGAAAGGTCGGGCAGTCGAACTACACGTTCGGGAAGCTCGTGTCGCTGTGGCTTAACGTCTTCGTGAACTTTTCGGCGAAACCGCTGCGCCTCTTCACGATGTCAGGTTTCGCGATCGCGCTGCTCAGCGCGGCGCTGATCGTCTACTTCGTCGCGATGAAGTTCCTGGAGCCCGAGCAGAACTACGGCTGGACCTCGATCATGGTCGCGACGACCTTTTTCGCCGGCATTCAGATGCTCTTCCTGGGCCTCATCGCCGAATACGTCGGGAAAAGCTACCTGACGTCGACCCAGACGCCGCAGTGGACGATCAAATCCATCGTCACCGGCGATGCTTGATCGCTCGATCGAATACCAGCGCATGGCCGCGGTCGAGGCCTCGCACTGGTGGTATCGCGCGCTGCATCAGCGCGTGCTCGCGACCTTGGACTCCGCCTTTCTGGGGCGTCCCGATCTCGCGATCCTAGACGTGGGCTGCGGCACTGGCGGGCTGATGCGGCGGCTCCAGGAGCATCGACCCGCCAGCCGTCTCCGCGGCATCGATCTGTCGGAGCATGCGGTCGAGATCGCCCGCCAGCGCGGATTCGAGGTCCTGCGAGGCGACCTGCGCCAGGTGCCGGAGCTCCTTTCGGGCGCGACCGTCGACGCGATCATCATGAACGACGTCAGCTACTTCGTGCCCCTCGCGGACTGGCCCGCAGTGCTGAACGGCTACGCGAAGATCCTGGCGCCTGGCGGCATCGTCATCCTCAACGTCCCCGCATTCCCCGCGTTTCGCGGCATGCACGACCTCGCCGTCGGCATCGGCTACCGTCTGCGCCGTCGCGAAGTGCCGCAGCTCTACGATCCGACGCGCTTCATACGCCTCGAGACCCGGTGCTGGCCGTTCCTCCTGTCGCCCTTGATCTGGGCGACGCGTCGGCGCCAGCGCCGCTCGCTCGCGAAGAACGCGGCGCAAACGCTTCGATCGGACGTCGAGCTGCCCAGCGGCCTCGTGAACGCGCTTCTTTTCGGCGTGATGCGCCTCGAGAATCGGCTGCACGCGAGCCTCGCCCGTTGGGGCAGCTCGCTCTTCATCGTGCTCCGCCGCGCAGAAACCAACCCGTCAAGCTGAAGCGCTCGCGCGTAGGCTGCAAGACCTCGTGCCAGATCTCGCCACTGAGGAAGCAGGCCAGAGTCCCGCCTTCGGGCGCGATTTCGCTGGCGACGGCTTTAGGATCTCGCGCTTCGTAGAGGCGCAATGCCCCGCCGTCGGCAGCGCTCCAGTCCGCCGCGTTCAAATAGAGAACGATCGACAGCACACGACGCGAGCCGTCGCGATGGCAATCCAGATGCTTTGCGTAGAGGCCCCCGACGGGGTAGCGCGCCAGATGGCATTCCAGCTCTTCGAGCCCCAGAAACAGCTCGCGATTCAGCTCGCGTCGCAGCTCGTGAAGGCGGTCAAGCGCGACGCGCGCCGCGGGGGACGCCGTGGCCTCGTCGAGCCACGCGATGTCGTCCGAGCGGATCGCGGGAGCGACGAGTTGTCCGTCGCCGCGGCCGATCGCGGCGGCACGCAGCGAGCCGCCTGCCGCCGCTTCCACGATCTCCGCCCGCAACGCGGCGACCTCCTCTGCGGCAAGAAATCCGGGAACGACGCCGAAGCCGCGGGCGGCGAGGGCCGCGCCCAAAGCGCTCACGTCGGCATGGCTCCTAGCAGCCGCTCGAGCGCCAAGCTCGGCTCGCCAAGCGCCGCCTTCATCGCGCCGAACTCTGTCGCAGCGCTCTCGAGGAATCGTCCGCGACGCTCCGCCAGCAGCAGCCGGTTTTTCGGCGTGTGATCCGAGGGCACGAACTCCGTCGCCGTCACCTCGTAGCCGCGGCTGCGTAGCAAGAGAAAGCGAAGCGTATCGGTCATGTGCGCCGCGGTCTCGCGCCGCAGGTTCGGCGTGCGGAACACAGGCGCGAGCGGGTGCTCCTTAGTCGAAATCTCTTTCCAGTGCTGCGCGAGCTCCGCGTGGCAACACGGCGCGACCGCGATGACGTCAGATTTCATCGCGATCGCCGCGCCGAGCGCATGGTCGGTCGCCATGTCGCAGGCGTGCAGCGCCAGCGTCATGTGTGGGCGCGGAATCGGCTCGCCCTCGGGCGGCGGCGGGAAGCTCGCGGCATAGGCGCGTTCCCAAGCGCCGGCGTCGACTTCGGCCGCGAGAAACTTCATCGATTCGTCGAGGCCCAAGAGCTTGGCGCGCTCGACGCTCTTCTCGATCACCTTGGGGTTGCGGTCGATACCGATGATCTCGCAGTTCTTCGCCAACTTCTCCTTCACGTACCAAGCGACCAAAAACGCCAGGTACGAGTTGCCGCAGCACGCGTCGAAGACGCGCACGGTTGGATGGCGCTTCGCAAGGTCCTCGATCTGCGGCGCGAGCAGCGCCAGCATGTGATTGACCTGCGTGAATTTGCGGACCGAGTCGGCCGACATCGAGGCGTCGGAGTTCAGAAGTCCCAGCGCACGCAGGAGGCTTGCCCCCTCTGACGGCATTAGCAGGAGTTTCTTCCCGCCTAGTAATTTTTTCTCGCGCTCTTCGGTCCAGTACCGCTGCGCCTTGTCGGCAAAATCGTTCAAATGCACCTCGTTTCAGCGCCCTTCTACACAAGTTCTCGATGGGATTCGATGGGATTTCGGGGTAGGCTCCGCCGCGCCATGGCATTCCTAGAAGATCAGCTTTTTTCGAGCCTTTTCGGCGAGGCCGGCGCGGTGGCGCGCTTGGCGGCGAACGGACGTTTGCCCGAGGCCGAGGCGCTCGCGGCGACCTTGTCGCCGCGCTTGGCGCCGCACGAGCAGGCCGCGGCCTATTATCACGTGCTCGCGGCTTACGCGCTCGCGTGCCGGCATACGGAGGCGCGGCGCGCCTTTCGCCTCCTGGTGCGAACGCGCGGCAGCAAGTTCTACGGCTGGCACGGCGCCGCACGCTTGCGGCTCGCCGACGGGCGGATTCGCGAGGCGACGAAGCTCGCGAGCCAGGCCGAAGTGTCTAACGATTACGAACGCTTTCTCGCGGACGAGCTTGCCGGGCAACTCGCCGGCTTGAGCGGCGACGCGGAGCGTGCGGCGACGCATCTCGAGCGCGCCGCAGCTTGGATTCGCGCCGCAGGCCGCGTCGTCACGGCGGATCAACTGAGCGGGCTCGTGCCGCTCTTCAGGGCGCGGCACGGGTTGGCCCGAGCCTTGCCGATATTGCCGGCCGATGCGCATCCATTGCAACGCGCCGCGTTCGCGCTCGAGACCGCGCGGCTCGCCGCATTGGCGGAGGATCTGCAGACGGCGCGAGGCTGTCTGCGGGACGCGGCCCGGCTCGCAACTGTCGGAGCTTCCACACGTTTTGAGCTTACCATAACCATCCGAACCATCGACCTAGCTCTGGCCGAAGGCGACGCGGCAACGGCACGCGTCCTCGCGCGGCGGTTGTCGGCGACGCTCGACGTGCGGCGGGACCGGATTCCGTTGTTCGAGCTGGTGGCGAGGGAAGAAGCCGCAGCGCGAGCGCTCGGCATGCAGGATGCCTCGGTCGTGTTGCAATCGCGGCTCGTGCAAATGGCGCATCGGACGGGGTACGTGCCGCCGCGGTTTCCGTCGGGAGACAAGCTCGCGGAAGCCAAAGTCACGCCTCGCCCTCCGCGGCGGAGCGAAAGCGCTTCCCTCAACGTTCGGCAAGTCGAGCTGGTCGAGGCGCTCGTTGCGGGCGAGGTCCTCGACGTTCACGCCTATCGCGCCCGCTTCGACGTCTCCGAGATCACGGCTTGCCGTGACCTCGCGCGACTCGTGGCGCTCGGGCATCTGGAGCGCCTCGGGAAGGCGCGCGCGACGCGTTACCGGTCGGTGAGCACGACGGGGCCGTCGTCCTCGTTGCCCGGGAGCTCGGAGAGTGCAGGCAAATCCGACAAGTGGGCCAGCTCGGCCATCAGCTTCTCGTCGGAGATCCAGCCCTCTTCGACCAAGACCGACAGCTCAAGATAAACTTTTTTCGAGTAGTGCTTCTCGAGGCTCGCTCGGGCCTCGGTGCCGATCTCTTTGATGCGCGAGCCGCGCTCGCCGATGACCATGCCCTTGTGGGATTTCCGGTTTACGATGACGTCGGCCTTGATCACGACCATGTCGTCGCGCTCTTGCAGCTCGTTGATCCGGACGGCGGCGCCGTAGGGGATCTCTTCGCCGAGCTGGCGGAAGAGCTGCTCGCGCACGAGCTCGCCCACGAGGAACGAGGTCGGCATGTCGGTGAGGTCGTCCTTGCCGAAGAGCCAGGGACCTTCGGGCATGTACGCGGCGAGAAACTCGCGGAACGGCTTCACCAGCTCCGGACGCTTGGCGGAGATCAGGACGGCCTCTTTTTGCACGAGACGCTTGGCGAAGGGCTTGCCGTCTTCGCTCTTGATAAATTCGTCCAGGGAGTTCTCGATGCGCGCGAGCTGCGAGTCGTAGAAGAAGCGCTTCACCAGGTCGCATTTAGTCGCGACGACGACGAAGGGCGCGCTGGTCGCTTCGAGGATACGGCGCAAGTGCACCATGTCCTCGTTCGTCCACGTCTTCACGAGGTCGACGAGGTAGACCAAGAGATCGGCGTCGGTCGCGGCATGGATGGCGACGCGGTTCATCGCCTGGTTCATCAAGGGGCGACCCTTGGAATGGTGCACGCCGGGCGTGTCGAGGAAGGCGATCTGCGTCTCGTGCTCCGTGACGAGGCCCAGGATCCGGTTGCGCGTCGTCTGGGGACGGCGGCTTACGACCGCGAGCTTGTCGCCGACGAGCGCGTTGAGAAGCGTGCTCTTACCGGCATTCGGCCGGCCGAGTAGGGCGACGTAGCCGCAACGGGGCGTGGTCATCGGATCAGGACCTCCTGGAAAGGGGGCCCTTCATAACACACTTTATCGTCGGAGTGGTTTTCCGGCGTTATTTATTAGATCTCATTATGAATTTTAAGGCTGGGTCCGGCCGGACCGGTCTTCCAAATGAGGCCCTGGTCCCGGTTCAGGTCGCGGGGACTCTGGGGGCCGATGAGGTCCAGCTTGCGGTCGTCGCCGCCCCCGTCCGAGGCATGCTCGGCCGCCGGCGCTTCCCCTTGCGCCAGGTCGGCCG
>JANOTL010000050.1:0-36943 GCA_031416315.1 Pseudomonadota bacterium
CCGATGCGCAAAGGATCCTCCAGACCGTCGGCGCCTCCGACGTCTACGGCGCCTTCCTCGAGCGCGCCGCCTACGTGAAGATGGAGCAGAACGACGCTGCCGGAGCCTACAAGCTCTTCCAGCTCGCGTTGAAAGAGGCGCCACTTGGCCCGACCGCGCTGCAGATGAGCCTGAACATGACGGGCCTCGCCGCGCAGCTGAAGAACACGCCTTTGATCCTCTACAATGTCAAGGCGTTGCAGAAGACCTACCTCAACAAAAAGTCGAAGTGGGCCAAGAAGCAGAAAAAACCCGAGCTGAAGAAGGTCGCGAAGCAGCTCGAGACGGTCTTCTTCGACTATGCCGCAGGCCTCGACCAAGCCGCGCGCGCCGACCAGAAGCCGGCTTCGATCCAGGCGTCTGAGCAAATGTATCAGATCTTCCTGAAGCAGTACCCGAAGTCGCCCAAAGCGTACGACGCCAAATACTACTATGGGCAGATGCTTTATCTCGCCAAGAAGTACACGGAGTCGGCGACGACCCTTTACGCGATGGTGAAAGAGAACCCGAAAGGCAAGTACACGAAGGACACCATGGACATCATGGTGACCGCCGCGCAATACGCCGTGGACTCCGACAAGAACAAGAACGAAGTGATGCCGAAGCCCGGCACCATCAAGAAGAAGATGAAGATCCCGGCGAACAAGCAGGCCTATGCCGACGCGCTCGAGATGTATACCAGAATGACGCCGAGAAACGCCAACACGCCCGCGATGATCTACGCCTCGGGCACGGTTTACTACGACTACGGCGACTATAAAGAAGGCAACAAGCGCTACTATCAATACATCAACGCCTACCCGACCCACGACTTCGCCAAGCTCGCCGCGGCGCGCATGCTCGAATACGGCAAGTTGCAGGGGGACGAGGACGAGAACGAGAAGCTGAAGAACCAGGTGAAGTCGGTCCAAGGCATGGCCGCCGCGCAGGAGCTGCAGCAGTATTTCGTCGTCGCCAAAAAAGAGAAGGGCGAGAAGAAGAAGAAAAAGAAGAAGAAGAAAAAAGACTCCGAAGACGGCGAAGGCGGCGGCGAGGGCAGCGAAGCCGTGGCCGAAGAAGGTGGTGGTAGCGATGCCGAGGCGGTGCCGGCCTCGGAGACGGAAGAAGGCGGATCCGCGGAGGAGTGACGCGAAGCGCGCGATGGCGCGAAGAAGAAGGGCGCGGAGACCAATAGTCTCCGCGCCCTTCGCTCCTTCGCGCCCTTCGCGCCTTGCCCGAACTTGCCCTCTCAGTGCACCTCGTACTCCAAAGGCACCGTCAGCCCAGACTTGCCCGTAAGCGTATCCAAGGCCGCACTCCCCGCCGAGATCTCCTTGATCTTCTTCGACTTGCTCCCGAGCACCTCGTCGGCGTCACCTGGATCGTCCTCTATCACCAACACCTCGATCTCGCCTTCGTCCTCGGAGATCCCCATGCCTTTCATGGTCTCGGTCAGGAGCGCCAACGGCAAGTCGAACGTGTGCGTCAGGTTGTTGCAGCGCGGCTTGTCGTAAGTCGTCGGCGTACGGCGGAGGCGCTTTGTCTTGCCGCCGCCCTTCACGCGCACCTCGACGTAGCACTCCCCCGGATTCCAGAGGCCGTCGGCGACGCCTTCGACGTCAAGCGCCTGGAACTTGGTCTTCAGCGTGATGCCTGCGCTCGTGAGCGCCGCGATCGTCGGCTTGCGGACCGGTAGCTCCAGCGCTTCCACGACGATGTCGTCTGGTTTCTTGCAGTCGCGGAATTTGCTGTGGCAGGCGCGCGCCGCGGCGTAAATCTTTTTCATCATGTCGTTGGTGCGCGTTTTTGCCTGACGCAAGGCGTTCTGTTTCGGCGTATCGACGCCGACGAAAGAGTTGGTGTGCGAGAGGATATAGTCGATGTCGCCGCGACGGTCGATGAGCTGCGTCTGGATTCCGGCGAGCTCGGCCATGACGTCCTGGGCGCTCATGACGGCCGCGCGGTAAGCGGCCGGCAGGGGCACGTCAAGAGTGAAGTAGTCCTTGAAGGTGGCGGTGTATGCCGCGGCGTTGGTGGTGTTGGTGACGAAGTCGGGGAACTGCTTGATGCGCGTCATTAGGGCTTCCGGCGAGTCGACCAGGCCGACCTGCGCGGAGCCGGAGCCGCCTTTCTGGTAGGTCCAGATCTTCAGCTTCTTGTTCTTCACCGCATTGGTGAGCTTGAACTCGAAGGACTGCTGCGAGTTCACCTCGAACTGGTCGGTGGCCTGCAGCGCCAACTCGACCTCGCGCTTCATCTCGACCTTTTGCTCCTCGCTGTCGGTCTGGAGCTCGAGCACGCCGAAGAACTCGCCGCCGGTCGTATAGCCCGACATGAACGAGTCGCCGCAGCGTAGGCGCAGCTGATCGACGCGGTCGTCGGTCAGCGTCGCCGAGCCGAGCTCGGTTTTGATCGCGTCGTTGAGTCGCGCGTTGGTGAGCTGCTTGGTCTCGTTGCGCACCTGCGCTTTCGCGAGGATGAAGATCGAGTAGCGGTTCAAGGCGTACGAGGCGCCGAGCATGAACTTGGTCTTCGCCGACACCGTCGCCGGCGTGTCGGGGATCGCCGCTTTGACCGAGGAGGCGTTCGATACGTTGAGCGCCACGCCGAGGTCTTTGTGGTTCTCAATGATCTCGACGTTGAAGGTCGCCGTCTGGGCGTTGCCCGGCGCTTCGGCGCCGTCGAAATCGACGCAGGTGCCGCGCACGTCCTCGAATACCGTCTCGAAGCCGACACCCGGCTTCATGCCGAGCTCGCCCTCGAACGGGAGGACCTGCGTATCCTTGACTTGGGCCACGTCGCCGCCGGTTTTACAGGCGAGAACCGCGAATGCGAGGATGCCGATGCTTCTCTTCATGTTCTGCGCCTCTCCTTAGTATTCGATCTCGAGGCCTGCATCCAGGTTCACGAGACTGTTGTTGATGCCTTGCAGCTTCGCGCCGTCCTTCAAATCCTTGAAGTAAACCCAGGTCGAGCCGATCAGGTCGTCGTAGTAGGGATCGTCCTCGAAGAGCTGCACCTCGATCCAGCCGTTGTCGACCGAAGCGCCGAGGTTCGCGAAGGCGTCCTTCAGGATCGCGACCGGGATCGAGAACTCGGTCGCCAAGTTGCGGCAGCGCGGCTCGGAGAAGTCCGTCTCGTTGCGCCGCACCGGAATGCGGTTGCCGTCGCCCTTGCCCGCGTTGATCTGGACGTAGCATTCGGCCGGGTTCCAGACGCCGTCGCGGAGCTTGTTGACGTTGGCGTAGTGCAGCGTCGTCTTCACCTTCAGCTTCTCTTGCGACAGCGCCTGAAGGTTCGGTTTCCGCCGCGGCAGCTCGAACGCCGGAACGCTGAGCTCTGCCGGTTTCTTGCAGTTGACGTAGTCCGTCGCGCAGCCTTTGCCGACGTCGAGCACCCGACGCGCGCGACGATCAATTTCGGCTTTCATATCGCGCATCTGGACCAGTTTCGCCGCGTCGACGCCGACGAAGGATGCGGGCTGCGTGAGGATGTAGTCGAGGTTGCCTTGGAGGTCGAGAAGCCCGGCCTGCACGTCGGCGAGCTCGCGCATCACGCTCTTTGCGGCGTCGAGCTTCGTCCGATATTCCGCCGGTAGATTCAGCGAGAGCGTCATGTAGTCGGCGAAGGTCGCCGTGAGCGGGCGCGGGTTCGTGCCTTGCTTCACCGAGTCGGCGAGGCCCTTGAGTCGATTCATGAGCTCGTCGACCGAGGTGACGAGGCCGACCTCTTCTTCGCCAGCACCGCCCCGCTGGAACGTCCAGATGCGGATGTCGCGGTTCGCCGAGAGCGAAGCGAGGTTCCCCTGCATCGCGCCGGTCGTGGTCGCGCCGTTGCCGTTCCCCTGTTGCGAGTACTTGCCCTTGATGCTCGCCGTCGTCTCGTCGGTGTCGGTCTTGATCTCGATCAAGGCGACGAACTCGCCGCCGGTCGAGTAGCCGGTGAGGTAGGAGTCGCCGCACTGCGAGCGGAACTGACCCAAAGCCGTCGCCGGATTCGCCTCGACCGCCGCCTTTTGCTCGGCTTTCACCCGCGGATTCTTCAAAAAAGTGGTCTCGTTGCGCACGCGCGCGGAGACCATGACGAAGACGGAGTAGCGGTTGATGGAGAAGACGTTGCCGAGCGCGAACTTCGTCTTTCGCGAGGTCGGCGAGTCGGTGTTCGGCGCCGCCGAGCGCACTTGCGCCGCCGCCGAGATGCCGATCTTCCCGGAAAGGTCGCGGCTGCTCTCGATCAGTTGGATGTCGTACTGCGCCTCCTGCGAAGTGCCGCCCGTCTCCAACCCGTCGAAGTCGACGCAGGTGCCGCGCACGTCCTCGAGGATGCCCTCGAAGCCCACGGCCGGCTTCATGCCGAGCTCGTCTTCGTAAGCTCGCACCTCGGTCTCTTTCAGCTCCGCGCCTGTCGAGCGGCCGCCGACCGTCTTGCAGGCGGGTAGGGCCAGGAGCGCGAGGAGGGGAGGAATACAGTAGAGCGCCGTGCTGCCGGCTGAGGGACGGAGCGCCATGCGGTCGCCTCTTGGTGGTGGGATTGTCTTTTATTCTATCTCTTTTGGGGGTTGGGTGTTTTCCCTGGGTTTTGGTGCCGATTCGAGGATGACGGTTTTTCGAGGGCAGGTTGGGGGTATCCGTCGGGCAATAGCCCGAGCCCAGATGCCACCTTTCGGGTCCGGGAAGGGTGTGAGCCGCCGCCGCAGGCGGCTGCCTACTTCAGCGCCTGTTCCTCAAGAACCTGCCGCGAAATGATCAGCCTCTGAATCTGGTTGGTACCCTCGTAGATCTGGAAAATCTTCGCATCGCGGTAAAGCTTCTCCACCGGATACTCCGAGTTGTACCCATACCCGCCAAAAACCTGCACGGCATCCTGCGTCACGGCGACCGCGATATCGCCGGCGAAGCACTTCGCGATCGACGCGAACTTCGTATTCCGCCGCCCCGCGTCGTGCTCACTCGCCGACTTGTAGACCAATAGCCGCGCCGCTTCGATCTTCTGGGCCATATCCGCAAGCATGAAGGCCACCGCCTGGTGCGCCGCAATCGGCTTCCCGAACGTTTGGCGCTCCTGCGCATACTTCACGGAATGCTCGAACGCGCACTGCGCGAGCCCCACGGCCGAGGTCGCCGTCCCCGGCCGGGAAAGATCGAACGCCTTCATCGCGATCTTGAAGCCGTCGCCCTCCTTCCCAAGGAGATACTTCTTCGGGATCTTCACGTCGGTAAACTTGATCCCGCGCGTGTCGGAGCAACGCTGCCCCATGTTGACCTCTTTTTTGCCGGGCGTGATTCCAGGCAGATCCGAAGGGAGGACGAAGGCGCACATCGCCTTGTGCCCGCCCGCGGTATCGAGCGTCGCGAGGACGTAGTACCAGGCCGCTTTCCCGGCGTTGGTGATCCACATCTTCTCGCCGTTCATGATGTACCCGTCGCCGTCGCGCTTCACGACGGTGCGAAGGCTTTGCACGTCGCTGCCGGCGTTCGGCTCGGTGACGCAATATGCCGCCATTTTCACGTCATTCAGCATCGGCTTCGCGAACTGCTCGAGTTGCTCTTGATTGCCCGCGATCAGGAGAGGCCCTAGCGCCAGATCGTTTGCCGCCATGGCCGTCTGCATCCCCGTGCAGCCGTACGCGAGCTCTTCGCTCACGATCATCTGATCCAGCAGCGGCAGCTCCATGCCGCCGATGCTCGCCGGCAGGGACATGTTCATCAGGCCCGCGGCGTGCGCCTTTTTGATGACCTCCCAGGGATACTCCATGGACTGGTCGTGCTTCGCCGCGCCGGGCATCATTTCCTGCCGCGCGAACTTGCGCGCTGCCTCCTGCATCGCCTGCTGCTGCTCGTTCAAGGCAAAATCGATCATCTTCCGTATCCTCAAGTAGTTACGGCACAGATTGCCACGCCCCTGCCTTCCTGGCAAAGTCTCAGCCATGCTCCAAGCCCTCGCGTTTCTCTCGATCTTCCTCGGGATCGCCTCGCCCGCAGTGGCGGCGGAGACCGTGATCCGCATTCGCTACGCGACCTCAAGCGCAATGAGCCTGCGCGGCACGTCGCCGCTCTCGTGGAGCAAGGACACGCCGCTCGTGCGCGTCGCGCCCGATCTCTTCGAGCTGCGCTTGAAGGGCGCGCCCGCGGAGGTGAAGCCGCTTTTGGACGGCGCGTGGTCGCTAGGCGCGAATTTCCGCGTCACGCCGGAAGGAACGACCGAGCTATTGCCGCGCTTCCACACGGCGAAGGGCCGCGTCGTCCTGTTCGAGCCGCGCTTCGCCTCGCGCATTCTCGAGAACGAGCGCCCCATTTGGGTGTATCTGCCGCCGAGCTACGACGAGAATCCCGCGGCGCGTTTTCCGGTCCTCTACATGCACGACGGCCAGAACGTCTTCGAGAGCTGGCTCGTCGACGACTCCCTCGACCTTTTGTTCGGGGGAGACGATCCGCCGCGCGAGGCGATCGTCGTGGGCGTCGCGCACGCGGGCGACGCGCGCCTCAGCGAATACACGCCGACCCCCGGAGAAAACGGCGGTGGCCGCGCCGCGCTCTACCTGCGGTTTCTCCGCACGGAGCTGAAGCCGCGCATCGACTCGACCTTTCGCACGCTGCCGGACGCGGCGAACACCGGCCTCATGGGCTCGTCCCTCGGCGGCCTCGTCTCGGTTTTTGCCGCTGCGTCCGAGCCCGCCTTCTGGGGCTTTGCCGGCATCGTCTCGCCCTCGATTTGGTGGGACCGGCGCTCTGTCCTGCGCCTGATTCCGGGGCTTGAGCATGCCGAGCCTCGCCCGCTGCGCCTCTACGTCGACAGCGGCGACGACGGCCGGGCCGACACGGAACGGCTCGCGACGGCGCTCGAAGCCGCGGGCTACGTCCTTGGCGGCTCGCTCGAGTATGTTTACGTCGCGGGCGACCGACATGACGAAGCGGCGTGGTCCCGCCGCTTTCCGGCGGCCGCCCGCTTCCTGCTCGGCCCCCGCTAAGGGCCTTTCTAATAAGGCTCGGGGTGCTGGATAGCACTCCCGCGATCTGCAACCGCCGACAGCCGCCTGCCGTCAGCGGTTGCAGATCGCGGGACCGTAAACCTGCGTCCCGCGCCTTTTTAGACTCCATCTAAGGGAACATCGGCACCGGCTGGCCGTTGTCCTTGTAGATCAAGGTCATGGCCGCCGAATCCTCGCAGCGGCGCCCCCCTTGCCGCGTGACGAGCGAGCCGAAGGGAACGCTGACACAACCGTCCGCGCCGAGCGGACCGATAACGAGGTTCACGATGTTTGCCGGCAGCGAGTCTTTGTTGACGATCTCCGCCGAGCCGCCGCAGGTTTTCCCGCCGAAGCCGAAGACGCCCTCTTCACCCGCGCATACGAGCTTCGCGGGGGCCAACTGATAGCGCTCCAAATTGATCCGCGTGCACATCACGTTGCCGTTGCCGTCGACGACGCCCGTCATCACTTCGCCGGCGCCGCACGTGCGGCTGCGCGTCTGATGCACCTCGGCGGGTTTCTTGCTCAGCACGTCGCCGGAAGGCAGGCCGCAGCAAACGTAAGAAGACGGCACGCTCGAGTTCTTCGACATGTCGTCCATCGTATACATCGCCATCGCGGCCGGGCATTTCGCGCCCACGCCGATCACCACCTGATTGGCGCCGTTGCACGGCTTCGGCAGGATCTTCATCTCGGTCTCGTCGAAGCCGAGCTCGCCCTCCGAGCCGGAGCCGGCGGCATCGATGTCGCTCCCCAGCCCGTCGCTGTTGGATCCCGACCCGTTGCCGAGCCCGCCTTTGCTGCCGGAGCCGCTGCCGTCGCTGCCGCCGTTGCCGGTGCTCCCGCCGCCGGTGCCGCCGGTCGCGCCGCCGCCCGTGGCTTTGCCCGTGGTGGGGCCGCCCGTCGCCGTGGTGCCGCCCGGATCTTTCGGCGACTTCGACTTCGACTCCGCCTTCGCCTTGTCGGCGTCCCCCGCGAAATCGGAGTCGTTGCAGGCGGAAACGCCGGCGGCCAACACGAAGAACGCGAGAATCTGAGTCAATCGTTTGCGCATGATGCCCTTATCGGCACGGGCAAGGCCCGGCTTGAGCGCGCGACCCCCGCGCGAATACAGCCGAAAGTCAGGTGCGCGTAGGAAATCAACGCTAAGGCCGCCAAGGGGATGCCTAGGATCTGTACGGGCCAGGCATAGGTCCACACCCCGAAGGCGACGCAGAGGGACTCGCCGAAGAGCGGCAAGGCCATCCCGAGCGCGTATGCCGCGCCGATGCGTTTCAGAGGCGACAGGGTCGGCGGTAAGGCCTTCTCGATCTGGTGCAGGAGCTCGCCCGCCGCCGACCATGCCAGCGGCACCCAGAGCGGCACGTGCTGCCCCGGCGGCAGATCGTGATAGGTCCAGTGCCCGAGCATCGTCCCCCAGGACTCCGTGAGATATCCGATCACACCGGTCGTGACGATGACGAAGGCCTGCTCCAAGGCTGGCCGCGCGGCCCGGGACTTCACTCCCGTCCGCACCACGTAGGCGGCGAGCAAGACGGCGAGGATCGCCGCCAAAAGCTCTTGGTGCCGGTAGGTCGCCATGACCAAGCCGGCGCCGGCACCCGTAAGACCCACTACCGAAAGCAATTTGTGCAAGAGCATCGGCCGATTCTAGCGCAAGGATCTGCAGTATTGCACCCGCAAAAAATGCGGTGTAAACAACGCGGCCCTAGCACGCGCCCGCTCTTCATTCTTCTTCCCGAAGGGATCCCCCCTGATGTCGACCGCCTGGTATCGCGACGTGAACCCTTCGCAGTGGCGCACCCTCGCCGCCGCGGCGGCCGGCTGGACGCTCGACGCCACCGATTTCGTCATCTACGTGATGGCGATGCCGATGATCGCCGCGGAGTTCGGCTTCGGGCCCGAGACCTCCGGCCTGCTCGCGACCGTGACGCTTCTGACCTCCGCGGCCGGCGGCTTGTTCTTCGGCTGGTTCTCCGATCGCTACGGTCGCACTCGGGCGCTGATGGCGACGATCCTCGTCTATTCCCTGTGCTCGCTCGGGAGCGCGACCGCCACCAGCGTCACCGCGCTCGTCCTCTGGCGCGCGGCGCTGGGCATCGGCATGGGCGGTGAATGGGCTGCCGGCGCCGCTTTGGTCAGCGAAAGCTGGCCCGCGCGTCACCGCGGCAAGGCGATCGGTCTCATGCAGTCGGGTTGGGCGATCGGCTACATCATCGCCGCGTTGCTCGCCGCCACCGTGCTACCGACCTTCGGCTGGCGCGTTCTGTTCGCGCTCGGCGTCTTGCCCGCGCTCCTCCTGCTATGGATCCGTCGCGCCGTGCCCGAGCCCGTGAGCCGGAAGAGCCATGGGAGCGGCAGCTTGAAAGCGCTCGTCTCCCTAACGCGAAGGCCGCTCTCGGGTCGCGTCGTGCTCGCCATCTCGCTCTCCGGCTGCGTGATGTTCGCGTACTGGGGCCTCTTCACCTGGCTGCCGAGCTACCTCGCGAGCCCGATCGAAAAGGGCGGCGTCGGCCTCGGCCTGGTGAAATCGACCGCGTGGATCGTGCCGATGCAGATCGGCGCCTTCCTCGGCTACGTCAGCTTCGGCTTCCTCTCCGACCGCTTCGGCCGCCGGCCGACCGTCTTCGCCTTCCTTATGGGTGCCGCGATCCTCGCGCCGACCTACGGTCTGCTCGCGCGCTCGCCAATGGTGCTCCTCGTGCTCGGGCCGCTTCTCGGCTTCTTCGGCCACGGCTTCTTCAGCGTCTTCGGCGCCCTCCTGGCCGAGCTCTTCCCGAGCTCGGTGCGCGGCACGGCGCAAGGGCTCTGCTACAACGCCGGCCGCGCGCTCAGCGCCCTGGCCCCCCTTACGGTCGGCGCCTTGGCGAAGACCCACGGCATCGGGGTCGCCCTCTCCCTAACCTCGGCTTTCTTCGTGGCCGGAGCCTTGCTGATCTGGCTCTTCCCGGAAACCAGCCGTCGCGAGCTCGACCAAGAGCCTGATTTACAGCCGAGCGCGACCCGCGCCGATCCCGGGAACTCCTAGGCGTCTCCGGCACTTCACCCCGCTCAGTAAAGCTTTTCGGCAGAATCGCCGATAAGAGATCATGTTCCGAGGACTTACACGGTGCCTAGGCCCCCTCTTCGCCGCGACCTTGATCGTGGCGCTCGAGTCGACCCCACCGCCCTCGGACGGCACCGAGCCCGACGTCGAGGCCGCGCCCTCGGCTCCGGCGCCTGCTCCCGCGCCCGAAGCCGACGCCCCGTCGCCGGCTCGTCAGTCCGTCTCGCCCGCAACGCGCAATCAGCCCGGCTCGCGGCCTTCGAGGCCTTCGAGCACGAGATTCCCCTTCGCGTCGACGCCTCGCGCCGCGTAGTCGCCGGTTCGGTAGCGTAGGAGCGGAAGAAATGGGTTCCGCCCGCCTGTCAGCGTCACCTCGCCGCGCTCGCCCGCCGCACAGGCCATGCCGTCGGCTTGCAGGAGCTCGACCGTCAGATCGGGCGCAAGCGGGGTGAAACCCGTCGGCGTCGCGTATGCGATCGGCCCCGCCTCGTTCATGGAATAAACGTCGACGACGGGGCAGGCAAACTGCGCCGCGAGCTGATCACGCAGCCCGGGAGCAAGACTCATGGCCGTCGACAGCAAGGCTTTCGGCTGGATCTTCGGCGAAAGCCGCAAGAGCTCCGAGAACGCCAGGGGATCGCCGGTCAAGAGCTCGGCGTCGATGCTCTGCAGGAAGAGGCGAGGGTCGTGCGGGCTGCGCCAGTCGTCGGGCTCCAGATTCAGTTTTACGAACAGCGCATGGTCGAGCTGCGCGAATGCCGAGACGAACGAATGCGTGTGTTTCTGCCAGCCGAGCAGGGCCACGCCCACTGGTCGCGCGGTGCCGCCTTCGAGCGTCACGCCGTGACGGCCTAGCGCGCGCGCCATCAGCGGCAGATACTTCGCCACGGCCTCCGGATGGGACGGCACCAAGAGCGGGTGGCCGGTCGTCCCCGAGGTCGGATAGGTGATCAAATCCGCCAGCTCGGCCGCATCCGGAACGAAGCTCCAAGGCTCACGGGCCAGATCTTCGCGCGAGACGGTGGGCAAGGCCTCGAAGCCGTCTTCCGGATGCCAGCCCTTCGCCAGGCGACGATAAAGCGGCACGTCGCGCACGGCTCGCCCCGCGAAGGCGTTACGCTCCTCGCGCGGCATCGAGAAAGGCGCCTTCGCCAGAGACTTCCCGAATGCCTGTACGCGCTGCAATGCCGCGGCGTCGAGGCGCTCGCCGGCGCGGTGGTTCCACTTCGGCGCATGACGATGCTGCCGCAATGCTTCAAGGCGCTCGCGGCCGGCGTCGTCCAAGAGCGGTTGTCGGTCGCGCTCCTTCATTCGCGCATCCCTTTCGCCGCGCCTTCTTCCGCATCCTTGCGCACCATCGCCTCGCGCACCGCATCCGCGCGGCGCAGGACCGCTTCCTCTTTCGCGCGCAGAACGGCGGAGAGGTGCTGCTTGGACGCGCTATTCAGCGTTTCGAGGCGGTTTTCGGCCTCTTCCTGCGTCTCGCCCTCGACCAAGGCGCCGAGCGCCGCCAGCGCATGCCGCACGAATTCCTCGCGCCGCTCGGGCTCGTCCAGCAACCTGGCCGGCTCGACGACGGCCGCAAGGGAGCGCAGCGGCTCGCCGAGGAAACGCGCGACGCTTTGCGGCGTGCCCGCCTCGCGCGGCAGCTCCGGATCGCGGAGGAGCCAGGCGGCGAAGAGAACAAGGCGAAAATGCCGCGCGCGATCCGGATCGAAGACGGTCCCGGGCTCGAAGGGCTCGGTCATCGGCCAGGAATCCTCGGCGTAGCCGAGCTCGACCAGGAGATCGCCGACGACGACGTCGACTGCGACGACGCCCTCGGCGCCGACGCGAGGCGGAGCCAGAAATTCGGGGGGACAGGCGGCGAGGCGGGCGACGAGGCGCTCGAGACGGAGGCCGGGGACGGTTTTCATGGCCAGACTATCCGTGCTCCGGCGGGATACTTCAAGAGCTTCGCGCGCGGCACGACCTTTCCTCTCAAAGCTCGGAGACCTCGCCCATCGCCTTCGTGAGCGCGTCGAACCGATCGACGCCGAGGAGGGCCGAGACCAGGGTCAGCTTCTCCCGCGGTACGGCCTTCCCCTCCAACCGGTTCTCTTCGTGCCCGCGGCCGGCCACTTGCCGCTGAAGGTCGAGCTCGAGGCGTGCCGCGACGCCGCGTGGGATGCGATCGCACGCGGCGCGCCGTGGCCCGAGGACTGCTATACGCAGCGGCGCCAACTCAGCGAGTAGCGCTGCGTGTACGGCCCCTCTTCGATCGTGTAGAGGCCGCGCCGGTTGGTCGGAAACGGCCGCTCGCCGTTGAGCTGGACCTTCGTCGCGAGATTCAGCGCGCGCTGGCGCAAGCACGGCGACCATACGAGCGCAGTGTCGGCCTTCGCGGTCTCGATCAGGTCTCGATTGAGCGGTCCCGTCAGGTTCGAGACGAAGTGCGCGCGCTCCGCGACCGGCGCGCCCTGGAAATAGACGTACGCCTCGAGCTTCGACACGATCCCGGCCTCGAAGGCGACGTAGCTGCCGCGCGTCTCGAAGCCGGTGACGGCGTAGCTCCAGCCCGACGGAACGACGAGGTCGAGGGCGAAGCTGCAGGACCGACGCGAGACGGAGATCGGAATGCCGGGGCCGAACTCGGCGATGAACTGGTCGAAGGCCAGCTCGAGCGTGCCGGTTCGCGTCAAGTTGGCATCGACCGTACGCGACGGGCAGCCCGTGCCGGCGTAAGCGACGGAGCGCAGGACGACGCCGGCGGGCGCCGGCTCGGCGAAGGCGGGAGCGGCGAAAATGAAGCTGAGCAACGCAAAGTGACAAAGCATGGTGTTCCCCGAGTGAGTGAGGTGGCGTATGGGAGCGAGCAATCGCCACAAAAGCAAACGCCATGCCGCGCTCAGCCCCGCTTCGAGCGGTCGCTCGGCGCGCAGCGCGGTGCGTTTCTCGACCGCGATCGCGCTAAGATGCGGTGAGATGCAGAAAGCGCCCTCAGCGCTTCCGCCCCTCCCTGCTTCAGCGACAAAGCGGCAGGCCGTTTTATCTCTGAAGAGAGGCGGGGCAAAAGCGCCGATCGGCTTCTAGGAGCTCAGTGCGCCTTAGCGGTTTCCGGCAGCTTGCCTTCGGCGAGGGCCGCGTAACGCGCCTTCGCCGCGGCGGTCCAAGCGTTCAGCGCCTGATTGCGCACGACGCCGTCGCTCCACTTCGACGCGAGAAGGGTGAGCTCGGCTTCGGTGGCGAAGGGCGCGGTGAGCGCCTTCACCATCTCCGGCTTGGCGCCGTCTTGCAGGACGCGCCGCCAGGCGCTTTTCAGGCTGGCGTGCGAGTCGACGAGGACCGCGCCGTAGAGATCATTGAGGGCGTCACGGATCACGCCGGCTTTCTCCTGGTCGAGCGCCAAGAAGCCCTTCGCGAGGAAGGGGTTCTGCAGCTCGAGCCGTTTGCCCTCGGTCTCCTCGTAAGCCTTCGGGCTGATCGCGAGCCGGGCGAGGTTGGCGCGGCGCGGGCCGCCGACGCTCCCCTTCGGCAGGATCCAGATCTTCTGCGCTTCGCGCGTCATTAGGAAGTCGACGAAACGCTGCGCGGTCTGTACGTTGCCGCCGCCTTTGACGAGGGCGATCGGATCCGGGTCGAGCACCGTCTGCTTCTCCGGCAGGACGAAGCCGATTTTGTCGGCGCCGAGCTCCCACACCTGCGCGAGGCCGTAGAAATCGATGACCATCGCGGCGGCGGCGTCGCCGGCGGCGACCGCATGCACGGGGTCGGAGCTCGACTCGGTGAACCGGCGCGTGTTGGCGGCGACCTGCGTGAGCGTCTTCCAACCCTGCTCCCAGCCCTCCGCGGCCAGGACGATCATGTTCATCGTGCTGTTGGTGCCGGATTTGCGCGGGTCGGTGAGCGAGACCTGATCGTTCCATTCCGGCTTCGCCAGATCGTCCCATAGCTTAGGCTCCGGAAGCTTCTCGAGCGCGAGTACCGGCTTATTGAAAACGATGCCGAAGGACGAGATGACCGTCGCGTGCCAGCGATTCTGCGAGTCGGAGAGCGCCACGCCGCTCAAGGTCGCGGGCACCTCGTCGCGCGCCTCTTTCGGCAGGGCGTAAGGCTGGAGCAGGTCGCCGTTCGCCATGTCGACGAAGTTCGCCGCCGTGCCGCCCCAGAAAACGTCGATGCCGACGCCGCCGCCTTTGGCTTTCGCCGAGGCCGACTTGGTCTTCAGGTATTTGACGGCGTTCGAGGTGCCGCCTTGGTCGATCCATTCGACCTCGACGTCCTCGCCGAACTTCTTCTTGTAGTAAGCGCCGAAGGCCGGGATCAGCTCCTCTTGGATCGTCTTGCGATGCGGCGACAGGACGATGAGCTTGCCTTCGGCCAGCGCGCTTTGCGCCAAGCTGGACAGGGCAAGGCTCGCGGCGAGGGCGAAGGCGGAGCGAAGCATGCTGAATCCTCGTGAGTGACGTAGGTCGATGCCGCGTTCTAGCAGAGCGCGGCGGCGGCCGAAAGCCATACGGGATCCGCATCTTTGCTTGCTCGCAGTGACCTGGGATTTTCGTCGCGGCGCCGGCATACTTCCCCATCACCCTCGTCAAAACGTCCTGCTGGAGTTGTATGCCAATGATTTCGCAGATAATTTTACTTGGCGCGCTGCTGTCCCCGACGCAAGGCGCGCTTTCGGGCCTTTATGACGCGCTGGTCGCGCCCGACGCGGAAAGCGAGTTCGTCCTCGCCAAAGGCGAAGCGCGCATTGCCGGCGAGCCCCAGCACCTGGTCAGCGGCATCCTGGTCCGCGAGGCAGGCCTGATCGAAGGCAGCGGCATCACGCTGGAAAACTTGGTCGTCAAAGAGCTCGGCGCCGACGCGCGCGTCGACGCGATCGTCGCGGCGCTCTTCAAGGAAGGCGGCCACGTCCCTTACTTCTGCCACCGGTTCGCCGGTCTGGAAGCCGAGTGGGAAAAAGCCGACGAATGCATCGCGCGCGTGCGCGAGCTCTTCGCGCCGCTCGCGGTCGACGTCAGCAGCCAAGTGGTCGTAGTCGACGTCGAGGGCGATTATTATGGCGCGAACCGCTGGGTGACGATCTATGTGGGCCGCGCGGAGGAGCGCTTGATCGGCGAGTACGTGACGTTCAAGTTCGATCTTATCCACGAGATCTGAGCGGCCGGCTGGCGGGAGACCGCCGCCACCCCGCACCCAATCTCACGCCGCCGAAATAGCCCCGTACTGCGCCGCAAACCGCGGCTGCAGCTCGTTGTACTGCCGTGCGTAGTTTAGATCCGAGGTGATCTTCGGCGACCAATAGGCGCCGATGTCGCTCCAGTCCAAAATCGAGATGCCGAAGACTTCCTGAAGCTTCGCGCCGATGTCCAAGCCCTGCTGCGACCAGGCTCTCTGCGCTTGCTCGATCTCGACGAACTTGGCGAAAGGCACGGGCTCCGGAGCATCCGGCGCCGTCCCCGCGGCCGTATTCACGTCGCTCGCGACGCCGCCCGCTTGCGCGGCCTTGGCAAACTGACCCGTGCTGCCTTCGGCGAAGCCCTGGCCGTATTTGGACATCAGGTCGCCGCCGGCCATCGGGTCTCTCGTCATCGTCTCTTGCATCCGTGCCTGCCAGGTCGCATCGACCTCGCCGTACTTCGCGTCGTCCAGACCGTATTCGGCGAGGAGCGCGGCCCGTGCCGCATCGTCCTTGCAACGCGCCCGACGCGAGGCGACGACGCCGTACGTCCTCACGTCGAGACCGTGGACGTCGGGAAAGCTGGGCGCCGCCGCCTTCATCTGCTCCTTCGAATGGCGGCCGGTCGCGTTCAACGCCGACTGCGCCAGGAGGTCCGGATCTTTGCCGGCCGTGTACGCGTCTTTCACCCGTTGATAGTGGATGTGGTCGCGAAAGCCCATCTCGCGCATCTTAGCCTCGTAGGCGTCGTCGCCGCCGTGGATGCCGGTGTGCTCGAGCACCTTGATGCGGTAGAAGAACTCTTCGGGATCGATCTGGTCCCAGCCGTTCCAGTCGGCGCCGGTGACCGGACGGTCGTAGTCGTCGGTCGGCGCCTCCACCATGGGCGCCTCAGCCTCCGCGGGCGGAGCTGAAGGCATCGGCGGCATGGCGCCCATTGCCGCGCCGCTCGCGAGACCGACGTCGGCAGAAGCGTCGGGAGCCGCCGGCATCGCCGGCATGCCGGCCGCGTCGTCTGCCGCCGCCGGCGCGCCCGGCGCGGGCTTATTGAGCTTCTTGTCGACGGCCTTCGAGGTCGCTTTGCCGGCGGCATTGCCGATTGCCCGGCCCGCGTGGGCGGCAGCGAGGTCGCCGACCATGTCGCCGCCGACCGCGCCCGCGAGGTCGCCGACCAAGCCGCCTCCGACGCCGCCGGCGACATTCTTCGCCAGGCTTCCGGCGGCGCCGCTCATGCCGGCCTTCGCCGCGGCCTTCGCCTTGTCTTTCAGGGCGCCGAGGCCGAAGCCTTTTTTCTCGGGCTTGGCCTCTGGAGCGGGGGCGGCGGCGTCCTTCGGCTCCTCCTTCGGCTCGTCTTTCTTCGTGACCTTCGCCGTGATCGAGCTCTTGGGCTTGTCTACGCTAGGCTTTTTTTTTTTTCGTCCATCGAGAGGCTGCTCTCGCTGTCCGCAAAGGCGCTCTCGTGGCTCGACTCGAAGTTCAGGTCCGCGCCTTCGCCGCCGCCGCCGGCCGCCTGCTTCTTCTTCCAGAAGACGAAGCCGCCCGCGCCCACCGCCGCCATCAAGAGGAGGACGACGACGATCGTGCCGGCAGAGGACTCTTCCTCGAGATCTTCTTCGCCGAACTGCTCGTCGAGCTCCTCGCCGCCCGTCTTCGCCGCCATCTTGCCTGGCGATTTAGCGGCTTTGGTGGTGGCCTCGCCGCTGGCCGAGCCAGAGTCGCTGCCCGAGGCGGTCGCCGCCGAGCCGGAGCCCGATCCCGATCCCGCGCTCGCCGTGGAACCGCTGCCGCTGCCCGCGCCCTTGGCGGTGTCCTTCTTCGTCGCGTCTTTTTTCACCGAGGCTTTGGCGTCCTTTTTGGTCGCGTCCTTCTTGACGCCTTTGCCGACGACTTTGCCCTTGGCATCTTTTAGGACGACGGCCTTGCCCGGCTTCGCGCCCTTCTTGCCGGCGATGGGCTTCGCGACGCCCTTCTTCGCGACGGGCTTGGCCTTGGCCTTGCCCTTCGCCGCAGGCTTCGTCTTGGCCGGCTTCGCCGCCGGAACCGCGAAACTGGGTGCGCCGCATAGCGACAGCGCGCATGCGAGAAAGAAGGTTTTGAGAACGTTCGCCTGGATCATGACCGGGACCCCGCCGTGGCACGGAGATTGGAAAGTGGGACCATCCCGTGATCGGTCGCGGTCGCGAGAAATTGAGCGCCGGCCCTTCGACGTCGCTTGGCGCTTCGGCCAATCTCGCGCGAAGTCTCGACGCCGATCCGCGGCTTTAGCCTCAGCTTCCGGCGCAGGTCCCGTCGAGCACATTGCCCCAGTGAGCGCCGATGTCGGGCAGCTCGTTGAAGCGGTCGACGCCGAATGCGCAGTGCGCCGCCATGCGCGGGCCGCTGAAGACGCATGAGTGTCCCTGGCCATTGGACCAGTAACCACCGGAGCCGATACGGTAGCACTTGTTCGGCAGACGGCAGCCGCCTTGCACCGCGTTCGCGCCGTGATCCGCGCGCACGGTCAGCGCGTTGAAGTCGTTCGTGCCGCACTGGTCGCCGAGGAAAGGGACGGGGGGCACGCCGCAGGATTGGCCCGCGCCGTTGGACCAGAAGCCGCCGCCGCCCACGCGGTAGCAGCCGGCCGCCAGGTTTTGCGGCGTCGCCGGCGACGGCGACGGCGCCGCGCCGCTACCGTCGCAGGGGCCGTCCAGCGCGTTGCCCCAATGGCTCGTCAGCGCGGGCAGCTCGTTGAACTGCGCGACGGTCTTGCCGCCGCAGTGTTTCGGCATGTTTTCGCCCAGAAAAACGCAGGAATGGCCCTGGCCGTTCGACCAGAAGCCGCCGCCGTCGATGCGGTAGCACTGCGATGACAACGCGCAGCCGCCGTCGAGAACGTTCGCACCGTGGTCCTTGCGCTCGGGCAGCGAGTCGAAGGCGACGTTGCCGCAGGTGGCGCTGAAGAAAGGAATCGGCGGCACGCCGCACGAATGGCCCGCGTCGTTGGCGAAGAAGCCGCCGCCGCCGATGCGGTAGCAACCGGTTGCGAGCGATTCTCCGACTGGCGTCGTCTGATCCGCCGCGGGAGCAGGCCCCGCGCCGGGAGCCGGCGCGTCCGGACTAGTGGGAGTGTCGGGCGCGTCGTTCGCCGGCGTGGCGGGTGAGGACGTCGCGCCGCCGGCGTCGTCTTCGGCCGGCGTTTCGCCCGTCCCCTTGTTCTTCTTTTTCTTCTTCTTCTTCGCGTCGGCGTCATCGTCATCGTCGCCGGCACTAGCCTTGCTCGCCGGACTGGCGCCGTTCACCGATTTCTTGGCTGCAGGCGCACCGCAGCCTTGGCCGAGGACGAGAATGGCGGAGCCGACGATGGTCAAAATGTAGCGACGCAGGATCATCACCGCTCCGACAAGAGGTGAACCTCTTATCGGAGACGTCGCGCCTAGTCTTGACGACGGCGCGAGGCAAACCGAAATCGTGAGCCGGATTTAAGGGTTAAGGTCGAGGGCCGGCCCAGGCTTGCCGCCGCAGCTCATGCGGATGCGAAAGCCCTTCGGCGGGTTATCGACCGAGTTGCCGTTGACGCAGGCGCCGAACGGATCGTCAGCGGCCTCCGAGCATTCGTAGCTCTGCTTGTCCGGGCAGTCGTCCGCCTTGATCAGGCTCACGACGTGGCGGCCTTCGCCGTCGGTGATGGCGCGCAGCTTCATCGGCTCGTAGCCGGCGGGCACGCCCCAAAAGAACATCGTGAGGATCGGTCCGACGTGCTCCGCGCAGCGCGCCTGCACGGAGAGGTACTGCACGCCGAGGGCCAAGAGGTCTTTGTCGACGGTGAAGCTGCCGCTGCCGGCGTCGCAAGCGGTCCAGAAAGGGCTCGTGCGGCTGTCGTAGCTGCATTTCAAGCTCGGCTCGCAGCCCAAGGCGCGCGCGGCCGCATCGTCCGCGAACCGGAAGCGCGCCGTGAAATCTTCGGTCATCTTCACGATCTGGCCGTTGGCGAAGGCGGGATCCGACACCTCGAGAGCCAAGGGGCTCTTGACCTCGCCGTCGGGGCCGGCCTGGTTTTGGGGCTCGACCGTGAAGGTCGCGGAGGCGCCGAACGCCACTTTTTGGCCGTTCACGAGCGCGATGAGATTGATCTTGTGGTCGCCGGCCTCCGGTCGCGAGAAAAGCGCGCCGTCGTGGCAAGGCACGAGCGGCCTCGCGTCCAGGTCACACTCGAGCAAGGCTCCTGGCGGCACGCCGGCGAGACCCAGAAGGAGGCCGTCGGGACGCAACTCGACGCGGACGACGACGACGCCGCCTTCGGAGCTCTTCGCCTCGACCGGCGCTTCGTCCACCGGCCGCTGCGGCAAGGTCGGCTCCACGGCCGGGTCCTCGCCGCTCTTCTTGGTCACGAGCTTTTCCAGCTTCGTGCAGCCGAAGCTCGCCGCCAGGGCGAAGACGAGGAACGGGACGGTCAGGGGGGGGCGCATGCGGACCATCATACCATCAGATGGAGAGTCGAGGAGGCGTCTGGCGTTAGGAGTTGGGGGTCGCCGTCTCGCTAGCGACGTTCTGGCCCTTCGCCTTCGCCGGGACCTTGAGGACGTAGCCCTTGGGAAGGAAGCCGTTGCCGCGCAGGACGGCGCGCGAGATGTCCGGATTCAGGCTCGAGATGTCGGTCAGGCTGATCTTGTACTGCTTGCGGAGCATCTGGATCGAAAGGGACTTCGAAAGGCGCACGTTGTCGAACGCGAGCGCGTCGACTTTCGGCACGTCCGGGAAGAGGCGGTCGGAGTCCTTCAGGGTCGCGAGCATGCCGAGGTAGCTGGCGTAGAAGTTCTTCGAGGCGAAGCCGAAAGACGGGCCGTAGTAGCGGTTGATCAGGGTGACGATGTCTTTCGAGCCGGTGGCGCGCATCGCCTTGCGGATGCCGCCGACGCCGTGGTTATAGGCGGTGATGGCCAAAGGCCAGCTACCGGTCATCGCGTAGTTCATCTTCAAGAGCTTGGCGGCCGCGCGGCTGGCCTTGATCGGGTCCTGACGCTCGTCGACGCCGGAGTGCATTTTCAGGTACTGACGGCCGGTCGCCGGCATGATCTGGTAGACGCCCGAGGCGCCGACCTTGGAGTATGCCGCGAGGTTGAACGAGGATTCGACGTAGGCGAGGCGGGAGATCTCGACGGGGATGCCCTGCTCCTTGAACTCGAGCTCGATCGAAGGCAGATACTTCGGGCCGACGGTGAGGCCGCTGGCGATGAAGTCGCGCTGGCCGCGCTGGAGGCGCAAGGTGCGCGCCGCGATCAGGTACTTGTCGCCGTCTTTGATGTGCGCCATCGAGCGCGAAACGCGCTTCATCGCCGGGGAAAAGCGGGATTCATCGTTCCGCGTGCGATGCATCTGCAGGAACATCTTGCTGTAGCGGTCGCGCTGCGACTCCGCCACGGCCTTGATCATGTGCTCTTTGCGCACGTCGCCGACCGTCTTGCCGCTGCGGGAGGCGTCGTAAGCCTCGACCACGACCTCAGGGTACTGCGACAAGTGCATGACGTATTGATCTTTGCTCCATACGGAGTAAATGCGACGCCAGAAATTGAAGCGGCGCGCGATCTCTTCGGGCGCGGTGAACGTCTCGCTGATCTCGTACTCCTCGCCGTCGGCGGCGAGCGCTTTGTCGGTGCAGTGCAAAGCGAGGATGCCGACCGTGCCTTGATTCTTCAGGTGCATCGGCACGCACTCGTCGCTATCGGCTAGGCTCTTGGTCTTCGCGTCCAGCTGGACCGCGTCCTGATCCAGGTCGGCGAAGCTCGGCGGCGCGGGGGCCGTCTTCTTCGCTTTGGCGATCGCCGGTTGGGCCGAGAGGGTGATCCCGGCGAACAGCATCGTTTTGATCAGAGTGAGCTTCATCGTCAAAGACCTCAATACAACGGGAGCGGGGAAAAGGAGCGGGAGCCACGAGCGAGTGGAGCGGGAACGGGATCTTCGCCGAGCGCCTCAAAGCAAGACGCGTTCCGTCTCTAAGCCGGTGATCCGCCGTCGAAACGCGGCGTTTTTACCTGGTTTGCCGGCGGCTCTCGCCGACGCCCGTCAAAACCGTGGTCACCCAGTCAACCGATTGGCGCCCTCCCGCCAACCGTCCGACGTTCCCTACAATGGAGATATCCAGTTTTTGACGCGAGTGACGCAGGAGGTCGTGTGGCCACGAATAAGTATACGGGCGCGCAAAAGGCGGCCATCCTGCTGCTCTCGTTCGGCGAGGACGTCTCCGCCGAGATCTTCAAGAACATGACGGAGTTCGAGATCAAGCGCATCGGCTCGGCCATGAGCCGCCTCGGGCGCCTCGAGCAGGAGATCGTCGACGAGATCATCCTCGAGTTCTACGAGATCCTGCAGCAGAACAAGAAGTTCTTCTACGGCGGCAACGAGTTCACCATGAAGGTGATCGGCTCGGCCTTCAAGGGCGGCGACGCCGAGGAGCTGATCGATCAGCTGCAGCTCGGCTCCGCGGCGAACCTGGACTCCCTCGAGCTGATCGACCCGCGGACGCTCTCGACCTTCATCCGAAACGAGCACCCGCAGACCATCGCTTTGATCCTCGCGCACCTCGACGCCAAAAAATGCGGCGAGACGCTGAAGCTCCTGCCGGAGTCCTTGCACACCGAGATCCTCCTGCGCATCGCCAACCTCGACGCCGTGGCGCCGGAGATCATCGACGAGATCGACGACGTGCTCCGGAACGAGATCCAGGCCATGGGCTCGATCCACACCCAGAAGATCGGCGGCGTCGAGCCGATCGCCGAGATGCTGAACCTGATCGACAAGGCGACCGAGGAGCAGATCCTCGACAACCTCGAGGAGCGCGACCCCGACCTGGCCGAGCAGATCCGCCAGCTGATGTTCACCTTCGACGACCTGATCAAGATCGACGATCGCGGCATCCAGGAGCTCATCAAGGGCGTCAACAACGACAAGTGGAAGGTCGCGCTCAAGACGGCCTCGGAGGCGGTGCGCGAGCTCGTCTTCAAGAACATGTCGGAGCGCGCCGCGAAGATGCTGCGCGAGGACATGGAGGCGATGCCGGCGATCAAGCTCTCCGACGTCGAGACCATCCAGTTCGAGGTCGTGCAGATCGCGCGGAAGCTCGAGGAGGAGGGCAAGATCATCATCGCCAGCGGCGGCGAGACGGCGTTCGTGTGACGGCCTTCCGGGTGTGCCTCGGGCTCTTCCTCGCGACGGCGGCGACTCCCGCCGCCGCGCAGGGAGACCTGTTCTCGCTCTTCGGCACCGGCGCCGAGGCGAAGGCGCACGCCGGCGCGGGGCAGCTCCACAGCCGCGAGGCGCCCGCCATCTACTACAATCCGGCGAACCTCACCGTCGAAGAAGGGCCGGCGGCGAAGAAGCCGAAGAAGGGCGCCAAGAAGAAAAAGCCGAAGCGCTCCATCGCGGCCCCGTACTTCGAGCTCGACGTCCTGTCGCTCAGCTACACCTTCCAATATCCGAAGAGCGAGGACTACGATTTCGAGGCCGTCGAGGTCGCGAAGACGACGCCCGTGCCTTTCTTCGGCGCGACCGTGCGCCCCATCCCGCATCTCGGCGTAGGCGTCTCTTTCCTGCCGCTACCCGGCGACTCCGCCGCGCAGAAGATCGAGAAGCTCCCGTCCCGCGACCTCGGCGCCGACCCGATCTTGGTCGACGCCACGACGAGCGGCGAGGGGCTTGGCTACCGATTCGCGCTCGGCGCCGCCTACGAGCTTTTGGGTATGGTCTCCGCCGGCGCCAGCATCCAAATGACCAAGGGCAAGACGATCACCGAGGCCTCGAGCCATGACGACGGCGCCTCGCTCCTGAAAGACACCCGCGAGAATAAGACGATGCAGTTCCTGATCGGGACGCGCGTCGATCTCCTCAACGACCGTCTGTCTGCGGCGTTCACGCTGCGCCTGCCGCAAAAGGCGACGACGACGGGCGAGTCCGAGATTGCCGCGCTCCCCGGCGAGGTGATCGACAAATCGATCGAGAAAGACGGCCCCATGGGGCTCGGCTTCGGGGCCACCATGAAGGTCTGGAAAGAGCTCGCGCCCTATGTCGAGGTCTTCTACGAAAATTGGGCGAGTCTCGCCGATCAGGAAGAGGACTCCGGCCTCGGCAAGGCCAAGGTCGACTACCTGAGCACACTAGACATCAAGCTCGGCGCCGACTACGGCTGGCGCGGCATGCGCTTCAACGCGTCGTTCGGCCTTTATCCGTCGCAGCTCGGCGACGGTTTCATGAAGATCGAGACTGAGGACGAGGAGAAGGTCGGCTACAACTTCAAGACCCTCGACGCCATGCCGCACAAGATCTTCGCCGCCGGCTGGCGCAAGGGTTTCCTCGAGGGCGAGCGCCTGATGGTGCAAACCGGGGTCTCGTATCTGACTGGCTCGCGCAGCGTCGGCGAGAAATCGCGCGGGTACGGCGAATATGAGATGAGCATCTTTCAGCTGATCGCCGGCGGGTATTTCCGCCTCTAACCCGGAGCCGCCATGAACCACCTCCAAGTCGCGCTCCGGCCGGCAAAGAGTCACGGCACGGGACGCACCACATCCCTCAAAGCCGCCAAGAACTCCGGAAACGCCCCAAACCGCCCATCTCCCGAAACCGGAAACGCCACCCTGAGCCGTTGCCGAAACCGCTCCGGCTCCAACTCCAACTCCGTATCCGCCGGATAAGCCTTCCTAAGCGCCCCCGCATCCACCCCGGCCCAAATGCTCACCATCGCCTCGACGTCCACCTCGATCCCGCCGACGACCGCTTTCCCGGCCCGCACGACCGGAAAGACGTTGGTGATCCGCCCGCTCAAGGTCTGCTCGACCGTCTGCTTCGCCGCGGACGCCAGCACCAAAGAGTCGGCGCACACGAACACGCCGTACCCGTCGAGCGGCAATCCCACCCGATCGTGCGCCGCCTGAAAACCGCGCATCGCTCTCGCCACGCTCTCGAGCCAGCTTTTCGCCGCGGCGGTGCTGTAGCCACTGAACGTCTCGATGCGCTCGTGCATCGCACCGCTCCACGACGTGTCTTTCTCCGAGCGCGGCCGCCAGTAAGACCCGATCCCCGGATGCGCCTGATCCGGCAGTCCTAGATAGTAACGCACCTCGGCGAACCTTTTCCCGTCGCGGTGCACCATGAGCCCGATCTCGCCGTGCTCCGCCGGGATCCGTACCACTTCGCCGTCGACCTTCGCCGCGATCCAGAGGTTCGCCCGCACCGGCCGGAAAGTCTGCCCGTCCTCGCTGTAGCTCACGCCGAAAAAATCGGCCACGACCCGCGTCGAGAAAATCTCGACCGTGTAGCCCTGCGCCTCGAGAAGCGCCAGCAAGTCCTCGTATGAACGCACGGTCGAATGGCTCGCGTCATCCGCGTCGTCCGCCCCGAAGCGCAGGCGCAGCTCGACCTCGGCCTTCGGCGCCGCCGGATGCCCAACGGTATTCGCGAGCCGGCTCAGGATCCCCGCCAGCTTCACCGCGTTGTCGTGAAAGCACGGCATCACGGCGCGGTCGATGAGCTCGTGCCCGCCGTAAAGCCCCGCCTCTTTCAGCACCGGCGCGCGCGAAGGATTCGGCGCCGCGCAGCCATTTTCGGCCAACGTGACCATCGCCTCCGCGTTCTCCGCCGCATGCGGCGGATAGGCCAAAGGCGGCGAAGGCTGCAAGGTCGGCTTCGCGGCCTCGAACATCGCTTTTTGGATCTGCGGAATCGCGGCGAGCGGCACCGTCGGAAACCGGTCGAGCTTGCGCGGGTCGCTCTCGAGCATCTCGTCGAGCCGCGTCGCGAGCTGCGCGTAGAGCGCATCTCCTGCAGCTCCGGCGAACCACTCCCGCAGAAACTCCGGCCCGAGCCCGAACGACTGCTCGAAAACCGCCGGAAGCTCGGCGCCGCCCAGGCTCGTCGCCGCCAGGCGCAGCACCTTGGTCAGCATCGCGACGCGCGCGGCTCGCCCGCCGGGCCCCATCCCCAAGCGCTCCCAAACCTCCGACGGCTTCATTGAGGCCGCCGTCTCGACGTCCGCACGGGCCGTGAAGAGCTGCGTCACCAAAGACCCGCCGGGGCCTAAGGACTCACGCAGCTGCGAGTGCGCCGCAGCGCGGCAGCCGCTCGCGGCAGCGAGAGCGCAAGCCATCGAAAATACAGGTAAAAGTCGCATACGGGCCTCCGCGATCCTTATCGGCGGATTTCCCAAGCGTTTGAGGGAAAATTACGGCGCGGCCCAAAGAGCGCGCTGCTCCGTCAGGAGCGAATGGAAGGCACCCGCCGCGATCGCCGCCCGCGCCCGCGCCATCAAATTCAAGTAATACGCGAGGTTGTGGAGAGAGAGGAGTCTGAGGCCGGTGATCTCGCCCGTCAGAAAGAGGTGGCGCAGGTAGGCGCGCGAGAAATTCTTGCACGTGTAGCAGGCGCATGCGGGATCAAGCGGCTCGTCCGCCAGCCTGAACTGCGCGTTCTTGATGTTCACCCGGCCGCCCGAGGTAAACAAGGTCCCGTTACGGCCGTTTCGCGTCGGCATCACGCAGTCGAACATGTCGACGCCCCGCGCCACGCCTTCCATCAGGTCGATCGGCGTGCCCACGCCCATCAGATAGCGCGGCTTATTCACGGGCAAGACCGGCGTCACCGCATCCAGCGTGCTCGCCATCTCCAGCTTTGTCTCGCCGACCGAAAGGCCGCCGATCGCATAGCCCTCGAAGCCGATGTCGATCAAAGCTTTCGCGCTCTCCTGCCGCAGATCCGGATAGACGCCGCCCTGCACGATCCCGAACTGGCATAGCTCGGGCCTCGTTTTCGCGGCACGGCATCGCGACGCCCAACGCATCGAGCGCTCCATCGAAGTGCGCGCGACGTCGTGCGTCGCGGGATACGGCGTACATTCGTCCAGCACCATGTGAATGTCGCTGCCCAGGGTCTCCTGGATCGACACGGCGAGCTCCGGCGTCAGCAAGAGCTTTGAGCCGTCGAGATGGCTCCGGAAGTGCGCCCCTTCCTCGGTCAACTTGCTCAGCTGCGCCAAAGAAAAGATCTGGAAGCCGCCGCTGTCGGTGAGCATCGGCCGATCCCAGCCGACGAAGCGGTGGAGGCCGCCGAACGCCCCGATCACCTCGGTCCCCGGACGGAGCCACAAATGATACGTATTCCCGAGGATGATCTGCGCCCCGATCTCTTTCAGATCGACCGGGGTCAGGCTCTTCACCGAGCCGACGGTCCCGACCGGCATGAAGACCGGCGTTTCCACCGCGCCGTGCGCCAATTGCAGCGTCCCGCGGCGCGCGCCGCCGTCGGTGGCGTGCAGCGTGAAGCTCAAACGATCGACTTCCCGAGCGCCGACTGCGCCAACTCAGTGACCAACTGCGCCGTCTTGTGCGCCAGGTCAGTCATCGGGTTCAGCTCGACGAAGTCCATGCCGCGCAGCATGCCGGTATCGGCGATCATCTCCAGCGCCAGGTGCGTCTCGCGGAAACTGAGGCCGCCCGTCACCGGTGTCGACACGCCCGGGGCGTGCTGCGGATCGATCCCGTCCATGTCGAGCGACAGGTGGATCGCCGCCGTCCCGAGCGACGCGACCGCGATCGCCTCGCGCATGCAGGCCGCCATCCCACGCTCGTCGATCTCGCGCATCGTGAAGTAGCGGATGCCGCTCTTTCGGATGATTTCCTTCTCGCCGTGATCCAGAGTCCGGATCCCGAGTAAGGCCACGTTCTCCGGCAGGACCTTCGGCGCGAAGCCGCCGAGCTGGGTCAGCTCGGAGTAGCCGTGCCCGAGGACGACGCTGAGCGGCATCCCGTGGATGTTGCCGGAGGTCGAGGTGTCGGGGGTATTCATGTCGGCGTGCGCGTCGATCCAGATCAGGCCGATCTTCTCGTTCTTCTCGTGGAAGTGGCGCGAGACGCCGCTGATCGAGCCGATCGCCAGGCAGTGGTCGCCGCCTAGGATCATCGGCACCTTGCCCGCGGTCAGCGCCGCGGCCACCCGTTGCTCGAGGTCGGCGCAGACCGCGGCGATCTCGTGCATGAAGCGCTGGCGGTGCGAGGTCTCGCTCAGCGTGTCGCGGATCGGCACGGGCAGATCGCCGCCGTCATGGACCTCGTAGCCGAGCACCGAGAGCTTGGCGTGCAGATCCGCGATACGGATCGACGCCGGACCCATGTTGGCGCCGCGCATGTTGGCGCCGAGGTCCATGGGCACACCGATGATCTGTACGACGCGAGGTGTCATGGCCGGGAAAGCTTAGTCGCTCCCCGCGCAAAGGACAATGTCAATGCACCCAAGTCTCGGTCGCAGCAGCCAAAATCGGCCGCGTCAACGGCGCCTCGAGCCTCGGACCCAAGCGCTCCAGCAGGCGCAGCAGCGCGGCACGGTCCACCGGCTTCGGCAGATGCTCGTCAAAGCCGGCGCTCAAGGCCCGCTCCCGCTCCTCTTTCATCGCGTAGGCCGTCAAGGCGACCACCGGCCCGGAATAGCCGCGGGAGCGCAGCTCGGCCGCCGCGCGATAGCCGTCCATCACCGGCATCTGGATGTCCATGAGGACAACGTCGAAATGGTCCGCCATCGCGCGGGTGACCCCGTCCTGACCATTCCCGGCGAGCTCGACCACGGCGCCGGCGAGCTTCAAATAGTGGCCGATGATGAGCTGATTGTCTGGGCTGTCCTCGACGAGCAAGACCCGCATCTCGCGTAGGCGCGCGACGGGCAGGGTCGGCTTGGCCGCTTCGGCAATGGTCTCACCGTGCGGGACGGCGCATGCGCCTCCGGTCGCGATCGACAGCGTGAAGGTCGAGCCGCCGCCGGCCGCCGTCGTCGTCAGCTCCAAATCGCCGCCGAGCTCGCGCGCCAACTTCCGCGACAGGGCGAGCCCGAGTCCGGTGCCACCGTACTTTTTGCTGGAGGCCAAGCTCGCTTGGTTGAACGCCTCAAAGAGGTTCTCGGCGTTTTGAGGCTCGATACCGCAGCCGGTGTCGCGCACCACGAAGGAGAGGCGCGGTTGATCCGGGCTCGCCTCCACGCTCAGAAAGATCTCGCCCGTCTGCGTGAACTTCACGGCGTTGCCGAGCATGTTCAGAAGGATCTGCCGGAGGCGCATCGGATCGGTCACGACGCGCTCGGGGACGTTATCGAGCACGTCGGAGCGTAGTTGTACGCCCTTCTGCTCCGCCTTGGGCTCGATCATCGCCGTCACTTCGTGCACGAGCTCGAGCACGTTGACCGGGAGGCGATCGATCCGCAAGTTTCCCGACTCGACCTTGGTCAGGTCGAGGATGTCGTCGATGATGTTGCGCAGGAGCTCGCCGTTGCGCTTGATCGCGTTGGCGTAGTTGTGGCGCTCGGCTTGCGGCTGGCGCTCGTTGAGCAGGAGCTCCGAGTAGCCGAGCACCGCGGCGAGCGGCGTGCGGATCTCGTGGCTCATGTTGGCGAGGAACGTGCTCTTGGTGCGGCTGGCCTCGTCCGCGACGTCCTTCGCGTGCCGCAGCGCCTCCTCCGCCTCTTTATGCTTAGTGATATCGCTCATCAGCGCCACGACGCCGCGAACAACGCCCGAATCGTCGCAGTCCGGCACATAAGTGACGCTGACCCGGCGTGGCGCATCCCTCACGATCGTCGTCTCGAAGCTCACCTCGCGTCCCGCGAGAGCCTCCGCGAGCCGCGGCGCGACGTCCTCGTAAAGTCGTGGCGGCATCATCTCGCGCAGCGGCTTGCCGACGTATTCCTTTTGCGCCCGTCCCCACCACTGCTCGTACGTGCGGTTCACGTAAACGTAACGTTCGTTGCGGTCGACGTAAGCGACGAGCCACGGCATCGAGTTGGTGATGATTCTGAGCTGCGCCTGAAACTCGGAGTTCAGACGCCTGAGATCCGCGCGTCGCGGCATCGCCGCGAGGCGCTTCACGACCGAGCGCACCGCGACCGTTCCGGAAACGGCGGAAACCAGCAGCACGAGCTTGAGCGCGCCGTCGAGCCAAAGAGGCGGCGCGAAAAACGGCGCCAGCCCTTCGATGATGAAGTAGGCGCTCGCCGTGGCGCCCAAGATCGCGAAGAGGCGGGTCGTCCGCGGTGGCACGAGGTCCTTGTTCGCCATGCAATAACGCTGGACTGCGAACGCCAGCACGCAGACGGCGGCGCCGATGACGAGCGACAGGAGTCCAGCAATCAGGGATACGTCCAAGAAATCAGCCTTTTTGACGGAGACCCATTTGACGGAGAACTAGCACGTTTTAGGCATGGCACCAAATAGGGCAAATCGCCCTTGAGTTAAGAGTCCTTAACTCAGGGCGACTACGAGAAGTCCCCTTATTGGGCTATCATGGAGGCAATCCTTACAACTCAATCCATCGCAGGACTGTCGCCATGAAGTTGACTGGAACGGGCGGAGCTTTCGTCGCGGTTTTCGGCCTTGGGCTGGCGCTCGCCGCCGCTTCGAGCTGCCGCCCGCGCACGGACGACAAGGCCGGATTGCGCTCGGACGCCTCCGCGGACGTCGACCAGGCTAAGAGCAAGGTCAGCATCGCCAAGGGCAAGGGCAAGGGCAACACCTTCGAGGTGCGCTTCTACCACGATGCCCGGGTCACCGACGGCCAGGGCTTGACCCTGAAATGGGATGTCGTCTCCAACTATTCCGACGTCGAGGTCGACTGCGCCAAGCTCTCGCGCTCGAGCTCCGTCACGCACAAGGTCGACCTCGCGAAGTCGGCCGGCGAGCAACAGTTCGGCGGCTTCGACGTCGAGGTCGAGGGCGAGCTGTTCAAGAAGTGCACTGATGCCGGCGAGAACAACGGCAAGCTTTCTCAGGCCTGCCAGGCCTCCGGCGATTGGAACGGCCCGAAGCGGCTGGAAGGCTGCATCTATGCGGACGCCCAAGCGACGCAGCTCGTCGGCCGCGGCTGGGGCTATCCGAAAGACGGCGACGACGTCATGAGCGGCTTCGGCCTGGGCGACGCGATCCCCGACATCGACGAGGTCGTGAACTACGGCAAGGTCTGCGCCAACCGCCTCGGCGACCTGCCGCCCTGGGATTGCCGCGACGGCCAGATCATTCCCATCAAAATCAACGGCGTCGAGCCGGCTTTCGGCACCTACAAGGCGAAAGCGAAATGCGACGCGCCGGCCTACCTCGGCCTCGGTACGGACGGCCAGTGCGTCCCATACGCTCGCGTCGGCAAGCTCAAGACCTCGAACGCCAACGTCGACACCGTTTACGTCTGCCGCCGCTATAAGATCGGCGACTCCTTCGACTCAGCCGGCAACGTCACCAACCCCTGGCCGGCGGATAAGGCCTGGCACAACGACGTCGCCGTCATCCAGCACGACCGCTCGACCGGCGAGACCTGCTGGTATCAGGCCCTCTCCGGTTTTCAGCCGGGCGAGCGTCCGCTCCCGACCTGGCGCGTGCCGCCGCCACACGAAGAGTCGTTGCCTGCCGACGTCGTCCAAAAGAACGCCACCTTGCCCGCAGCCGACCGGGCCCTGAGCGCCAAAGAGTTCTGGATCAAGCCCACCGCCTCGGGCACCGTCGAAAACGGGTTCGCTTGCATCAAGTGCCACGATTCTGACCCCTTCATGCTCTCGCCTTACCTCATGCAGGTCACCGAGAAGGTCCAAGGCGTCGACCAGTACTTCATCCCATGCGACCCGTCGAAGCCGGGCCAGTCGCCGAAGCGCCTCTGCAAGACCCCCGAGGCGAAGGGCAACTACTCGCAGGTCTCGAAGCAGCACCAGCCGCCGCGCTGGAAGCACTCGTTCGCCTTGACGCCGAAGGATCCCACCGCCAAAGAGTGCGTGAGCTGCCATCGCATCGGCACGCACAACACCTGCAAGCTCTGGGTCAAAGAGTCGGTCGCCGCCACCGCGCACTTCTCCCAGTTCCGCTCCACCAAATCCCTCAGCTATCCCGACAACCGCTGGATGCCGGTGCGTCCGGACGCGAAGATGCATGCCTACGGGACGCTCCCGGCATGGGAAGCGGACTTCAAGAAGTCGGTCGCCGCGATCAACGACTGCTGCTCGCTTTATGCCGGCCTCCCGGGATCGCAGTCGGCCTTCGACCAAAAGTGCGACATCGAGCCTTTGATCACGCTGCCGCCCGAAGGCGGCAACACCGGCGGCTCGACGGTCACGCTCAAGTCCGCGGCTGACGTCGTCATCCCCGACAACGACGCGAACGGCGTCATGATCCCGCTCGCCGGCGCCGTCCCGGCCGACAAGCCGATCCGGGCGATCTCGGTCAAAGTCTCCGTGCGCCATCCCTACATCGGCCACGTGAAGCTCGAGCTCCTCCACGGCGGCCAGACCGCGCTGATCTACGACGGCGCCGCCGCCGACATCCCGGCCGAGGCGAACCTCGAGCTGACCGCGAAGACCGGAACGAGCGACTCGCCCCTCGCCGCGATGCTGTCGCAATCGGCCGCCGGCGCTTGGCAGATCCGCGCCACGGACGCGACCAAGCACGAGAAGGGCAAGCTCTCCAGCGCCACTCTCGAAGTCACCCTCGCCGACTGAGCGGACCTCTAAACACCCCGGAACGGACTGAAGGATGAAGACCATGAATCCCGCTCGCACCAAGACCTTCCGTGTCGCTCTCGCGTCGTCGATCGCCGTCCTCGCGCTCGGCGTGACCCTCACCACCGCTTGCCGCTCGCCAGGAAGTGGCGCGGGCCTTAAGGACGCTGAGCCGCGTCCCGAAGAAAGGCGCCTGGACGAGGCCGCGCCGCAAGCGATGTCCGCCGCGGCCGCGCAAGCCGCTCCGACCGATCCCGAGACGGTCGCCACCATCGGCATCCTGAAAATGATCGGCGCCAACTCGCAGTTCATCACGCCCCCGCCCGGCGGCGGCGGCACCGCCTGCGCCGGGGCGTGCCACGGCTCCGGCCCTTGGCACTCCGCGGTCGGCAAGGACCAGGTGAAGAAGTGGGGCAAAAAGATGCAGGACACGCAGGCCTGCTTCGACGCAACCGCCGACTTCAAGCAGAAGCGTCTCTGTCTCCTCGCCAATCCGGCTGACGCCAACTCGCCCTATGACCACGCCAAGCTCGGCTTTTACCGCGCCGGTGTGCGCACCTCCCACTTCAGGAAGATGTTCACCGCCTCGTTCGGCATCGTCCAAGGCCGGACGAAGTGGAGGGAGTTTGCCAACGCCTCGATCATGCCCGAGAAGGCGGCCGAGGGCGCGCAGATGTCGAACGCCGACTTCGAGAAGCTGCGCAAGTGGGTCGTCGGCGGCATGAAGAAGCTCGACGAGGCTTTCGGCGGCGAGGTCGTCGACCCGATCGGCGGCGAGTGCGTCGACGAGTCGACCGACGAGCTCAAGGCCCACATCGAGAAGATGAAGACCGAAGGCTGGGGCTGGAAGAACGTCAACAGCGAGCAGGTCTCGATGTTCGGCTGCCCCGAGCGCCAAGGCGAGTACGACGAGCTCGGCTCGCCGCTCGAGTGCTTCATGGACGACGCCAGATTCCCGCTCGCGCACCAGCAGGCTTTCGCCAAGAGCTGGGCCGAGAAGCACTCGCCGACCGGCACCGCCATCACGCAGCGCATCCGCATCGTGAAAGAGCTGCCGTTCCAGTCGACCTTCTGGCTGCGCAGCTCCGCCGACGGGCGCTTCACCAGCTCCGGCCTGCGTTTTGGCGTGCCGGAAGGCTTGAGCACGATCCCCGGCACCTCCGACGGCTTCATCGCCGACCTCAAAGACCCCGCGCGTCCTTACATCGGCGTCACCGGCCCCTACGATCCGGGCTTCTTCCCGGACAACAAGGGCTGGACCTTCATGACCGGCGGCGACGGCGCTTACTTCTGCAGCCAGGCGCTCCTCGAGGACCCCTCGACCAAGTTCGTGGACCTCGCCGCCGAGACGACCTACTGCGGCAAATCCGACATGAGCGTCTACCAGCACGTCGGCGCGATGCTCGGCGGCGGCGACTACTTCGTCGTGCGCTCCGACAACTACGCGAACGACGACGGCAGCGTCGGGGACTACCTCAACGACCCGAGCGTCGAGCCGTTCGCCAAAGACAACAGCATCATGGAGCTGTACCCGATGCAGGAGTCGGGCACCAAGTTCAAGATCCAGGAGGCGGTGAAGATCCCCTTGGTCCGCGAAGGCGACTTCGGCATCTCGCCCTCCGCCGCCATCATCACCTCGCGCATCGCCAACAAGGTCGGCGGCGGCGCGAAGCAGGTCGGCTACCGCCTGCGCACCTTCGACATCGCGACCAAGACGACGAAGGCAGTCGGTACCGTCTGTCTCAAGGGCGGCAAGGCGACGATGTCCTTCAACGAGCGCGTCTTCGCCACGCACCATTACACGGACAAGGACGACGCCAAGAACCTCCGCATGGAGCCGACGGATCCGAAGTTCACGGAGCTGGTCTCCAACTCGGCGAACATCTGGGTCCAGGACCTGAAGAATCCGAAGCAGAAGCTGCGCCTCACGAAGATGGGCAAGGGTCAGTTCGCGCTCTATCCGCACTTCCGCGCGGACGGCTGGCTCTACTTCCTGGTGCGCGACATCAATACGCAAAAGGATTACGTGGTCGCCTCCGACGCCGCCATCCGCATGCAGAAGTGACGTGACCCATGAACGGACGGGCGCTCGCACTCGCACTCGCAGCGGTCGGCCTTGGCTCCTTGACGTATTCCTGCCGGCCGAGGCGGGACGCCTTCGAGCCCAAGGCCACGCCCGAAGACCGTAAGGTCATCGGCGCCGCCGCCGTCCTCGCGCACGATCGCGAGGCCGGCGACGGCGACGAGGCCAAGCTCAAGACCTTTGCCGGCCGCCGCGAGGTCGCCTGGCGCATGGTCGAGCGCATGCTCGCGCCGGCGAAGATCGGCACGTCGGACGGCCTCGAGACCTTTCGGCCCGGCGCCGAGGCGAGCTTGCCTCTGTGGCAGACCTGGTACGACTCCGGCGAGTTCGTCGAGATCTTCAAGCGCCTTTACACGGGCCTCGGGAAAGACGGCCGCCAGGCCAAGCGCCCCTTCTGCCCAAAAGACATCCGAGACGTGCACCAGGTCCACGCGGGTAAGACCTTGAAAGGCTGGACGCCGCAGAAGCTCGAGCAAAGGCTCGGCCAGCTGAAGTCGCAAGAAGACGTGCGCGGCGTCTCCGGAAAAGGCGTGACCCTATTCAGCCCGGGCGCCATAGGCGGCCTCCTCGCGAACTACGGCACGATCCTGAAATGCCCCGACGTCCAAAAGCTCGTGACGCGCACGACGCCGCCGCCCACGGAGAAGAACTTCTCGGCGTGCATGGACCGCGAGTTTCCCGCGGGCGACGAGCGCGGCGTCCCGGTCGACGCGGCGGCTTACGCGCATTGTGGCGACATCGACGCGAGCGCGCCGAAATTCGACTACGGGATGGACGGCGTCGCGGTGGCGGTGAAGACCGCGTGGAACGTCGCGCACCGCGACGAGCTCGGCGCCTTCGACACGAGCGGGCCCGCGATCGAGGCCATGATGAAGACGGGCGAGTGGGGCGCGGCGAAGCTGATCAAGGACTCTGACCTGAATCCCGGTAACATTTACACGATCAAGCTCCAGCCGAGCCTGCGCGAATACTGGCTCTCGGGGATCCATTTCGCGGCGAAGACCACGCGCCACTGGCTCTGGATCACTTTGTGGTGGTCCGACGAGCCCGACACCGACTTCGGCGCCGACCGACCGGAGTCGTTGAAGCGCATGGGCCCCTGGGGCAACTACAAGATGTGCGTCGTCTCGGACTACAACGAGTCCGATCCTGACCCGGCGGGGAGCCTCGAGAAGCTTTATCCGTCGCTCGCCGCCGCGGTGAAGGGCGGCGCGGCGCGCTATCCGTCGAGCACCTGGTGCTCCAACCCTTACATAGAGCTCGGCAAGGGGAACGCGCGCACGAACTGCATCGGCTGCCATCAGCATGCGGGCACGGCCGAGGTCCCCGACGAGGTGTTCGCCGACGACCCGGCGGATAAGGCGAACGCCGAGCGGCGCGCGAAATATCCGAACGACGGCCGGTCTCAGGTGCGCTCGAGCTTCCCGGCGGACTATCTGTGGTCGATGACGCACAGCCCCGACTTCTTCGCGACGAAGATGCGGGGGAAAGCGTACGAGATGGATCTGTCGGACAAGTAGGGTTTGGGGGCGAGAGGGCGAGGGTGCTGCGCGCGGCGTTTTTTGCGGCTTCGCCGCGGCGCTGCGCGCGGCTTTTCTTGCTCCTTGGCGGCGCAAGGTTAGGGATGCCTCCGGCGGGGACTCACCCTCGGCGAGCAAGAATCTCGCCGCATGGAGCCGAGCGTCGGACGGCCGGCGTCGGGGAACGCTGCGAGAACGTGCGTCGCGTGAACATTGCGTGGTGAGCGCTGCAGAGGTGGCGGGCGTTTTCCAGGGTGTTCGGGCCGCCTAGGGAGGCCGGGTGGACGTGGTCGTACTCGCCGAAGGTGCGTTCGGTGCATCGTTTGCCCGTGCGCGCGACGTAGGTGCATTGGCCGCCGGAGATTTTGTGGGCGGCGTCTTTCACCGCGATCGGGAAACGGTTGGAGGGGGCGCTCGCCTTCGGCTTTGCGCGTTTGGGAGCTTGAGGGGCGGCGGGCATAGGGGTGCGCTTAGCGGCGCGCCGTTCGCGGCGTTGCAGGCGTTGCATGGGGTCACACTTGTCCAAGAGGGCGTCGAGGGCCTTCTCGATGATCGTGTCCACGTCTTGACCGCGCGCCAGCTCTTGGGCGCGCCGGAGCTTTTTCAGCGTTGCTTCGCTCGCGCTGAAGTGGACGCGCTGCTTGATTGCCATGGTTTCGCGCTTCGGCTCCCCCGCGGCGGTCGCATCGAGCTGCGTGATGGTTGGTTCCGCGCGGAACTCGAAGGTTTTTGCGGCGGGCGCCGGCGGCGCCGGCACGATGTCCCGCTTGGCTTTCCCGGGGCGCGCGGCAATTTGCTGCGCCTCCTCCAGCGTCATCCCATCCGCTTTCGACAGACACTCCGGCTTGTCTGCCAAGACCGCGACGACGCAGAGGCTCACCCGACCGTCGCGGATCCGCGGCAACAGCGCCGCATCCGCCGCCACGGCCCCCGCAGCCTTGCTCCACCGCCACGCCATGGATTTTGAAAACCCCAGCCCACCGACGCAGTACACGAACAAGCTCGCGTACCCCTCCGTCAGATACAACTCCCGCGTCGCCACCTCGGCGAGCAACGCGATGCCATCCGCCGTGCACTCCCGCACGTACGTGACTTGGCTCTTCAGCGCCACTTGCAGCTCAACGTTGCTGAGTCCATTGACGTCCATCGCAGTCTCCTTCTTCTCGCGACGAACGCGTTATACACCCGAATTTTTAGGCCTCCGCCGAGCCTCCCCTGCGCCCGAACTCCCCTTCCCGCAATCCTCGCGAGTCATCGAAGCGAAACGCCGGCCAGAGCCGCCGCAAGCCAGCCGAGCCCACACTTCACGCCCACTCCGCGACCCTTCAGGAAACGCGTCGCAAAACGACGTCAAGCGACATTTTCCAAGTTCCTCGCGAAACCAACCTCGATCCGACGGCGCTAACCATAACCAGCGCGACCAAACGGAAATCCCTGCAAAAGCAGCGCGCATAACGCGGACAATAGACCGCAGAACGCAGCGCGCAGACCGCAGACCGCAGACCGCAGACCGCAGACCGCAGACCGCAGACCGCAGACCGCAGACCGCAGACCGCAGACCGCAGAGCCAATCACTCACCACAGCCGCTGCTTCCCCCCCGTAGCAAGGAGCGTGACGCCGCCGCGGCGGCGCGCTCCTTGCGAGGGTGGGCCCCAGCACCTTCAACCCGACGTG
>JANOTL010000051.1:0-1816 GCA_031416315.1 Pseudomonadota bacterium
GGCTCTGACTTTCATGTCGTTACTCCCGGTAAGTGATGCGTCCCCGCGTGAGGTCGTAAGGGGACAGTTCGATGCGGACTTTGTCGCCGGGCAGGATCTTGATGTAGTGCATCCGCATCTTGCCGGAGATGTGCGCCAAAACGATCTTCGTCGGAGCGATCTCGACGCGGAACATCGCGTTCGGAAGCGCTTCTAAAATTTTGCCTTCGACTTCGATCTTTTCTTCTTTCATTTAGACCGTGGGCAAAGTGAGAATTTCAAATCCGGTGTCGGTGACCGCCACCGTGTGCTCAAAATGGGCCGACAGCTTTCCGTCCTTCGTCACGGCGGTCCAGCCGTCGCCGAGCGTCGAGACCTCGGGGCCGCCCATGTTCACCATCGGCTCGATGGCGATCGTCATGCCGGTCTTGAGGCGGGCGCCGGTGCCGGCCTTGCCGAGATTGGGGACGGGCGGCTCTTCGTGGAGCGCGCGGCCGATGCCGTGGCCGACGAACTCGCGGACGAGCGTGTAGCCCTGGGCCTCGGCGTGCGTCTGCACGGCGCAGCCGATGTCGCCGATGCGGGCGCCGTTCTTGACGGCGGCGATGCCCTTCTCGAGGCACTCGCGCGTCGTCTTGATCAACAGCTCCGCTTCTGAAGATATCTTGCCGATGGGCACGGTGATCGCGGAATCGCCGTACCAGCCGTCGATGATCGCGCCGAAGTCGAGGCCGACGATGTCTCCATCAGAGAGAATCCGAGCGGAGCTCGGAATGCCGTGGACGATCTCGGAGTTGATCGAGACGCAGATGACGCCGGGGAAGCCGTGGTAGTTCAGGAACGCGGGCTTGGCGTTGCGCTTCTTGAGCTCTTCGCGGCAGATCTGGTCGATCTCGCCCGTGGTCATGCCGGGCTTGACGAGGCCCTTGAGGAGCACGAGGATGTCGGCGACGACGCCGCCGGCCTGGCGCATGAGCGCCAGTTCCTCGCGGGTCTTCACTTCGACAGCCTTGTTCATGAGCATGGTCACCGCGCCGCCTTCGTGGAATCGATCACGGCGGACAGGGCGGCTTCCACGGCCTCGGGCGTCTGGGCGGCGTCGACTTCCTGGAACGCGGCCTCGGACTTGTAGTAGGCGACGAGCGGGTGCGTCAAATCCTCGAACACCATGAGGCGCTTGGCGGCGGTGGCCTCGGAGTCGTCCTCGCGCTGGACGACCTGGGCGCCGCACTTGTCGCAGACGCCGTCCGCCTTGGTCGGGCGGGAAATCACATTGTACACCTCGCCGCAGCCCGTGCACGTGCGGCGGGAGGCCATGCGCTTGATCGCCTCTTCCTTCGGCAAGGTGAGGAAGACGACGAGGTCGACGGTAGCACCGACGCCCTTGAGCATGTCGGCGAGGCCCTGCGCCTGTTCGATCGTGCGCGGGAAGCCGTCGAGGAGGTAGTTGCCCCCCTTGTCGATCTTGCCGGCGACCATCTCGATGACGACCGCGTCGGGCACGAGCTTGCCTTTCTTGAGATAGTCCGCGGCCTTCTCGCCGATCGCGGTCTTCTGCGCGATCTCGGCGCGGAAGATGTCGCCGGTGGCGAGGTGGCTGAAGCCATACTTCTCGGCCAGGCGCTTGGACTGCGTGCCTTTGCCGGAGCCGGGTGCGCCGAGCAGGATCACGATCACTGACACACTCCGCTGCCTAAATTAAACCAGCGACCCTGGATGCGGCCCTTCTTGAGAAAGCCCTCGTAGTGGCGCATGATCAAATGCGCCTCGAGTTGGCCCATCGTGTCGAGCGCGACGCCGACGCAGATCAGGAGCGAGGTGCCGCCAAAGAAAAAGG
>JANOTL010000052.1:0-8734 GCA_031416315.1 Pseudomonadota bacterium
TCCTTTGCGTCCTCTGCGGTAAATAACTTCAGACCGCAAGACTCTGCATCACCACCACAAGCGCCACACCCAAGACCACATACGGCCCAAACGCAAAACTCGCGTCCGACCTGCGCTTCTTGCGCGCGATTGACGGCAATACCGCAACGCCGCACAACAAGCAGGCCAGCAGCAGCACGACCAAGATATTGCCGCCCAGCACGATTTCGAGCCAGACGAACAGCTTCACGTCACCGAACCCCAGGCCGTCGCGCTTGCGCACGCGGCGGTAGATTTCGTTCACGAGCCAAAGGCCGCCGCCCAGCGCCAAGGCGACGCCGATGTTGCCCAAGAGATTCTCCTGAGCCGCATAGACGAGGGCTCCGGCGAGCCCGAGCAGCTGAAACCGGTCGGGAATCAGCTGGAAGCGGTGGTCCGCCACGACGACTCCAGCGAGCGCCGCGATCATTGCCGCCGCGCCCAATTGCGCGTTCCACGGCATCGGCTTGACGTAGACCGCCAGGGCGAACCAAGCAAGGCTCGTCGCGACGAGGGCGAAAACCGAAGCGAGCGGCATCTTCTGCTCGGCCTTCCAGTCGAAATACTTGCGCCCGTAACTCTGGACGACGCGGGGGATCCAAACGCCCGTAGCGCCCAAAAGCGCCGCACCGATCGCCAGCGAAGGCAGAAACCCGGCCAACATCTGGGTTTGCATCAGGACGCCTTCAGCGCAAGCTCGGCCGCCTTGCGCACCGTCGACTCGTTGTTCGAGAAGACGCCGTCGAAGGTTTCGGCGCGCGCCGCCATGCCGGCTTGCTTCAGACGCTCGCTCGCCTCGCGGCGAAAACGCGAGGGTGTCACGCCGAACACCGCGCGAAAGGACCGGGAGAAGTGCGCCGAGCTGGAGAAGCCGCAAGAGAACGCGATGTCGGTCATCGACCAGTCAGGGTCGAGCTCGATGAATTCGGCGGCCAGCATCGTGCGAAAGCTCCAGAGCCAGCGCATCGGCGGGACGCCGCACTCACGATGGAACTTGCGGGAGAAAGCGAAACGCGACATGCCCGCGGCGTTGGCCAGATCGTCCAGCTCGATCTCCTCGGCGAAGTTCGCCAAGACGAAAGAGATCACGGGTTGCGCGATGGCGGGCTGGGTGGCGGCGACGGTGGCGGTGGACATGTTGCGGTTCCTCCAGTGTGCTTCGGGCGCCGTGCGGCGCCTCGAACTCCTAGGAGCAATCGCAATGCCAGGCGTATTTCGCCCGTACTTCAGCCGCTTACGGCCGTCGTCCGGATTTCTGTCCGGACCTTGGGCCAGGCCGCCGGGCGGAAAGCGAGCCCGACCGCAGGGCGTAGCGCAAATTCCGACCGGGCCGCGCCGGCCGCGAGCTCGAGGACGCTCTTTGCGCCACGGGGACCCTTGATCACGCGTTCCACGTCGACCGCCTCGTGAATCGCAAGCACGCGATCGTCACGGTCAAGAAAGACGACGTCGATCGGAAAGAGCATCCCGCGTGTGTGGACGCTCTTGCAGTCGCGTAGCAAGAGGCCCGAGCGCGGGGCGAGCATCGCCTGATTCAAAAGCCCTACTCGACGATTGCCCCAAGCCGACGCGACGACGATGCTTGATCCGTGCGCTTCGTCGCCGTCGACCGCGAGCGCAGTGAGACGTGCGCTTTTGGAGTCGCTGGCGACGCAGAGGTAGCTGAGCACCGCCGCAAACACCGTGTAGATCAGGACGATCATGCTCAGAACCAGCCGCGAAAGCCGAGGCTCGCCGTCGCGCCGCGCAAATCGGCGGCAGCGAGGCCCTCGAGGTCCGGCGTTCCCGTCATGCGGGCGCCGACCGTCAGCGCGAGATCCACGCGATGGGTGAGATGCAAAAGACCGACGGCCTCGACCTCGCCGAACCCGAACGAATCGTGCTCGTACACGTCGTTTACGCGGTATCCGACGTCGCCGGTGCCGAGCGTCACGCCCAGCTTCACCGTGCCGATGCCGAGGCGCCAAGGCAGAGTCTCGGCGAACACGCCGACATAGGTGAGACTCCCGCGCTCAGCGTCCAAGACATCGACTGGAGCAGCGCTGCCGGTGAGCACGTCGCCTTTCAAGCCGAGCGTCAGCGCATGATCGACGTTCCAGCCTCCAGCGGCGGTGACGAAGCTTCGGTAGCCACCGAAGGCTTTGCCGGTCTTTGCGCCGATCGAGGTATAACCCGACTGGAACGCGCCGTCGTCGATGAGGACGCCGCGCTCTTCCTCCGCGACGGCGAGCGAGCTAGTGAGGGCGAGGGCCAGAATGAGGACGGGGCATGCTTTCACGAAGAGACTCCCTTCAAAGGACGCTGCGCAGGCGGATGCCGAAGCCGAAGACGTTGCGCGCGAGAGATTTGCCGTCATAAGCCCCTTGGGAGCTACCGGACACCGGAACGACGCGGTCGTAGGAGACCGAGGCGCCGAACTGCAGCGACTTGTTCATTTCCCAGAGCACGCCCGGCTCGACGCGGAGCTTGACGGCGCGTTGGTCAAGCTTGCCGCGATTCTCGGCCTGCGCCTTGATGTCTGCGACGTGGAGGCCAAGGCCGAAGTCCCAAAGCAGCATCTCGAGCGCGCGCGACTGCACGGCGAATTGCAGGCCTAACGAGCGCTCGCGGAAGCTGACGGTGCCGAGCGCATCGTCCATCGTCGCCTCCGCGATACCGAGCTCGAGGCCTGCGGCATAGCCCTTCGCCTGCGGTCCTACGATGAGCGCAGCACCTGGGAGGCTCTGGATCTTGCTGAGGGGCTCGCTCACCGAGTAACCGACGAGGTCGAGCTCGATGCCGAGCTGGCTCGGGGCGTCGGAATTGGGCGACTCTGCGAGAACACGGTCCAGCTTGTCGCGCTCGGAGCGGCTGGCATGGGCGACCATGCCCTGGTCCAAGTTGCCGACGAGGGAGGTGGCCCAGCTGGTTGCGTCGTTGATCGCGACGCGAAACGATTTCTGCGTCGCCGCGATGATCCGACCCGCGGCGCGGTCGTAATAGTAGAGACCGCAGGCGTCGACATTGCCGGCGAGCTGAGGGTTCGGGGCGCAATCGACGATGATTGCGCCGTCGAGCGCCATGGTGTCGAGCATCGCTTGCACCGGCGCGATGACGCGCGCCTTGGCCTCGCCTTTCGAGCCCTTCTTGACGTTCTTGGCTTTGACGAAACTGCCGCGCGCCACGGCGGGAATCGAGGCGAGGTTCGTCAGCGCTTGCGGCGCCTTGATCTTGAGCTTCACGTCGCGGGCGCTCGATGGGCGCCAGGATTTCGACTCACGCACGGCGCTGTTCACTGCGTGGTAGAGCTCGACGGTCGGCACCGAGATTTGACCCGGATCGACGCTGGCGACGACGGCGACGCGTTGCGAGTCGGCGCAGTAGGCGCTCGTCGTGACGAACATCGGCAGGAGAAGGGCTACAAAGCTACGCACGGTTCACTCCGTCTTCAGGTAGGCGAGGATCATGGGTCCGAGCAGGACGATCATCACGGCCGGCATCACGAAGCCCATCATCGGGATCATCATCCGCACCGAGATCTTGCCGGCCGCTTCTTCCGCCCTCTGAAAGCGGCGCTGCTGCAAGGTCTCCGACATCGCGGCGAGCGTCGTCACGACGTCGGTGCCGAGCTCCATGCCTTGGATGAGGGTCTGGACGAAGAGGCGCAAAGACTGGCTGTCGAGGCGGCGGTCCATCTCCTCCAGCGCTTCGGCGCGGCTCATGCCGAGCCGCATGTTGCGCAGCACGAGGTCCAGCTCGTCGACGAGCGGCGAGCTCGGCGCGTCCTTCACGACCGTCGCCATCGCGCGGTTGAAGTCGAGGCCGGCGCCCATGGCGAGGCTCAGGTAGTCGATGATGAAGGGAAGGTCGCGATTCACCGCATTGTAGCGTGAAGATGCGAGGTCGGAGAGCTTGAGGTACGGAAACAGCGTCGCGATCGCTCCAGCCGCGAGCGGCAAGAAAAAGGGGACGCCAAGAACCAAGCTCAAAAGCACGAAGCTGACGCCGCCCGTCACGATGCCGAGGAGAATCTGTGACGCGATGAAGTGATCCGCGTTCCAGCCGCGGCGAGTCGCCGAACGCGACAGCTTCAGCGTGACGTCAGCGCGATAGCGCCGCAGCTTGAAGTGTCGCGCCACCGGCAACATGAACTTGATCCAAGCGTCGAGGGTCTTGGCGCGATCTTGGAACTGGTAGAGGTAGGAGTGCTCGCGATAGCCGACCGCGACGAGGCGGGCGACGACGAACAGGATCATGGTGTTGGCGAGCCCGGCAAGCAGCGTCTGCGCGTGAAAGTACAACTCAGACCTCCAATTTCATGACGCGGGAGGTGACGAAGATGCCGACGACTTCCAGGATGATCGCGAGCGCGAGGAGCACCTGGCCCACGAGGGAATCGGTCATGAGGCGCATCTTCGAAGGATCGTAGAGGTACATGCCGATGCCCAGCACGGGCGGCGCCGAGCAGAGGAGAAAGGCCTGCGCCCGACCCTGCGCCGTCAGCGCTTTGAGCTTACCCTCGACGCGTTGGCGCTCGCGGATGGTCGAGACGATGCGCGACAGCATTTCGGGGAGGCGGCCGCCCAGGCGGCTGGCGATGATCATGGAGCCGAAGGCGATGTTGGCATTCGGCGTCGCGACGCGCTTGCGCACCAGATCGAGCGCTTCGTCGATCGGCTTGCCGAAACGATACTCTTTCAGCGCGACGGCGACTTCCCGAGCGAACGCCGGCGCCGCCGTCTCGGTCGCGACCTGTAGGGCGTCGCGCAGGGTCAAGCCGGCCTTCAAGGAGGAGGCGACGGTTTGGAGCGATTCGCACAGCGCCGCGTCGAAGTCCTTCATATACTGCAGACGACGACGATTGCGGACGACGCGGGGCGTGCCGGCGAAGACACCGCCGCCCACGAGCGCGGCGAGGCTCGGCGGGAAACCGAGGATGACGATGACCACCGCGACGACACCGCCGGCGGCGAGTGCCAAAGTCACGAGATCGTTCACTGGCGCTTCGTTCGAGGCCGTCGGCAGCACCTTGCGGAAGTACCGCGACAAGGAGGTCCGAAACGCATACCCCATCGCACAGAACGCGAGGGCGACGGCGAGATGCGTGGCGTAGGTCACGGCGGGGGAAGGGAGGAGAAACATGCTTCAAGTGCTCTTTTTGCGTTTCGGTTTCGCGGCGGGTTGGCCGTCCTTCGGGAAAAGCTCGGACGGAAGCTCTTCGACTTCCCAGAACCGCTGCAGGTGCTCCCAGTGGATGACGAGGGCGTCGTCTTTGCTGCGGGAGTAGAGCGAGGCGACCTTGTACTCACCGGTCGCCCGGTCGATCCCTTCGACCCAGGCCACGTCGGTCACGATGCGCCGGCCGTTCTTCCGTCGCGTCTGTTGCACTATGACGGAAAGCGCGGAGGTGATTTGTTCCCGGATTGCTCGGAGGGGCAGCTCCATGCCGGCCATCATCACCATGGTCTCCAGACGACGGAGCATGTCCTCCGGGGTGTTGGCGTGCGCCGTGGTCATCGAGCCGTCGTGGCCGGTGTTCATTGCCTGAAGCATGTCGAGGGCTTCCGCGCCCCGGCATTCACCGACGATGATGCGGTCGGGGCGCATACGCAGGGTGTTTTTCACGAGGTCCCGGATGGTTACGGCGCCGACGCCTTCCAGGTTGGCCGGGCGGGTCTCGAGGCTGATCACGTGCGCCTGTTGCAACTGCAGCTCGGCGGCGTCCTCGACCGTCACGATGCGCTCGCCGGTCGGGATGAAGCTCGAAAGCGCGTTGAGAAGCGTGGTCTTTCCGGAGCCGGTGCCGCCGCTGATGATGACGTTCTTGCGCTCGAGCACGGCGAGCTCGAGGAAGCTCGCCATTTCTGCCGCCATGCTGCCCCAGCCCACGAGCTGTGAGACTGCGATCGGCGTCTTCGAGAAGCGGCGGATCGTGACGCAAGGGCCACGCAGAGCCAAGGGTGGGATGACGGCGTTGACGCGCGAGCCGTCGAGAAGGCGGGCGTCGACGATCGGCGAGGACGCGTCGATGCGCCTGCCGACGGTGGAGACGATGCGCTCGATGACGTTGAGAAGCGCCTGGTCGGAGCTGAAACTGACGGGCGAGGTCTCGAGCTTGCCGGCGCGCTCGACGTAGATCTGATTCCTGCGGTTCACCATGATCTCGGTGACCGCCGGGTCTTCCAGCAAGCGCTCGAGGGGGCCTAAGCCCATGACCTCGTCGTAGACTTGGCGCTCCATCTCCGCCGGCGTGAACGGGAAATCCGCCGGGAACTTGAGCTCACCCACGAGCTTGCGCAGCTTCAGGCGGGCGCTCTCGCGGACCTCGGCGCCGTCGAGCGATTTTAGGCTCAATTCGTCGACGTTGAGCTGCTCGAGGAGTTTCCGCGACAGGAGCTGGCGAAGCGCGTCAGGCTGCTTGAAGGCCTGCTCGAACTCGTTTTTCTTCGTCGGAACCGGCTCGTCATCCTCACCCGCTTCGTCGTCGGGGAGGCCGGCGGCGCGGATCGCGATCTTCACCGGCGTGCGGCCGACGACGATCTCGAGGCCGGAGCCGACGGCGACCGTGGCGCCGACCGCGAGACGGCGGCCGTCGACGAAGAGCGTCGGCGCATGGCCGACGCAGCGGAGCGAGGCTTCGTCGCCGCTCAGGACGAGGACGCCGCAGATCTCCGTGCCCGATTCGCCGACCTGGATCGCCGCAAAGGCGCTGGTGCCGACCAGATGGCGGCCGGCGGTGAGCACGCGTCGCTCGGCCGTGCGGCCGGTGCGCCAGGTGACGACGGCGCGCGCGGACTCGGTGCCGCCTTCGACGAGAACCGGGATTTCGAGCTCGGATGCGGATTCCATAGGACCCTCAGAACGGCAGGTTGATCAAAAACGTCACTTCCTCGACGGTCGCGCCCAGGGAGGCGAGGATCGCGCCCCCCACGCCCGCCGAGGCGGTCGGCTGCAGGACGAAGCCGATGATGGCCAAGGCGATCAGCACCGCGACGATGACGACGAGGTACTCCACGGTCGCTTGGCCGCTCTTACTTCTTAGGTTCGCCGGAGCCATTTTCGCGTTGTCCTTTCACGAAGACGGGCAGCTCCCCGCCGCCGGAGGCCTTGTTGATTGAGGCATGGTCCAAGAACTTGTTGAGGTCGATGCCGTCGCTGCCGAGGTTCTTGGCTCTGTCGCCTTCTTTGGCGATGTCCTGCGGATTGCGCAGGGCCAGCGAGAACTCGCCGGTCTTCTCGGCGAAGCCGACGAAGGCGACGTCGTCCGGGGAGGCGTAGAAACCGATCTCGCTGCCCTCGACGACCTGGGCGTTGTCCCAGACGCTGGCTTTGCCGACGCTGACCAGGGTCACGTCCTCGAGGAGCGTGAAGGTCGTGCGGCCGCGGCCCGGCAAATCCATCGTCGCGATCACGTCGACGTGGTCGTTCGGCTTGATCCAGCCTTTTTGCGCGACTTTGTCCTTCACCTGCAGGGTGACCAGCCGTTTCCCAGGCGGGATCTTCGCGGCGACGGCGCTGCCGGGGGCGGCGCCCTCGACCGCGGTCAAAAGCACGGCGTCGCCGGCCTTCAGCTCGATCGTGAGCGTGCGGCCGAGGACGTTCTTCAGGGTCTCGGCGTCGACGGCGTTCGGCGTCGCCTGCGAGCGCAGAACCTCGGCATATTTCACCGCGTCGGGATCCAATCGGCTGCCGGCCGGCAGGTCCTTCGAAGCGACGACCAAGGTGGCGATCTGGAAACGCTCGCGCAGCTCGCGGTCGGCGGCGGTGCGATTCGCCTCGCTGAGCGCGGCCGAGCCGAGGCCGACGACGACGGCGCCCGCGATCAGGGCCGTCTCGAGCCGCCACCACGGTTTTTCCTTGAGGCTCGCGAACATGGGAGTTGTGACCAGGCTCGAGCCTTCGTTACGGACTGACGGCTTCATGGACGAATATCCTCGTGGTGGCGCCCGCCTCGACGGCAAAGGCAATCATCGTGTCGTCTTTGACCCAGGGCTCGACGGCCGGCGACTCGCCGCCCCTCATGCCCCGATATCCGTTCTTTTCCAGGCTGGCGCGCAGGGCGGCCCGGACGGCCTCCGGGCGCGCGAGCGTCTCGGCCAAGGTCGTGCGCACCGTCGTGCCGTTGAACTCGTAAGAGGTCTGGCTCTCGATCTTCCAGTCGCCGAAGGCCGCCGTGAGCTCCGTTCCTTCATAAGCGAGCGGGCCGCGGCGTTTCGCCATCGCCTCGGCGATCTTGCCGCTTTCGGCGCCGATCACGAGGGTTTGCCCGTTCGGCAGGACCATCGCGCCGACCGAATAGGTCTCGCGTTGGATTTGGTCGAGGTTCTGTAAGGTAGGAACGCGGCAGGGTAGGCAGGTCGTCGAGCGGATGTCGGCGACCATGGCGAACGTGCCGCCCACGATCGTAACCGTGAGTTTGCCGTCGAGGCTCTTCGCGAGGGCCGCGAAGACCTCCGCCGGCGTCCGCGTGTCGGCAGCGACCTCGACCGCCACCGGCACGCCGTTGAAGCGCGCGGCGCCGGGCCCGGGGGTCAGGCCGAGGGCTTGGAGAGCAGTTGATAGGATCGCGGCGGTCATCATGGGGTGAACTCATCCTCCGCCCTTAGAAGTACAGGTCTCGGGCCCGGCCGTTTTTTACCGCATTTAGCCGGCGCGCGCGGCCAAGCGGAACAAAAACAACCCCCCCCCCGGGGGAGAAAACAGGTACAGCAGAAACGCCGAGCACAACGCCCCCAAA
>JANOTL010000053.1:0-2308 GCA_031416315.1 Pseudomonadota bacterium
AGCGGCGAAGTCGGCGTGATGTTAAAGATCGAGCCGCTGTCGATAGTTCGGCTGGCGCGAAAGGAGTTCAAGAACGCCGCCGACATTAGAAAGCGCAAAAGCGAGAAGCCGAGAAATCGTACTTGGATCCCACTCGCTTCCAAAGAGCGCATCGCGAAGATTGTCATGAACGACGAAGCCTTCGCGGCATTGACCGAGACGGGGAAGCTACTTTGGTGGAGCTCGCGGATGCCGAACGCGGCGATTCACCCGCGTGCGAATCCAGAGCTCGTCATGCTCGCGATCAGGCCAGATCTTCGCTTTGTCGAGGTGGGCCTTGGCGTTTCGAACGGCTGCGCCGTGACGCATGACGGCGCCGCCGTCTGTTGGCGCAGCGACGGCCAGCACGGACTGATCGGTGGTGTCTCTGACGCCAAAGAGATTGCCGTCGGCGCCGGCCACGCATGTGTTACGACGAAGGCCGGCAAAGTGCTGTGCTGGGGCAGCAATAACAACGGCGCACTCGGTGATGGCACTGACGCAGGAGGCATGGACTTAGACGAGGTTGCGAAAGGTACCCTCGTCGCGACTGAGGCCCTGACGCCTGCTGGAATGCGCGGTCTCGTGATTGATGAGCGGAAGGCCGCGACCTGCGGCGTCGCGGCGGAGCAGCTTGTTTGTTGGGGCTACCCGAACCCGTTTCCGCCGATGCGAGTCCCAAGTGGCGACGGGGGCGTCGAAGTCTATTTTCGAAATCAACGCGACTTGTGCGCAAGGACTCGTTCGGGCGAGTTCCGTTGCGGAGAGATCTACGGTGTTCTCGACTCTCTTACATCGAAGCATTATCGAGAAGAGCAACGGCTCAAGGCTATTCACGAGCCTTCAATTCGATTTTTGCCAGGCGACAAGTGCTTGTGCGTCGCCAAGGATGATTCGTCGCAAATGGATCGGCTCGAATGTTACGGCAAATCGCCATGCGTTCTCGCGGATGAAGCGCGCTTCGCGTTCGCACCCTTTCCCGTAAAGAAGGTCATTCATGACGATGACTCATATGAAAGAGCGTACTGCTTGAGCGATCAGCGCTCGGATTTCGTCTTCTGTCAGGGCCCGGCTCTTTACCGTAGCGACCTGTATGACCTCGAAAGCAACCCGAACTCGACCACGACGCGAATTTCGCTGGCTCCGGGCGCCGATCTTTACGGGTTTCGTGACTTGCAGTGCCGCTCGGTGGCAGGCGCGGTCTCGTGCCGCGGCAGCCGTCTTTGGGGTGAGTAGCGCTAAAGCCTTTAGGCTGATCGATTCTCCCCAAGATCTCCGTTTTCCCCGAGTTTGTTGACTCCTGTTGCTGTCTCGGGCTCGACGCACGCTACCTTGGCCGGCGTTGCACGGCTCGGAGACCCTTTTTTTTACGTTTTGGGGTTTGGTCTTGGCCTGTCGTTCGCATTTCGGCAATGACGTGGCCATGCCGACCAAGGTTTTTCAGTCGGGAAACGCGTGCTCCTGGTTCACGTCATCTTCGAACAAGCTTCGCGGCGGCGCTCGCGCCTGCGCGCGTCCATAGAGTCCGAGCGCATGCAGCACCGCGTGGACGATAAACGGCGCGGTGACGAGCTCGCAGTCTTCAGGCGCGAGTGCTGCGCCGCACCCTGGGCAGCGCGTCATGTCGATGGCGAAGACGCGCGCCAGGAGCTTTGCCCACGACATCCGCTCGACGCTCGCAGTACCGGGGACGGCGACGTAGCCCTTCTTGACGTGCGGCTTCGCGATGATCAAGCGCCGCCATTTGCTGTGCGATGACAAGACACCAAAATAGCGCGACAGATGCACGTAAGGCGGCGGGATCAACGCGACGAGCTTTTCGATGAGTTCGCGCGGGGACAGCACGATTCCCTCGGTCCCGTCGGACCAGGGCGCTTTCAGGGTGTACACGAGCTCACCGTTTGGCGCAGCCGGATCAAGGAGCGCCAGGCGTTGGTTGGAGAGGGAGCCGCGAGCGCCGTATGCGAGGAGCTTCTCTAGGGCCGCGCGCTCCTGCATGCCGATGTAGCGATTCGCGTGGATGGTGAAGCCGTTGGCGCTAAAGCACCGTCTTCCCTTCGCGAACGGCGTCTCGTCCTCGTATCCAAAGCCCTTGCCGATGCGCCGCACCTTGAGGCCGGCGCGCTCGCCAAACGCGATGCGCATGACGGCGCTCGCCGAGACGGCGGCGGCGAGCTGCTCGGATGCCGCAAAGACCCGGTCGAGTGAGCTAGGGTCGAGTGCCTCGTCCATCTCCTCGGTCAGATACCTGCGGGCGCGGAGGTTACTGAAGACGGCGTGGGCCACCGCG
>JANOTL010000054.1:0-60282 GCA_031416315.1 Pseudomonadota bacterium
GGTGGGGGGGGCCCTGGCTCCGGGGGTGTGGTACGGGGGTGGATGGGCTCTTCTATAAAACCCGCTAAATAATGTTTTGTATCTACTCGGGCGCCGCTTCTATCGACGTCTACGTGGCAAACAAGCGGCTAGTCGACGTGGAGAACCGATCCAGCATCACGATTCACAACGCCTACCGGATCGCCGAGCGCGGCGAGCGTCGCTACTCGCCCCACCTCGGCGTGAAGCTTCACCTGCCGAACCTTCAGGAGAAGCTGCAGCTGCGCTTCACGAGCTACGACGAGGACGTCGAGGAGCGCGGCATCAACGAGAACCGCTACCAGCAGGCCCCGGCGACCCGCAACTACGGCACTTCGCTCGCGATTTTCGAGCAGCTAGGCTCGGTGAAGACCGAGTTCCGCCCGCGGGTCGAGTTCAACAAGGAGCTCCTCACCTCCTACCTCTTCAAGTTCTCCAGCGACGCCGAGCATGGCGCCCTCACGGTGAAGCCGGAGCTGCAGCTCTTCGCCCGCTCCGACACCGGCACCGGCGAGTTCGTCGCCGTCGACCTCGAGTACAAGCTGAGCCCTCAGGACAAGCTCGAGCTGATCAACGAGCAGCAATACACCGACGGTGACAACACGACGCGCACGAACCAGGGCGTCCGCTGGGAGCACACGTACGACGAGATCTTCTCGCAGGAGCAGGCGCTGATCTTCGAGTCGAACAACCGCCCGACCTACCACCACGAGCGCGCCGTCCTCAGCACGACCTTTCGCCACCGCTTTCGCCGCAACATCTTGCACTACAGCGTGACGCCGTACGCAGCCTTCGCGAAGTCACAGAATTTCCACCCGGCCACCGGCCTCGACTTGCGCCTGGAGATCATCTTTTGATCCGGCGCAGATCTTGCTTAGCAAGGTCCACGATCGACAGCTTCTCGCGCTTCACCCGACGAGGTCTCCTCATGAAGAAAAGCCGACGCAAAAAAGCTGAGCCTGCCGCCCCGCACTTCCCGGACCGCGATCAGATCTTCGACGATGGGCATCGCACTCATCCCTCGGACGCCGTACAGGAGTTCCTGCGCGCCTGGTCCGGCGACGCGGAGGAGCGTGCCGGAGGCGACCGCGACCCCAACGTCGACGCCGTGGACGATCTCGCGCGTGTCGGCCGTATCACCGGCGCCAAGCCAGGCGAATCCGGAGTCGACGAGATGCGCTCCCATCTAGGCAAGGTCATCCTCCACGACGAGGAGATCCCCGACGCGGAGAAGGACGTCACCGAGCGTTTCAGCCCGGAGGATATCCGCCGCATCGCCGTCGCGCTCAACATCCCCGGCCGCGGCACGATGGGCCGTCACCAGCTGATCCAGGCCATCCGCTCCGCTATGGCGGGTAGCGGCACACCTGGCAGCCCGCACGCTTAAGATCCTGAATCATTTGGAGATAATATGTTGAAGTCCGTTCTCGCCCTGAGCCTCGCGACCGCGGCGCTCGCCGCATCCGCCATCGCCGATACCGAGCCCCGCGGCTTCCCCGTGCTCGTCGACGTCAAAAGCGTGTTCATCCCGAACGGCTTCGACGACAACGACGAGATCCAGCTGCGCATCGAAGGCACGCTTCCCGACACCTGCCACCGCATCTCGCGCACCGAGACGGCCTACGACGACGCCTCGAAGACCGTGACGATCAAGCAATGGGCCCGCAAGTTCCGCGCGGCCTGCCTGCAGATCGTCGTGCCGTTCTCCCTCGAGGTCGAGCTCGGGCAGCTGCCGTACGGCGACTTCGTCGTCGCCGCGCAAGGCGCGCCGCCGGAGCCGCTCCGCGTTGCCGAGGCGACTTCTTCCGGACCGGACGAATACCTCTACGCGCCGGTCGAAACCCTGACGATCACGGGCGACTCCCCCACTACCTTGCAGGTCACATTGGACGGACGCTTCGCAAATAGCTGCATGCGCCTGAAGGAAATTCGCGTCATTGACTCCGGAAAAACGATCGAGGTCCTGCCGATTGCCGAGATGGAGAGCCGCGACGGCTGCGAAGCGGTCGACACGCCCTTCTCGCAAAGCGCGGCCTTGCCGGCCGGCCTGAGCCCGGGCCGCCATCTGCTGCACGTGCGCAGCCTCAACGGCAAAGCCCTCAATCAGATGTTCGTCATTCAGCCGGGCTGAGCTCGAAAGCCCACGATTGTACTGCGGTTCGCGGCGGCATTCGGCTCGTCGAAGACCTGGTTACGTTTAGCGAACGGGCTTGCAAATGGGGGGCCGATCCGTTACTTTCCGTGATCATTTGTCCTCGAACCGCAAAGCTCCCACTCCCATCGCCAATCTTTTCCAACGCCTTCAATCCCACTTCCGTGCGGCCCGGCACAAGAAGCTCCTCACGCGACTCGGCCTCGAAACCGGCGATCGCGGCATGCTCCTGCGCGCCGAGCGCCGGATCGAAGACCGCGGCGTCACGACCATGCTGCATGCCGTGGCGACTGCTCCGCAAAATCCAGAGACCTTGCTCCACCCCGAGCTGCTCACGAGCTACCGGGACACCCTGGCGGCAGAGACCAACTCGGCGCTGAGCGAGGCCGAGACGGCCGTCAAGGCGCTCATCGATCTCGCTCTAGACCCCGCGATCGTCCGATGGCAGAGCGGCGGCGAGAGCGCGATGCGCGAGAATCATTTGAAGCTGCCGCCGTCGCTCGAGGCGCCCGACGCCCTCGCGACCGCGAAGCATCACTACCGCAAGATCCAGGCCGCCACCCAGAAAAAACGCGCCGAGTTCCTCGACGCCCGCCTGAAGAAGCTGGTGCCGGGGACGCGCCTCAACGGCAAAGAGCTTTCGACCCGATTCATGGAGAAGATGCCGCTTCTGACGAGCGCGATCGAGATCGAGCTCAACGTCGAGGCTTCGCTCTCCGAGGCGCAGACGACGCAGCTCATCGACCTTCCCGACGACGCGCTACCGAAGACCGTCGAAAACATGATGGTGAAGGCGCGTCGCTCGCTCGTGGCAAAGCTCTCGGCGCAGCTCAAGGAGCTCGCGGGCCGCATCCGCACGCTGCCGCACATCGAGCTTCTGACCGACGACGAGATCTCCGCAACGGTCGCGCCCTACTACGGCGGCATGAGTCGAGACCTGAAGCGCCGCCGCGCCAAAAGCGCCTTCGTCGCCGTCGAGGAAAGCGCCCGCGAGGCGAAGTACCAAGGCGACGTGGCGCGGCTCAACGAGAAGCGCGACGCTTACGCCGACGTCGCCAGCTATTATCCCGTTGCGCGCGGCCTCAAGCGCAAGCTCGTCCTTTACGTCGGCCCGACGAACAGCGGCAAGACCTGGCGCGCCCTGAACGACCTCGCCGCCGCCAGCTCGGGCTCCTACCTCGCCCCCCTCCGCCTCCTCGCGCTCGAAGGCCAGGAGGAGCTGGAGAAACGCGGCCGACCGACCTCCTTCATCACCGGCGAGGAGCGCGACCTGAAGCCGGGCTCGCATTTCGTCAGCTCGACGATCGAGATGCTGAACGTCGAGCAGGCCGTCGACGCCGTCGTCATCGACGAGGTGCAGCTGTTGGCCGACGAGCATCGCGGCTGGGCTTGGCTGGCCGCGCTCGTGGGTGCTCCTGCCTCGACCGTGATCATGACCGGCTCCCCCGATTGCGTCGACATCGTCAAGGACCTGGCCGCCTACCTCGGCGAAGAGCTCACCATCCACGAATTGACGCGCCACAACGAGCTGCACGTCGCGCCGGCGCCGATCCGCATGCGGGACATCCGCCCGGGCACCGCGATCGTTTGTTTTTCGCGTCGGGACGTGCAGCGAATCAAGAACACCATCCTGGAGAACTCGGAGCTGAAGGTCGCCGTCGTCTACGGCAACTTGAGCCCCCAGGTCCGGCGCGAGGAGGCCCGACGCTTCCGCTCCGGAGAGGCGCAGATCCTCGTCGCGACCGACGCGATCGCCATGGGCCTCAACCTCCCGATCAGCGAAGTGCTGTTCTACGCCACGGAAAAATTCAACGGCGAAGAGGTCTTGCCCCTCTCACCCTCGGACATTCGCCAGATCGGCGGCCGCGCCGGTCGTTACGGCTTCGCCCAGTTCGGCGTCGTCAACGCGCTGGACCAGAAGAGCCTCGACCGAATCCGCGACGCGCTCGAAGAGACGCCGACGATGCTCGAGCGGCCGTACTACGTCGCGCCCGGGCACAACCACGTGCGCATCATCGGCGAGGTCTTGGGCACGAGCTCCTTGGAGCGGATCCTCACCTTCTTCGAGCGCGCGATCGAGTTCTCCGACGAGCGCTTCGCCCGCTCGAACATCGACGCTTTGTCCTACTTGTCGACCTTCGTCGACGAGCGGCTGCCCTTCCTCGACGTGACCGAGCGGCTGACCATCGCGGCGACCCCGGTTTCGATCCGAAGCGAGACCGGCCTACGCTGGTTCATCGACCGCATGCTGAGCTGTTTCCCCGATCCGGAGGATCCGGACCGGGGAGAGGATGATCTCAACGACCTGTTCCGCGTGGCGTCACGGTTCGACCATGACGCGGCGCGCACGCAACTCGAGCTGCGGGACGCGGAAGACTATCTCAAGACGCTCACCGTCTACGCCTGGCTCGCCTTTCGCTATCCGACGGTCTTCACGCGCATCGAAGAATGCGAGGCGCGCCGAGAAATCGTGAACGGCTTCGTGGAGCGGTCGCTGCGCACGTCCTCGGCAAAAGAGAAGCCACCCCAAAGGGACCGTGGCGGCCGCAGGCGTCGCTGAGGTGAGCGCAAGACGCGCGTCTCAGTCCTTGTTCTTTTTCTTCTCCTGCTTCTCCTGCTTCTTCTCCTTCGGGGATTTCAACGGGGCTTTCTTCTCGTTCTTCTTCTGGTCTTGACCCTTCGCCATGGCATTGCTCCTTCAGTGCATTTGCATGACGATCTTGGTACACCCGTCCTGCTTTTTTTGGAACATGTCATAGCCCGCCGGCGCGTCGTCCAGGGTCAGCTTGTGACTGATGACGAAGGAGGGGTCGATCGCCCCTTGCTCGACCTTTTCCAAGAGGGACCGCATGTACTTCTGCGTGTGGGTCTGGCCCATCCGGAAGTTGAGCCCTTTGTTGAAGCCCATGCCGAAGTTGAACTTGTCGATGAAGCCGACGTAAACGCCCGGAACCGATACGGTTCCGCCCTTTCGGCAGACCCGGATCGCCTGCCGCAGGGCGTGCGCCCGATCCGGCTGGACCCGCAGGGCCGCCTTGGCGGAGTCCATCAGCGCGTCCAGCGAGCGCCCGTGGGCCTCCATGCCGACCGCGTCGATGCAGGAGGCAGGACCCTCGCCCCCGGTCGCTTCCATCAAGTGGTCGTAGACGTCGACCGCCTCGTAGTTGATGACTTCCGCGCCACCTGCCGCCGCGAGCTCGAGGCGCTCCGCGAAGCGGTCGATGGCAAAGACGCGGCCCGCTCCGAGCATGAAGGCGCTGCGGATCGCGAATTGCCCGACGGGGCCGGCGCCCCAGACGGCGACGGTATCGCCCGGCTGGATGTCGCAGTTCTCCGCGGCCATGTAGCCGGTGGGAAAAATGTCTGAGAGGAATAGGACTTTGTCGTCCGAGAGGCTCGCCGGCACCTTGAGAGGGCCGACGTCGGCATAAGGGACGCGCACGTATTCGGCCTGGCCTCCGGCGTAGCCACCGCACATATGCGTGAAGCCGAAGAGCCCCGAGCAGGCCTGCCCGGTCGCCATCAGCGACAAGCTCGGGTTCGGGTTCGAGTTGTCACAGGCCGAGAATTGCTCTTTCTCGCAGAAGTAGCATTTGCCGCAGGCGATGTTGAAGGGCACGACGACGCGATCGCCGGCCTTGAGATTCTTGACGCTGCGCCCGACCTCGACGACTTCGCCCATGAACTCGTGACCTAAAATGTCGCCCTTCAGGATCGAGGGCACGCACCCGCCATAAAGGTGTAGGTCCGAGCCACAGATCGCGGTCGAGCTGACGCGGATGACGGCGTCGCGCGCGTTCAAGATCTGCGGATCGGGGACGGTCTCGACGCCGACTTTGTTGCGGCCCTGCCAGGTGACGGCTCTCATGCGTGGACCTCCTGCGCGGCGCCATTGAGGTGCGCGCGATTTTTCGTTTCTCCGGACTCGACACGTGCGGCGCCCTCGCCGTCTTCCTCGTCGACGAGGATTTTGCCGAGCAGGCTGCGCTCACCGTGGGACTGGCCCTCGACGGTCGGAACTTCGCCAGCCTCGAGGAAAGCCTTCAACTGCCGGAGCACGAGCCAGTCGTGCTCGCCGTCCTTCGACTCGATGCGCGTTCGCTTGCCGTCGACGGCCGTGCTGAGCCTCAAGGAAGTCAAGGAGCGCTTGTCGATCGGTGCGCCGCCCAGCTCAAACAGCGTCTCGACCTCTTCTTTGGCTTTATTAACGACGATCGCCCGGTCCTGGCGCTGCATCGATTTTGCGGCATCGCTCGTATCGCTGCCGAGACGCTGGGCGACGACGCAGTGCCCGGTCAGGCCGCGCCCTAAGAATCCGGCGCCGATGGCGGCCGAAGCCGCGCGAAGCACGAGGTTCGCGCCTTTACGCCGCCGAAAGACGGGGAGAAGCGACAGGGCGCCCAGGGCCACGGAGATGCCCCGCTCGACGCTAGAAATGTTCTTTTGCATTTCGACCCTCCAATTGGAGCCGAAAGGCTTGCATAAGTCGTGCCCGCGCTTGGTACGCGTCTTGCTGAATACCGGTCGTTCCCGTTTCGTATCACTCGTATCACTCTGCACCATCGAGGACGAACATCATGGCCACTGCCACAAAAACCCCCGCTAAAAAAACCGCCCCCAAGAAAACCGTCGCCAAGAACCCTGATGCCGTCGCGTTCCTCGAATCGCAGCACCGCGAGGTCGAGGCGCTCTTCAAGAAGCTCGAGGACGCCGGCGACGACGCGACCAAGACTAAGCTGAGCCTCTTTCAGGAGATCGCGCAAAAACTGGGCGCGCACGCTCAGCTCGAGGAGACGATCCTTTATCCAGAAGGCAAGCCGATCGACCCGGACATGACGCTCGAGGCTTACGAGGAGCACGACGTGGTGAAGGCTTTGATCGCGAAGATCGAGGCGACCGATCCGAGCGACGAGACCTTCATGGCGAAGTGCACGGTGCTGAAGGAAGTCGTCGAGCACCACGTCGAGGAAGAGGAAGAGGCATACTTCCCGGAGCTCGCGAAAAAGCTCGGCAAGGAGCGGATGCAGGAGCTCGGCGCCGAGCTCGAGGCGGCCTTCGCGGCGCTCGCGTCCGGCGAGGAGGCGCAGAAAAAGCCCGCGTTGAAAGCTGCGTCGAAGCTGCGCTGAGACATCAGCGCGCCGCGTTCCGAGCACGTGGCGTGCGCCGGCTCCTGCGCATAAGCCATCGAAATTAATGTGTTATCTAAACATTAAGGACGGCCGTGTTTCAAGCCGAAGACTAGGGCATGCGCTCCCTAGTCCTCCCGCTCGTCCTCTTCGTGCAAGGCTGCGGCTATTCCGGCGGCTTGAGCGAAGGATATGTATCCGACGCCAACGCCTGCCGACGCGCGCCAGGCGCGGACGCGCTCGCGATTCCGGAGGACGCGGGCATCATGCGCTTGAGCGAGAGCGACGCCCAACCGCCTGAGATCGCGCAGCGTCTGGTCCTGCCTGATCGAGATGCTTTGCTCTGGGGACTGCGACTCGCCTTGGTTAAATCCGAAGCGACGGACGGCGGGGAAGCGCTCGTCGATGTTTACGAGGCGCGCGCGACGAGCGTAGGCGATGGCGCGCCCAAGCGCGACGTCCTGAGCGTCGCGAAGGTGTCGGCGTACGACGTCACGGGCACGGCGAGCTGGATCGAAGTCTCGCTGACCAGGCCGATTCGCTTGGAGAAGGCGCGGGAATACGGCGTCGCGCTCCGAGCGGAGAGCCGGGACCATTATCCGAGGAGCTTGGCCTGGGCGCACGTCTTGGGCGAGGGCCTGATGGGCCTGGTCGAGTGTGGCGATGAATAGGTTCTTCGCCGCAATTTTCGCGCTTTCGGCGACCCCGGCGCTAGCCGTCTTCCCGAACGACGTCAAAATCACCTCGCGGGACACGACGATGTACGGGGGCTACGCCGTGAGCCTGCTGGACGTCGGAGACAAAGATCGAAGCTTTCGCCTCGATGGAACGGCCGTCGGCCTGGGCTACGCCGTCAACTTCGGCATGCAAGGCGGCGACGCCGCGGGGATCGGCGTCAACTTGAAGGCCGCGCGCTACATCAACGATTTCGGCGCCGCCGGTGCGACCGAGACGATCGATCACGCCGCAGTCGGCGTCGGCATCGTCGGGTTTTCCGGGACCTGGGTTCGCTACTACCTCGGGATCTCCGGCGACATGTTGGAGCTGCGCCGCGGCGGCGCGGAGCCCGTGCATCAGCGCTATAATCCGGCCCTCGGCTCCACCTTCGGGATCGGGCTCGGGCCGCGCGGCGCCAAAGCCGGCTGGCAGCTGCGCGGCGAGCTCGGGCTCAGCAAGTTTGACGACGGACGGGATTTCGAAGGCAATGGCACGAAGCTCTTCGCGATCGGCTTGACCTCCGTCCTGGCGGCGCTCGAGCTGAGCATGGTGAGCAAGTGAAGGAGACGCCGGAAGAAAGCGCGCAGATCAAACGGTGGCTCGTAAAGCAGGCCGACCGGCGGGCGGCGAACATGTTGCCGGCGGCGATCGCCTTCCACCTTTTCTCCCTGGCGTTGGGCTTCCTTCTTTATCGCGGTGCCTGGGCGACGATCCTCCCGGGCGTCAACGTCTTCCTGCTCATCTTCAACACCGTTTCCGTCCTCATCAACAAACGGGGACACACGAGCTGGCCACGATCGGCTCTCTATATCGGCGATATGCTCACGGTGTATGCGTTCTCGTTTGCCAACTATATGAACCGCCGCAGCGGCTCCGACGACGTTGCTACGATGATCGGCGACTACGGCCTCGTCGCGATGACAACGTTTATCGTCATGACGTCGACGCATTCCGGGCTCAAAGTCTACGTGACGGCCTTCGTCTACGCCCTTGCGATCATCCCGTCGCTGACGGTCGCGTCTGGCGACTTGTACAATGACTTCGGCCTCTATCTGTTCATCATTACTTGCACCGCCGGCAGCGCCCTGCGCGCGTCGACCGATCGGTTGGAGCGTGCGCATGCCCTTGCGCAACAGCGGCTGATGGCGAAGCTCGCCCCCCGCCAGATCGTCCGGCGCGCCATGGAATCTGGCGAGGACACCTCGATCGATACGATTTTCGCTCCCGAGGACCGCTTTTGCATCTGCATCTGCTCGGACTGGCGCTCGTATCAAGCACTGACGCAATCAATGCCCGCGCGCGATGTCGTGCAAGCGCTCGAATCGTATTACGAGGTCGCCGAGGCGTTGCTGGCGCAGGCCTTTCCCGATGGGAACTACTTTAGCGACTGGATCGCCGACGAGCTTTTCGTCGTCGCGTTCACGGGGACCGAGCGCAGAGATCAGGAGAATCTCGCGCGACAAGCGACCGCGTTCTCGCGCGCGCTGCTCGTCGCCAAGGCTGCGCGCGCGGCCGAGGGCCTGCCGCCGCGCGGCATTGACCTCGGCGTCGCCGCCGGCATCGCCTCGGTCGGCATCATCGGGCCGCGGCATCACCGCAAGGCCACGGCTCTGGGCGAGATCCCCGGGCGCTCGCGGCGCCTCCAGACCGCCGCTAAGAGCTTGAGGGACAAGCTCGGCGTGCGCGACCGCGCCATCCTGGGCGCCGAGGTCGTGGCGCTTTTGGGCCCGGACCACGAGCTGACGCGGTTTACCTTCGAGGACGAGGCGCAGGTGAAGGATCTCGCGGATCGCGATATTTTTTTCCTGGTGGCCTGAGAACGGGACCAGCGGCGATTCTGTCGCATGGTTCCGAGCGAAACCACGCCGCGCCGAGCCCTCGTCGGCTCACCGCCTTTTCCCCATCGGCGACGCCAGGCTCGCGACCAGGGCCACTAGCTCGACCGACTCCACCGGCTTCGGCAAATGCGCCTGAAACCCGGCCAACATCGCCCGCGTCCGATCCTCCGCCCGCGCGAACGCCGTCAAAGCGATCGCCGGCGTCATCCCGCCGGATGCAGACGAGCGGCTGCGCATGTCGCGCACGAACTGGTAGCCGTCCCGATCGGGCATGCCGATGTCGGAGATCACCACGTCCGGTCGCTCCTTCTCCAAGAGCGCGAGCCCTTCGTCGGCGCTGGAGGCTGAGACGACCTCGGCCCGATTCCGCGTCAAGAAGAGGCGCAGCAAGTCCCGCGCATCGCTCTCGTCGTCGACGATCAGGACCTTGACGCCTTCGAGGTGCACCGCGAGCGGCACGGTCTTCGGCTGTGCCGCCGCGCCCGCGGTTGCTAAGGGCAGCGACACGACGAAAGTCGCCCCTCGGCTTTCGCCCGCGCTCTCGACGCGGACGCTGCCGCCGTGGAGCTCGGTCAGATGATTCACGATCGAAAGGCCGATGCCCAGGCCGCCGAAGCGCCGGGTCACCGAGGAATCCGCCTGACGGAAGCGCTCGAAGACGTGCGGCAGGAAATCGGGCCGGATGCCGATCCCCGTATCGCGCACCGTGACCGTCGCCTGCGTGCCGTCGCGCTGGAGCAGGACGTCGATCCGCCCTCCTTGCGGGGTGAACTTCACCGCGTTCGCCAGGAGGTTCCAGACGACCTGCTGCATGCGGTTCGGATCCCCGGTCACAGGCCCCGCGGTCGGGTCGAGGGTCTTCCGCACCTCGAGCTTTTTCGCCTCGGCCGACGGCCTGATGCTCGTGATCGCGGCGTCGATGACCTCGACAAGGTCGAGCTCGCGCATGTCGAGGCGGATCTTCCCCGAGATGATCCGGCTCATGTCCAAGAGGTCTTCGATCAGCTGTGTTTGCGCCCGCGCGTTGCGCCCGATCGCCTCGATCCCGGCCGCAAGATCCTGCGGCTCGTAGTCGCCCGACGCCAAGATCTGCGACCAGCCCATGATCGCGTTCAAGGGCGTCCGCAGCTCGTGCGACAAGGTCGCGAGAAACTCGTCCTTCATGAAACTCGTGCGCTCCGCCTCCACGGCCGCGCGCTTCGCGCCCTCGTAGAGACGCGCGTTGTCGATCGCCATCGACGCCTGCGCCGCGACGCCGACGATCAAGCGCTCCGAGCGCTCGCTGAAGCGCGCGGCCTCGCTGTGCCCGAAGAAGAGACCGCCGATCACCTCGCCCGAGCGCGCGAATACGGGCACCGCCAGGTAGCTGCAGACGGGCAAGTGCCCCGAGGGCATCCCGAAATGCGGCCCCATCTTCCCGTAGCGCGGGTCGAGCTTGACGTCGTCGATGCGGATCGGCTTCTCGCCGCGGAAGGTCGGACCGAAAAGCTCCGTGGCGCGCGGGTGGCCGAAGCTCTCGAACTTCTCGCGCGGGGCGCCGGAGAGCGTGTAGAGAAGGAGAGTCTCGTCCTTTTCGTTTTTCACCGTGTAGAAGAACGCCCCAAACTGCGCGCTGCAGAGCTGCGTCGCCCGATCGGTGATCGCCTGCAGGAGCGTCTGGAAATCGAGGGTCGAGCCGATGATCTTGCCGGTCTCGTTCAAGAGCTCGAGGACGCGCGTCTCGCCTTCGAACTCCTCCGTCTTCAGCTCAAGCGCCGCCTTGGCCTGCTGCAAGGCCGCCTTGGCCTGCTGCAAGGCCGCCTCGGCCCGCTGCCGCGCGGCCAGGTTGATGGCGGCGGTTTGCGAGGTCACAGGCCGCTGCGCCGGGTCTCGTAGATCGTCGCTCAAGCGCCCATCCTCCGCGAGCGATCGATCGGTTCGGTCGGAATCGCCGTCATCGTCTTGATCTCCCGCGCCGAAGATACCAAATATCCCTTACGAAACAGGATGGTATTCGCCGGATGGCGCTGAACCCAGTGATTTTAGGATCATACGCAAGACGGTGGCAGGCGCGTCCACGCGCCTGGTCCAGGTAATGCTGAGGAAAGTCGCGGATCGCACGCGCTCCGAAAGATTCGCCGCCAGCACTGCGCCAAGGCCTCAAGAAAGCGCCCGTTACCTCCGAAATCATTGGGGTTGGCAAAGCCCCTATCCTTCGCAGGTTTACACATGCGCTTTCGTCACTTCTCCCTCACCGTGGCCATCGCCGCGACGCTCGGCGCATGCAAGCCGGACGAGCCCGCGGCGGAGGAGACGCCGAGTAAGCCAACGCTCGTCACGGCGACGCAGCAGCCGACCGCTGGCTCGCAGACCGGCGGCGGCACGATGACGCCGATCGAGACCGTGCTCGGTGGCGCCGATTCCGCCGCGAGCCAGGAAGATTTGGCGGCCGTCGCGGCAGCCAAAGCCGCGCTGACCTTTGCCGTCTTCGCCGGCGCCAACACCGAGATCACGCAAATACGCTCGGACCTCACGCTGCCGGCCGCGTATCTCGAAACGAGCCTGACCTGGGACGCCACGCCCGGAGACGTCGCCGCGACCGGCGTCGTCACGCGCAAGGCTTTCGGTCTCGGTGACACCGCCGTCGCTCTTACCGCCACGATCACCAAGGGCTTGGCCCAGGACGCCAAGGTCTTCAACCTGGTCGTCTTGCAAGCCGACCCGGCCGATCAGGACGCCGTCGGCGCCGCGCTTCTCGCGCTCGTCGAGAGCACGATCAAGAAAGCGAACGACTCCCTCCTGCGCATAAGCGGCGATCTCGAGCTGCCCACGAGCGGCGCCTATGCCACCACCATTTCGTGGAGCAGCAGCCTCGCCGCGATCGCCGCCGCCGGCGTCGTCACCCGGCCGACCGCGAGCGCCGACGGCACGCTCACAGCGACGGTCACGCGCGGCGGCGCGCAGGGCAGCAAAAGCTTCCCGGTGCGCGTCCTGAAGGTGCAGCCTCTCGTCATGATCACTGAAGTTCACGCCGGCAGCGACTACGGCTGGGTGGAGCTTCACAACACCACGGGGGCCGACGTCGATCTCTCGAGCTACTATCTCCGCACTTGCAATAACACCCATGACTGCGTCTCGAACTACGCCGGCATGCTTCCCGTATTCACACTGAAGGCCGGCGCATACGTCACCGTCCACTTCGGTGACTCTGGACACGCGAGCGGCTACTTTCCTACGACCGATCGCGACGTTTACTCGCTCGTCACCTATTTCCTCGCGAAGAATGGCTATATCGACCTGCGCAACGCCGCCAACTCAGCCTCCATCGATTTCGTGCGCTGGCGCGACCCGACCTACGTCTCGGGGACGGCGCAGACGCGCTCGCCCCTCACGGGCACGTTCACGGGCTCGGCGGCGCTCTACAACGCCAACGACGGCACCTCGCTCCAGCGGGATTTTCCCTACGACGACACCGATGCCGCCGCCGATTGGGCTTGGGGCACTGCTGCGACCCCGGGATTCAAGAATGCCGCGAGCGCGACAGCGAGCGACAGCGACGGCGACGGCCTGAGTGACGTCTACGAGACGACGCTGCTCGGCACCGACCCGACGAAAGCCGACACGGACGGCGACTGGTTCACCGACGGTCAGGAGGTCCTCGCGAGCGGCATCAACGGGATCAACTTGAAGGTGCTCGGCGCCGACCCCTTGGTTCGCGACATCTTCGTCGAGGTCGACGCCATGATCGACCCGGTCGGCGGCGCCAACAATCTCAACGACATCACCGGAGCAAACAGCACCGCCCTCCGCCCGCGCAAAGCCGCGCTCGACCGGGTCGTCGCCGTCTTCGACGCCTACGTCCCTGACGCTGACGACAACGGCGCCGCCAGAATCAAGCTTCACTTCGACGCCGGCAGCCTGATCCCCGAGTACGACCTCGGCGGCGGCAACGCGATCCCCTTCAAGCGCTGCCTCTACTTCGGCTACGGCAGCGTCGACGCGAGCAGCGTCACACGCAGCTCGGCGAATTGTGCGAACTTCTACGAGCTCAAAACGCAGCACTTCGATGCGGCGCGCCGCTACGTCTTCCACCACATGATCTTCGCCTGGTCGCAGGAGACGAACGGAAGCCTCGCTTCGAGCGGCCTCGCCGAGCATCCCGGCAACGACATCATCATCACCGTCGGCAACTGGGGCGCAGGCCTGGACGAGACGACCATCGTCAACATTCAAGCGGCGACCATCCTCCACGAGCTCGGCCATAACTTGAGCTTGGACCATGGCGGCCATGAGGCCATGAACTACAAGCCGAGCTACGTCAGCAGCATGAACTACCTCTACCAGATCGACGGGCTCGACGTGGAAGACGATGGTAAGGTCTTTTACACCGAGCTCTCCCACCCGACACTCGCCTACACGAGTGCTCAATACTGGGCGCGCCTCGGCTCAACCGCCTTCCCGATCGGCTTCTCTTACGGCACGCGTCGCACTCTGAACGAGGCCTCGCTCGACGAAACCATCGGTTGGTCCGTCACCGCCGGCCGCCCGGTCGACTTCAACTTAAACAATGCCTTCACGACCAACGTCGCCGCCAACGTCCAGCCGACCACGGCCAACACCTCCTCGACTGACGTCCTCACCGATCACGACGACTGGAAGAACCTGGCCATCCGCTTTCAAGAAGCGCAAAGCACGGCCGCGAACGGCATCGGCTTCGGCTCCTTAGGCCTCACCGACGCGGACACGGATGATAAACAGCCGGTGGCCAAGACGCCATGCCTCGGCTTCCGCGAGCATTTCTGAGCGCTACAGTAACGCGTCGAACAAGCCGCGCTGCCCGTTCGTCCGACACGCCTTCTCCGGATCGAAGCCCGAGAGACCGGCGAAGATCCCCACGATCGGCACGATCTGCTTTTCCACGTAGTGCGCGTGATCGACCGCGGCCGTGACGAGCCCCACCGGCTGGGCTCCCGCGGCCGTCATCACGTAACGCACGACGCGAGGGACCTTCGGCAGCATCCGCGCCGCACGCACGTGGGGCGGGGTCGTCGTCGTATACGACTCGACCGGCCGCCGCATCTGCTTGCGGTAGACCAGGTCTTCGTCGCGCGTCCCGGCATTCACCGCCTTGATCACGTTGCGCACCTTTTGCTCAAGGGCCGCCGCCGGCTCTCCGGCGAAAAGCATCGCCAGGAGGTCGCGCTGCAACCCGCGCGCGAGCGGCGTCCAGTCGCTCCGCACGGCCTCCATACCAATGATCTCGACCTTCTCCCCGCGCTCGTCCTGTCTCAAGCCGGCATAGCTCTTTGGCCGCCCGAGCCCGCCGCGAGACTGCGGCAATAGCAGCCAGCGATAGTACTTCTCGAACTTCAGGTCCAAGCGCGACTCGACCTTGTAAGTTTCGCGCACATGCCGCGCCAAAGCCTCATTCGCCCCGACGGCGAGCGCTTTCCCGCGCCGCACCGCTTCGGTCGACGTCACCGCCTCGGGCAGACTCGCCTCGACGAAGAGCGAATCCGTATCGCCATAGAGCACCTTGGCGCCGCAGGCCTCGAAATGCGAGCGCGTCCATTGCAGGAGCGCCTGCCCGAAGCTCGTGATCGATCCGGCGAGCGCCGGCGTCGCGAACCGGCAGTTGTCGGTGCCCAGAACGCCGTAAAATGAGTTCATGATGATCTTGTAGGCGTAGGCGGCGACGTCGTCGCCTTCCTTCAACGCGGCGGCTCGGCTCGCCGTGAAGCGGTCCAGAACTTCGGGCAACACCGAGCGCTCGCGCGCGAACGCCGCGCCGTTCGGCGCCACGATCGGCTGCGCCTCTTTGCCCGCCGCTGCCAGCGCGTGCGCCAAAGGATCGATGTTGAAGGTCCGCATGATCGACGGATAAAGGCTCCGAAAGTCGAATACCAAAATGCGGGGATGCAGGCCCGGCTCCGGATCCAGCACCAGACCGCCTGGGACGTTGCCGACCGCCGTCGCGTCGACGCCGTAGCTCGGCGCCACGCGCCCGCGACGCCTCAGCTCCGTCATGTACATGAACTCGAATGAGGCGACGCTGCCCCAGGTCTTGGCTAGCGGCAGCCCAATGAGTCGCGAGCGCTCGACCGTCAGCTCGATCAGCTTCTCCTTGCGCAAAAGGTCGCGCACGAGCCGAGAGTCCTCCAGACAGTAAAGGGCGAACTTCGCGCGGTCCGCGTGGTAAGTCGTCATGATCTCGTCGGCCGCGAGTACCTTGCTGCGACCTAGGACCTCGTTGGCCACGGTTTGCAGCCGCAGATCCTCGAACCGCTTACCCGACGAGCGCACGAGCCGCAGCGCATCGAGCATTTGCCGCCCCTGATGCGGCGGATACTTCCCGCCCACCCGCCCAACGCCCGGCCGCGTGCGCCCTAGATCCAGATCCTTCCCGTATCGCGCCATGCGTCGCGACAATACGGGCAGATCGAAATCGGCGATGTTCCAGCCCGTCAGCACATCGGGATCCAAAGCCTTCAGTCGCGCCACGAACCGGTCCAAGAGCTCGCGCTCGGTCGCGCACGTCGCCATCCACGGCGGGTCCTCCGGCCGCGGGGCGCCGAGCACCAGGACCTCTTCACCCTCCTCCCCGTGCCCATAAACGACGAGAGAGACCGCCAGGACCTCCTCGGTCTCCATGTCCGTCTCGATGTCGAATGCCAGGACACGCAGTTTCGGCACCCAATCCGCAGGCGAAACCTCGGGATTCACGTAGATCCGCGCCACGTGATCCGACGCGCGCCACGCGCCTTCGATCTGCACGCTCCCGCGCAGCCCATTCTCCATCAAGTAGGCGTGCGCGAAGTCGATGTCCCCCTCGTAAGTGCGGATGCCGTCGCGATGCAAGGCGTCCGCCGCGCGACGGCGGCCACGCACGTCAGCCGTCCGCAAGGCAAAGACGGCCTCACCGTCCATCGTCGCGAGCTGCGTCGGCACCGCCTCGGGGACGCGCCGGAAGTCCGAAGCCCGCACGTAAAGCGTCGGCTTCCGGCGGTCGTCGACGATGCCGAACGTCTCGCCGGTCGAAAGCCGCCCGATCGCGTACACGACCGCGTGGCCGTCGCGGGTTCCCGTAAAGCAGTCGAGGATGAATCCGAGCGTAGGCGTTGCGACCGTCATGGCCGCCTACCGTATCACGCGCGCAATAGCTCGGCCACCGCCACGGGAGTCTTCCCGCTCTGTGCGGGCACGGCGAAACACTTTTTCATGCTCCACTTTCCGTTTGAAAGTGCGCCTTGCCTTCGTGCACCGCCTTGCCGTTGAAGATGACGCGATACACGATCGGACAACTCGCCGCGATCATCGCGCTGACGCCGCAGTAGAGAGACTGTGATTTCTCCACCGCATCGATCAACGGCGCCGCCGCGGCCTCGCCTTCGGCCGTCGCCTCGAAGAGGAGGCTGACCTGCTCGAACACGCGCGGCTGCCCGCGCGTCTGCTCCGCCTCGGCCGTGATCTTGAGCGAGCCTAGGCTCACTTTGGCTTTCCGCATCAGCCCCGCGACATCCATTCCGGTGCAGCCGCAGATCGCCGCGAGCACCAGCTCCTTCGGCGACGGCCCGTGGTCGTCGCCGCCGGAAGCGGCGCCGGCGTCCATGACGAGCGCGTGTTGCCGCACGGTGCCGTTGAATTCGTACTTAGATTTCCAGGAGACTTCGTACTTCATGGGCAGCAGCATAGCCCGGCGCTCTCTCGAGCCGCAAGAGCTTGAGCTTGCGCTCGAGCCCGCCGCCGTAGCCGCCGAGGCCGCCGCCCGTCGCGACGACGCGGTGGCACGGCACCATGATGCTGACCGGGTTCCTGCCGTTGGCCGAGCCGACGGCGCGCATCGCCTTCGGCTTGCCGATGCGCTGCGCGAGCTCGGCGTAGGAAATGGTCGCGCCGTAAGGGATCCGCCGCAGCTCCTCCCAAACCCGCCGTTGGAAGGGAGTTCCGACCGAGACCGCCCTCGGCACGCTGAAATCGCGGCGCTCGCCGGCGAAATATTCCGCGAGCTCCCGCGCCGCGCGCACGAGCATCGGCGTTTCCTCGAACGGCGAGCCCATCGGCCCGAACCAGATCCCACTCAGCCCGTCCTCGCAAGCCTCGAGGTAGAGGTCTCCCACCAAAGTTTCCAACTTCATTTGGCTTTTGCGCATGCGTCTCTCCAGAGGCAATGGGTCAGGTAAGCTCGCGCGGCGCGCCATGCCGTCGGGTCATCGCCGGGCTCGGCCAGAACGCGCTGGATGACGAGGTCGTTGGCGGGGAACGCGTCCGGATCGCCCAGGCAGCGCATGGCGATCATCGCCGCGGTCCACGGCCCGATGCCCTTGATCGCGCGCAGGGTCGCCGTCGCGCTCGCGAACTCCGCCGGGGTCTCGAAGTCGACGATGCCGTCGTGATGGGCCTGCGCCAAAGCGCGGATCGCCGCGCCCTTGCTGCGGGTGAGGCCGACTTCCTCGACCGGCGCCGTCGCTAAGGTCTCTGCCGAGGGAAACGCGTAAACAGGGAGCCCGGCGTCTTCGCCGAGCACGGTCCCGAAACGCTCGACCAGCTTTCTCAGCGAAGTCCGCGCGCCCTGCGTCGACACCAGCTGGCCCAGGATGATCGACACCGCCGTCTCGAAGGGGTCAAAGGCGCCCGGCACGCGGATGCCCGCGGCCACCGCCGGCAGATCGATCGGATTGTGCTCGGTGTCGAAGAGGCTCCGCAGCCGCGAAAGCACCGAGCGCAGGCTGGCCAACGGCACGCCGGCGAACTCGGCCCGCAGAAAATCCTTCCCGCCGGCAGAAGAGATCATGAACGATCCGAACGATTTTCCGTCTTCCGACGGCAGAAACCGGCGGTACGTACCGTTCTCGACGCGCTCGATGCCGAAGGTCTCGTGGCGCGCCAGATACGCGATGACGCTCGCCCAGTCGTAAGGAAGGCGGATGGCGAGCTTGAGCACGACGCCCTCGGTCGTCGCCGTTCCGCGGGCTTTGCGCACCGTCGACGGCGGCAGCCGGTAGCGCTCCTGGAACGCCTCGTTGAATCGCCGCACCGAGTGGAAGCCGGCGGCGAAGCCGATCTCGGTGATCGGCAGGCTCGTCTCGGTGACGAGCTGCTTGGCGAAGTGCAATTTTTGCGTGAGCAGGATCTCGACCGGCGACGCGCCCAGGTGCTGGTCGAAAAGCCGCCTGAGGTGCCGGTCGGTGACGCCCAGGGTCGCGGCCAGGCGCTCGACGCTCAAGGTCTCGGCGCCGCCTTGGATGAGCTTCAGCGCGCGGGAGACGGTGTTGAGGGTGCCGTCGAGCCATTTTGTGCCGGGCGCCAGGTCGGGGCGGCAACGCAGGCACGGGCGGTAGCCGCGGTTTTCGGCCTCGCTCGGGCTGCGGAAGATCAGGATGTTTTCTGGCTTCGGCCGCGCCGGGCAGATCGGCCGGCAGTAGATCGTCGTCGTCTTCACGCCGAAATAAAAGCGGCCGTCGTAGCGCCGGTCCCGGCGTGCGATGATGGTCTTCATGTCTTGTTCGGTTAAGAGATTCACGGCCTGCCGTACATAGCCCGAGTCGGGCAGAAGATACTGGCGGTTTTCGGACCTAGACGCTAGAAGGACCCTCATGCGCAATGATCTCAAAACCATGGAGCTGGTGAAGGAGTACTACGGCCGCGTCCTGTCGACGTCCGCCGATCTCCAGACCACCGCCTGCTGCGTCGCCGAGGCCCTCGATCCCCGCATCTCGGCGATCGTGGCACAGGTCCATACCGAGGTGCGCGAGCGCTTCTACGGCTGCGGCGTGATCGCCCCGGCCGAGCTCGAGGGCCGCACCGTCTTGGATTTGGGTTGTGGCACCGGCCGCGACGTCTTCGTTCTGTCGAAGCTCGTCGGCGAGGAAGGCCGCGTGATCGGCGTCGACATGACGGCCGAGCAGCTCTCGGTCGCGCGCCGCCATCTCGATTTCCATGCGCAGGCTTTTGGCCACGCCCGGTCCAACGTCACCTTGCTCGAAGGTCACATCGAAGACCTCGAGAGCCTAGGCATCGCCACCGCCTCCGTCGACCTCGTCGTGTCGAACTGCGTGATCAACCTCTCTCCGGCGAAGGAACGCGTGTTCCGTGAGGCTCTGCGCGTGCTGAAGCCGGGCGGAGAGCTGCATTTTTCCGACGTCTACGCCGACCGCCGCCTCCCGGCGAGCTTCGCCGAGGATCCCGTTCTCCTCGGCGAATGTCTGGGCGGCGCGCTCTACGTCGAGGATTTCCGCCGTCTCCTCCTCGCCGCCGGCTGCGCCGATCCGCGCCGCCTCACCAGCGCGCCCATCGGCATTACCAACGTCGATCTCGCGCGGAAGCTGGGCAACGTCACTTTCGCCTCGATCACGTACCGCGCCTTCAAGCTGGATCTCGAGGATCGCTGCGAGGACTACGGCCAAGTCGCCTACTATCAAGGCACGATTCCGTCGGCGCCGAACGCCTACCGGCTAGACGATCATCACCTGTTCGAAGCGCACCGGCCGCTGCCGGTGTGCAGCAACACGGCGGCCATGCTCACCGAGACGCGGCTTGGAGCGCACTTCAAGGTGGTGGGCGATACGTCGCGGCATTTCGGGCTTTTCGATTGCGGGCCTAAAACGGCGGCTACGACTGCAACTGCGACGGCGGCGGCGTGTTGTTGAGGTCGATTCGGCCAACTTCATCCAATGCGAAAACTCGACACACACCATCCACCCATGAATGCCTCCTCGTGGTAAACGAGCGACGCTTTCTCAGCCTCTGCCGCGCCCACCGCCACCATCAAAGGCAGCAAGTGATCCTCGCGAGGATGGGCCTGCCGCGCCGATGGGGCTTTCGACCATTCCCGGAGCCGCGCCACCCGCGCCTCCGGCGAAGACCGCAGCATCGTCTCCTGCAGCCATGCGTCGAACGCCTTCGAAGGCGCCGCCGCCTTCGGCCCCATTTGCCCCAGGTTGTGGTAGCTGAGGCCGCTTCCTAAAATCAGGATCCCCTCGTCGCGCAGCGGCGCCAGCGCCCGCCCGGCCGCGACGTGCGCCATCGGTTCGAACGTCTTTAGGATCGAAAGCTGCACCACGGGCACGTCCGCCTGCGGATACATCGGCTGCAATGGCGTGAACGTCCCGTGATCGAAGCCGCGCTCCGCGTCGACCCTCGCGGGAATCCCCGCCTTCCCCAGGAGCTCCACGACCCGATGCGCCAGCTCCGGCGAGCCCGGCGCCGGATACTTCACCTGATACGTGTGCGGCGGGAAGCCGCCGTAATCGTAGATCATCGGCGGCGCCTTGCTCCCGCTCACCGTGAGCTCGCGCTCTTCCCAGTGCGCCGTGACCACGAGCAAGGCCTTCGGCTTCTCCGGCAGCGCTTTCGGGAGCGCCACAAGCGCAGCCTCCAGCTCGTCGAAGACGCCCGGCATCTCCGCCTTCATCCAAGGCCAAGGGCCGCCGCCATGCGAAAGAAAATACGTCGGCAGTGTCAAAGCAATAACTCCAATGTTCCGGGGACATCCGTCCCCACCCCCCCCGGCGCGATTGACCCCGGTCTATTCTGATGTTATCTCTCCGCCCCAATCCTCCGCCATGGCGCTCTGCCATGCGCCTCCACTCGCAGATTACATTCAGGCCGTTCATGGCGTCCACGCGACCTCCGTGGCGTCGCTCTTTCATTCGCAAAGGGAGTTCCATGCCTGCCATGAAGGTCCTGATCGTCGCCGACCACGCCACGGCGCGCTGGGGCGGCGAGGCCATCCTCCCCTTGCACATCTTCCGCGGCCTTCGCACCGCCGAGGTCGAGGCCTGGCTCTGCGTCAGCGAGGCGAACCGCGCGGAGCTCGAAGCCGCCCTCGGTGACGATCGCGACCGCGTGCGCTACGTCGAGGAAACGCCGCTGATCAAGAAGCTGAAGGACATGCACGCCAACGGGCCGGGCTACGGCTTGCCGCGATACCTCTACTTCTTCATGGCGATTTTGGCCCTTCAGTACCGCCAGCGCGCGGTGATCGAGCGCCTGATCGACGAGCTCGGCATCGACCTCGTCCATCAGCCGACGCCGGTCTCGCCGCGCATTCCGAGCTTCCTTGGCCGCTTGAAGCGCCGTCCCTTGGTCGTCGGCCCTTTGAACGGCGCGATGGTGATGGCTCCCGGTTTCGCCTTCCTGAGCTCGCGCAAGCAACGCTTCATCAAGAAAGCCGCGCAAATCATCGGCAAGATCATCGCCGTCTTGATCGACGGCCGTCGCCACGCCGACCTCACCTTGGTCGCCAACGTCCGCACGAAAGATGCGCTCCGCCCGCGGCAGAAGGCCAAATCCCGCATCCTGGTGGAGAACGGCATCGACCCGAATCTCTGGATGTCACCGCTGGAGCCCGCACCTTCGGCGCCGCTGCCAGCGGGCGCGCCGCTGAAAGTCATCTTCGTCGGCCGCCTCGAGCGCTGGAAAGGCGTCGAATGGCTCGTCGATGCCGCAGCGCTCGCCATGCGGACCGTCCCCATCGAGCTGACGATCGTCGGCGACTACCAGGGCGCACGCGCCGAGCTCGCGACCCGCTGCCGCGCGCTCGGCATCGAGCGGCACGTCAAGCTCACAGGCTGGGTGAAGCAGGAGGAGGCCGCACGTCTCGTCCGGGCAGCCGACGTCTTCGTCCTCCCGAGCGTCCTCGAATGCGGCGGCGCCGTCGTGCTCGAGGCGATGGCCGCCGGCAAGCCCGTCATCGCCGTCGGCTGGGGCGGCCCGGCCGACTACCTCGACGCCAGCTGCGGCGTCCTCCTGGAGCCGCACGGCCCCGAGCGCCTGACCCAGGACCTAGCCCGCGCGCTGGAGGCGATGGCCGCACAGCCCGAGCGCCGCGCCCGCCTCGGCGCCGAGGCCCGCGCGCGCGTCTTGCGCGAATTCACCTGGCCGGCGAAGATCGGGGCTCTGATCGAGCACTATCGCTTCACGCTTGGCGGTGCATGAACGTCCTGATCCTGAACTGCGGCTCCTCCTCCCTGAAATTCCAGGTGATCGACACTGATCTCGCCAAGATCGAAGCCGGCGCGGACCGGCTCCTCGCGAAGGGCGTCTATGAGCGCATCGGCAGCCAAGCGCTCGTGACCCTCACCGCCGAAGGGCAGCCGGTCGTCAAGGCGGCTCTCGCGCTCCGCGATCACCGCGCCGCAATCGAGCATCTCTGCGGCTGGCTATCCTGGAAGATCGACGGCGTCGGGCATCGCGTCGTGCACGGCGGGGAAAATTTCAAGACCTCCCAACTGATCACGCCCGAGGTCGTGCGCGGCATCGAAGACTGCATCGACCTTGCGCCGCTCCACAATCCGGCGAACCTCCAAGGCATCCGCGCCGCCAGCGAGATCTTCGGACCTGAGGTGCCCCAAGTCGCCGTCTTCGACACCGCCTTCCACGCGGAGATGCCCGAAACCGCCTTTCTCTACGCGATCCCGTACCAGCTCTACCGCCGCTACAAGATCCGGCGTTACGGCTTTCACGGCACTTCGCACCGCTACGTCGCGTATCGCTATCGTCAGCTCACGGGCAAGGCGAAGGAGGACGTGAAGATCATCACGCTCCACCTCGGGAACGGCTGCTCGGCGTGCGCCATCAAAGGCGGGCGCTCCGTCGACACCTCGATGGGCATGACGCCGCTCGAAGGCCTGACGATGGGGACGCGCTCCGGCGACCTCGATCCGGCCATCCTCGAGTACCTGGCGCACAAGGAAGGGCTGAGCTTCGACCAGCTCGATACGCTTCTCAACAAGCAATCGGGTCTGCTCGGGATCTCTGGCCTGACCAACGACATGCGCGAGCTCCTCGACGAGGAGCGGGAAAACCACGACCGCCGCGCCACGCTCGCGATCGAGATCTTCTGCCATCGCATCCGCAAGTACGTCGGCGCTTATTTCGCCGAGCTCGGCGGCGCGGATGCTCTCGTCTTCACCGGCGGCATCGGCGAGAACGCGCCCCAAATCCGAGCCCGCGTCTGCCAAGGCCTGGAAGCGATGGGCATCTTCCTGGACGCGGGACTCAACGCAAAGACCGTCGGCACCGAGGCGCGAATCTCTCAAAATGGCGCCGGGACTGCGGTTTTCGCGATCCCGACGAACGAGGAGCTCCTGATCGCCCGCGACACGGTGCGTGCCGTCAGTGCGCCGGCGGCGGCGGCGTATCCGTGATGTTTTCCTGAAACTCCTCGGGACTGCACTTCAGATGCACTCCGTCGTCGTCCGCCGACTCGACCCAGTCGAGCGGGAACCAATGGTGGCGGCTGTCATCGGAATCGTTGCGCTTCAGCTTGACCCACTGATTGCCTTCCATGTGGTCGACGGTGCCCACGTGCACGCCGGCGGCGTGGACGTGCATATCTGGCTTGATCATCTCCGTGTTCATTGGCTTCTCCCGATAAAGTTGGCTTGACCGTCCCACTCCAGCAAGATGCGCGCCGATTTTTGCATAAGGGCGGACAACCTGAGAAGGAGCGACCATGCCGAACACGAGAAAATTGTCAGACGACGCGAGCAAGATCTTCGACCTCTTAGACAGCGCCAAGCTGGGGATGTTGGTCACCGGCGGCGAGTCTGGCGCGCCCCTGCGCAGCCGCCCCATGTCCTTCGTCGAGGTCAGCCGCGACGACATGGTGGTGAGGATGTTCAGCACCGCCGATTCCCCCAAGGAAGATGAGCTGGAGAAGGACGCCCGAGCCAACATCAGCGTCATGGACCCGGCGAGCCAGAACTTCGTCTCACTTTCCGGCCTGATCGCGGTCCGCAACGATCCGGAGCTGAAGATGCGGCTCTGGAAGCCGATCCACCTCGCCTGGTATCCGAGCGGACCGACGGACGCGGACCTGCACGTGCTCGAGTTCAAGATCGCCGGCGGCGACTTCTGGGATGCGCCCTCGAGCCGCATCGTCCAGTTCGTCGGAATTGCCAAAGCCATCCTCACCCGTGAGACTTACACGGGCGGGACGGTTGGCCACATGGGCGTGCTGCACGTCTGATTCAGAAGGCGTAGCCGACGCCCAAGTCGAAGGTGGTACCCTACGCCACCATCGCCAAACGCCTGGACCGTCACGGCGACCTTTGGGAGCCCGTGATCAACCTGCCGTCGTATCGCCGCCCAGAAGCGTCAAAACCTCGCCGGTGATGTAGCTCGAGTCGGAGTTGGCGGCGAGAAACACGAAGGCCGGCGCGATCTCCTCGGGTTGCGCCGGGCGCCCGTACCTCGTCTTCGCGCCGAAACGCGCCACTTCCTCCGGGTCGCGGTCCGCGGGGTTGAGCGGTGTCCACACCGGTCCGGGCGCGACGCAGTTGACGCGGATGCCGCGTTTGACCAGGTTTTTCGCTAGAGACTTGGTGAAGGCGTGGATCGCGCCTTTGGTCGCGGAGTAGTCGAGGAGTCCTTCGCTGCCCTCGAGGCCCGTGATCGAGCCGGTGTTGATGATGGCGCCCCCGCGGCCGATCACGGCGAGCGCGGCCTTGGCCATATAGAAATAGCCGTAGATGTTGGTCTTGAACGTCAAATCCCACTCTTCGTCGCCCAGCTCCTCGATCGAATCGTGATGCTGCTGGTAGGCGGCGTTGTTCACCAGCACGTCGAGCCTGCCGAACTTCTTGACGACGCGCTCGACCGCCTTTTTGCAGAAGGCAGGATCGCGGACGTCGCCCGGGATCTTCTCGCAACGCCGGCCTTCGGCCTCGACCGCCTGTACCGTTTCGTCGGCGTCGGATTCCTCCGCCTTCAGATACACGATCGCGACATCGGCGCCTTCGCGCGCATACAAGACGGCGACGGCGCGTCCGATCCCGGAGTCGCCCCCCGTGATCAACGCCACACGGCCTTCCAGCTTCGCGGCGCCGCGGTAGTCGGGGGCCTCATATTGAGGTCTTGGCCTCAGTTTCGACTCAAGGCCGGGCTTGGTGAGCTTTTGCGCTGGAAATGGCGGCTTCGGTTTGGCCTTCGCGGACATGTGACGTCTCTCCCATCGTCAATTCAGGTGGCGTATCCCTTGCAATGCCCACGCCGTTCCCCCGTTCCACGAGGAGATCCCCATGTATTGGTCGAAAGCCTGGGAAATCGGCGCCGGGAGCGTCGCCTTGCGCGGAAGCATCCCTCATCCGCAACGGGCGATTGTCGAGCACGATGCGTGGACGATCCGCCGCCCGATCGAGGACGTGCACGACGCCTGCTGCGACGCCTCGATCTGGGAGCGCATCGGTACGGGCTTGCCGGCACTCGTGCCGGTGCTCACGAACGAGGCTGGCGGCATCGTCTGGCGCTCGCCGCCGCACGCATCGCCCTCGATCGAGGTCCGCCTGCGGCTGGAGCGCGGCCGCGACGAGCGGGAGACGCGCCTCTTCGCCTCCGTCATCTACGAGCCCGCGGACGGCCTTTTCCACGCGCTGGCCAGCCGCGCGAGCAGCCCCCTCGTCGCGCAGCGCATTCATGAGGCGCTCCGTCAGCTGAAGCAGCTGATCGAGAGCGGCCAGATCGCCACCGGCGAGAGAGTCGAGAAATAAAGGCTCTCGTCGGGCACCGAAACAAGACATCCGCGTCGATCGTCAGAGCTCCAACCTAGACGCGGCGAAATCGTCGTCGGTCAGTACGGTATCGACATTCAGGACATTGATCTGATTGACGACGTCATCGACGCCGAGGCATGCCTCGACGGCGGACTGTGCCGCATCTTTCTGGAGACTCGTCTCGACGAAGCCCAGGAGGGTCACCGAGGCGCCCTTGACGTGGACCTGGATGTTCGTCGCATCGACTTCAGCCTTCCGGAACAGGGCCTTACAGACCTCGTCCTTGAGGCGCTCTTCAGGGCGCATGCCGCTGCGGCCTTCGTCGCCGGTGAAGGTCCATCCGTGCTCTCCAAACCGACGCTCGCCGCTACTGCCCTGACCGAAATAACCACCACCCTGCTGCGGAAAGCGACCGCCTTGGTTCGATCGTTCGGTCATGGTACACCCCCTGCGTGAACGCGCCTGGGAATGCAAGGTGCGATCCATGTGTCCCCTTTCTCACGTACGGTACGGAGCTTGCTTCGCACCCCCTGGGCTCTGTTTTTGGAGGCAATGCAGCAAATGAGCGACATCTTGTCGATCCTGAAGACCACCGTAAACTCCTGGCTGGACGACAAGGGGCCGCGCCTCGGCGCAGCACTAGCGTACTACTCGGCCTTCTCCTTAGGACCGCTCCTCGTCATTGCCGTCGCGGTCGTCAGCGCCTTCTTCGGCGAGGAAGCCGCTCGCGGCGAGCTCGACCGCGCTCTGATCCAGACTTTCGGCGCGACCGCCGGCGCCGCGATCAAGGGCCTCCTCGAAAGCTCGACCAAGCCCGGCGCGACCGGTGCAGCCACCACGGTCGGCGTCGTCGTGCTGGTCATCTCGGCCACGGCCGTCGTGATCCAGCTGAAAGACGCCCTGAACACCATCTGGTCCGTGCGTCCGAAACCGGGCCGCGTGCTGCGCGTCTTCTTCCGCGACTACATCATCTCGTTCGCGGCCCTGCTCGGCGTCGCCTTCATCCTCATGGCCTCGCTGATCGTCACCGCGGGCCTCGCGATCGTGACCGACTACCTCGGCACCATCATGCCGGTCGACAAGAGCGTGATCGAGGTGGTCAACTTTCTGATCTCCTTCGGCTTCATCGCCGGCCTCTTCGCCATGATGTTCAAGCTTCTACCCGACGTGAAGATCCGCTGGCGCGACGTCGTCGAAGGCGCGCTCCTGACCGCGCTCCTCTTCACGCTGGGCCGCTTCGCCGTCGGCGCCTATATGGGCTACGTGAGTTACGACTCCACCTACGGCGCCGCGGCGTCCGTGATGGTCGTGCTTGCCTGGGTCTACTACATGGCCCAGATCTTCTTCCTGGGCGCCGAGCTCACCAAGACGATCGCGCACGCCCGCGGCATCAAGACAGTGCCCAGTCGCGACGTCGACGTGGTGCGCGAAGTCACCCTCGACCGGGCTCAGACGACGACGTGACACGGTGACCGTGACGTCTCAAAGCGCGCAAACTTCGGATGAGACCTCGTAGTCCCCAGAAACGCGAAGCATGCCGAAATCGCCGCCGTTGGCGTTGTGGTCGAAATAGCTCCGCTCACCCATCTCGAGGACGGCGATCGCGTCGATCGGATTGCATGGGAAAACCAGGCTCGGGTCGTTCGGGAGGGTGACGTAGCGCACGAATCGGCCGACGCGGGCGTCCTCGATCAGCGCCGCGGTCGGCGCATAGATGCCGGAGCCGGGGGCGTGGACCACGAGCTTCGGCGCGGTGCCGCTCTGATCGACGCGGACGTCGACGGTCGCCTCGAGGCGGCATTGACTCCGGGAAAGCGGGACGACCTTGGCGCGGCGAAGGACGACGCGGCATTCGCGGTCGGCGACGTCTTCGCGCTCGGTGGCGGAGGCGGTCGTGCCGAAGAATGCGCCCGAGATCAACGCGAGCGCCGAGAGCGAGCGGACGGGGGCGATGGGCATGGCGGCTCCTGGCAAGAAAAGGGCGTAATGCTGGCAAGAGACCGCAATTCAAGGGCTTTGTCAACGCCTCAGAGGATCGCGACGATCTCGTACTCACGCGTGCCGTCTTTCGCCTCGACCGTCGCCGCCTCGCCCACGGTCTTGCCGAGCAGCGCAAGGCCCAGGGGCGCGCCGACCGTCACGGTTTGCACGGCGCGTCCCGCCGCCTTCAGCGCATAGCCCGCGGCGTAACGCAGCACGAAGACGGTCAGGAGTTGGCCGCTACCGAGCTCCAGGTCGACCAGGGCCGTAGCGGCGATCTTGTCTTCAGGGCCGAAAGCGCGCGACGCGGTGGCGCGGATCGCCTCGAGCGTCGCCTCGAGCTCGGAGACGCGTTCCTTCTGCGCGCCGGCGAGATAGGATGCCTCGAGCCCACGTGTGTCGTACTTGTTCTCCGCCTTCGCGTCGGGATGCGTCGCCGCCGCGTGCGTCGCGTCGGCGGCCTCGCGAATGGTCGCGAGCTCCGCTTCGATCTGCGCCGCGAGCTGCCGCAGGAGGTCCGTCTTGATCTCGTCCGAAGAGCCCGTTTTCATCGAGAAGGTCGTAGCATACGTGGTGCGCCTGCGCGACGGCGGTGGCAGAGCCACGGGCATCCAGCGCAAGTCCCCGTAGCCTCTCGTCATTTCGCGCTGGCGCCGCCGCTCGTTCCCGGGTAGCTTGCGCGCATGCGCAAGTTGATCCGCGGTATCACGAGTTTTCGGAGTCAGTCGACGCCAGAGCAGCGAAGCCACTTCGCCCGGCTCGCGCTCGGTCAACGTCCCAACGCCCTCTTCGTTTGCTGCAGTGACAGCCGCGTCGCGCCAAACGTCTTCGCCTCGACCGACCCGGGCGACCTCTTCGTCGTCCGCAACGTCGGCAACTTGGTGCCAGCGAGCGACGACTACGGTCGCAGCTTGTCGGACCGCTCCGAGGCCGCCGCGATCGAGTTCGCGATCACGACGCTCCAGGTGCGCGACATCATCATCTGCGGCCACTCCGAATGCGGCGCCATGCACGCGCTGCTCGGCGGCCTTGAAAATGTCCCCTACCCGAACCTGAAGTCCTGGATCGCCACGGCGCAACCGGCGCTGCGCCGATGCCGCGCCGGCGAGGAGATCGACCCAGGCCTCTCCGACGTGAACCGCCTGTCGCAGCTCAACGTCCTCGAGCAGGCCTCGCACTTCACCACCTACCCGTTCGTGCGCGACCTCATCGACACCGGCAAGGTCTCGGTCCACGCCTGGTGGTTCGACATCGCACGCGCGGAGGTCCTGGCGTTCGACCCGAGAATCAAGCGGTTTGCGCCGGTAGACGACTGGGTCGAGCACTTGGCATTGACGGGGCCTTGCGTGGGCAGGGAGCCGTAGACTCCCGTCTCGCTCAGTAGCTGTTGAGCGCCTTCACGATCGGCTCGAGCGACTTCAGAATCTTCAACTGCTTGTCGTTGAAGTCGCCGTCGTTGAGCAGCTTGTCCTTGGAAAACTTCGCGTTGATCTCGCTGGAGAAAGCCGCCGCCACCTCGGGGCCCACCTTCGCGTAGAGATCGATGCCGACCATGCGCAGGTCGACGCCGCCGACAGTATTGCTCACCGGGTTGATCGTCAGCGCCTTCTTGCCGTCGCCGATTCCCAAGGTGAACATCGATTCGTTCGGGATCACTCGCATCGAGTCGCTGCCCAGTTCGATCGCGAGCTGCTGGATCAGCAAATGGAAGTGCCCCTTCTCCGTGACGCTGCCGGCGAAGTTGGCGCCGTACTGGACCGCGGCGTTGACGCGCTTCTTCACGCCGTCCTTGAAGCGGCCCCACCAGCGCTTGGGCTCGCTGTTGACGGCCATCACCTCGATGAACTCGAAGCGCAGCTGGCCGTTGATCGTCGGATAGTGGCGCCCGATGTTGCCCTGGGCCAGGTCGTCGTCGCAGGCCGTCAGGCACTGCGTGATCGTGCGGATGTCGGTCGGCACCGGCATACGCCCCCAATTGATCCGCGCGATCGGGCGGCGCTGCGTGCCGCTGCCGAAGTTGCCCGAGACGTTGATCGCCATCGCGGCGGGCGCGTCGGACTTGTAGGAGAAGTGCGGGATGTAGTCCATCGTGCGGACGTCGACGACCTTCTTGTCCGGCGGCAGGGCGTCGTACGCGGCGCCGCGGATGCCGACCGGACCGCCCATGCCCGGGCCCGGACGCAGGATCACGCGCATGCTCGGCTGAACGCCCTGAGGGCCGTACCCCAAGGTCACCGAGAAATAAAGCGGCGTCCACGCCTTCGCCTCGTCGGCGAGGGACTCGACGTAAACGTCGCGCGCGACCTTGTAGAGGTTCTTCTCGTTCGCCACCGCCTGGCTCACCGCGGTGAACGCGTCGGCCTGGTCGTAGAGGTCGAGGATCTTGTCGTATTCTTTCGCGTCGCCGATGCGCGCCGCTTGCAGAAGGATGCCCGTGAGCATCAGGCCCGAGTCCTTGACCCGCGCCGCGACGCTGCCCGCCTCCGGCTCCGGCAGCTCGACGTCGGCCGGCAGGGTCAGGACCTCGTAGGTCAGCTGCCGCTGCTCGCCCGATTCCAGCGCCTGCTCGACGCTCGAGCCGAGCCGCGAGAAGAACGGCATCTTCGAGGTGTCGAACTCCTTCGCCCACGGATCGGTCTTCGCCCGCGCCTCGAGCTCGCGAATCAAATACTGCTCGTAGGTGGAGTTGCTCATGAACGTCTCGTTCAGAGCGGTCCCCATGTCCTCGAGCGTGCGGATGACGAACGCCATCGGCGCCGTCACGCCCGGATCCTTGCCGGCGCGCCGGCCGTACATCACGCGCGCGACGTTCAGGTTTACCGCGCGCTCGACGGCGCTGGCGAAGCCGTCGGCGATCGCGAGCTTCGCCTCGATGTTGGTGCCGGCGTCGTCGCCGACGACCACAACGCGCTTATAACGCGCGCCGCTCTCGGCCGCCTCGGCGCCGAAGGCGGAAAGGAGGAGAGGCGCCACGACCAAGAGCTTCAAATTCAGAGTCTGCATTTTCAAGCCTTTCACCCTGGGTCGAGGATCCACTGTTGGTTGTCGCCGCCGTGGCAGTCGGTATGGAAGTAAACGCGGCGACCGTTCTTGTTCCCGTTCGGCGCGCTCTTCGCGCTGGTGTCGATGTCCAGGCAGCTCATATTGCCGAACAAGCCGTTGTGGATCTCGGACCACGGCATCCCGGCACGCGGCAAGGTCAACTCGGGGCGCCTGCCGAAGGAGAAGACCTGGTTGTACTGCTCGTGGCAGCCGAACATGTAGACGTATCCGGCCTTTTTCTGCTTGTCCCCGGTGTGCGTGTCGATGCACTTGCCGGTCAGGAGATTTTTCAAGACGTAAGTGTCGCCGCGCGGCTCGATCAGCCAGCGTTGGTTTACTTCGCCGTGACATGGATGCGCGTAGACGTAGTCCTTGTTCTTGTCGGGAACGTCGAGGCACATGTCGGAGTACTTGCTCTTAATGCGCCAGCCGTTGTGCGGCATGCCGTCATTGGCCTGCGGCGTCGTGTTGACCACGACCGAAGGGCCGGTGACCACCGGCGGCGGCGCCGGCTCTTCCATTTTCGCGGTCTCTTTTTTGTCGATGGCCTCGAAGGCGGCGGCGAAGAGCGAGTCGACGAGCGCAAGAGCCGGCACCGTCTGCAAGGCCTCGAGCCGACGCCCAGGCGTCTTGGTCGCGTCGGCGCCTGAGAGCGCCAGGTCGAAGTGGCTCAAGCGCAGGACGCCGACGAGCCGCGCCTCGACGCCTTCCGGCACCATGTTGGTCGGGATCACCGCGTGCTCCAAAGCGACGACGCCGTCGGAGAGCGGAAACTTCTGGTACAAGGGCATCAAGAGCTGCGCAGCGATGTCGTTCAGGCCCAGCTTCGCGCCGCCGTTGTCGCCGCCGCCGCCCATGCGCGGGAAGAAGCGCAGGTTCGTGGGATCCTGGATCGCCGCGACGTGGGCGATCTGCACCTTGTCGCCGAGCGCTTTTTTCTGCGCCTCGCTCCGCGCCAGCGCGAAAGTCGTGCCCTTCAGGCCGTTGAGCGCCGCCGCGCGCTTTTCGGGCGTCAGCCAATCGGCCGGCCGCATCACGGCTTTGAACACCGCGTCGTCGGCGTTGGCGATGCCCACGATTTCGGAGCGCTTCGCGATCTTCTCGAAGGCGCGCGTCACTTCCTTCTGCGCCGCGATCGCCGGCAGGGCGCCGCCGATCGGGCTGCCGACGGTCACGAGCACGGCGGTCCGGTTCCTGAGCTTTTGCGCGTCGCCGCCGTCGCCGCCCATCGCGTGCAAGACGATCGGGCCGGCGACGCCGTAGGCCCAGATCGCGAGCACGTCGGTGTCGGCCAAGTCTTTGCCGAGCGCCGTCTGCGCCGCCGCCACGCCGGCCTCGAGCCCGCCTTCGGCCGCGACCGCGACGTCGCGGAAGCCGACCGCGCTGCCTTCGAGCGCCGCTTTCACCGCGGTCAGCGCGCCGTTGGTGACCTTCGCCTCTTCGCCGGTGACGACGACGAGGGTGAGCTTCAAGCCGTCGGCCTTGAGCGCGTCGCCACGCCCCTTCAGCGCCGCCATGACGTCCTTCGGCACTTCGTCGCCGCCGGGGAAGCCGCCGGCGCCTTTGCACGCGAGGAACGTGTAGGTCGGCAGGGTGACCCATTCCTCGAACTTGTCCCAGCTGAGAACGTTCCCCTTCAGGACCTGCTGGATCGAGCCGACGAGCTCGCCGCGGTTGCGGCCCCAAGAGGACTTTTGTTTACCCGGAGCGCCCGTGACCGCATACCGCGCGGCGTGCGCGCAACCGGCAGCCGGCTGATCCGCGGCCGCCAGGCGCGCGCCGAGCTTCCGCGGGAAGGCCCCGGTCGGCTCGAGCGCGAAATCCTTCAAGCCGCTGCTGACGCCGGAGAGGTCGCCCGAGCCGCCGCTATCTTCGAGCTTCAGCTCGCTCCCAGATTTGCGCGGCTTGCACGCCAGAGATCCGGCAAATAGCGCCAAAATCACCAGAAACGATGTCTTCGTCATGGAGGATTCCCATGGAGAGATGCCGCGGATTTGAAAGGGGATCGCCTCCACTATAGCAGGCTTCCCAGCCCGCTTCGCCGCGCCACGCCGGCAAACACGCGACGCCTAAGCGAAATTCGCGAAAGATTCGCCGCCCGACAAGGCCGCGAAGAACGCGGTCCCGGCGCGTGCGCGCACGGGCCGGGAGGCGCCGAGGAATCCGCCTAGATGGCTCCACAGGTAGCGCAGGCGCGCCATCGCCGCTTGGCTCACCGGGATCTCCGGCACCTCACGCCCAGGCGACAAAACGAACGGCGCGCCGGCGAGCATTCCCGTGAGCGTTGCGGCCGCGCGCTCCCAAGCCTCCGGATCGTCGCCGCAGTACGCGCCGAGGCGTCCCGCAGCGACGCGCGCGATCAATTTCTCCGGGCTCTGCATCGACAGCTCGTTCAAGAGCGCGAAACAGAGCAGCGCGTTGAGAAGCACCGCGCTCGTCAAAGCCAACGGCGCGCCGCGCCTCAGCTCCTCGAAGATCCAAGGATTACGCAGGGCGCCGCGACCGATCATGACGCCGCGGACGTCCGGTGCCTGGGCCACCCGCTCCCGCAAGGTCTGTGCGCACGTCACGTCGCCCGATCCCCAAGTCGGCGCCGCCGCTTTCGCCGCGAACGCCTGGACGACGGCCCAGCGGGATTCCCCGCGATAAGCTTCTTTCCGCGTGCGGCCGTGCACCGCGAGCCGCGCCAGCGAAAGCCCCGCGACACAGTCGACGAGCGTACGGCTTTCCGCCGCATCGTCGATCCCGATGCGCATTTTTACGGCGAAACGCCCGGCGCCGAGCCGAGCCGCGATCCGCTCCAAGCTGCGGGCGAACCGCTCGGGATCGCGCAAGATGCCGCTGCCCGCGTCTTGACCCAGGGCCGTCGGCGCCGGGCAGCCGCAATTCAGCTCGACCGCCGCGGCGACCTCTGGCGGCAGATGCTCCGCGGCCCGCAAGAAGCTGTCCGGATCGGTCGCGATGTATTGCGGCGTGATCGCGTACGGCAAGGCCCCGCGCAAGGCGAAGAGCTCCGGCGCGAAAAGGAGCGGCAACTCCCCCGCCGGCTGCGCGCGCGTCACGCGTAGAAACGGCGTCGTCATGGACGCCGGTCGCGACGCCATCGCGAGCCAAACGCGCGTCGCAAAGCCGGTGACGCCCTCCATGGGCGCCACGCCGAGCTCGAGTTTTCGCTCTGCCGAAGCCATCGTGCGACTCAAGTAGCACTTTGGCGGCGTCACGGCTTCGTCAACCGCGGATCGAGCTCAAGCCTTCGGCAGCTTCGCCGCCAACGTATTGATCTTCTTAGCAAGATCGGCGAAATGGTCGTTGTCGCGCAGCTTGATCGGCGTCGAGGGCCGGCCTTCGAGGAGCTCGTCCAAATACTTGTGGACCTGCACGAGCGGCCCGGCGCGACTGTCGCTCACGAGGCGCTCGGCCATCATATTGAGCTTTCCAGCGAGGTCTTTCAGCTGGTCGGACTGACGGAGCTGGATCGGCCGCGGCTTGCGCCCGTCGAGGATGTCGTCGAGATAACGGTGGATCGAGACCAGGGGTCCGTAGATCTCGTGCGTGTAACGCACGGAGACCAAGACCGTCGTCACGACGAAGAGCAGGATCAAGCCGCCGCCGATGGCGAGCGGCACGCTGAACTTCTGCAAGGTGACCTGGCTCTCGGCGCCCGAAAGCTTGAAATACGTGGCGACGGCGTCGAACATGTCGAGCACGTAATAGCCGAAGACGCCGATGATCATTGCGGCGAAGGCGAAGTTCACCAACAAGAACATCAAGCCTAAGCGTACCTGCTTGTAGGGCTCGACGAACCAGGACGCGAAACCGCGTCTACGGCCTTTTTGCATGATGGAGCCTCTTCCGTGTTTGGAGAATATCCTAGCACACGGAGGGCTTTACCGGTGAGAGGCCATGAAAGCCGCTGCCGCGAGCGCGGCCGTCACCGCGCGCAGGATCGACTCGCCGCAATGGACGGGCACGAAAGCCGCGCCCGCAAGGCGCTTCCGGTCACCTTCGCCGAGACCGGCCTCGCTGCCGACGACGCAGACGATGGCCGCCTTCGCCCCGCCCGAAGCCGCGAGCAGGGAAGAGCTCGCGCCAGGGGCAAGAACGAACCGCCCCGCTCCGGGCCCCATGCTTCCCGTCCGCTCCAGATGCGCGAGCAAGGCCTCGAGCGAAGGATGGGCGGCCACCGTCGCCGCGAAGGGCCGCTTGCATTGCTTCAGGGCCTGCGTCGCGATCCGCTGCCAACGCTCCACTGCCTTCGGCGCGATCCTCGTCTTGTCGACGCCCTCGCTCAGAAACGCGTGCACTTCGTCGATCCCGAGCTCGACCAGCGACGCCAAGATCTCATCCAGTGCGCCGTGCTTCAAGGCGCCGAGCGCAAGGACCAGCCTAGGCGTCTTGCGCTCGGCCACAGTCTCGACCTGCGGCAACACGAGAAACGCCTTCTTTCCCGCCTCCACGACCGTGCCGACCGCCGCCCGGCCCGCGCCGTCGCAGACCTCGACCTCGCAGCCGACCTCGAGCCGAAGAACGCGGCCGAAGTGCGTCACCTCGTCTTCGTCGTCGACGCGCCAGCGCCCGTCGTCCTCGCGGCGGCCGAGGAAACGGAAGCGGTGCGCGCTCAACTTTGCGTCCTCACTTCGTCATCACCAGGCAGGCCCAGTCTTCTTGGCGGCCGCGCGCCATGCAGCGCAATCCAACGGCCTTGCCGCACTCGATCAGCTCCTCTTCTTCCGCGACGAGGAGGCCGGAAAGCACCAAATGCCCGCCCGGCTTCGTCGCCGCCGCGAGCTGGTCCATGATCCGCAGGAGCACGACGGCCAGGATGTTGGCGAACACGAGGTCGGCCGGCGCGCCTTCGCCCGCCGCGGGGATCGAGCCCTTGCGAAACTCGAGCTTCGCGTCGTTCAAGCGCACGTTCTCGGCCGCGGCCAAGATCGCGTCATCGTCGATGTCCGTCCCGAGCGTCGGCCCGAAGCCCAAAAGCTTGGCGCCGATCGCGAGGATCCCCGTGCCGGTGCCGACGTCGAGCACGTTGAGGCCCGCCACCTTGCCGCCACGAGCCTTGTAAATCGCGCCGAGCTGATCAAGGCACAGCCGCGTCGTCGCGTGCTGCCCCGTGCCGAACGCCATTCCTGGCTCGATGGTGATGGTCAAGAGCCCGGCCGGCGCCGGCTCTTTCTCCCAGGGCGGGCGCACGTAGAAGGTGTCCGTGGCGAAAGGCTTGAAGCTTTCCTTCCAGCCTTCCATCCACGTCTCGGTCGGCATCGTATGCATCTCGATCTTCTCGACCCGGCTCGCGAACTCGCGCGTCAGCCTGACCGAAAGATCGTCGAGCGACTCTTTGCTGTAACGGTAGATCGAGAGCGGCGCGAGCTCGCCGCCGAACTTCTCCCAGAAGTCGGGCTCGGGCTCGCCGTACTCGTGGTTGTAGTCGACGTCGAGCGCGCCCTCGACGAAAGACTCGACACCCGAGAGCAGGAGCCAGTCGATCAGCTTTTGCTTGGTCTTGATGGATTCGCGGGCTTGCGGATCGAATGTGACGCGCAGCTCGTAGGTCAAGGGCGGGTGCATAGGCGCCCTGTTTCGCCCAGCAGCCCCTAAAAGTCACGCCAAAATTCACTCCAGGGGGCGAGTCGCCAGGGCCATGATGCCGATCGGCGAGGAAAACCCCTCTCGGGACGCGGCGTAACGGGTGGCCCGCGCCAACTCGTCGAGCTCCAGCTGCTCCTGGTCGGCTTCCGCTTTCTTGCCCATCCGCTGGTAGCTTTGGAGCCTGAGCCGCCGCGGCGTAACGTAGCCCGGCTCGGCCTTGATCCAGCGGTTCAGGATCACTACGGCGGCGACGTACATCTCTTTGGCGACGTAGTACTCGGCCTTCAGCATGTCGGCCCAGTAGCGCTGGCCCTTCGTCTGCAGGTGCCGCTCGAGGTCGCGCAGGATCTGCGGCACTTGTTGCATCTTCCCGCCGCGCGCGAGCGCCATCCCGAGCGCCGCCAAGGACTCCCAGCTCTTCTGCAAGCGATATGCTTCCTGGAACTCGGCCGCCGCGAGCGTCTGCATGCGCGGCGCCGCATCCTGCATCATGTAGTTGATGCCGCGCATGTGCCGCGAGAAGACGTCCTCGCCGTACGCGCGCTCGTAGACCTGCAAGGCTTCGTGCGCTTTGTCGTACCGCTCGCCGGAGATCAGAGCGCGGGCCTCCCATTTGGAGAAGCTCTGCGTGGCTCCCGCGCGGTCGGCCGTCTTGCGCAAAAGCCCGAGGAAAGGCTCCTCCTGGCGCGCTTTCAACGCCTCGGGCCCGAGGATCTCGATCAGCTCGAAATCGCTGCGCGCCCGGATCACGACGTCCTCGCGCGCCAAGAGGGCTCGTACGATCTTCGGCCGGTCCTTCGCCGTGCTCAGCTCGGCCAGGAGCTTCAGCTTCAGCTTCGGCCCCTCTTCGACCGCCTGCAGGTCGGCAACGGCCTCGACCACCAGATTCTTCAGCTTCAGCATCTCGCCGCGTGCATAAAGGTCGACGGCTTGCGTCTCGTAAATATGCTTACGAAGTGCCACGGCGTCGCGCGGTGCCGCGTCCAGCGCCAGCGTATAGCGCTGATCTGCCGTCTGCGGCTTGCCGTCGAATAGCGCATGCTTCGCGCCCGCGAGCCAGAGCCGCGCCTGCGCCTTCGGCTCGAGCTTGCCGCGCCCGCCGAACAGGGTGCGCGCCGCGTTTGCCGGCAAGTCGTTCTGGTCGACGGCGAGCAAAGCCCGCGCCACGCAGGCATTGTTCTGCGCCCAGCGCTGGCAGCGGTTCTTGACGAGGCGCGCGGCTTCCTTCGGCTTTCCCTGGCGCAGAGCGGCGACGATCATCGTCTGCTGCGCATCGGCCAACGCGTCGACCGGCTTTTTCGCGTTCAACTCGGCTTCCGTCGCCTTGTCGATCTGTGCGCGCAAGGGTTCCATCGCCTGCGAAGCGCCGGCGGGATCGTCGATCAGGAGGAAGCAGTCGGCGAGCTTCACCCGCTGCGCGACGACGAGCTTCTCGCCCGTGTTCGAGGCGCCGCGCAGCGTCTTACAGTCGGCAGAGAGCGCGACGGCTTTCGCGCTCGCCTTGCGCGTCGTCGCCGCGAGTTTTTTCCCGAAGGCCGGGCGCTTCTCGTCCACAGGCGCGCTTTCGCCGCCGTCCTCGGCGGCCTCCGTATCGTCTTCGACCTTGGCGGCCGCCTTCTTCTTTTTCCCCTGGTAGCGAATCGACGTGATCGCCTCTTTCGCTCGGATGAAGCTCTTCACGGCGAACTTCCGCATGCTCGGCACCGCCGCCACCGCGCAGACCCCGAGGATCAGGACCGCGATCAGGACGTACTTGCCGAAGCTCCGCGCATTCTGCGCTCGCGCATCGAACATCACGGTTCCTAGGCGCGTCGCCTCGTTCTGCTCCTGGGCGAAGCCCATGCCGCCGAATTCCTGCGCCGGCGCCGATCGGCGCGGCGCGACCGACGCCGGGGGCGGCGCTCCGCCGAGGATCGGCGAGCGGATCTGTCCAGAGCGTTTCGGAGCGTCGGTCACGGGCAGGGCGGTCTCCTTCCCAGATATTCGGCAATCCATTCAATAGCTTGAATCGAAGCCGCCGCACCCGGCTTGGCACTTTCCCCCAGGCGCCGCCAAACTCACCGCCGTTTCGGCGCGATCGTGACCTCGAAATGCCCGCGCAAAGGCACGCCGCGGACCTTTACGTCGGCCGGCGATTCGTCCAGGGCGGTAATCACGTCGGCATAGCGCTGCTTCACGTGCCGGTGCACCTCCCGCGGCAGGACCGAGCCGCCTGGACCGCTGTGGAGCCCTTTCCCCGTGATGATGCGGAAGCGGACCGGCCCCTTCCGTCCCGTCAGGGCGGCGGCGATCTCCAAGTCCACGGCCAAGGTGGCCTCGTCGAGGCGCTTTCCGTGCAGGTCGATCTCAACGACGCCTCCATCCCCCCCGGACCCGCGCTTCTCGGCCTTGCGCGGCGCCTCGTCCTCCTCCCAGAGGTCCCAGCTCTTAGGCTCAACCTGCTTCATCGATTCGAGAAAGAGCTGCTCGGCGTCCGATTCGAGCTCGATCCGCACGCCGGGCTCGCGCGTCGGCGGGGCCGGCGCCTCGCTCACGCGAACTCCGAGCTTCCGCAACCGGCGTTTTTCCTTGTTTCCGCTCCCCATCGCCCTACTTTACACAGCCCACGACTTGCTGTGTAATGCCGACGCTTTTGGAGGGTCCCATGGCCAAGCTCGAATTCCGCGGCAAAGAGTACACCCAGGAAACCGACATCAAGAACGTGATGGGGGAGTACGGGGTCCAATACGAGCGCTGGGGCGTCCGCGCCTCCGCCGGCGCCGCTGACGACGAGGTCCTGACGATCTACAAGGACGACGTGGCCAAGCTTCAGCGCGAGCGAGGCTACCTGACGGCGGACATGATCGCCCTGCGCCCGGAGACGCCGAGCCTCGACGTCATCCTGGCGAAGTTCGACAAAGAGCATCATCACGCCGACGACGAGGTGCGCTTTACCGTCGAAGGCGAGGGCGTCTTCGAGATCTCCACGGCGAAGGACGACGGCCCCATGATGAAGTTCACGGCGGAGCCCGGCGACCTCATCGTCATTCCCGCGAACCGCCGTCACCTCTTTTATCTGACGCCGAAGAAAACCATCCGCACGATCCGCGTGTTCAAGACGAAAGAGGGCTGGGAAGCGATCTACCAAAAGCTTTCTTGACAGAGCGAATCGCATAGTTAAGGATCTGTTTTCCATTCGCCGAGCCTTGGCAAAAATGCCGCAGATGCGGACCTGTTTATCCACAGGTTCTCCACATCCTGTGGATAACTTTTTTGGATTTATCCTATGGCGCCTTCGGCCGAGCATCTCGAGCAGCTCTCCAATGTCGTGAGGGCCAAAGCTTTCCTCGGTCGCGAGTTCCTGACCTGGCTCTGGTACTGCGCCGAGACCCGCGACGGCTCCCTGAAGGTCTCCGCCAAAGGCCGCCAGGACGATCTCGAGATCGACTTCTGGATCGGCGACCGCATGTCGCTCGAGTCCTCGAGCGGCCTCACCCTCGACCATACGATCAAGGGCGGCGACCCCAGCCAATGCCGGGAGGCCCGCCTGGCCCTAGCCAGCGGCAAGAGCGTCCGCGAGCTGAAGCTCGTCATGGCCGTTCACGGCTACGGCGAGTTTTCGACCATGCTGAGCAGCGACGAGCTGAACCCCCGCTCCCTGAAGCTCCCGCAGCTGGAGGACGGCTCGGAGGCGGCCAAGGGCGACACCATGCCTATCCTGGTCCGCCTGAAGCAGACCGAGGCCTTCCTCGGCGCCCTCGATGGGCTTTTTGCCAAATTCCTCGCGGTCCGGACCGGCGACGATTGGGAAGACGGCGAATTGAAGCGCATGCGCGATTGGATCCGCACGCGCGCCGAGGCTGAGCTCCTCCACTAAAGGCCGAGGCGGGGAAGGTCGATACGTCCGTAACTCTTAGGAGCTACGGATGAATCGGTATGTCATCGCCTGCGCGCTGAGCGCGACCGCCTGCGGCGGCGCCAAGACGCGCGACGTCCTGCTCAGCTCCGAGGTGCGCCTGGAAGGCAGGTTCACGCCGCGGGTCGCCGGCGCGCCGCTCACCGCTTACACGCTCGACGCGAACGGCGTACGCGTCCCCGCCGCGAGCTTCGCGTTCGACCAGGCCACGAATCACTTCACCGCCCAAGTCGATGCGACCCAGGTCCAAACTAACTTCGTCGTGACACCACTCGACCGCGTTCTCTCGCCAAACCTCGCGGTCGCGGGAGATTACGCCATCGGCCGTCTCGACGAGGCCAGCGCGGGAATCGTCAGCGTCGAGATCGGCCCGCCGCCAGGCGCCCTCGTCGTCACCGGCCCGCTCGGAGGCTACGCCAAGTTCGAGCTTCTCGTGAAGCGCTCGAGCGCTTTTACCGAGCGCGTCGGCGCGGTCCTGCCGATCGCGCTGGGATCGAACCCTTCGGCGGCCGCCGCTCGCGCGCGCGTCACGACCTATGACGGCGTGCCGATCGCGGGTGCGCGAGTGTTCTCGGTAGAAAGCGTCGTCGCCGCCAACGGCGCCTCGGCCATCAACGACCCGTTCGCGCCGGGGAGCAACCGGCTCGTCGCGACGACGACCGACGCTTTCGGCGAAGCCGTCGTCTTTCCCGTCCCGATAGACGCGACGACCCGCGCTTTCCAGCTCGTCGCCGACGCGCCCGGCTACTGCACGCAGACGACGAATCTGCAGCAGATGAAGTCCTCGATCGACCCGAACTTCGTCTACGTCCTGAAGCTCGCCGTATGCGACCGCTCGACGCGCCTCCAGGCGCCCGACATCCTGGTCGAGATCAGCCCGAAGAACAACACTCGTGACGACCTCGGGCAAACGGTCGCGCTCGTGCGCGCCGGCGTCCCGCTCGTCGTGAACCTGCGCCTGCGGAACACCGTCGTCGGGCCGATCGTCGCCAACGTCTACGCCGGCATCGCCGCGATCGGCGCGCCCTTGTCGAGCGTCGTCTACGGCTCGGTAGAGGACGAGGCCGCGGTCAAGTTGCCCGAAGTCGACGGGGAATACTTCGTGACCTTCGCACCGCTGTCGAACCCTGAGAACGCGCCCGTTCGCGGCGTACGCGTCAGCCGCGGCTCCGTCGTCCCGGTCGCCCTAGCCGGCGATTTCACCGCCACCGGTCCGGGCGGCACGCCCGACGTGCTTTCCGGCTTCGCCGGCAAGAACTTCGTCGTCTCCTACGCGGGCTGCACCGGTGCCGAGTCGATCAGCTTCTTTTTCGACAAGCAGATCACCGAGCCGACCTTGCCGTTCGTCCCTTGCGATCCGGCCGGCAACAGCTTCGACCCCGCCGAGTTCGGCTTGGACGAAGCGACCGGCCCGCAGGTGATGGCCTTCTTCGTCCGCGACATCTTCGGCAACGCCAGCGCCGTCGACGCCGGAGGCGCGAACGAGCGCGAGGTTTTCGTCGACGTCTCGCCGCCGCTCCTCTCGGAGACGGCGCCTTCCTACACCGTCGATTTCGGTTTCGCGCCGGCCGTCGATGCGCCCGGCACGAACGCTTCGCCCTACGTCTTCCAACGCTCCGCCGCCGCGCTCGTACGCATCACGCCGGCGACGATCTCCAACTTCGTTCTGCGCTTCGCCCGTCCTAGCGCCTGCGTCAGCGCGCCCGAGCCCGGCGCGGGGGTCGCCGACGCCCGCGACGTCGCCATCGGCTTCTTCCAGATCGTCCGCTCCGGCGTGAGCAGCTTCGCAATTTGCGGCAATGACCTGCCGCTCGCGGCCGGCGACCTGCGCTTCCCGGAGGACGCGACCGCCAGCGCCAACTTCCTCCTGACCGTCAAGGACCTGGTCGGCAACACGGCGGAGCCATCGGTCTACGAGCTGCCGTCGTGCGCGAATCCGGCGGCTTCGGCGGCTTGTTGGGAGCCTTGACCAAGCCCTCCGCTCCTCCGGAGATCGTCTCAGGGTACGTAGCCGACGCCGACCGCGACCCACTTCATCACGTCTTTGATCGTCTTCGATTGCGATTTGCCCGTCGGGGCCAGCGGGTCGATCGTGACGCTGTCGGAGCGATAGGTCATCCCGGCGCGCATGTCGACGGCGATTCCGCCCTGACCCGTCGGTCGCGGCCACCGGACGCCGCCCCAGAGCTCGGCCTCGAGACGCGACCACTTGCCGGTCGTCGCGACGGGAGCGGCACCGTCGCCGGTCTCCTTCAAGCTCACCGTGTGCGCGATCGGCACATCGACGCCTAGGCCGAGGTGGAAGCCGTCGAAAGGGCTGACGACGCCGCCGAGGTAGGCTCCGGCGCCTTTGGTCGTAAGCTCCAAGCTCAGGTCGCCCGGGTTGCCGACGCTCTTGGCCTCTGAGGACGTGAGCTTGTCGGAGCGCTGCTCGGAGGCCGTGATCAAGAGCAAGGCGCGCGACGGTAGCTTCGACGCGAAAGTCGGGCGGAAGGCGAGCTGGAGCTTCTGCGTCGAGCCTTCCATCTTGAAGCGCGTCCTCTGCGAGGAGCCGAGCGACTTGCCGACTAGCTCGGCTTTCTGCTGCTTCACCAGGGAGACGCGCAAGCCGAACCAGTTCAAGATCGAGTCTGGCGCCAAGAGCGGCAAGAAGAGCTCGAGCTCGCCGCCGACCGTCTCGACCTCCTGACGCAGATCGGATCCGGTCATGAGGTCGTAAGCCGCGCCACGGTAGCTCTCGGTGCGCACACCCAAAAGGACGAGCGGATTGCGATCGTGAGCGACGTTACCGCCGCCGCCGCCGCCACCGCCTTCCATGGAGCCGAGGGCGAATCGCTTCAAATAGACGCGCAGGTCGTTCTCGCGCACGACCGGCTTACCGATAAGCTCGTTCTTCTTGAAGCCCGCGCGCAAGGCGACGAGCTCGCACTGGGCCATCGTGCGCTTGCGGCTGACTTTGCGGGCCACGAGCTCGCCGAGGATGGAGTTGTATTCGTCGCTGAGGACAAAAAACTTCTCGTCCTGCGTCATCTTCGTCATGCCGACGACCTTGATCAGCGGCGCCGCGGCCTCGACGCGGCCGACCCTGACGGGCTTCGAGCCCCAGGCCGGGCCGTTGGGGTCGGCGCCGGGCGGCGGCAACTTCACGGGAGCCCCCTCTTCAGGGGGCGCCTCGCTGTCGGCCGCATCGTCGGGCTTCACCTTCTTCCGTTTGGCGAATGCGGGCTCGCTCCATGTCGAGGACACGGCGAGAAACGCGCACAAAAGGGCCGGGAGTGGATTTCGCAGGATCATATCGAATATTATCGAAGGAAATCCCCGCCAGCGCCATCCCCCCACCAGATCTCGAGTTGGACCCATGCAGACAGGCCCCCTGCAGACGTTGACGCGTCGCCTCGAAGACGCGAAATTGCCCGCGCTCGTGCGGCGCCCGCTGCTCAATGCGTGGACGCTGGTGCAGGACCTCCTGCGTTTGGACCTAACCAAACAAGCCAGCGCGATGGCATACGTAACGCTGCTCTCGCTGATCCCGTCCCTGGTGGCCATCTTTTGCGTGCTGTCGCTTTTTTCGCCGCTCCTAGGCAAAGACGGCAGCCTCGTCGAGCAGCTCCGCGACTTCATCCTGTCGAACCTCGCTCCCGACAGCGGCGGCGCCGCCGTCGACTACCTCGACCAGATGCTCGGCAACCTGAATCTCTCCACCATCGGCATCTCCTCCTTCGCCTCGGTCCTCGTCACCCTCGTCCTCCTCCTGCGCCAGATCGAGGAGGCGCTCAACCGCATCTGGCTGGTGCGCAAGGGCAGGAACCCGATCACGCGCTTCATGTATTTTTGGACCTTTCTGACTTTCGGCGCCGTCGTCGTCGGCGTCGTGGTCGGCTTCGCCACGCGCGGCAGCCTGAAGAAGATGTTCGCGGCGCAGGGCGAGCTCGTCGTGGCGACCCAAGGACAAGGGATCGTCGGCAGCCTCATCGGCTGGACCGGCAGCTTTCTCTTCTTCCTCTTCCTCTACAAGATCGTGCCAAACTGCCGCGTGATGACGCGCAACGCGGCGATCGGCGCTGCGGTCTCCGCGGTGTGCCTGAGCGTCGCGTCGAGGATCTATACGGCTTTCGTCATCGGCTCGGCGAGCTACAAGACTCTGTACGGCGCGCTCGCGCAGCTGCCGATCTTCTTGATGTGGCTCTACGTCTGCTGGGTGATCATTCTACTCGGGGCGCTCGTCTCCTGGCGCCTGCAGGAAGGCTTTCCGCTCGACGAGAAAGAGGAATCGCTCGACACGGCGCAGTCGCCAGTGGAGCAGTTGCGCAACGTGCAGGTCAAAGCGACCTTGCCGCTCGTCGCTTTGCTCGCCATCCATCGCAAATTCACCGACGGCTCGGGCATCGGCCTCTGCGCGCAGGAGCTGGCGCACGCCCTGAAGCTCCCGCTCACCTGGATCGCCGTGGCGATCGACGCGCTCGAATCCTTCGGTTACGTGGTCCAGGCGAAGCCGAAGGACGGCGACGTCGAGGAGGTCGCTTCCGCCACCGACCCCTACTTTCCGACTGCCTCCGCCGCGACCCTGAAGATCGAGCGCATCACGACCGATCTCGGCCGCCCGCTCAGCGATTGGATGGCGGGTTGGACCCACGACCTACCTCTCGACATTCCCGCCGCCCTCCAGCTCTTCCGCGATCTAGAGCTCGGCAAGACCAAAGCGAGGACGCTCGCCGAGGCTTTGAAGATGATCCCGGCTTAGGCCGTCCCGAAAGCATGGCGCTCGCGAGCGCGGGTGTTAGAGCTTCGTGACGAGAATCCTTACCTTGGAGTCCAGCTTCAGGAGCGACGGCGAGACGGTGATCAATTTCCCTTCGCGCTCGAAGGGCACGGAGGCGCCGTCGACAAAGACGGCCCAGTGTGTGCCGACGCCAGTGGGAGCCTCCGGAACCTCGAAGCGGTTCATGGTCTGGACCACATAACCGTACGAGATGCGAACCTCATCCATCGTGTCGGCGCTGCAGCCGAAGCTCACCATGCGTCCTTCGACCGTGGTGCGATCGACGCAATCCTGACCGTCGGGGCCCAAAGCGGTGACTTCGACCTGGCCGTTCAGAGGATCGTGGGCGAGCTCGACTGAGTTCATGTCGGCGCTGTTGCCGAAGTCGTAGACGACGTCGACCTGACGACCCGTCCAGACGTCGTTTTGGTCGAACCAGAGCTTGCCACCTTCGAGACTGACCTCTACGGCCTCTCCGGTGGCGACGTCGACCGCGCTCACGTCGTGGCGCAGCTCGCCCTGCATCGACGCCGGATCGTAACTGAGCACGCGGCCGTCCTTGCCCTTGAAGCTGATCTTGACGACCGCGCCGTCTTCCGGAGCGGCACCGATGGTGACGACGTTCGTGACGGCGTCGTAGCTCCACTGGTCGGAGGCGAGCGCGATCTCGTCGACCGTGACGGAGAGCGGCGTGCCCTCCATCTCCTCGGGCATCTCGAACTGCGCGTGCAACGGCATGCTACCGTCGCGGAACTTGACCTTGATCTTCGCCGCATCCGGCGGCATTTCGACGAAGTAGATCTCCTGAGTTGCGGCGTCGTACATGATCTTTGCATCGTCGACCGGCTGATCGTCGAAGAAGGCGTCGATCGTCTCGCGCGCGGCCGGGATGGAGAGCTGGAAGCGGTCGAACTTCGGCTTCGAGTCGTAGCGGTAGTTGACGGCGAGCTTCAGCGCCGTGTTGTCGACCATCTTCAGCTTGACCTTCTTGTCGACGATGTCGAAGTCGGTGAAGGGGGCGCCGTCGAGGGTCAAGGACAAGGATTTCACATCCGGCGCGAATTTCAGCTCGAACTCGCGCTTGAGTCCGCGCGACACGTCTTCAGAGATCTTCTTCAGGGTGTTGGTGAAGTTGTTCTTGCAGATCGAGCCGGAGAGGCCGCCCACGAGCTCGACGAAGTCGCGATACTCTTTGCCGTCACTTTCGTCGCTAGGACTGCGGCAGTCATCGTCCGTGGCGCGCGGGTACCAGGTAAGCGAGTAAGCCCGCGTCTTCTCCTTGACGCCGCCTTTGAGGCTCAGCATCAATTCGGCGAGCGCAGCGCCGGTATCTTCTTTCACGCAGTCGGTAGCGTTCACGCCAGCGGCGCAGAAATTGCGCTCGTCGCTGACGATGAAGACGCCTAGCGCCGCATCGGGGCGGATCCACTTAGGATCGAGGTAGCCGTCGCATTTGCGCTCGTCGACGGCGCTGTGGCTCTCGCATTTACCTTCGACGGCGCGATAAGCGTAGTACAAGCCGGCCTCGCGCCCGCTGCCGTTCGTCCCGGCTTCGACCAGCGCCTTGAAGTCCTTGCTGTTCTGCTCGATCTCGGCAGGCGTCGTGCCCTTCTTGATGACTTTGTCGAGGCGCAGCCGGCTCGAATCGGTCGTGATGACCGCGATCTGCCAATCCGAGTTCGCGAGGTTGGCCGTCAGCGCCTCGAGGCGCTTCGACAGGTTCTCCTGCTCGTCTTCCATTGAGCGCGAATTGTCGACGACCACGAGGAGGTCGAGCTTGCCCAATGAGGACACGTCGAACTCTTCGGTCGCCGGCGCGCCGTCGTGCCCTTGCACGAACGCGTCGACCTTGACGCTCCGATCGATCTGGTGGTTGACGAGCACGCGCGGCGCCAGCTCGGCCAAGGCGAGGCGCTGGGTGAGTTGCCCGTAAGGTGGATTCACCTTGAGGGACTCAGCGCCCATGGTCGCGGCGGCGAACTCGCGATCAACGACGATCTTCGGATTGGTCTGGTCGGCGCTGTTGGCTGCGAACTCGGCGCCGTTGCAGGCCGAAAGCGCCGAGGCGACGGTCAAAAGTAGCGACCCTTTGGTCTTCCGGGAGATCACGATACGTTACCTCTAGTTGGTGCGTCCCTAGTCCCTGGAACGAAAATCTGACGGCACGAGCCATGTGCCGCTGGCAATCGCTGAGGAGTCTTCGTAAAACGCCAAAAAAACTTGACCGCCTTCACGAAGATTGCGGTCAAATTGATTGGATGTCAGCGACTTAGGGGATGTCTGCAATGCCTTGCTTAGCTTCGGCCGGAGGCGAGGGCAGCGACGCCGCGACCGATTTCAGCGACAGACGTCCTTACGAGCGAATCAACTCGTGGAGACCACGGGCGGAGGGTTCGGGCGCAGGGTCCGCGGCGGCGGCGGCGTCTTCGGCAGCGACGCCAGCTCGCGAGCCACGGCGCTAGCGCGCGCCCGGCCGATGCCGTCGCCCAGCTCCTCGGCTTTCGACGGCCCCGCGGCGATCTTCACGCAGAAGGAGGCGCCTTCGCCCGTCTTCGACCGCACCGTAATCGTGCCGTTGTGCAGCTTCACCAGCGCCATCGCGAGCGAGAGGCCGATGCCCGTGCCGCCGGCGGCGCGGTTGCGCGCGCTGTCGACGCGGTAAAACGGGTCGAAGATGTAGGGAATGGAGTCGGCAGGAATGCCTTCGCCGGAGTCGGTGATTTGGAAGATGACGGCGTTGGGCTCGGTGGAGACCTCGAACTCGACGGAGGTCCCCGGGAGCGAGTGCTTGGCCGCATTCAGCAGGATGTTCTTGAGCGCCAGCGTCAAGTAGCCCGGATTCGCGTGCATCCGGTGGCCGGCGCGATTGACGAGACGCAACTGCACTTTCTTCGCCTCGTAGACCGGCTGGACGACGTTGACGAGATCGCTCAAAAAATCGGCCGTGTCGAGCTCGAGCCAGCTCATCGCCACGGCTTTGCTTTCGGCGCGCGCGAGCAGCAAGAGGTCCTCGATGATGCCGGTCATGTGATTGGCTTCGATGACCATGGTCTTTAGAGAAGCGCGGTAATCTTCCGGCGAGCGCTCCTTGCGAAGAGCAAGCTCCGCTTCACCGCGAAGAACTGCGAGCGGAGTGCGCAATTCGTGAGACACGTCGCCAGTGAAACGACGCAGGCGCAAGAATGCGTCCTCGAGGCGGTCGAGCATCTCATTGAAAGTCTTCGCGAGCTGCCGAAGCTCGTCGTTCGCCTCGGTGAGCGGCAGGCGGACGCTGAGGTCGTCGGAGCCGAGCTTGGCGGCAGCGACGCTGATGTCGGTCACCGGCTTCAAGGAGCGCTTCGTCAGGACGTAGCCGAAGACCACCGAGAGCGCGAGGCCGAGCGGGAAGGTGATCCAAAGGACCCAGCCAATCTCCCGCATCGTCATGAATGTGGAGTCGAGCGGAGCGGCGACTTGGATGAGCTCGCCCGTGAATCGGCCGAACTTCACCACCGGCAGGGTCACCTGGCGCAACGGCGAGGCGTCACGCGCCCGCGGCGGAAAGGTCTCGAAGGTCTCGAGTCCGTGCTCGGCGCGAGCCAAGGCCTTCGGCGTCACGGGCAGGCTGACCTGCGTGTCGGTCTTAGCGCTAATCTTTCCGGAGAGGTCGACGAGCTGGGCGTAGGGCCGGATGAACTTCTCGCCGAAGAACTGGTTGAGGAAGCGCTCCATGAGCGGCGGCGAGAAACCACGGATGAAGCGCGCGTCCCGGATCGACTGCGCTGACACCAAAAGGGAGGCGTCTACCGAGCGGTAGAGATTCATCTCCACCACCCGATAGAGCCCATATCCCACGCTCAGAAAGAGCAGGGCCATCCAAATGGCATGGCCCAAAGAGAGCCGCAGCCTTACGGGGATGCGGTCAAGGAGCATGTTGCTCCGTGGAAGGTTTGTCGGCCGTCTTGCCCGGGACGGTCGCCTTGCCCGGAATCTGGGCCGTGTTCCCCGGGAAGTCCAGCATGTAGCCGTGACCCCGGACGGTCTTGATGAGCGGCGTGTCGAAGGGCTTGTCGACCTTCGCGCGCAGGTAGCCGATGTAGACGTCGACGACGTTGGAGGTCGGCTCGAAGTTCATGTCCCACACGTGCTCGGAGAGCTGGGTGCGGCTAAGGACCGTCCCCGCGTGGCGCGCCATGTATTCGAGAAGCGCGTACTCTTTCGCCGTGAGGTGGATCGGCGCATTGTTGCGCGTCACTTCCTTGCGGCTCGGATCGATCTTGATCGGTCCGACTTCGATCGAGGTCGCGATGTCCCCCGGTTGGCGGCGAAGCAACGCGCGGACGCGTGCCAGCAGCTCGTCGAGGTTGAAGGGTTTGGTGAGGTAGTCGTCGGCGCCTTTGTCGAGGCCTTTGACCACGTCTTCTTTGGTGTCGCGCGCCGTCAGAATCAAGACGGGAGTCACGACGCCGCCATCACGCAAGGTCTTGAGCACTTCCATGCCGTTCTTACGCGGCAACATGAGGTCCAAAATGATCAGATCGTACGGATTCTCGAACGCGAGCCATTCGGCTTCCTGACCGTCCGGGGCGTGGTCGACGGCGTAGGATTCTTCCCGCAACGTGCGGATGAGAATGCTGGCCAACGGCGCATCGTCTTCAACAACGAGGATACGCATACAGTCCCCTCCTTAAGCTCATACCGTCTTTTAACATGACATTAAGGTTGCCAGTCCATTTTAATGAAATGGGCTGGAATAAAACTAATATACGCCCGCCCAAATGAGAAGAGTGTGAGGCATTTCTGTATGATGAGAAGTAATTTAAGCTGAATTTATGGTGACTTAAGGTCTGGCTTGCGTCTGCAGTCCGACCAGGGCAGTTTGCAAGGCGATGAAGATCTTGACCCTGAACGCCAACGGCATCCGGTCGGCCCACGCCAAGGGCTTTTGGACTTGGGCGCTCGCGCAGCAGCCCGACGTCATCTGTCTCCAGGAGATCAAGGCCCATGAGGCGGTGATCCCGGCGGAGTGTCGGCCGAGCGGCTTTCACTCTTATTTCCATCCGGCGGTGAAGCCTGGCTATTCGGGCGTTGCCATCTACGCGCGGAGGAAGCCAGACGCAGTGAAGGTCGGCCTCGAAGCCGACTGGATCGACACCGAGGGGCGCTATCTTCAACTCGACTTCGGCAAGCTGAGCGTGGCTTCCGTGTACTTTCCTTCGGGCTCCTCCAGCGAGGTGCGCCAGCAGGTCAAGTATAAGTTTCTCGAGCATTTCGAGACGTTCGCCAAGGGCATCCGACGCAAGCGGCGCGACTACATCTTCTGCGGCGACGTCAACATCGCTCACAAAGAGATCGACCTGAAGAACTGGAAGGCGAACCAGAAGAACTCCGGCTTTTTGCCGGAGGAGCGCGCCTGGATGGACCGGTTCACTGGCGATCTGGGCTTCGTCGATGGTTTCCGCGAGGTCAATCAGGAGCCCGACCAGTACACGTGGTGGTCGCAGCGGGGCGGCGCCTATTCGAAGAACGTCGGTTGGCGGATCGACTATCATCTGATGTCGGCGGGCCTCAAAGGATCGGTCAAGAAGGCCGCAATCTATAAGGACGCGAAGTTCTCGGATCACGCGCCGCTGACGCTCGACTACGATCTGTGAGCTTGCCGAACTGGATGACGCGTGAGGTCATGGCGGCGATCGGGGTCGTTTCGGTGGTCATGCTCGTCGCGAGCATGGTCTTGACGCCTGCGATTCTCGCGAAGCTGCCGGCGGATTATTTCCAGCGTGAGAAGCCGCATTTGCTCACACGCTTTCGCCAAGCGGGTGCGCTCGAATGTTTCGTTCTACTCGGGAAGAATGTGTTGGGACTCGTTGCGATTGCGGCTGGGATCGCGATGCTCGTTCTGCCGGGACAGGGAATTTTGACGATCATCATTGGGATGGTGCTTGTGGACTTTCCGGGGAAGGCGGCGGTTGAGCGGCGGTTTGTGGCGGCGCCTAAGGTGCTGCGGGCGGTGAATTGGTTGAGGGGGAAGGCGAAGAAGCCGCCGCTGGTGCTATAGCGGCAGCTCGACTAAGGGCGAGGGACGCGGCCAATATCGAGGGGGTCTCGACGGCCAAAGAGATGATTTATCAACACAGGTTTTCAGCTGGATGCTGACGCATAAGCCCTAAGCCCAAACCGCCAAAGAGCCAAAATCACGCCCAAGAACCCCAGCGACACCCCCACCAAATGCAAGGCCAAGCCCGGGTCGAACGGCCCGAGCAAAAGGCGCGCAGGGAAGCTCGCGATCAGGGACAGTGGCAGTACAGTCGTCAGGATCACGCGGAGTGTGCCGCGAAAAAGCGCGTCAGGCCGCTCCGTAAAGCGCGACATGATGTGATAAACGGTGCTGAACCCCTTGCCCGAGTGCGTCCAAAACGTCGGGATGACGAAGAGGATCGCGGTCAGATAGTGGATCATACTGCCGTTCAGGAGGAGGAGCGGCAGCATCGCGAGCTTTGCGGGCGTCAGCACCTGCAGATTCTGTGCTAGCGCCCACACCATGATGCCGCTGGCGAAGATCAAATTGATCGCGGAGCTCACCGAGAACTCGCGCAGGCTCACGAAGAAAAGCGTCGAGACGGGGCGCACCAAGTAGTAGTCGAGGCTCCCTTCGTTGATCATGAACGGCAGCGCCCACAGGTTGTTGGTGAACATCGTCATGTGGATCGCGTCGACGACGAGGAAGATCGCGACGAAGACGAGCGCCTCGGTCTCGTTCCAGCCGCCGAGCACGTCGGTGTGCAGGAAGAGGATCTGGAAGAAGGCGATGTTCACGGCGTAAAACACCAGATCCATGACGATCCGGAAGAAGAAATCCATCCGAAACTCGAGCGACTTGCCGAAGGCGAAGCGCAGGAAGCTGCCGTAAAGCCGCGGATAGCGCGCGAGCCCCATCAGATGCCGACCCCCGTGTACTTCAAGGATCCCGCCTTCCACAGCGCGCGATTCGCCAAGAGGAGCGCCCCGCACCAGAGCCCCATCACCAGGAAAGCCTGCGGTAAATCCGCGAGGCGAATCTGCCCCATCATCGCCTGCACCGGAAACGCGATCAGGTAGGGGAACGGCGTCCACTTGACGACCGTCTGCAGGTTCTCGGGGAACATCGCCAGGGGCAGGAGCGAGCCGCCCAGAATGCGTGTGATAAACATCACCATCACGTTCAAGCTCCAGACGCGATCCGCCCAGAAGGCGACTTGGTCAACGGCGGCGCCGATCAGGTAATTCAGAATGCCGGCGCAAAGCGCGAAGCCGACCCCGAGCGCGACCGTCCAAAAGGTCAAGGGCACCTCGGCCGGAATCCCGTGCCATAGCGCGTAGCCGCCAAGCACGAACGCGAGCTGCACGATCGCCATTGCGGCTCCCGCGACGTGCGCTACGTACTTGAAGCGGAAGAACGAGGCGGGATACACGAGGAACTTCGTCAGACCGCCGCTGTAGATCTCTTCCGCGATCGCGCCTCCGTCAACCGGGCGCGCCACGTTCTCCGCTAGCGGCGCGAGCACGTAGTAGAGGATCAACGCCTCAAAGGTGAAGCCGCGGATCGCCGTCGCGCCGGTCCGCGCGAAGACTGCGCTCCAAAGAAAGTAGGCGACGACGACGTTTGCCAGCAACGTGCCCACGAACCGAAACCAGAAGTCGACCCTATACGTGACGATCTTCCGCAACTCGAGCGACAGCACATGCAGCCAAAGCCTCACGCTCGCGCACCGACCGCGCCGCCGCGGATCATCGCCTCGATGACGGTGCCGATGTCCTCGCGCTCGATGTTCAGGTCGACGACGGCAAGCGAGGCGCCTGTCAGCTGCGTCAGCAAGGCTGCGGCCACGGCCGGCGCCTCTTCCTGGCGCGCCTTGATCTTCAAGGTGTCTTCCGTCGCTTCAAGCACCTCACTTCGTCCCGCGCCCAGCCCAGCGAAATGCCGCGCCGCGTCGTCTCCCGGCTTCATCGCTGAGACCGCAGCTGACGCGCCCGAAAGCCTCGCCGTCACGATTTTATGACGCGCCAGCCCTGCAACGTCGCGTAAGGGCCCGTCATAGACGACGCCGCCCTCACGTAGGATCACGATGCGCTCGCAGAGACGCTCGATGTCCTCCATGTAGTGCGAGGTCAAAATCATCGCCGGCCGCCGGACGGCGCGGTACTCCAGCAGGAACTTGCGGATCGCTTTCTGTGCCGTCAAATCGAGCCCGATCGTCGGCTCGTCGAGGAAGACGACGCGGGGCTCGTGCAAGAGCGCCGCGATCAGCTCCATCTTCATCCGCTCGCCGAGGCTCAGGCGCCGCACCTGGACTTTCAAATGCGCCTCGACCCCGAGCGTCGCCGCGAGGAAGGCCAGGCGCTCGTCGAACGCCTTCTTCGGTACCTGATAGATCTCGCGCAGGAGGAGAAAGCAGTCCGACGCCGGCAAATCCCACCAGAGCTGCGCCTTCTGGCCCATGATCAGCGCGATCTGCCGCCGAAACTCGTTTTCGCGGGCGAACGGCACGTGCCCGAGCACGCGCACCGAGCCGCCGCTCGGGTGGATGATCCCGGCCGCGATCTTGACCAGGGTCGTCTTGCCCGCGCCGTTGGCGCCGACGAGCCCCACGATCTCGCCCTCGGAGACGTTGAAATCGACGCCTCGGAGCGCGTGCTTCTCGATCCACTTGCGGCGAAAGAGCGCGCGCACGGAGCCTTTGAGCCCCGGCTCCTTTTGGTGCACGCGAAACGTCTTCGCCAGTCCCTTGATCTCGATCACGCTTTTGCGGCCGCCTCGAGCTGCTCGACCGAGCCCTTCGAGACCTTCAGGCTCTGGCGCCAAAAATCCGGCTTGGTCAGGTCGGCGCCGAGGTGCTTCGCCGCCACGTCTTCGGCCGTCATGCGGCCGGTCTCGCGCAGGAGCTCGACGTAGGCGGGGAAGAACTTGTCGCGCAAGCGCTCGCGTTGCGCGTAGACACCGAGCGAGAACAGGTACCCGAACGTGTAGGGGAAGTTGTAGAAGCTGATGTCTGCGATCGAGAAATGCAGCTTGTTCGCCCAGAACATCGGGTCCATCTCGGACAGCGTGTCGCCGTACCAGGTCTCCCACGAGGCGGCCATCAGCTTCTTGAAGTCTTCGGGGGCCAAGGCGCCTTGCGGCCTTTGCTCGTAGAAGCGCTTCTCGAACTCGTAGCGCGCCGGGATGTTCAGCACGAACGAGTCGACCTGCCGCGCGGCCGTCCACGCGACGTTGAGCCGCGCCGCGGCGTCCAGGCCCGAGCCGAGCAGATAATTGGTGACCACGGTCTCGCCGAAGATCGAGGCGGTCTCCGCTAGCGTCATCGGATAATACGTCTGCACGACCGGCAGATCGCGCATCACCCAGGAATGGAAGGCGTGCCCGAGCTCATGCGCCAAGGTCATCACCTCGCGCATGCCGCCGTTGTAAGTCATGTAGACGCGCGGCGTGCGCGACTTCGCGAAACCTGTGCAGTATGCGCCGGGGCGTTTCGAGCCGCCGACGCGGCCCTCGATCCAGTTGTTCTTCGCCATCATGCGCACGAACTCGCCCATCTCCGGAGCAACGGAGCCGTACGCGGTCGCGATCAGGTCGATCGCCTCGGCGTAGGTCGGCTTCTTCCAGCCGTCGCCCGCCCCCTTCTTCGGGCAAGGCGCGAACATGTCCCAGGGGCCCAGGCGCTCCTTCCCGAGGAGCTTCGCCTGCGCGCGAAGGCTCCGTTGGCCGAGCTCTTTCGCCTCTCCGATCGCGGTCATCATCGCGTCCAGGGTTTCGCGCCGGATCTTGCCCGAGTGGAGCGGCATGTCGAGAAAGTGCATCGGCTTTTGCGCCGAGCGCTTCTTGTAGACCGAGTGGCGCCAGCCGGAGAGCGCGTTCAGGATCGACGCGACCGCCTCCTCATGCTTCTCCCAGCCGGCGTTGATGCCGCGGAACGCAGCCTTGCGGACGCTCTCGTCCTCGTTCTGCGAAAGCGAGGCCGCCTCGGCCAAGCCGAGCGTCTTGCCGTTCACTTCGCACTGCACCGTGCCCGACAGGTTGTCGTAGAGAGTGCCCCAGGCCTCGGGGCCGTCAGTGCCGAGCGCGACGATCAAGTCCTCTTCTGCGAGAGAGAGCGCGTGCTCCTTCAGCTTGCGCTCTTCCATCAGTTGAAAGCGCTCCGGAGCCGTGTGATCGGCAGATAGATAGCGCTCGACCAGCTCGTCCGTCGTGAGCTTCAGGAACAGCTCGAACGGGTTGTAGCTTTGCTTCAGGGAGGACCACATTTGGCGCACGCGGCTCAGCGAGGCCTTTGCCGCCCCATGGCGCGCGTCGACTGAAAGCTCGCACGAGAGGTAGGTCTCGACGTTTTGGAGAAGCTTCACCGCGTCCTGATAGAGGCTTGAAGCTTGACGGCAGGTGCCGACGGCTTTTTCGCCATCCGTCGCAGAAAGCTGCGGACCAAGCGTTACCAAACGGGCGATGAGAGCAGTCGCCGCGTCGAGGTCCTGCGCGAGTTGAGGCGCTTCGACCCCGGTGTATTCACTGGACAGATCCCAGGCGGGTCCGTGGTAGCGCGTATCGTCTTGAGCCATGACGCATCGTCTCCCTACAAGAGGCCTCAGCCTATAGCACCGGTTTCGCTCCCGCGACCGCGCCAATTCGACATAGAACGCATCTTGATATGCTTAAAATATATGCAATCGACCTTGCGCCATTCTATGAATCATTTTATAAGCCGCCAGTCCAAACTGGCGGGCCAGCCAAGGAACATCAAGGGGGATTTCGTGAGTCTTTTCGGCGCACAGCGCACACTCTTCGGCGCGCTTCTCGTCATTCTGGCGGCTCTCCCGACGCCTGTCCTCGCCGACGACGAAGGCGCGACTCCCGATGTGTGCTACGGCCGCGAGAATACGTGCAAAACCCCGGAGCAGCTGAAGGCCCAAGGGATCATTGGCGTTCGCATCCGGGTGCAGAGCCTTCGCCGCGACGAGCTCGAGGGCACGACGACCTGGTCCCTCTTCGCCTACCGCGCGGGCAACCCCGGCAACGGCAACGCCGCGACTCCGGTCACCCTCGCCTATCAGCTCGACGGCATCATCAATGAGTTCGTCCAAGGCGAAGACCAAGTTCTCGCTGCCCAGGACCGCATCTGCGCTCCTCTCGTCGCCGCCGGCCTCGACTGCAGCCGCGACCTCCTCGACGGCAACTGGTTTACCTACGCCCTCGGGAACGGCAAAGCCCCCTTCACCGTGACCTTCGCGACGACCTCGACGACGCCGCTCGCGGCCTCGGGCACTTTCGAGTCGAAGCGCTGGGCCTGCCGCATCGACGACCTCGAGAATGACACCGCCTTCGAGGCCGAGGTCGCCTGCAAGGGCAAGTACTACACCTCGCTTCGCCTCCTCTATCTGACCAACAACACGTACCTCCAGCTAAGCGACCTGAGCTGCGCCGAGACCGGCCGCCGCCGCGGCGCCACATTCGCCACCAACGGCCTCCCGGCCTGCGACGCGACCGCAACTTACGCCGCCGCCGACTGGCAGCCCTTCGGCCTCGAGAGCTTCAGCTACGCCCAGTCGAATGCGATCCGCATCTTCCTGAACGGCTCGAACGTCGCCCTCTACCGCATGGGCCTCTGAGCCGCGTTGCGGCCGACCACAAACGTAAGTAGTTGTAATATAAGAAGAAACCACGGCCTCCCCGACCCGCAGCCGAAAAAGCCTCTTGTTTCGCTTTGGCCGGAAAGGTGCTAGCATCGCCGATGTTCTCGATAACGCTGACTATTTTTCGGGTCTACCCGTTTGGCGCACCCACGTTTACTGCCGCTTCTCGCGCTTCTCGCTAGCGCTCCGGTCGCATCCGCCGCCGACGAGCCCCTGGGCTTCCGCGGTTCCGCCTCCTGGATCAATGCCTATGTACGCGCGATGGCGCTCGACGTTCCGCGCAATCCCGACAACCAGATCCTTCAGATCCCGCAAGATCGCCTCGTGTCGGAGCTGCGCCCCAGCTTCAAGCTCGTCAGCAGCTCGTTGCAGATCGTCGCCCGCCCGCGCCTGACTTTCGCGGCGGAGCGCACCGCCCTCGACGTCGCCCCTTCTTCTCCCGACGAGACCACGACAAGGCAGCCGTTCAAAGGGACATCGAATGTCATTTGGAGCGAGGCCTTCGCCCAATGGACCATGTCCGAGCATGCAACCCTCGCGTTCGGCCGCCAGAACTTCCAATGGGGCGCGGCCGAGTCGCTGAACCCGTCGAACCGCATCGTTCACGAGACCGTCCAGGCCAAGGGCGCCCTCTACGAAGTGACCGGGCGAAACATCGCGCGCCTCAACCTCAGCGTGGGCAAATCCTGGTCGACCGTTCTAATGGGCGAGTTCGAGGAGAACGAGGACGTCGCCCCGTTCCGCAAGGACGAGGAGTTCGAGTCCAAGGGCCTCGTCAAGAACGAGATCTCCTGGAACGACGGCGCCGACTACTTCGGCGTCGTCATCGGCGGCCGCGAACGTCACCGCGGCTGGTTCGGCGAGTACGTGAACGTCACGGTTCCGTTCGTCGACGGCTTGGCCATCTACGCCGACGCCCGGCACGAGCGCGCCTCCGAGGCTTATTACCCGCGTGAAGAGCTCGTCCCGACGCCAGCCGGTCCCGCCCCGCTCGTGCGGCTCGAGCAGACCAAGACCGACAAAGAGCGCACCTACACGCTCGCCGTTTACGGCTTGAAGTACGACTTCGAGGGCGGCAACTCGTTCCGCGGCGAGTACATCCTGAACGACGCCGGCTACTCAGAGGACGAGGCGCGTATGGCGTGGCGCCTCTTCGACCTGGAGAAAGCGCCGCAGCAGGCGCCCGATTTCGTCGAGAACGTCCAGCGCTCGATCGCCCCCGGCCTCGAGCTCCCCGGCAAGCGCTACGCCTACGCGTCGGCGCTCGTACCGGATTTCTTCGGGGTGGACGACCTCATCATCGTCCTGCGCTCCCTCTTCTCCCTCTCCGACAAGTCGACGAACAGCTACGGCAGCCTCGAATACTCGCTGAAAGGCGCCGGCACTCTGATCCTCGCCGGCTCCGGCACGACGGGCGAAGAGAACGACGAGCTGAAAGGCTTCGTCTCGCCCACCGTAACCGTCGGCTACAAGCACCTGTGGTGAACGCATGAATCCGACCCCCATCGTGCGTCTCGAAGGCGTCACCAAAACCTACCGTCTGGGTGAGACCACGGTCCCCGCCCTTCGTGGCGTCAGCCTCACGCTGAACAAGGGCGAGTTCACCGCCGTCATCGGCGCCTCGGGGTCCGGGAAGTCGACCCTCCTCAACATGATCGGCTGCATCGACGACCCCGACGCCGGCAACATCTTGGTCGACGGCATCGAGGTCACCAAGCTCGACGACGACGCCAAGAGCCGGCTCCGGAATCGCAAGATCGGCTTCATCTTCCAGTCCTTCAACCTGATCCCGGTGCTCACCGTCTTCGAGAACGTCGAGCTGCCCCTCGTGATCAACTCCGACGTCACCGCGGAGAACCGCAAGGAGCGCGTCCTCACCGCGTTGAAGGACGTCGGCCTCGAGGACCGCGTCACCAACCTCCCCGACCAGCTGTCCGGCGGCCAGCGCCAGCGCGTCGCGATCGCGCGCGCCTTGGCCGGGAGCCCCGATCTGGTGCTCGCCGACGAGCCGACCGCCAACCTCGACTCGAAAACCTCGAGCATGATCATCGACCTGATGCTGGAGCTGAACGTCCGCCGCAAGGTGACGTTCCTGTTCTCGACGCACGATGAGCGTCTGATGGAGCGCGTCTCGCGCATGGTGCACATCCAAGACGGGGTCATCCGCGCATGAAGCGCACGACGTCGTGGCGCCTCGCGTGGAAGAACCTCGGGCGCAACCGCCGGCGGAACCTCGCGACCGGCTCGGCGATCGCGCTCGGGTTCGCCGCGCTCCTGGCGCTCGGCGGCTACATCACGCGCGTCGAGAACTACCTGCGCGTCTACACGATCTACGGCGCGCGCACCGGCCACCTCGTCGTCTACAAAAAAGACGGCTACGAGCGCTACTCGGTCAAACCGCGCGAATACAGCCTCACCGCCGAAGACCAGAAGCGGATCGAGGGCGCCCTCGCGCAGACGCGCAACGTCGAGGTTTTCGGCAAGACCCTTTTCGGCGCCGGCCTCCTCGGCAACGGCTGCAAGACCTTGCCTTTCATCGCCACCGGCATGGATCCGCAGCTCGAGAAGAAACTCCGCGAGCATCCCGAGGTCCGGCGCTGGACGCCGAACATGTCGGCCTACACCGCGGGAAAAGGCCTTTGGAACTACCCGGAGGCTCTCGGCGGCGTCGTCCTCTCCGACGGTCTCGCGCGCCTCCTCGGCAAGGGCAAGGTGCACGACGACTTTCCCCCCGACGCGAAAGCCGTGGTCGTCTCCGACTGCCTCGCGGCCGACGCCAAGGACAAGATCCTGAGCGACGCCAACGTGCAACTCGTCTCCGGCACCTGGAACGGCATGATGTCGGCGATCGACGGCGAGGTCGTCGGGCACTACTCGACCGGCGTCACCGAGACCAACAACTCGGCGTTGATCGCTTCGCTCGGCCTCCTGCAGAAGCTCTACGACACCGACGCCGTGACCTTCTTCAACGTCTGGCTCGAGGATCCTTCCCACTTGGACCGCACGATCTTCGAGCTCGACGCGCGGCTGAAGGCGGCCGGCGGCGACTAC
>JANOTL010000055.1:0-28540 GCA_031416315.1 Pseudomonadota bacterium
GTCGGGGGGGCTTCCTTGCTGGACGGAACAGCGGCTTTGATCGAGTGCGGCGCGGAGGCCCCCGCGGCGGGCTTTGTCGCATTCTTCCCGGCCTCGAGACGGAGGACGTCGGCGTCGTAGCAAGCGATCACTTCATCGAGCGAAGGGAACTCTTTGCCGCATTTGCGGCAGACGAGCTTGCGGCCGTCGCGGAGAAATTTGTGCATCTGGTCGCGGCGGACCGCGGTCTTGGGCTTGGGGTCCGAATGCGGCGTGCGCGCGATCGGTCGCGAGGGCTCGGCACCGGTGGCGACCGGGGCGCGGACGCCAAAGACTTCGCGTTCTTCCTCCACGGCTTGCATGGTTTTGGCGCGACAAGCGTTGGAGCAGGCCTGCGCTTCGGTGCGCACCTCGTAGACTCGCCGGCAGATCCCGCACCGGAAGCGTTTGGCCTCGCCGGCCGTCGGGGCGTCAGCGGCGGCCCCGGCGTTGGAGGCGAGCCACTTGTCGAGGCAGCTCGCTAGACAGGCTTCGGCTTGAGCCTCGCGGGCGTGATCTTTTCTACAGACGCCGCAGGTGAATAGGGTCCCACGGCGCAGGACGCGCTTGATGGGGACGCCGGGCCCAGCTTTCACCGGACGGTTTGCGGGTGGCCGAAGAGGCATGCGCCCCTTTCGGCGAAATCAGGACCGACATGAGACGATCTGACAGAATTTCAAGTAATATTATATAGTTACCTGAACTGATCCTGGTCGAAGCCGTAGCGGTTCATCAGGCGGTAAATGTCGGCACGATAGCGGCCGGAGATGCGGGCGGCCTCGCTGATGTTGCCGCCGCTGACCTTGAGGAGGTTCTCCAGGTACGCCTTCTCGAAATGTTGCTTCGCTTCGGTGAGGGGCAATGAGAAGACCTGCGAGTCGACGCCGGCGGCGGAGCTGCCTTGCATCGGACGCGTCTGGAGATGCTGGAACATGTGCTCGAGCTTGAGTTGGTCGTCGGTCGCGAGAACGACGGCGCGCTCGATCGCGTTCTGAAGCTCGCGGACGTTGCCCGGCCAATCGTAGGCCATGATGCGTGACATGACGAGGTTGGTCGGGTAGCGGACGTCGCGGCTGAAACGCTTGTTGAATTGCTCGAGGAAGCAGCGCACGAGGAGCGGGATGTCCTCGGAGCGGTGGCGAAGCGGCGGCAGGTGCAGCACGACGACCGAGAGACGGTAGTAGAGGTCTTCGCGGAAGCGCTTGCTCTTGGCTTCGTCGAGGATGTCGCGGTGGGTCGCGGCGATGACGCGCGTGTTGATCGGGATCGAGGTGCCCGCGCCGATCGGCGTGATGTGCCTTTCCTGGAGGACGCGGAGCAGCTTGGTTTGCAGAGAGATCGGCATGTCGCCGATCTCGTCGAGGAGGAGGGTGCCTTGCGAGCAGATCTCAAAGATGCCCTTGCGGTCGGCTTTGGCGTCGGTGAACGAGCCCTTTTTGTGGCCGAAAAGCTCGCTTTCGAGCAGGTTCTCCGGGATGGCCCCGCAGTTGATCGCTTCGAAGCGTTGTGTGGCGCGGGGCGAGGTGTTGTGGATGGCCCGCGCGACGACTTCCTTGCCGGTCCCGGATTCGCCGAGGATCAGCACCGTCGAGTCGACGTTGCGAATCTTTTCGATGGTCGCGATCAGCTCCTTGATGGCGAGGCTCTCGCCCGTGAGACCCAAGGACGACAGACCGGCGAGGTCGCCGGCGGTCGACGCGGGCTTCTCCGGCGTCAGGTGCTTGAGGATCTCGCCGACGATCTTGTCCGGCGCGAGGTCTTTGGTCAGAAAGCCAGTAGCGCCGCGCTGCATCGCGTCGACGGCGCGCTCGATGGAGGCGTTCGACGTCAGGACGAACACCTTGGCGAAGGGCGCTTGCTTCAACAGGAAGGGCAGCCCGTCCATGCCGTAGTCCTCGCCCAGGTTCAGGTCGAGCACGACTGCGGTGAACGAGAACTGACTGACGAGGTCCCGCATTTGGCGCAAGTCGTTCGCCGTGCTGACGACGAACCCGGCGTGGGCCAAGGTGGCTTCGTACAGGCGACCGATGATCGGATCGTCGTCGACGATCAGGATGCGTCCGAAATAGCGCGAGCTCATGCGGGGGGAACTCCTTGGGGGAGAATGCTTTGCGGCGTGTGTCGCGATTCCATGCAAAATAGTAGTTGGTTTTCAGTCCCACAAGGGAAGAATGGCGGCCGAGGAAAGGTGCCTGTATGGAATTTCATACAGTTAACCGCCATACGTGTCTCGAGGAGGATGCAGGGATGTTTCGGTCGTTCGTCGTCGGCCCGGTCGGTTCTGTGATTGCTTTCGTGCCCTTACTCGTCATCAACCTGCTCCAGACCCTGAGCGTTCCGGTGGCTTTGGTTTCCAGGCCCTTGTTTAGACGCTTGAATACGGGATTCGCGGGTTGGATTTGGACCTACTGGACGCATCTCCTCGGCGGCTTGATCGGCTGCGACGTACGGTTCACGGGCGACGCGATGAAGACCCACGAGAACGCGATCGTCATCGCCAACCACCAGAGCATGGCCGACATTGTCGTCCTGATCTTCGCGGCGAAGCGCGTCGACATGGTCGGGCACATGAAGTGGCTGGTGAAGGACGTCGTCAAGTACGTGCCTGGAGTCGGCTGGGGGATGCTCTTTCTGGACTGCATCTTTCTGAAGCGGAACTGGGCGAAGGACGAGAAGTCCGTGCGCGAGACGTTCGGACGGGTCGTCAAGAACAAGCTGCCCGTGTGGCTCGTGTCGTTCCCGGAAGGAACGCGCGCGACGGCGCCGAAGCTAGAGCGAAGCCGTCGCTACGCGCTGAACAAAGGTCTCGTGCCGACTGAGCACGTGATGATCCCACGCACCAAAGGATTCACGGCGTCGTTCGCGGGCATGCGTGAGCACGTGACGGCTGTGTACAGCTTCACGATCCGATATCACGATCCGAAGCATGAGGTCTGGGATCTGCTTTGCGGGCGGGTGAAGAGGGTGTCGGTGCATGTGAAGAGGTTGGGGGTGGAGACGTTTCCGACGGATGAGGCGGGTCTCGCGGCTTGGCTTGGGGAAGAGTTTCGGGAAAAGGATCGGACGTTCAAGAGCCTCGATTGGTCCTGATCCGGTCAAAGCCGGCCGGCCGGCTTTGACGCTGAACCTCCGAGACGCCGAGCTGCTTTATGGGCAGCTCGGAACGAGCTCGGTCTCATACTCCGTCGTCGCCGGATTCGGCACGATCGCATCGAACCGTGCCTGGATCGCCGGCAGCCGCGTCGACGGCACGAAGTCGTCCAATTGGATGCAGCTGTGCTCGCCTCCCTCGACCCCGTGGCCGTTCACGATGTATTTGCCGAGTGTGAAGTCGGCGACCAAGGCGGCGATGAGGGCGCGCATTTGCCGGTACGCTTCGGCGTCCACGGCCGCGCCGTTGCCGGTCATTTTCAGGATCAGCGCGCGCGCTTCGACGGAGGTGGGCAGGGCGAAGGTGCAGGAAACGGCGTGGGCGGCAGGCTCCGTGCGATCGGGCGTAGCGACGTCGAGGGCGGCGCTGAGCCAGCGGCCGGGGGCCGTGGGGGGCGTCTGCTCGGCGCCGAGGTCGGCGTACAGAGTCATGGGCTCGCTATATAGACGGAGCTGGTAACGCGGCCCCATTTGGACGATGGCGTAGCTCATGGAGACCGGCTCGCCGATCGGCATCGGGCCGCGGATGGTGATCTCCGAGAGACGGCCTGTGGCCTTGCCGTCGGCCTCGAGATCCGCCTCGAAGCCGTACCCGGCGTCGGCGATGCCGTTTTCCCGGCAGGAGAGATGGCCCAGCGCGCCAAGGATGCCGCCGCTTGAGGTCGTGCCTTGCTCCTTGCTCGGCGCCTGCGGCTTGGGAAAGAGGGTCTGGGGATTGGGAAGATTGCCGCAGGCGGCGGTGACGAAGGCGAGGGCGAGGGCGATGGTGACGAGACGTTGCATGGCGTGCGCTCCTTGAAAGTTCTCTTCGAGGCTAGCGTCGAGCCACGTTTGGCTCTAGATGTTAGATATGAACTTATGAACGTTTGGATATGTTTTTATGAACGTCTTCGACGCCGACGACTACAAAGATTTTCTCCGGGCCGCGATTGCCGGGCAAAAAGGCACGCGCGGCTATCAAGCGCGGCTCGCGGAGGCGGCCGGCTGCCAGAAGACGTATCTGTCGCAAGTGCTGCACACCGAGGTGCAGCTGACGCCCGATCATGCGGCCGGACTCTGCGCGTTCTGGGGCTTCGACGCGGACGAGACGGCGTACTTCCTCGACCTCGTAGGAGTGGCGCGCGCCGGGACGAAGGCATTGCGCGACGTTCTTTCCGCGCGGCTCGCGCGGACGCGGGCGGCGTCAGAGAATCTCGCGCGGCGCTTCAAGAAGCCGGCGCTGGTGAGCGAAAGCGATCAGCTCCGCTACTATTCGGCCTGGTATTGGAGCGCGATCCACGTCTTGTGCGGGATCCCGGCCGGGTGGACGGAGAAGTCGATCGCGGCACGACTGAAGCTCCCGGTCGATCTGGTGCAGGAGGTTCTCGCGGCGATGACTGAGATGCGGCTCGTCGCGAAGCTCCGGACGGGGTGGACGGCGACGCAGCGGGACCTGCACTTGCCGGGGGACTCGGCCCTGACGACGATCAACCATTTCAACTGGCGGCAGCGCGCGATGGCGCGCTTGCAAGAGCGGGAAGCGGGCGGCCTGCATTATACCGCGGTGCACTCGGTGAGTCGGGCGGACGCGAAGAAGATGCGCGAGGTGATCCGAGCCTGCGTCGCGGAGACGCGCGCAATCGTGGGGCCTTCCCAGGAAGAAGAGATGGTGGCGTTCACGTGCGATTTTTTCGTGGTGTGAAAAGCCGCGACCAAGCGACCCATGGTGCGAGAATGCTGCATCGAGCGAGCCTAAAGCCTCGGTAGAGCGTCGCCAAGCTTGGAATGAAAAATGCTTACGTGAAGGCGAAGCATTGGGAGGCACTCATGGAAATCGTTCTTGCGGCAGCCGTAGCCTGGCTCGTCGGCGACCTCGCGATGGAAGGCTTGCTCTGGGTCGGACGGCGGACGCACATCATGCGGACCGACGCGGTGCGGAGCCTCGGGTCGCTTTACCGGCATTCGTTTCGGAATGCGATGGTGCCGGGCCTGGTGATCCATTTGCTCATCGGAGCCGCCTTGACCGGCGTGCTGGCGGTCGTGGTCGCGGGCCTGCCGGTCCCGACGCTCTGGAACCACATCGGCCTCGGCAGCTTCTTTGGCGTCGTCGTCGGCGTGGCCGTCTGCTTGGCGCTCTCCGAGCTGCTGCCGTCGGAGCCGTTTTTCCGACAGTTTCCGGCACGGGCGTTGGAAGTCGCGGTGTCCACCGTGCCCGGCTACCTGATGTATGGAACGATCGCCGGGGTGGTCTTTTTCTACGTCGCCCAGTACGCTTAGGGGAAATTCCCAAGCGTTTTAGGGTGGGGCAGACATGAGAGCGCATCTTCTGTTGGCGGTCGGCGTCGTATCGTTGGTCGGATTGGGAGCGTGCAAGCCGCGCCGAGATCAATCGGGCCTCCAAAGCCTGCCTGCTGAAGATGAAAGCCTGCCCGCCGGGGTCGAGCCGCCGAAGGCCGAGGACTTAAGCGACTACGCTTGTCCGACCGGCGCGGGCGACGTGAAGGTGGCTTTCTTCGACGCCGACTCGACCCTGCGCGTGTCGAAGTCAGGCGCTGTGTCGGCGAACTCGGCGGACGACGTGAACGTCCTGCCCTTCGTCGGGAAGAAGATCGGCGAGCTGCGGCGCGACGGCTTTTTGACGGCGATCGTGTCGAACCAGCTCGGCGTCAGCAAAGGCATCGTCAAGCGTGAGGACGCGGAGGCGGCGTTGCGCCTAGCGGCGCGTCACGTCTCGGCGCTCGGCGGCGGCTTCGACTACATCGGATTGGCGACCGCCGAGGACGAGAAGCGCAAGCCCGGCGTCGGCATGGCGACCCTGCTCGAAAGTTTGCTCCGCGAGAAGTGCAAGAAGGGCATCGACAAGTCGAAGAGCCTCATGGTCGGCGACTCCGGCTATAAGCTCGGGGTCGACGGGCCGCATCCGGACGGGCGCCTCGCCGACGACTTCAGCAGCGCGGACCGGGGCTTCGCGGAGGCTTACGGCATTCCGTTCCACGAGCCGACCGACTACTTCGGCTGGAAGGCGTTCTCCGTCTTCAACATCGAGAACGAGGGCGAGCTGCGCGACTTTCTGCGTGAGATCGCCTTCTCCGGCACCGACGAGCAGAAGCAGGACGGGCTAAACGTCGCGAAGCTCAATCGTTTCGAGGGCGAGCTGACGTTTCGCTTCGCGCATTACAACATCAAGGAGCTGACGACCGGCAAGATCGTCGACCAGCAGAACGAGCAAATCAAGAACGCGACCGAGATCGTCCGGGGGCTCGAGCCCGACATCCTGTCGATCAACGAGGTCCAATACGATTTGCCCGACACGCCGACCACCGGGCTGCCGGGGACCGGCGAGAACATGAAGCGCCTCCTGCAGCGCATCGCGCCGGCGAACGTGGCACAGTGGGAATCCAATCTGGCGCCAGCGAACACGGGTAAGCGGGCGAAGAAGAATGCGCAGGGGCAATACGCGGTCGACCCGAACGGGCCGGGAGCCGACCAGCTCGTGGACACGGTGAGCTTCGGGACTTTTCCAGGCCAGTATTCGACGGGCTTCGCGACGCGGTTTCCCGTGAAGAACCGGATCGTGCACACCAATACGACCTGGGCCGACTGGGACACCGGCGTCGATCTCCAGGCCCTGACGCTGCCGAACGGCGCCAAGCCCCCGGCGGACATGGAGCTCTTCGACAAGAACTTCAACGACGTCGTCATCGACCTCGCCGGCCGCGAGGCGCACATGGTGACCTTCCACACGGTGCCGGCGTTCGGCTTCGGCGGCTCGGCGGCCCTCAACATCGCGCGGAATCGGTCACAGCTGGAGTTTCTCGAGTGGTACTTGCTCGGGAGCTGTGACCCGGCAGCAGCGGCAAGCAAGGTGAAGCGCTGCGAGACGGACGTGAAGCCGCTCGAGGGGAATGCGCCCTTCATCGCCGTCGGGGACTTCAACGTCGATTTGACCTCGGGGAGCGGCGGCGCCGACGTCTTGCGCCGGGTCTTGGCCGACAAACGGGTGAACAACTGGCGGGCGGTCAATCACGACCCGGCGATGCGGATGGATCCCGACACGAAGCGCTCGCACATCACGTACGCGAGCGACGGCGTGGACCTCGGGAAGCTGCAGAGCGAGCTCGACTATTTTCTGGTGTCGAAGCATTTCCGGGTCGACGGCGGGCGCGTCGTCGCGCCGCTGAGCGGTTACCGCCAGATCGCCTGCCATCCGACCAAAGCGATGGCGGATGCGGCGAAATCGGGAGCGACCGCCGGCGCGGGCAAAGTGCTGCAGGTCTCGACGCGTTATGGCGAGAATAACGTGAAGAGCTTCTGCGCCATCGAGGTCAACGAGGCTTGGGTGTCGGCGCGTAAGGGTAGCGATCACTTGCCGATTTACGTGGCGTTCCGTTGGGCTCCGGAGCCGAAGAAGAATTAAGTGGGCGACGCGCTCAAACTCGTCCTACCGCGTCTGCTGGGCGTGCCGCTGCTCGTCTTCGCCTTTCGCCTGTCCGGGCTCGGGCACGGGTGGCAGCATGCCGATCGCTACGAGTTTACATTTGCGTGCCTGTTGGCGTTTCTAGGCGTCGGCTTTTGCGCCTGGGGCGTGAATTTCATTCACTATCTGGTCGCGGCATTCGGCAACCAGAAGAACCCCGAAAATCCCGCGCCTTCGGCCAAGTCCGGGCTCGTCTGGGTCTTGTTCGTCTTTGTCGTGCTGGTGGACTGGGTGCGCGACTGTGGCTGAGGTCCTGAATGGGTGACGCGTTCCGCATTATGGCGACGCGCAGCTTCGGCGCGATCTGCTTGTGGATCGCGTGGTGGATCGCGGGGCCAACCGTCGCGCCGAAGTCCGAGGTCATAGCGGTGATCGTCGCGTTAGGCGGCTTGCTGGCGACATCCGTCGGCATCGGCTTCATCCATGACGGGCGGCGCGGAGCGCAGCGGGGGATTCTATGGTTCATCGACCCAGAAGATGGTGGAGGGACCTTCGGCGAATTTCTCGTGACCGTCGGCGCGCTCGTGGTTTACGGCGGCATGATCTTCATTCAACATAAACCGGGTTAAAGCGGTACCGCGATCACGTCGCCGACCGCATTGCCGAAGCCGCTGCTGAACGAGACCCAAAGTCCGCCGCCTTCCTGCTTTTCTTCAGGCTTGGGGCGGACCACCGGGGCTTCCGGGGACGGGCGAGAACATGAAGCGCCTCATGTTCGGGCAAGTCCGCGCCCATATGAGTCCTCTTCGTCTTTTTTTGCTGGTCGCCTTGGTGCGTGACTCTGAGTGACGCGCTCGTCGTCGCGGGGCAGGCGGGGACCACCTTTTGAATCGATAATCAAATAATAATATTGATTAAATTTTTGAGACACGGAGCTTCGCCCTAAGGCGATTCGAGTAGTTGCCGATTCGTTCGATATGCAGGCTCTTCACAAACCCCACGCCCCGGCCGCGGCTCCGCGCGAAGCCACGCTCGCTCCTAGCTTTTGGCGGCGCGTTCGGCGCAGTAGCTTGCCACTCATGCTCCTCCTTCTCGTCGCCGTAAATGCTCTTTGTTGGTACGCGGAATCATCGTTGGTGAAGCACCGCGCGGAGAACCTACTGCAGACCGGGTCGAGCGCGAACGTCGACGCGCCACCGACCGGCGATCTGTCATTCGGCGGGGCACCGGCGAGCTACTGGCCCTTCATTCCCGACGCTCGCCACACGCGGCTAACGATCCTCGCGGGCATGTCGCAGTTGATCGTCATCAACGATCGGCAGCCCGGCGACGCCTTGGCGGTCGACGTTATGGATTCCGAACTCCGGCGTCGCGGTTCGCACCGCGCGTTCGGCTTGACGGCGCCGAACATGGCGAACGAGGAAGCGCTCTTCCTTTTGCTGGCGACCGCGGCACGGCCGGAGACAACGCCGACAAACTTCGTGTTCGGCGTATGCTTCGACAAGTTCCGCAACGTCGACCTCCGCGCGGCATACGGCCAGTTCCTCCGCGGCGATCCGGTGCTTTCGAACGCCTGGCGCCAGGCGATCGCGACGTATGGCGCGAAGTACCCCCTCGCGACCGAGAAGATGCGGCAGACGCTGGAGGCCCCGGTCGCCCTCGCAGCCGAGGCTACCCTCGACGGTACGCTCCGCGAGGCGATCGGTAAAGTCGTGCCGCTCGTGCGGCTGCGCCAGGAGTTGAACGCCGAGTTGATGACGCAGTTGTTCACGCTGCGGAATTTCGTCCTGCGCATCAAGGCCTCGAGCAAGCGTCGGATGCTCGCGGCACGCTACGCGACGAACCAGGAGTTCGTCGCGTTGATGATCGACTTGGCGCGGCAAAAGGGGATCGAGCCGCTTTTCTATGTTAACCCCTTGAATCGCATCGCCGAGACGCCTTATGTCGACGAGGAGTACCGCGACTTCAAGACCTGGCTTTTGCGCCTCGCTTCGCGGGAGAAGACGCAGGTGGTGGACCTCGACGCCGTCGTGCCCGACGCAGCGTGGGGCGAGGTCGACGGCGAGCCCGACTTCAAGCATTTTCGCGGCGAAGGCCACCGGATCTTGGCGCGAGCCCTGCTCGAGTCGTTCGCGGGGGCGTTCGTGCCATGATGTTTGTGAGCTACTCGTATCTCGTGTTCCTCCTGGTCGTGGTCGGCCTTTTCTGGAGCCTCCCCACCCGCACACGGCTGCCGCTTCTGATCGCGGCGAGCATCTTCTTCTACGCCAGCTGGAGCTGGCCTTACGCTTTCCTCCTGCTGGCGACGGCCGCCTTCAACTGGAGTTTCGGGCGCTACGTCCTGGCGCGGCCGGCCGGCGCCCCGCGGCACGCGCTGGCGCTCGGCATCGGCGCAAACGTGCTCCTCCTCGTCTACTTCAAATACACTGCGTTTATGTTCGCGAACGTCACCTCGCTCCTCGGGCTCCTCGGCCTCGAGGTCGCTTTGAGCTGGACGTCGCCGGCTTTGCCGCTCGGAATCTCATTCTTCACGTTCCAGGGGATTGCCTACCTCGTCGACGTCGCCGCCGGCGAGAAGCCGATGCATCGCTTTCGCGATTTCGCACTTTTCAAGGCGCTGTGGCCGCAGCTCATCGCCGGACCGATCGTGCGGCTGGACGAATTCCGCGATCAAAAAGTCGCGGAGCGTCCCGATTTCGATCAGATCGCGGCCGGCGGCCTGCGGGTCCTGCAAGGTTTCGCGAAGAAGGTGATGCTCGCGGACCAGCTGGGGCCGTTCGTCGACCAAGTTTTCCAAAAAGGGGTAACGCCGAACGCGGTAGACGTCGTCTGCGGGACCTTGGCCTTCGGCATGCAGATCTACTTCGACTTCAGCGGCTACACCGACATCGCCATCGGCTCGGCCAAGCTCGTCGGCTACGAGCTGCCGGAAAACTTCGACTGGCCGTACCGGGCAACGTCGCCGCAACAATTCTGGGCGCGCTGGCACATGTCGCTATCACGCTGGATCCGCGACTACGTGTTCACGCCGTTGGCCTTTACGTTCCGGCGTCGAGTCTACGGCACGATCGCGACCCAGATCGCGGCGATGGCGCTATGCGGCCTGTGGCACGGCGCGAGCTGGACGTTCGTCATCTGGGGAGCCTGGCACGGTGTATGGCTGACGCTGTCGTCGCGGATCGGCCTCTTCTCGGCGAAGGCGGATGGCAAGGTCGCGCTCCGCCTCGCTGCCTGGACCGCCACAATGGTGATCGTGGCCCTCGGTTGGCTCGCCTTCCGTGCGCCGACCCTCGCATGGCTCGGTACCGCGCTCCAGAGCCTCTTTACGGCTCGTGGAGGGCTGCAGCCGGCGATCCTGCGCGAGAACGTCATCCTGGTGGTCGGACTTTATTCACTCGCGGTTTACGGCTCGGCGCTCGGATTGATGTTATGGCCAGCGAAAGAGCGGCCGCGTCTGCGTTTCCGCGCCTTCGTGTTCGCCGCGACGATTGTACTGATCGTGATCCTCGACCGCGAGGCACAGCCCTTCATTTATTTTCAGTTCTAGCCCTTTCAATCTCAGAGTCGAGTCGATGACCAACAAGATTCCGCTGGTGTGGAATGAATGGCGACGCCATGCGGAGGCGCGGCCGGATGCCGAAGCGTTCGTGCACCTCAGCGCGGAGAAGCCGGCGGTGCGCGTGACGTGGCAAGAGCTGATTACGAAGTCCGAAACGTATGCGGCGGCCCTCGTCGCTCAAGGCGTTGAGGTGGGCGACGTGTGCGGCCTGATGGTGCGGCACATTCCTGAGTTCTACGCGCTTTACCTCGGCATCTGTCGTGCTGGCGGCGTGCCTTCGGTCCTTGCCTACCCGAATGCCAGGCTCCATGCGGAGAAGTTTTGCGCCGGCCTCTCCGGGATGGCGCGGCAATCCGGCCTGCGTTGGCTCCTGATCGAACGTGAGCTCGAGGCGAAGGTCGCCCCCTTGATCAACGGGCCCGAGAGCACGATCCGTGGCCTGATCTTTCCGCTGGAGGCGCCGCCGACGAGCGAGCGCGTCGCTTGGCCGCTGCTCGCGCCCGAGGCGGTAATGCTGCTGCAGCACTCCTCGGGGACGACCGGTCTGCAGAAAGGCGTCGCGCTTTCCCACCGAGCGGTGCTCGAGCACGTTCGCGCCTACGGCCGCGCACTCGGCATCACGCCGCGCGACAAAGTCGCGTCTTGGCTCCCGCTGTATCACGACATGGGGCTGATCGCCGCGTTTCACTTGCCGATGGCGACCGGCATTCCCGTCGTCATGCTGGACCCTTTCGAATGGGTCATGGCACCCTGGCTTCTGCTGAAGGCGATCGCCGACGAACGCGCGACGCTCACTTGGCTGCCGAACTTCGCCCTCAACTTGATGGCCGACCGCATCCGTGAGGAGGACGTGGCCGGACTGGACTTCTCGTCCTTGCGCTTGGCGATTAACTGCAGCGAGCCCGTTCGGGCGGAGAGTCACGCGCGTTTCTTGGATCGCTTCGCACCACACGGTCTGCGCCGTGAGGCGCTCGCGACTTGCTACGCGATGGCTGAGACGACGTTCGCCGTGACGCAGAGTCGGCCTGGCATCGCGCCATCGGCCCTTCCCGTCGACCGGGAGCTCCTGACGCAAGGGCTCGTTTGCAGCCCGCAATGGGGCGCTGAGACACGCGTGTGCCTTTCCTCGGGTCAGCTCCTCGAGGGCGTGGAGATGAAGGTGGTCGGCGAGGGCGGCGAGCTCTGCGGCGACGGGCGCGTCGGCGAGCTCGTCGTGCGCTCCCCGGCCTTGTTCGACGGCTATCACGCGAATCCGGACGCGACGGCTCGCGTCCTGATCGACGGCTGGTTCCACACGGGCGACATGGGTTTCTGCCGCGACGGGGACGTATTCGTCGTCGGCCGCAAGAAGGACTTGATCATTGTCGCGGGCAAGAACATCTATCCCGAAGATGTCGAGATCGCATTGACCGACGTCGAGGGCGTCGTGCCGGGTCGCGTCGTCGCGTTCGGGGTCTTCGATCAGGCGCTCGGCACCGAGCAGATTTGGGTCGCTTTCGAAGCTCGCCCCGACGCCGACCTCGCGAGCCTTCCCCTCGCCGTCAAGCGCGCGGCGATGGCCATCGGCATCACCATAGCGGAGGTCGAGATCGTGCCGGCTCGCTGGTTGGTCAAGAGCTCTTCCGGTAAGCTCTCTCGGAGCGCGAACCGCGACCGCGTCCTCGAACAACGCATGCAGGGAGGCAAGACGTGGTTTCTCAGCGCCTGAAGGATCTGATCTTGCGCGAGCTCAAGCTAATCGGCGTCGCGATCGAGGCCACGACGGTGGCCGACGACGTGCCCGGTTGGGATTCCTTAAGCCATCTCAAGGTGCTGACGGCCGTGGAAAACGACTTCGGGATCCGCTTTGTGGGCATGGAGGTGCTGCGTCTGAAGAACGTCGGCTCTTTGCAAGCACTGGTCGACCGTAAGCTCGCGGAACGCAAGTGAGGGCGGCGACGCCGTGACGCCGAGCTCGGTCAGAGCGGGTACTTCGCCATGACCTTGATCGAGTTGAAGCCGAGGTGCGGGCGCCGGTTGTTCTTGTTCTTCAAAGTCATGCGCTCGTCCATGATCTCGATCTGGCCGCCGAAGGTCAGCGTCGCGGTCGGGTCGTACTGCCAAGCGCCGACGGCGAGCGACCAGCCGAGCGAGGACTCGATCAGGTAGCGTGTGCCCTTGCCCGTCGTGGCGTAGCCGACGCGGCCGATGTTGAGCGGATAGAGCGTGTAGTCGGCGAACCAGTCGTAGCGATGGACGCCGCCCGCGTCGATGCGGCCGCCGAGGCCACCGAAGAGGCCGCCGCGGATCCAGTCGCCGCCGCCGTACTTCTGGCCCTTGCCCTCGACCGACATGCCGGAGAAACGGCCGAGGCCGCCGGCCTTCCAACTGGAGAGGATCGCTGCGGGGTTGGCGAGGTAGTCTTGCCAAAAGAGCATGGCATAGGCGTCGTAGCCGAGCCATGTGCCCTTGTTGGCTTTGCCGAAGCCGCCGCCGCCGCCGAAGGCGACCTTGAACTTCGCGAAAGAGTGACGCTCGACGCCGCCGCCGATCGAGTTGATCAGCCACAAGGGGAACTTGCCAGTGGCGTTGACGGGGCCCTTAATCGACCACCACTGTGGGCCTGCGTAAAGGCGCAGCTCGTCCACAGGATTCGCGATCACGTCGCCGACGGCGTTGCCGACGCCGCTGCTGAACGAGTCCCAGAGGCCGCCGCCTTCATTCTTCTCTTCGGGCTTTGGCTCTTCCTTCTTCTCTTCTGCGATAGGCTCGCCAGCTTCGGCCGGCGGCGCGTCGACGACCTTGGCCTCGGGTGGCACGGGGATCGAGCCGTCTTCCTGCGGTGGCATGCTCTCGGCGAGCTTCGGCGAAGGTTTGGCGGCGGCGACTCCAGCAGCCTTCGGCACCACCTTCGCCGGCGGCGTTCCAAGGTAGAGCGGCGGCACCACGATCGGACCCTGAGCGCCGGAGTCCTTCATGCTCTCGTCCTGCGCCTGGCGCGCAAACTTCACTCGCCCCGCGATCGCGGGGATGCGGGCGCCGTCACCGACTTCGACGGCGTTGTCGTAGGTCAGCTTGATCAACCGGGCGACCGAGGTGAAGTTCTTCACTTCGATGACCTGCGCCTTGCCTAACGGTTGCTTCTTGAAATCGAGCCAGGTGCCGTTGGCGGGATGCAGGGACTCGATGGTCGTTCTTACGAGGTCGACCTCGTCGCCGACTTGCACGCCTTGCTCCACGCCGCCGGATAGGGTCGCATACTGGCCCTGGACCGAGGTGACGCTGACGTCGACCGGCATGCGGTTGAAGAGGCGAAAGACGAGGTCCTGGACCTTGTCCTTGAGCTCGTCCGAGGAGGCTGCGGCGGACCAGGCCCTAGGCAGAGTCTCGGTCTCGAGCAACTGCGACTTCAGGTCTGGGTCGAGGAGGCGGGCGGTGAGGATGACGGTGTCGCTGCGCGGCGTCACAGTAAGTGAAGCGAACGAGTGGAGCTCGAATTGCGATTGCAGCTCCCCGCGCCCTTCCTTGTCTTGCCAGAGGCCGGAGACGAGGTCGTCGGAGAGGACGCGGAAACGGTGCGCAGCGCGGACGGCGGCGGGGAAGCCTTCGCCGAAGGCGGTGCGCGCGGTCTCGAGACCAGACGCGTCGTCGCCTTCCCATTGTGCGGGGATGACGCCGACCTGCTGGATCACGGGCAATTTCGGCCCGACGGCGGCTCCGAGGAGGGGAGCCGAGCCGACCGCAAAAAGCAGTGATATTAAAGTTTTATAGCTTTTCGATCTGATGGTTTGTCCCGTCATAAGAGATTCTACGCCTCACCTCTTCGATGATGGTTTCGATATGAACGGGGCGCTTCCAGATCCGGTGCAGGTTTTTCAGCGTTTCCAGCGTGGTGTCGTGCTTGAGGTCGGTGCCTTCGTGGAGATGCTGGAGGAGCAGCTCGCCGCGATTCTTGAAGTTGCCGTCGGTGACGCGGATGATCGGCTGCCCGAAGTTGGTGAGCTGCTGCAGGAGCCGCTTCTTGATTTCCTTGAAGTCGCGGCTCGAGATGACGTAGCGATTGTTGCGACGGTCGAAGTCGTAGAGAAACATCTTCGACTCGTGGCAGAAATCCTCGTCGAGGAACGCGTCGAGGAAGGTCACGTCGTTGTGAATGCGCCGGACCTCGAAGAGCTTCTCTCTGCCCTTGCCGGTCTTGGTGTTCCACTCGGAGCGGATCTTGGGGTCGTCGATGCGCAGGTACTCGAGGCCGAACTTGCCCGTGTCCCAGCGGCGCTCGATGTGGCGTAGCAGCTCGACGCCCAATTTGTAGGGGTTGAGGCCCCCGGGCTGCGAGGCGACGACGCCGGCGAAGTGGTCGCAATAGTCGATGATCTCGCTCTCGTGCAGGGGCGCGAGCTCGGTCATCATCTTGCTGTGCCAATAGGTGGCCCAACCTTCGTTCAGGATCTTCGTCTGGCCTTGCGGCGCGAAGTAGTAGGACTCGTCGCGGGTCATGGTCAGGATGCGGCGCTCCCAATGGGCGAGCGGCGCGTGGTCGAGGAGGAACTTGAGAATGTCGCGCTCCGGATTCTCCGGGAAGCCTTTGGCCTTCTGCGCGTCCTCCTCCATCTTCTTCGACTGCCAGTCCATGAACTCCTGCGGGTTGATGTAGGAGTCCATGTATTTTTTGGCGCGGATCTTCGGCACGCTCTTCGAGCGCTGGTGGTCGTCGAGGTCGTCGGAGCGCTTCGGGATCGAGCGGAAGGGCGCGTTGATGTCGATCAGGTTCTCGACCGAAAGGCAGGTGTCGATGAACGCCTCGACCTCGTCGTGACCGACCTCGTTGATCAAGTTGCGAACCGCGGTGGCGTTGTTCGCCATCTGGTTCAGCATCTTGCGGTTGGTCTTCGAGAAGTAGTAGTTGTTCTTGAAGAAGTCGCAGTGGCCGTAGACGTGCGCGATGACCGTCTTTTGGAACACGATGTCGTTCGCCCGAAGCAGGTACGCATAGCAAGGGTCGTTGTTGATCACCATCTCGTAGATGATCGACAGGCCGTACGTGTAGCTCTTGGCTAGGCGCTCGTACTCCATGCCCCAGCGCCAATGTGGGTAGCGGGTTGGGAAGCCGCCGTAGGCAGCGATCTCGTTCAGCTGCTTGTAATCGACCAGCTCGAAGATGGTGTCGAAGATGTCGAGCCCCGCCTCACGCGCCACCGCTTCGAGGCGGCGGGCGATGTCGAGGAGCTCGGGCGTGAGCTTTGTGTCGTAACCTTGCATCACGGCTACTTGCCTTTCCCGAGGAAGGTCTTGATCGCATCGATGATGGCGTCGCGGTCCTTGACCTGAGCCAGGGTGATTTTTGGGTTCTGCTCGCCGAAGTGCTTCTGCAGGTCGCGCAGGAACTGGCCGGAGCCGTAGCGCGACTCGACCTGGCCGTAGCAGAAGAGGTTAGAGACAGGGAGCAGGGTGCCGTCGAGGAGCTTCATGCACTCGGCGGTGTCGTTGCCCGACCAGTTGTCGCCGTCGGAGAAGTGGAAGAGGTAGATGTTCCACTCGTTCGCCGGGTAGTGATCCTCGATCAGCTTGATCGCCAGGCGGTAGGCGGAGCTGATCAAGGTGCCGCCGGACTCTTTGGTCCGATAGAAGGTGTTCTGGTCGACCTCGCGCGCCGTCGCATCGTGGATGATGTAGCGGCGGTCGAGGCCGGCGTATTGGGTCGAGAGCCAGGTGTCGAGCCAGAAGCTCGTGAGGCGCACGATTTCCTTCTGCTCGTCGCCCATCGAGCCGGAGACGTCCATCATGTAGATGATGGCGGCGTTGGCGACCGGCTGGTGGATGACGCGGTAGCTGCGGTAGCGCTTGTCTTCCTTGATGGGCACGATCATCGGGTTCTCGGGGTCGTAGGTCCCGAGGGAGACCGCGCGCTTCAGGGCCTCGCGGTAGGTGCGCTTGAAGTGCTTCAAGCTCTCCGGGCCCTGCTTCAGGATGCCGGTGTACTTGTACTGCTTGTCGTCGATGTTCTTTTTGCCCTTGTTCTCGATGTTCGGGAGCGCGAGCTCCTCACCGAGAATGGCCGCCAGCTCCTCTAGCGAGACGTCGACCTCGAGCGTGTGCTGGCCTTCGCCCTCGCCCGCCTTGCCCTCGCCCGGCTCCGGCTGGCCTTGACCCATGGGGTCGCCGACGTCGCCTTCGCCCTGCCCGACGCCGCCCTGCTGGCCGTTGCCGAATTGGAAATGCGGGATATCGATGCGCGGCAGGGGGATCGTGACGCTCTTCTTCCCCTGACGACCGATGAGGTCGCCAGAGGAGATGAAGCGGCGAAGCTCCTTCTTGATCTTGCCTCGGACAATTTTCCGGAATCGGTTTAGGTCCGATTCCATGCGCATCGGCATCGTGGGCCTTTCGGAGCTGCTTACGGAGCTTTGTCTTTGTCCACTTTCGCAACGTCGCCGCGCGCGAAGATCGAGGCCACGAATGCGAGGGCGTCCGAAGAGCAGATCTCGCAGTAGCCGTAGTTCTTGATCAGGCGGTTCTTCACGACGTCGATCTTGGCCTGCGTCTCGCGGTCGACGACGTTGGAGTCGAGCGACGTGTGCTTGATCGTGTCTTTCTGGTCTTCGAAGAGCTTGAGCTCGAGGGCCTTGTGGAGCCGCTCGTTGGCGCGGAAGTCGAAGGACTTGCCTTCGAGCGCCAAGGCGCCGATGTAGTTCATGATCTCGCGGCGGAAGTCGTCTTTGCGGCTGTCGGAGATGTCGATCTTCTCCTCGATCGAGCGCATCAGGCGCTCATCCGGCTCCTCGTCGCCCCCGGTGTACGGGTTGCGCACTTTCTCGCGCTGCACGTACGCCTTCACGTTGTCGATGTAGTTGCCGCAGAGCTTGTCGATCGCCGTCTCGTCGGCGGAGATCGCGCGCTGGACCTCGTGCTTCACGATGTCCTCGTACTCGCGCTTCACTTCGGAGAGGAGCTCCTTGTAGTGCTTGCGGAGCTCGTCGTCGTTGATGAGGGAGTGCGCCTTGAGGCCGGACTCGAGCTCGTTCAGGACGATGAAGGGGTTGATGCAACCGCCGCCCTTGTCGACAACGAGGGCGTTGGAGATCTTGTCTTGGATGTAGCGCGGCGAGATGCCTTCCATGCCCTCGCGCTTCGCTTCTTTCCGGAGCTCTTTGATGTTGTCTTCGGTGAACTGCTGGGTCGTCTTGCCGTTGTAGAGCTTGAGCTTCTGCAAGAGCGTCAAGTTCGCCTTTTTCGGCTCCTCGAGACGGGTGAGAATCGACCACATGGCCGCCATTTCTAGCGTGTGCGGCGCGATGTGGATGTGCGGGACCGTCTGCGAGTTGAAGTCCTTCTCGTAGATCTTGATCTCTTCCTTCAGCTTCGTGATGTACGGGACGTCGATCTTGATCGTCCGGTCACGGAGCGCTTCCATGAACTCGTTCGACTGCAACTTCTTGAATTCCGGCTCGTTCGTGTGGCCGATGATGACTTCGTCGATGTCGCACTGCGCGAACTTCTTCGGCTTGATCTTGTGCTCTTGCGAGGCCGTGAGCAGGTCGTAGAGGAAGGCCACGTCGAGCTTCAGGACTTCGATGAACTCGATGATGCCGCGGTTGGCGACGTTGAACTCGCCGTCGAAGTTGAAGGCGCGCGGGTCGGAGTCGGAGCCGTAGATCGCGATCTTGCGGTAGTTGATGTCGCCGGTGAGCTCGGTGGAGTCCTGGTTCTTCTCGTCTTTCGGCTGGTAGGTGCCGATGCCGATGCGGTCGCGCTCGGCGAGGACGAGGCGGCGGACCTCGATGTGGTTGTCGATCATCTTTTCCCAGTCGCCGCGGTAGTGCTCCATCAGAGCCTTGTAAATCCAGCGGCTGGCGGGGTTGAGGTCGCCCTCCATCACCACTTGGCGCGAGCGGTCGCGGTTCTGGTTCAGCATCTTTAAGACCGCTTCGCGGCGCTCGAGCGGGAAGAGGTGCAGGGGCTCGCCGTGCATCGGATCCGGGAAGGTGTCTTCCATGTCGAGGATGTCGGCCAGGTTCTTCCACACGAAGGTGTAGAGGCCGCCTTCCGGCGAGCGCGAGTAGCGCTCGAGGCCCTTCTTGAGGAGACGGGCGATCGTCGACTTCGACGAGCCGACCGGTCCGTGCAGGAGGATGACGCGCTTTTCCGGACCGTAGCGCTGCGCACCGGCCTTGAAGACGTGCACCAGCTTCTGCAGGTGGACGTCGAGTCCGAAGATCGCGTCCTTACCGTTGTCGACGGGGTCGTCGAAGAAGTTGTAGTGCGTAATTTCTTTCTTGTACTCGGTGTACGTGCGGGTGCCGTAGCTCATGACCATGTCAAAGACGCGCTGGAACGCGGTCCGTGCGATCTCCGGCCTTTCGACGACGATGTTCAGATAGTCCCGAAACGATCCCGACCAGTTCAGGTCTCCGAATTCCTTGCCGAACTCCTTGCTGTTGACCAGCTCCATCAAGCGTTGGGCATCCATTCGAACTCAACTCCTTTAGTCGTCAACTGGTCCGTTCGGTCCAGGAAGTGTCTTTGGCGGTACGTTCAGTACAGATATTAGAGTAAGGCATGGGAACGGGGTGGTCAAAGCAGCCTCCCGCGCCGTGTTTGGGGGGAAGTGAGCCGTATGAGTCGAGTTCGCACGAGCTCCGCGCCGTGCGTCGAGCGGCCGAAGCGCTCTTGATGAGCTCGGCTCGTGGGTCGTTCTCACGCAAGCGAGCGCGCTTGGTACTTTGAAAAGTGACGGCTCGAAAGGTGCGGCCCTTCCGGTTTTCACGATCCGAGCGTCTGCATTCATGGCGACGAAGTCAGTCAGTGCTTACGTAAGCACCCGTGATAACTGATCGGCGCTTGCGCCTCAAGTACCTGAAACATAAAAGGAAACCCCCGATCCAACGGCCTTTGCGGGGGCTTGGCTGGAGCGGGGGACCGTGAAGCTGCGCGAACCGTAGGTAGGATCCGGCGCGCGCCGCTGGCGGGGCGAAGGGGGAAACTCAGTGGGTCGACTTCTCGCGGGGATCGAAAGCGGCGAGCAGGTCTGCCAGCTCGTCCGCATGCTCTTCTTCTTTTTCGAGGATGTGCTCGAGGAGACGGCGCGTCGTCGCGTCTTCGTCTCCGACGTAGCGCACCATGCGTGAATACGTGTCGATGGCGACACGCTCGGCGTAGAGGTTCTCCTTGATCATCTCCGCCAAGGAGTCGGCTTCCTTGTACTCGGAGTGTGCCCGCTTCTGCAGGGTCGCCGGGTCGAGGGAGGGCGTTCCGCCGAGCATCTTGATCCGGTTCGCGAGCGCCATCGCATGGCGACGCTCCTCCTCGGCGTGCTCGCCAAAGTGGCTGGCGACCGTCTCGGCGTGAATGCCTTCCGCGACGATCTGGTGCTGCGTGTAGCGCAGCACGCAAATCCACTCGGTCGCCAGGGCCGAGGAGAGGAGCTCGATGACCTTGGCCTTGTCCGCCTTGTAATTCTCGGTGACCGCGCCATCGCCCATCTGTTGACGAGCGAGCTTGCGGATCTCTTCAAGGTCCATGACGAATTCGGTGGTGGCCATCGGCTGCCTCGGGATTGCTAGTGCAAAGTTTTCGTGAACTCTTCGACTTCGCGGCGCGCTCGCTCGACGTTGTAGCCGTAACGCTTCTGTAGCGCGCCGACGAGCTGTTCCTGGTCGCCCTGGATCGCGACCCAGTCGTCGGGCGTGAGCTCCGACCAGTGGGCAAGGATCTTGGGCTTCATCTCTTCCCAGTGGGATTCGATCGCGTCCCAGGTCTTCATACGTGCTCGCTTTAGTGGGAAGCGTAGACCGATGCGTCTCGACGCATCACGACCACGACTTTGCCGGCGCCACCGTCACGAGTGAGGAGGCGGCCCAGGCTTTCGTAGAAGGAGTCGTCCGCGGTGACGCTCCCGACCTTGTCGTGCGCTTCATTCTTGATCTGCGCGTCGTTGGTGACGAACGTCTTCTCGAACCAGTTGGCCTTCTCGGCCATGTTGTAAATGGTGATATTCTTGGCGCCGAGGCCCTCGAGCTTGGATTTCGTGGCGTCGCCGCGCTTTTTCGCCAGGGTTTGGTCGGCGGAGGCGAGGCTGTCCTTCTGGTCGCGCGGATACGGCTTGTCGGCGTAGGAGATCACGAGGATCTCCTTGATGCCGGCGTCGTCCTTCACCGCGTCCATCGTCGCGCGCAGCTCGCGAACGTCGTTGTCCGTCAGGGTCGTCGAGCCCTTGTTGAAGCCGATCGTGGCGCTGTCTTTGTCGGCGATGTCGTAGACGGTGCGCTTGACCGCTTCGACGGCATTTTTCGCTTTGCCGGTGACGGTATCTTCGGCGAGCGCAATCGGCGCCAGCGTGAAAGTTCCGAGCAGTGCTGCGCTGATGAGGTTGCTACGTTTCATGCGGTTTCTCCTAAACACATTGCGAGATCGGGTGACGCCGACCTCAAAGCAAGGCTCGTGCCGCGGCAAGAATCGCACAGCAATCGAGGACTTACGGTGTCTGGGAGTCGCGGAACCGAGACGCTTCGGAGGGAATCTGAGACAGGTCCTCGCTCTTCACGGCTTCAGCGCCCGGGTTTCCGCGACTGCGCCAGAAACTCGTTGATGAAGGGCTCAACCATGCCGTCGAGCACCCCCTGCGTGTCCGAGGTCTCGAAGTCGGTGCGATGGTCCTTCACCAGCTGATACGGATGCAGAACGTAACTGCGGATCTGGCTGCCGAAGGAGATGTCGCTCTTCGTGGCCTCGAGCTTGTCGGCTGTGACGCGACGAGCTTCCATCTCGCGCTCGTAGAGGGCGCTGCGGAGGAGCTGCATCGCCTTGTCCCGGTTCTGGTGCTGCGAGCGCTGCGTTTGGCAGGCAACGACGACGCCTGTCGGCATGTGCGTGATGCGCACGGCGGATTCGGTCTTGTTGACGTGCTGACCGCCCGAGCCGGAGGCGCGATAAGTGTCGGTTTTGAGGTCGGCCGGGTTGATGTCGATGACGACGTTGTCGTCCACGACCGGCGTGACGAAGATCGAGGCGAAGCTCGTGTGGCGGCGCGCGTTCGAGTCGTAAGGGCTGATGCGCACGAGACGGTGGACGCCCGATTCGGCTTTGAGGAGGCCGTAGGCGTAGGGGCCGGAGACGCCGAAGGAGACGTTCTTGATGCCGGCTTCCTCGCCCTCGACGAACTCGTAGATCTCCGCGGGCCAGCCCTTACGCTCGGCATAGCGCAGATACATGCGATAGAGCATCGACGCCCAGTCCTGCGACTCGGTGCCGCCGGCTCCGGAGTTGATGGTGACGACGGCGTCGTTGGTGTCGAGATCGCCGGAAAGGAGCGCCTGCACCTCGAGCGCTTTCAGCTCGACGCGCATCCACTTCAGGACTGTTTCCGCCTCGACGAGGTAATCTTCGTCGCCCTCCGCGGCGAGCTCTAGCGCGGCCGTGAGGTCGTCCCAGGTCGACTGCAGCTTGGTGGCACGATCGAGCGCGTTCTCGAGGACTTTCTTTTCTTTCAGGACCGGTGCCGAGGCTTCCGGGTTTTCCCAGAACTTGGGGTCGGAGGCGACCTTGTCCTCGATGCGTTTCAGCTTTTCCGACTTGGCAGGGATGTCAAAGGAACCCCCATACGCGGTCGAAATTCTCCCGCGTTAGTCTGGCTTCGTTGGCGAGCTGCGCATGGTCCAGGGCCATCGGCTTGGTCCTTTGCTGAGGGCTTTCAGAGGGTTGAAACCATACCTGATCGGGGCGATTCACGCAGCGGCAAGTTTTCGCCGAGAGGAGAGAATGCGCAACTCCCTATTTATCATGACGATACTCTGCTCCGTCGCCTGCGGTTCCAGCGGCAGCGATGCGAAAAAGGCCACGGCTCCGGAGACCGGTTCCGACGAGACGATCGTCGACGCCGCGGCATCGGCCGACGTGACGGGAAGCTACCTCGTTGCCTGCGGCGAGACGTCCGAGGCGCCCACGACGTTCGCGACCGAAGGTTTTAAGACCTACGGGTGCGCGCTCGTCGACAAGAACAATCAGAAGGTCTCGGGCGAGATCTCGGATTTTCAGGTGAGCGTCACCTACTCTGGCGGCGAGCCGGTGGCGCCAGAGTCGATTCCGGCGACCGGAAGCGCGAAGTGGCTGGTCTTCGTGCGCGTGCCGGTGGAGAAGGTGGCGACGGTCTCGACGTTCTCGGGCAAAGCCGTCGTTGCCGGAGCGTCAGTCACCATAGCGAGCGCGCCGAAGGGCGCCTACGCGCCGGAGCCTGCGGTCGTGGCCGCGCCGCCCGCAGCGGCGCCGACGGGCGCGCCGATCCGGATGTTCGTGACGCCCGGAAACTATCCCCGCGCCACCGATTCGGCCAGGTTTCTGGAAGAGGCGGCAACGGCCTGCCAATCAGAGGCGACGAAGGGGGCGATCGCGCCGACCGCAGGGCGCGCGTGGACGGCATTCATCGCGACGCCGACGCAGGGGCCGCGGGACCGTCTCGTGCTCGATGGCCCCCTCGTGAACCTCAAGGGCGAGTCGCTCGGATCTTCGGACTCGTTGTGGAACGGCACGTTCGACGAAACGAAGGTGACGTTCTCGAGCGGCGCGGCCGCGGTCCAGGTGTCGTTCTGGTCGGGCGCGACCGGTACCGGGGCGCTCGGCGCGACCTGCGAAGGCTGGGCCGCGACCGCCGCCCCCGCGAACTTTGCACTCGGCCGCATCCATTCGGCCCATTCGACGGTCTGGCTCGAGTTCCTGGTAAAGGTCTGTGACGGGGACACCCAAGCCGCCTTCCTTTGCATCGAGCAGTAAGCTACGCTCAGGTCATGATCTCCCTGACCCGCTTGGACAATACGACGCTTCTTGTGAACCTCGAGGTGGTGAAATACGTGGAGTCCACGCCGGACACGCTGATCACCTTCATCAACGGGGACACCCTGATCGTCCGTGAGCCGCTGGAAGAGTTTCAGCGGCGCGTGCTAGACTACAGAGTAAGCACCCTGAAAAAGCTGCGTCTCGAGCCCCTCGCCTCTCCCGTCCCGACCTGACCCCCAATTCCCGCATCCCAATTTACTTCGCGCGGAGCCCATCCCGAATGGACTTAACGAGCATTATCGGCCCGATCCTCGCTATCGGCTCGATCCTCCTGGGCCTCTTCCTCGAGGGCGGGCACATGAGCTCGATCGTCGCGCCGACCGGCGCCTTGATCGTGTTCGGCGGCGCGTTCGGCGCCATTTTGGTCGCGTATCCGATGCCGGACGTGATCTACGCCCTCAAGGCGATCAACATCTTCATGAAGAATCCACCCTCCAATCCGGACTCGATCCTGGCCGACATCGTCGACCTGGCGCAGACGGCGCGAAAGGAATCGATCCTGGCCCTGGAAAAGAAGCGCGACAGCATCAAATTCGCCCCGCTCGCGACCGCCATCCGTCTCGCCGTCGACGGCACCGACCCCAACATCATCCGGGACACCCTGGAGACCGAGGCGCATCTCACCTTCGAGGAGGCCGAGGTCGGCGTGAAGTTCTGGGAAGACATGGGCGCCATCGCGCCGACGATCGGGATCTTGGGCGCCGTGCTCGGTCTGATCCACGTCATGGAGAACTTGGACAAGCCCGACCTGATCGGCCCCGGCATCGCCATCGCCTTCTGCGCGACGCTCTACGGGGTCGGCGCCGCCAACATCTTCTTCATCCCCATCGGCAAGAAGATCAAGCGCAAAGCCGTGCTCGAGGGGCATGCGCGCCTGATGGTGCAGATCGGCGTCGAAGGCATCCTTTCCGGACTGAACCCAAAGGTCATCGAAGAGAAGCTGTCGGTGTTCTGTCACGGGAAGAAAGCCGAAGGGTAAGCGGTGGGGATCAAGCAAAAGTGCCCCGAATTCGAGAACCACGAGCGCTGGCTGGTCAGCTACGCCGACATGGTCACGTTGCTCTTCGCCGTCTTCGTCGTCCTCTACGCGATCCAGATCGCGAGCCATAAGAACGAGGAGAAGAAGCTCGCGGGCTCGATGCAGGAAGCGTTCAACACGCCCTTGCCCGACATCCCGGTCGACCGCCGCATCGGCCCGGTCGAGCAAGGCTTCGGCATCTTCGACCACTTCAAGGGGCAGTCGATCCGCCCCTCCCTGATCCAGAAGTACCCGTCGAACACGCAAAAAGTGAAGATCATCGACGACGAGATGAACGCGATCAAGACGAAGCTCGAAGAGCGCCTCTACGGGCCGAACAAGTTCCGGGAAGAGACGAAGCCGGGACAGGAGCGCATCATCAACGTGCAGCGCACGAGCAAGGGCTTCAAGCTGCAACTTCTGGCGCGCCACTTCTTCGAGGCCGGCAGCGTCGTCGTCGCGCGCGGCGCGATGAAGGAGCTCGACGTGGTGACCGAGATGCTGAAGGAGCTCGGCCGCCCGGTCACCGTCGAAGGGCACACCGACTCCCTCCCGGCGAAGGGCGAGCGCACCAATTGGGAGATCTCCGGGATGCGCTCCGCCAACGTCCTGCGCTACATGATCTCGAAGCACAATTATCCGTCGACGATGCTGGCGATGGCCGGATACGCCGACACGCGCCCGATCGCGAGCAACGGCACCGAGTCGGGGCGCAACTTGAACCGGCGCATCGAGATCCACATCGACTACGACCAGGAAACGGGCGGCACGCCTCCGGAGTAAGCGATGCGCGCCGGGCGGATCAGCCTTCTTGCCGTTTTGGCGACGGGTGTTTCCGGCGCCGGTAAGACCCCACGCCCCCTGCACGAAAAATCCTTCGCCGAGATCCTGAAGAGCTACACCTTCGTCGGCGACTTCGAGATGAAGGATCCGGAGCGCCCGATCTCCGACGAGCTCTTCTGGCGCTACCCCTACCCGCTCCCGAAGGTCGAGTTTCCGCTCATCCCCGGTCTGCAGGACGCCAAGATCGAGATGCCCGCGACCAAGGGCGAAGGCCGCGCCATCGACCACCTGAACCGAGGCCGCATCCTCTACCTCGAGGGGAAGAGGGAAGAGGCGAAAGCGACTTGGCTCTCGGCGCGCGCGCGCTACGGCAAGGAATTTCCCTTACACCGGCGCAACGACTACTTCATCGGCCAGGTCTTCATGGGACTGGCGGACGCCGACATGAAAGCGCGGGGCGTGCCGTTCGCGGATGCCGCGGTGAAATCGGCTTACGGCAACGCCGCGACCTTCCTGAGCTGGGCTTTCATCGTCAAAGAGGATCAGCCGGATCCCCTGGTCGATCTCATGGCGCCGAAGGGCCTCTACAACCTCGCCGCGATCTACTGGAAGTATGACCGCTACGCCGGCGCGTTCGGCGCGGCCGAGAAAGCGCTCAACTTCCTGCGCCGGACCGGACGTCGCGAGCTGCGCCCGCAGTTCCGCCGCTTCGCCGCCGAGGCCTACATCAAGAACCGGACTTATCTCGAGGCGGTGCAGGAGCTCGATGCCGCGATTCGCCAGGATCCGGACCCGAAGGAAGCGGCGGCGAGCTTCGCGCGCGTCGGTGACATCTACTTCGACCTCAACAACTACGAGCTCGCCGAAGACTCGTACGCTTTGGGCGCTAAGATCGACGAAGACGAGCGGCGGATCAATCCGGCACAGCTCGTCCTGCGCGGCGAGTCGCTTTTTTGGCTCGGGAAGTTCTCCGAGGCGCAGAAGATGTTGCATTTCGCGCTGGAAGGCGGGCTTTACCGCGACGCGTCGAACCCGATCCCCGACGAGATGAAAAGCTACGCCGCGCTCCGGATCGCCGACAGCTATCTGGCGTTGAAGGACTACGAGCACGCGCGCCTGGAGTACTACAAAGTGCGCCACGCTTGGCGCAACTCCGCGGCGGGCCGCATGGCGGCGATCCGGGAGGCTTGCCTCGAGCTGCCTTACTACAAGGGCAACAACGTCAAGCACGCGCGCGAGTTGCTCGAAGGCGCGAAGGCCGGCCCCGAGATCCCGCCCTTGGCGCAGGAGCTCGCCTGGGCCTGCCAGGTGGGCTCCTACACCGATCGCGAGCGCACGCCCGACATGCTGGACCGCGTCGCGACGTTCGCAGGGTCCTACCCGGAGTCGCGGTTCTTGCGCTCGTTCACGGAGCCGGTGCGCGAGTTCCAGGCCTCGCGGATCGATGAGTATTTCACGGCAGGCGACGGCTATCGCGCGCTGAGCTTCTTCGAGAAGAATCGCAAGCTGCTCTTTCCGAAGGTGAATTCTGAGCTGGCGAAGCGCCTCTTCGAGGCCTACGTCGACGTGCACCGCTCGCAGCAGGCGGCCGAGTTCTGGGATGTCGCCCACAAAGAGACGGCCGACACCGACGTCCGGTCGCTGCGTGAGGCCGTGGTCGCGGCCGAGCTGGCCGGCAAGAAGGGCGCCGGCTCGATTTGGGAGAAGCGCGACAAGGCACACGCCCTCGCGCTCGCCAAACGCGAATGGAAGCTCGCGCCTTCGAAGCTCGCCGCAGAGTATGTCACGCGCATCGTCCAGTCGGAGAACGGCGACCGTCACCTTCCGTGGCTCACGAGCTTGGCCAAGGGCTGGGGAGCGAAGGAAACTGACTACGTCTGTGATCTCGAATATCCACTGCTGTCGAAAACCTACGAATTGCGGCCGGAGGCGCGCGGCAGAGTGACGGCCCGGATCACCGAGCTGATCACGCAAACGCTTCCCGCCCTCTTCAAGCAGGACGAATCTTGTGCCTTATCCCTGCTTGAGCTGGAGGCGCGCGCTCTTAGAACGGTCCCCACCGAGCTGGCGGACCGCTACGTGAAGCGCGCCGGTTGGCCCCTGGTCGGCGGGTTTCTCCATACGTTTTGGACGGTTTCAGAGCATCTGCACGACGACGGCGACAAAGCGTCGGCAAAGAAGATGTGGAACGTCATCAAGGACAAGGGTCCGCCCGAGTCGCCGGAGGTTCAGTTCGCCAAGGCGCGTCTGGATCCGGAGAAGACCGAGTTCGAGCGTCTCTGGGATTGAGCCCGAGCGTTGCTGGCTTGGTGCGAGCCTTGCATCCTCGGCAGCGGACTGCTGGGAGGCTCACGACTCATGCTCGAGAGCATCAAGACGCGCCAGACGCCGCCCAAAGCGCGTCCACGCGCCAATCAATTTCGCGACGACATCTTGCAAGGCCTGCGCGCCATGCCGAAGGCCATTCCGGGGTATCACCGGATCGACGCGCGCGGCTCCGCCTTGATGGAGATGATCCTCGCGACTTACGACCAAGCGCCGGAGCGGTGGGAGCTCGAGCTGCTCGAGGAGCATGGCCGAGAAATCGCGCAAATCGCGGGTCCAGGCGTCGACGTCGTCGAGATCGGCGGGATGACGGGCGCGCGGGCCCGCCGGATCGTGAGTAAGCTCGCGGCACCCCGGAGCTATATTCCGGTCGGCCCGGGGCACGAGGGCGTCTCGGCGGCGGGGGGGCGACGGGCGGCCGGCGAGACCACAACAGCCTGGGTCTTCGGATGCTACCGGTGGTCGCGGGTGCCCGCCCCCGCGCGCC
>JANOTL010000056.1:0-1744 GCA_031416315.1 Pseudomonadota bacterium
CTAGTACGCGAGATCCTAAGTTCCTATCCACCCTCGTGGGGCTCGAGCATCCAAGGTGCGTTCTGGTGGATCTCGGCCACGAGATTGCCGCGGAAGCCAGTGTAGGGCGTGAGCTCCCAGCGACCGGACGACTTGGGGAAGTCGATGCGCCAATCGTCATCGGCGAGTCGGGTCAGGCGGGCGTGAGGCAGAGGATCGTCGTCCGGTCCGGACTCGATGACGACGCTCTTGGCGACGACGCGGGCACGCAGGTGCGTGTAGCCGAGGGCGTGGAGGATGAACGCCGTGCTCTCGGCGGCGCGCTCGAACGTCTCAGGCTGCTTGCGCTTGGGTTTTCGCGTGGCCACGACTCCGATGCTTCTCGAAGCGGCCCCGGAAAGTCCAGCGGAACGGGTGCTTCTCGTGCGCGTTCCAGTGGCGGACGAACCCGCGCAGCGCAGTCGCGAGGGCCGCGACGTTCGGGAAGTCGCCGTACTTGAGGACGCGGCGATGCAGGATGCCGAACCACACCTCGATCTGGTTCACCCACGACGCGTGGATCGGCGTGTGCGTGAAATGGAATCGGCCGCCGTGCCGCTCGCTGAAGCGCTGCCACACCTCGCCGCAGTGGGTGTTGAGGTTGTCCCACACGACGTAGACCTCGCCTGGAACGCGGCTCGCGAGGTCCTCCATGAAAGCCATGAGATCGTCGGCGGTGCGGCGCTCGCGCACGTGCGCAAACACCTCGCCGGTGGCGACGTCGAAGGCGCCGATGAGGGTGCGCGTGCCGTGGCGGCGGTACTCGAACTCGAGCCGGCCGTCGCGACCGGGGGCCGCGAGCTTGAGGGCGGTCTTGCGAGAAAGGGCCTGAATGCAGGTCTTTTCGTCGATGCAGAGCACCGTCGCTCCGGGCGGGGGCGTCAGGTAAAGGTCGCAGATCGCCTTCACCTTGCGACGAAAGTCAGGGTCCGAGCTGTGCAGCCAGTACCGGTTGCGGTGCGGGCGCAGGCCCTCGGCGCGCAGGATGCGGCCAATCTCCGTCACGCTTAACGTCACGCCCGTCTCGCGGCGAAGGGCGGCGGCGAGCGACTCCCGCGTCCACACGTCGCGGAACTTCACCTTGTTGTCCTTCGGGCGTCGACACGCGATCTGGACAAGCACGCAGCGCGTCGCGACCGCGATCCGCGGCGGGCGCCCGCTGCGAGGCGCGTCGTCAAGCGCCTCGAGTTCTCCGCTCGCGCCGAAGCGATCACGCCAGTGCCGGACCGTCGGGCGCGTCACCCCGAGGCGGCGCGCGACCAGACTGACCGGGACCCCCGCCCCACACATCAGCACGATCCGGGCTCGCACCACGTCGCGATACGACATCGCGCTTCCGCGTGATCGTCGCTTCAACTCGGCCTTCTGCTCTCGGTTCGGTCGAAAAGTCTTCGGCACCTGCGCTTCGATTCGCGAGTGCCGAAAAAGATCCGCCTGCAAAGGAACTTTCGCTCGGTCGTACTAGTCCTTCTTCGCAGCCTTCTCGGCCTTCGCGGCGCCCTCCGCCGCCTTCGCGGCGGCGGCGGCCTTGCTGTTCCAGTAGTGCTCGTAGCTCTTCACCCAGTCCGACACGTCGCGCAGCAGGAGCGGCTTCGCGGTGTAGAGCCGCTGGCGCCCGAGCTTGCGCTCGACCACGAGCCCGGCCGTCCGCAGCACCTTGAGGTGCCTCGACAGCGACGACAGGGAGAGCCGGAACGGCCTCGCGAGCGCCGTCACGTTCTCCGCG
>JANOTL010000057.1:0-16971 GCA_031416315.1 Pseudomonadota bacterium
GGCGGTATTCTAAAGAGGCTCCGGCCGGCCGATCTGCGCTTCCGCCCCTCCGCGCCTCAGCGATAAAAAACAGACCAATAAACCTCAGAACTCGATCGACCCCGGCGCCCGCGGACAAACGATCACGTCCCGAATGTTCCCCATCCCGGTCAAATACTGCACCAGCCGCTCAAAACCCAATCCAAAGCCAGCATGCGGCGCCGACCCATATCGCCGCAAATCCAGAAACCACTGCATGTCCTGAACGGGAATCTTCATCTCGTTCATCCGACCTTCGAGCATGTCGAGGCGCTCTTCCCGCTGCGATCCCCCGATGATCTCGCCGATCCGCGGCGCCAAGACGTCCATCGCGGCGACGGTCTTTCCGTCATCATTCTGCCGCATGTAAAACGCTTTGATCTGTTTCGGGTAGTCCGTCACGATCACCGGCCCCTTGAACACGACGTCCGTTAGAAAACGTTCGTGCTCGCTCTGCAGATCCGTCCCCCAATCCACCGGGAACTCGAACTTCTGGCCCGATTTCTTCAAGGTGTCGACGGCCTCGGTATACGTGATGCGCGCGAACTTCGTCTCGGCCAGCGTCGCGATCTCCTGCGCCGTAATCGTCTTGTACTGCTTCTCGAGGAACTCCAGCTCCTTCGGGCAGCGCTCGACGACGGCCCGGCACATGGCGCGCAGGAAATCCTCGGCGAGCTCGGCGTCCTTGTTCAAATCGGCGAAGGCCATCTCCGGCTCGATCATCCAGAACTCGGCCAAGTGGCGCGCCGTGTTGGAGTTCTCGGCGCGGAACGTGGGCCCGAACGTGTAGATGTCGCCTAAGGCCATCGCCAGGAACTCGCCCTCCAGCTGCCCAGAGACGGTGAGGTGCGCGGCCTTGCCGAAGAAGTCCTTCGACCAGTCGATCTGGCCCTGCGGATCTCTCGGGATCTTGTCGAGCGGCAAGGTCGTGACGCGGAACATCTCGCCGGCGCCCTCGCAGTCGGAGGCCGTGATGATCGGCGTGTGCATCCAGTAGAAGCCGCGCGCGCGAAAGAATTCGTGGACGGCCTGCGACAGCTCGCTGCGCACGCGGAAAACGGCGCCGAAGGTGTTGGAGCGCGGGCGCAGGTGGCCGATCTCGCGCATGAACTCGAGCGAGTGACCCTTCTTCTGCAAGGGGTAGGTCTCGGGGTCGGCTGTGCCGAAGAGCTCGACCTTGGTGGCCTGCATCTCCACCGTCTGGCCTTTCCCCTGCGACGCTTTGACGACGCCGGTCACGCGCACGGCGGAGCCCGTGTGGCACTGCCCGAGAAGCGCGTAGCCCTCGGCGCCGGCGTCGACGACGCACTGCAGGTTGTCCTGCGTCGAGCCGTCGTTCAGGACGAGAAAGGCGAAGGCCTTCGACTCGCGCTTGGAGCGCACCCACCCGCAGACGTTGAGCGTGGCGCCCACTTCGCCCTTGGTGAGGACGTGGTCGATGCGGACGCGGGACGAGAAGGAAACGGACACGGAAGACTCCTCAAACCTCTTGGGCCAGCTGCCGGGCCTCGCGCTCCCTGAGCTCGCGCCAGAGCGCCATCGGCAGGAATTTGCGGCCCGGGCCGGCGCTCTTGCCGGCATTGTGGACTTCGTAATAGATCGCGAGCGTGTTGCGGACGACGCGGTGCCAGTTGAACTTCTTCACTTGCTCGCGGCCGCGCTTGACCAAGCCGGCGGCGATCTTCGGGTCGCTCAACACGCGGTGCATGGTCTCGGCGAGCTGGGTGACGTCGTAGGGGCTCACCATGAGGGCGGCGTCGCCGACGACCTCGGGGATGGAGGAGGTGAGGGTGGTGACGACCGGGACGCCGCTCGCCATCGCTTCCAACGGCGGGATGCCGAAGCCCTCGTAGAGGGAGGGGTAAACGAAGAGCCGCGCGCTGCGATAGTACTCGCGCAGGAGGCTGTCGGTGACGAAGCCCTTGAAGAGCACGTCGCCGGTGAAGCGCTTCGCCTTGAGGCGCACCTCGGCGAAGAGCGGCGACTCGCCGCCGATCAGGACGAGCTTCGTCTTCAGCTCGGGGTTCTTCGTGCGCATGAGCTCGTACGCCTCGAGGAGCGTGCCGATGTTCTTGCGCGGCTCTAGCGAGCCCACGTAGAGGATGTAGTCGTCGAGCTTGGGGTCGAGCTGCGTCGGCGCCTTGGGGTCGTGCTTCTGCGTGAAGAGCTCGTCGACGGCCCAGTAGAACTGGCTCACCTTCTCCGCCGCCAGGTCGCAGAACTGCAGGAGGTCGTTCCGCGAGTTGTTGCTGTTGGTGATGATCTTGTCGGCGCGCTGCGCGATCCGGGGGATGACCAGGTTGTAGAGCGTGCGGAAGGAGAAGCTGAACCACTTGGGATTCACGATCACCGTCAGGTCGTGGATGTGGACGATGGATTTGCCGCGGTAGAAGAGCGGCGCCAGGTTCGCCGGCGAATGCAGGATGTCGACCTGGTGGCGGCGCGCGAGCCGCGGCAGCGTGAATTGCTCCCAGAAGTGGTTGCGGAACGACTCGCCCTCGCGGATGCGCGACGGGACGACGGTGACGTTCGGGTACTTCCAATCGGGGTTCGAGACTTGGTCGGCCGGCGTGAAGAGGACGTACTCGTTGGCGCGGTCGGTTGCGACCAGGGCGCGGATCAGGTTATAGGCGGCGCGCTGGACGCCGGTCCTTTTCGCGGCGAGAAAGCGGCTGTTGATGCCGATCCTCATGGCACGGCTCCGGCTTTGACGGAATCCGGCGCGGTCGTGACCTGGGCGCCGCCGAGCTCGCACTTTCGGTAGATGCGCAGCGTCTGCTCCGTCATGGACTGCCACGAGAAGCGGCGCGCGTGGCGCACGCCGTTCTGTTTCAGGCGCTCGCGCAGGGCCTCGTCCGTGCACCCGAGCTCGAGCGCGCGGGCGATGTCCTGGTAGTCGAACGGGTTGGCGAAAATGGCCGCGTCGCCGACGACCTCCGGCAAAGCGGAGCTGCGCGCGACGATGACGGGCGCCCCGCAGCTCATCGCCTCCAAGGGCGGCAGGCCGAAGCCCTCGTAGGTCGACGGGTACACGAAAAGGTGCGTCTGCGAGTAGATCGAGGGCAGGTGCTCCTCGTCGATAAACTTCGAGAAATAGATCGAGTGCTTCTTGCCGAAGCTCTCGGCGATGCGGATCAGGTTCCGGTCGACGGGGGACGCGAGGACGAGCGGGATGTCGACGTTGGAGTAGCAGTAGGCGCGCACGAGTTGATGCACGTTCTTGTGCGGCTTGTTGTTCGACAGGCAGAAGATGAATTTTTCCGGCAATTCATAGAGGTCGCGGACGTAGGCGAGCTGCTCTTGATCGGTGATCGGCCGGTAATTGTCGGAGACGCCGTTATAGGTGACGAAGACTTTTTCAGGCGAGATGTCGAGGTTCTGGACGATCTCGTTCTTGGAGAAGTGCGAGACGGTGAGGATGTATTCGGACTTCCTGATGCAGCTGCGCACGAAGACTTGGTAATAAAACTGGTGAAACGGCGTGTAAAACTGCGGCAAGACCATGTGGTTCAAGTCGTGAATGGTCATGACCATCCGGCACGGGCTGGCGAGCGGCGCCATGAAGCTCGGCGCGTGAAAGAGGTCGGCCTTCAGCCGGCGGAGGACGCGCGGGAGCTCCCACTGTTGCTTCAGGCTGATCCAGCTGCCGTTCACCTTGACGAGCTGCATGTGCTTCGGCCAGGCCATCGCCTCGAGCGGACTGTTCGGATTCACGAGGATGAAGAACTCGTCCGCCGTCGCGCCGGGGCCCGTCATCGCCATGAGGCAGCGCAGGAGCTCGTACACGTAGCGCGCGATCCCGTGCATGCTGCCGGGGCTGATCATCCTGGCGTCGATCACGATGCGCACGGGGGTCCTGCTGGGGGCTCGGGTGAAGCCCTGAGTATCCGCGCTGCCCCGGGGTGGAGCAAGCGTGGTTTCTAGAGACAGGGCCCGCGCATCCGCCCGCTAAGGGTCCGACACGAAGCTCCAATGCGCTCCGCAAATCCTCGTTAACATATATAAATTCCGAAAAGCTAAAGCGGTCCGCGCCCGGACCGAATTTGCTCCTCAGACGGCCGGTCGGGCCGGGACTTAGAGGGGGAATTCATGAAGATCAAGGGGATGCCCATCGCTTTGGCGATGGCGCTGAGTGCGGTTGGTTGTGGCGAGCAGGCACCGGCTTTCAAAGAAACGACCCAGTACAAGCGCTTTGGCAGCGACGACGCCGTCGCCCGCAAAGATGGGCGCCTCGAGCCCCTCCCGGGCGAGGCAGATGGCGTCCTGGGCAAGCCCGGCTCGGTCGGAGCCAAGGGAAATCCTGACGGCATCGCCGACGCGGGCGGTGCGGACGGTGCTATCGGCGTCGGCGCGGACGGCGGCAACGACGCTGGCGGGAACACGGGCGACTTAGCCCAGGGCGGCGCGGACGGCGGTGGCGCTGGCGGCGCAGAAGGCGGCGGCGCGGCTGGCGGCAACTCCGCGGGCGGCGCGGGCGCGGACGGTGGCAACACCGCGGGCGGCGCGGACGGCGACCTCGGCGCGTTCCCGGACGGCGGCGGGGATGCCGGGGGCGCAGATAGCGGCGCCGACGGCGGCGTGACGATCCCCACTGGTAGTGGAACGGGGATCGGCGACGCGGGCGGAACGGATGCGACGGGCGGCACGGACGGAACTGGCGGCACCGACGGCACGAGCGGTACGGATGCCGGCGGCACGGACGGCACCGGCGTCGACGGCACGGACGGCGGCGTGACCGACGGCGGCGCGGACGGAGCGGACGCAGGCGGCACGGACGGCGGCGGCGCCACCATGCGCACGGTTGATGTCGTGCAGCAAGGCCCCGGCAAGGTCGACATCCTCTGGGTGGTCGACGTCTCCGGCTCCATGGCGGAAGAGCAGAATTACCTCAGCCAGAATTTCGGCTCTATGATCAACCAACTGGCCCAGAGCGGCCACAACTTCCAAACGGCGATCACCACGACCGACGTTTGCCAGGACACGATGCCCGGTCCGCTCGTCGACCGCCGCTGCCCGGTCGAGTACGGCGGCTCGGCTGCGACGCACCTGCGCGGCTCTTTCGTCGGCACCGCCGGCCGCAAAGTCCTGAAGCAAGGCGAAGCGGACCTCGTGTCCAAGTTCCAGAGCTACGTGATGCAAGGGACGGACGGCTCGGGCTTCGAGCACGGCCTCTACGGCGCGAAGATGGCGATCGACAAGGTGATCGCGGGTGAGAACGAAGCGCTGATCCGCAGCGACGCCTTCCTCTCCGTAATCGTCGTCTCCGACGAGCAGGACGACGGCATCGGCATGTCGGAGACCGACGCTTACAACGGCCACAACTTCTACGCCGAAGGTCATACGCTCTTCCGTTGGACGGAAGACAACATGATCGACTACCTGAAGACGGCGAAGGGCGAAGGCAAGTTCTCGATCTCCACCATCACGCCGGTGAGGCTCGCGAACGGTCAGCTCTGCTCGGCGCCGCATACGACGCCGGCAGAAGAAGGCACCCAGTACATCAAGGCGGCGCAGAAGTCGGGCGGCATCGTCGAAAGCCTCTGCTCCACCAACTGGAGCGCGTCCCTCGGCAACATCGGCCTCGACCTGAACGCGCAAACTACGCAGGTGGTCCTGCCCTCCGCGCCGGTCGTCGCGTCGATCCAGGTGAAGGTGAACGGCGCTGTCACGACCGAGTGGACCTACAACGCGGGCAACAACGCGGTGAAGTTCAACGCGGGCCACGTGCCGGCCGAAGGCGCGCAGATTCAAGTGACTTACTCCGAAATGTGAAGAACTAGGGAACGCGCCCCTCGAGTCCGGGCCGGAGCTCACATGAGCTCCGGCCCTCTCACGTCGACGACACACGAGACACACTGGACACGATACGTGTCGCTCTCAGGGCAACGGTGGTTCCCAGTGCCCGCCTCCTCCCTTAAAAATGGAAAGAGGAGGATCCCCTCAAACCCATGCCAGTCGCCTTCACCATCGTATGTGTCTGGGCCTTGCCGCCGCTCGTCCTGGCGCTCCTCGCGACGCCCGGGCTGGCCGTGATGCTCAGCCGATGCCGGAGCGACGCGGACTTGGCCGAGGCGCCCGCGACGCGGCTCTTCGCGGCGCTCCTCGTCGGCGTCTTCGCGGCGTTGGCCGCGTGGACTCTAGGTACGGTGAGTCCTTTGGCCGGCCGTGTCGCGGGGCTCGCGTGGCTCGCGGCGACGCCGGTCCTCTGCCTCGCGTCCAAAAAGCGCATGAAGCGCATCGTGCGCTTCTTCTGGGTGAACGCCGATGCGCAGGCGCCGATGGCGATGACCGCGGCGTTGGCCACCTTCTCTTTAGGAACCGCCCTGTCTTCGGGCTTGGGCGCCCAAGGGATCGCGCCTTCGGCCTTCGTCGACGCCAATCCGGTGGCGGCTGCGGTGTCGTCCCTCTTCATGCCGTTCTCGGAGCTTGCGGTTCACGCGGCGGGCGCGAGCCTGCAATCGGCGTGGGTCTTGGCGGCGTGGATGACCTTGCGCCTTTGGCGCGTCGACGGACGGCTCGCGGCGACCGCGATCGCCTTGACCTGCGCCTCGTCCTTCGCCTTCGCACCGCCGGGCGTCTTCGCGTGGACCAAGCCTCTGGCGGGCGCGGCGTTCGTCGCGGGCGCGAGCGTCTTATTCTGGGCGCCGCGCGAGGCGCGGCAACGCTGGCTCGCGGGCGCGGGGTTCTTGCTCGCGATGCTCGCGGATCCGGCGACGATCTATCCTTTGCTCGCGGTGACCGTGGCCGTGCCGTTCTTCCGGCGTCGTGTACGGCCGATCCCTGCGCTTTGGGCGATCGCGCCTTCATTGCTCGTCGCCATCCCGCGGCTTTTGGCGTGGACCGCGACGGCGGTCGAGTCGACGCCGGCGCAATGGCTGGCGCATGGGACGGCGAATCTCGCCTATTTGTTCGAGAGCTTCGATCCGCTGCACGGGCTGTTCAGCGGCTCCTTGGCGGAGGCGCGCGCGGCAGAGGTCCTGCATCTCGCGAACGCGTTCGGGCTTGGCGGGGCGTTCGCTTTGACCTGGCCGCGGGCGCGTCGAGCATTGCCCGCGCGGCTCGCGACGGCGAGCGGCGATGCGCTGGTCGTCGCCGGCCTCGCGATCGTATTCTACTGCGCCTTTTCGCCGATCAGCCGCACGGCGGTGGCGGCCGCCGGGCCGTTCGGCGCGTACTTCATCTTCTTCCTCGGCGTATCGGCGCTGATCGCGCGCTTGCCGCCAGCGGCTTGGGCGCTCGTGGTGGGCGTGCATGTCGCCGGGTTTCTGTCCTTGCACGTGTTCGCGGCCGGGGCGCCGCGGGGCGTGGACGGATGGATGCTGGCGTTTTGCACGTGGCCGGCCGCGGCGGCGATTTTACTGGCGCCGTGGGCGGCGGTGCCGGACGAGCGATCTTTGCGAGTCGTGGCGCCGGTGCCGGGGGCGACTTTTTCGTACAAGACGGCTGGGAAGACGTCGTCGTGACGGATTTCGGGTGTGGAGTTCACGTGGGACTTAGCCCGTGCTCGACCATAAGCCGATGGGACGCGCAGCGGCCTAATTTCTCAAGGCGTCGGGTACGGAAACGCCTTGATCCCGTTCCGGTCGAAGACGTACACCCGTCCGCCTTGCGCCTCCACGCCGATCGGCATGTCGAAGCTCCAGCGCCCGATGCCCCCGTCGTTCGCGATCGTCCCGTCGAGCTCCACGTGACCGAGCACAAAATCCGGCGCCTGTCCGGCGGCCGGTAGGCCCATCCAAACTTTCACCCCGTGGTTTCGCGTGTCGACGGCATAAAGGCGCGTCCCGTCCCAAGCGAACCGGCCGAGGTGCGCGGGGTCATAGTCGTAGTCGGGCGAGAGAATCGGGAAGATCGAGGTCGCCGCGGCGATCGTCGCAGGCGGCGTGCTCCAGATCGCGAGCGAGGCGCCGAGCAGACCTTCTGCGTCGTCATCCTGCAGGCCGGCAACGAGCTTGCCATCGACCGCGAAGAGGTCGGCAACGCATTGCGCCGGGTTGGGCATCGGGATGATGAAATCCGGCGCGACGCCTGCCGCGTTCGGAACAGTGCTCCAGACCAGGATTTCGGCCGGCGCACAGGTGCCAACGTAGAGCCGGCCGCCGAGCTCGAGGACGGAGGAGGCCGAGCGGTCCACGAAGGCTTCGCTGTTAATCTCCGAGCGCAGCGCGACATCCAGACGGAAATCCACGGGCGTGCCCGAGACGGTCGGGACGTTGCGGTAGACGAAGAGATCCTCCGCGGCGACGTAGAGGCGGCTGCCGAACGTGCGCGCGAACCAAGGCTCCAGAGGGGGGCCCATACCGGACGCGTCGATTGGACAACCCACCTCATCGTCGAGTCCCAGCTTGATCGGCACCCCGGAAAAGGCCGGCGTCGCGCCGCTCGGACGGAAAAGGCTCAAGCAGTAGCCGAGCGTCATGACGATGCCACCGTCGCCGCCGCCGATCGCGCGGGTATAGTCCATGGACATAGGACTCGTTTCGACGTCGTAGGTTTCATGCGCGACCGGCTGAAAATTGGCTCGCAAGGTGATCGAGGCAGCTCTGGACTCGGCGCCATTCTCGTAGCCCAGCGTCAGCTTCGCCTTGCGACGGCCTTGCGCGCGGTTCGCGACCTTCACGCGGACCGTGCAGCTCTTCAGGATCGCGGCGCCGCAAGAGCCACCGGTCCCCGGATAGGTGCCGCCGACGAAGGCGAAGTCGGGGCCGTCGAAGGTCGCGGACTTCACGCTCGCGGTGGTGTTGCCGGAAAACTCGACGGCAAGCGTGCGCTCTTGCGGCAGCTCCCGGTCCGTGACCCCGAGCTCGAAGATGCCCGCTTTGAAGCTCAGGAGGCCCGGCGACGACTCGCCCGCGAGGTAGGCGTCCTCCTGCGCCGGCACCTCCATCGCTTCGCGCTTGCGCGGCAGGACACGGACGACGATGCGCCGGTTTTGCGTATCGGCGATCGCGAGCTTGCCGTCGAACAGGGCTAGGCCGCTCGGCATCGACAAAGACTCTGCGGAGTCGGCGCCGTAGGCGTTGTCGCCTTTCGATTCGAAGTCAGGTTGGCCCAGGACGAAGTCGGCGGGCGTCGTGCCGGCCGTCGGAAAAGTCTCCCAGACGAGGATCCGAGAAGCCGCGCCGTCGGCGACGGCTAGCGCCGTGCCGTCCGTCGCCGCGCCCGTGGCGCCGTAAAGCTTCGCGGCGCCGCTCGCCGGCGGCGGTGAGGGGTTGCCGAGCTCGAGCGCCGGCGCATCGTAAACGAGCGGCCACGCGTTCCAGACGCGCACGCGTCCGTTCTTTGACTCGAGGTAACGCCCGCCCTGGAACCATAGCGCGCCGCTTGCTTGACCGGCCGAGTTAGGTACGGTCATCTGCCCGCTGCCGTTCGTCGGGATGCCGTCCCAATACTTCAGCACGTAGGCCGAATCCCGCTCGCCTACGAAGAGGCGCTGGCCGTCGTAGGCGACCGTTCGCGCAATGCTTCCGAGCGAGACGACGGTGTCCGCGCTGGCCGCCGATACCGTCGGGATCTTGTCCCAGATCATGAGCCGCGGGGCTTTAAAATCGGTGATGACGAGCTTGCCGTCTGCGACGACGAGGTCGAGCGCCCAGCCGAAGGTCGCGTCGTCGTACGGCGGAAATTTGCCTGTGCCGAGCACCACGTCGGGCGGCGTTCCCGAGCGCTCAGGAATCTTGTTCCAAATGTGGACGTACCTGTGTGCCGTCGCGAGAAGCTTGCCCTCGTGCACCCACAGCCGATCGTAGCCAGTCTTGGACGGGCCTAGGACCAAAGCCGTCTCGCCGCGAATGATGACGCTCGCGAAATCCTCGCGCACGCCGTTGTTGTAAGTGATCGTCAGCACCCGATCGAGCAGAACGACCCCGTTCGGCTCCAGCTCGAGCACGCAGTCGGCGACCAAGTCCTGCGGCGTAAGCTCGCTCAACTTCGGGCAAGTGCTGGCAGAGGCGACGGTGAGATTGCCGCCGAGGCCCTTCAGCAAGGCGCCCTGCGCCGGCTGCTCGAAGCCCGTGACCGAAACGTTGAGCTTGATGCGAGCCTGCTCCTCGCCCTTGCGCGCGAGCGTGACGACCCCGTAATCCTCACGGTCCGCGTTGACGGAGAGGTTCGCGAGCCAGATCACGATCGACGTCGCGATCGTCGTGCCAGGGAACGCGGCGGAGCTCACCTTGATCGCGCCTTGGAGGCGGTCCTTGCCGATGCTCTCGGCGGCAAGCTGCGCCTTCGGGATCTTGAAGACGACGTGATAAGCGTTCTTCGGGTCGGTGTCGACGGTGCCGGCGATCTCGGAGGCGTCGTCGAAGCTCACGACCGCGCCATCGATCGCGACCGGCTTCGGCAAGGGCACGCCGGTCTTCTCGTCGCGGACGACGGCGAAGACAGTGATCAGCCCCTCGTCGACGCCGTTGCCGGTCGGGGCATCACGGTACGCCGTCAGGTAGGCTGCGGAGACCGGCGTCGGCACGCCGGCCTGCTCGAACTCCGCGGACGAGCCGCCGGGCGCCTCGCCGGTCGGGCTGCCGTCCGAATTCATCGAAGACGCGCCCGTTGGCGACACGACGCCGTTCGTCGACGTCGCGGCTTTCGCAGAGCGCTGGCTTTCCTTCCGCGCGGCGTCGCTGCAGCCTAGCAGGAACGAGAGCGAGACGAAGAGGGCGAGCATGGGGAGGCCATAAATCATATTGATTTGATCGGCAGTTGGAGAAAGGCGCTTGAGAGAAGGCTCTTTAGTCAATTGATACGAGCTATTACCTCCGAAGACGCCCGCATCGCGGGCTCGGCCGAATGGACGTTTTGCTCCTCCGAGACGGCCTGCGCCTTCGCCCCCTTACCGTGAGACGCTGAGTCAGAGATTCAGCGCTACGTGTAAACCAGGCGTCCGTTTCGCGTAACCGACACGCTTCGTGTCGGTCCCCCTTGCGCCCTTTTCCCGGCCGCGGTTAGATGCTCGTATTCAATCGAGCCATCGCAGCGGAGGCCCCAAGCCTTGATCCTAGAGCCGGAAGTCAAAGCGGCAGCGCTGACGGCGGAGCTCCCCGACGGGGGCGGCGATTTCCGCCTGTTTCTGCAGAACGAGCTCCTGAGGCGGTGCAAGGTGAACCCGCGCTACAGCCTGCGGGCCTTCGCCCGCTCGCTCGGCATCGAGCCCTCGGCCTTGTCGAAGCTCCTCGCGGGGAAACGCTCGGTGAGCCGGCCGATGTTCTCGCGGCTCTCGGCGCGCCTCGGACTCGACCCGCGCGCGGCGCAACGCTTCGCGCCGCCGGAGACGAGCGAGAAGAAGCGCGCGGCGCAGGCCGCGATCCACGGCGACAACTTCAGCCAGATCAGCCTCGACGCGTTCCAGGTGATCGCCGACTGGTACCACTTCGCGCTTCTCGAGCTGATGACGGTGGAGGGCTTCCAGCCTGATCCGGCGTGGATCGCGCGCGCACTGGGCCTGAGCCTTCCCGAGGTGCGGTTCGCGATCGAGCGGCTCGTGCGCCTGGGACTCCTGGAGATCACCGCCTCGGGCGAGATGCGGCGCCTGGAGCAGGTGACGACGATCGGGCCGGAGTTCACCAACGCCGCGCTCCGGAAGGTGCAGCGGCAGGTGCTCGAGATGGCGATGCGCGCCCTGGAAGAGGTGCCGATCGAGCAGCGCGATCAGTCCGCGATGACCATGGCGGTGAACCTCGACCGTCTGCCCGCGGCGAAAGAGAAGATCAAAGCCTTTCGTCGGAGGCTTTGCGCTTTCCTCGAGGCGGAGCCGCCGAAGGGCGAGGTGTATCATCTGTCGATCTCGCTCTATCCGGTGACGGATGCGCAAGGTGCCAACGAAGCGCGCGGCCAAGCGCGCCGCCCCGGCTCGAAAAGCAGGATTTCCGGAGGGACCAAGGGATGAAGCGCGTGACGTGGCTCTGTATCTGGGGCGTTGTGATGGCTTCGGCCTACGGTTGCGCGGGCAATCCTTTCGTGAAAAGGAGCGCCTCGGGGCCGCGGACGGGCGAGGTGAACGGCCAGGAGACGCACGGCGGCGACCGGCTCGCGTCGATCTTCGTCGCCAAGGGCTACCGGGTTTACCTGCGGCTGACCGAGATGGACAAGGCGGTCTCGCCCCTGGCGCCCGACGCCATCGCGCGCTTTCTCACCGCCCTGAACGACACGCGGGTCGACCCGGTCGACCATCCGCTGATGGACTCGCAAGGCGACGTGGTCGCGGCGCGCACGGGCCCGGATCCCTTGCGGCCGGGCCATATGGTGATCGAGCTCGACCGGGAGCGCTGGGAAGAGTGGTTCAGCAAGGGGGTCGACGTCTACCGCCTCGTCTTTCACGAGTATCTGTGGGCGATCGGCGAAGACGACGCGAACTATCGCATGTCGAACCGGCTCGACCTCTACGACAACCCGCCGGGCGGGCTCGGCGGCTGGTCGTCGCTCAGCGCGCGCGATGCGCCTTTGATCGACATGCAGGGAATGACCAACGGCGCGCCGGCGGCCGCGGCCACGGCCGGGCGCCTCGTGGTGATGGCGCCGACCTCGACCGAGAGCTGCGCCGGCCAATTCAACGTCGCGAGCTACGATTTCGCCACCGAGACCTGGACGACGTCGAAGCCGACGATCGACCTCGGCATCGGCTCGGGCTTCGGCAACGTCGTCCTCGGCGGCGCGGTGATGATCTTCGGCGGCGCGTGTCCGACGGCGACGAAGGAGAATCTGTCGTTCCGCGGCACGGCGGCGCTCTTCTATCCGAACACGCAGGAGTGGCGCGTCGTCAATCCCGCCGGCGCGCCGACGGGCCGGCGCCAGCCTTTGATGCTATCTTTGGGCCAAAAGGCGTTCGTCTGGGGCGGCGCGGACCAAACGGGCCTGGTCGGGAGCGGCTCGATCTACGACCGCGACGTCGACCAGTGGACCCCGGTCACGGAGAGCGACGCGCCGGCTCCCGGAAATTACGGCGGCGTCTGGCTCGGACCGGACGCGGCGCCGGAGCTGGCCGGGAAGATCGTCGTCTGGAAGAAGGACGCGGAGAGCTGCGAGCCGACCGTCTCGGTCTACGATCCCGCCCTGGCGGTCTGGTCGAAGCTCGAGTCGAAGGCGCCGCCGAGCTTCTTGTGCCGCTGGGAGAACGTCGCGTGGACGCCGCTCGGCTTCGCCTTCCTCTTCGAGTATCCGCAGACGGACCGGGACACCGGCGCGCATGCGGGCGGGCTCTTCTGGAACCCGGCGACCGACGCTTGGTCGGTGATCCCGGCGACGGGCGCGCCCTCGCAGCGGAAAGTGCCCTCCGTCGTCTGGGCCGACGACAAGCTGATCGTCTTCGGCGGGCACGACATCGACGGCTACGCGTTGAACACGGGATCGGTGTTCGTGCCGGCGACCGGTACGTGGCACCAGTTGCAGTCGGTCGGCGCGCCGAACGCGCGGACGCGGAACGTGGCGCTCTGGACCTCGCTCGGCATGGTGATCTGGGGCGGTCGCTCGATCACGGAGCAGCCGCTTCGGAGTGGGGCGATCTGGCGGCCTTGAGCGCGAGCCAAGCCAAAAGCGCGGTCGAAGCGAGGCTCATCGCCAGGCCGAGGATGTCGGTCGAGCGATGAGCTTTGCTCAGGAGGCCGTTGTTGCTGATTTGGGTCGGCAGCCAAATGAAGAGCAAGAGCTCGAGCGCGCGCGCGATCTGCATGCCGCGCGTCGGCGACCGGTCCACCGAGGCGGCGCACCATGCGATCATGAGGAATGCGAAGGTGGCGTGCAGGCCCTCGCGCATGAGCCCGGTCGAGGTCGCGCCCCAGTAGACCAGGAGCGCGGCGCCCGGAAGCAAGATCATCGTCGTGAGGAAGCCACGAAACTGCTGCCACGCGCGGCGCAGCGCCGTGAAGCGGAGCACGAACCACACGAGCCCGACGCCCGCCGGCAAGGTGTAAAACCACTGGTACGAGAACATGACCGGCTTCAGACCCGGCACGAAGAACGGCTTGAAGATCACGTGCCCCGAGAAATTCATGTACGAGTAGAACGGTAGGACGGTGCTCGCCAGGGAGTGAACGCGGCTCATGAGCCATGTCCCGATCGGCGCATCCGGCACGCCGTTCGCCATGAAGACGTAGTCGGCGAAGCTTGAGGAATCGAAGTGGCCGTGAGTGAAGGCTTTCCAAGGCCCGAGGATCGCCGCTAGGCCCAAGCCGCTGGCGAGTAGGGGGCGTCGCGCTTCCCACCAGCGGCGCGGCTCGAAGAGGCGGCCGAGCTGCATGTTGCGCCAATCTGCCTGCATGACGAGGACGAGCGGAAAGGCCAGGATCGTGAACGCCGCGGCCGGGTGCGCGAGGTAGGCTAAACCGGCCAGGACTCCGCCGAGCACGAAGCGCCGCGCCGTCAGCATGCAAAAGCCGCACAAGAGGAGCGTCGCGGAGCTCTGCTTCGCCCAGGTGAAATAAAGCTCGTGGACGAAAAACGGCGTCAGAGCATAGACGGCGCTCGCCACCACCGCGGCCGGCGTGCCGCCGATCAGACAGAAGAAGGGAATGATCGACAGCGCGGCGAAGGCGATGAGCGAGAACCGGTACTGCATGTAACCGAATGGATCGAGCGGCTTGAAGGGCGTCCCCATCTGATCGATGCTCTGCATGATCTCGCGGCTCCAGCTCATCGCCGCTGGCGTCGCGGCAAGCCCCGCGATGGGGCCTCGAGAGTGAAAGACGTAAGGGGAGTAGAGCGCGGCCGACTGCTGCTCGTAAGGTCCCCAGTGCCCCGCTACGTTCATCGCAATGAGGTATGGCACGCGCGGGTCCGAGCGATTGTCCCCAACCATGGTCTTCGTCACCGCGCCGCCATAGAGCTCGCCGTGCACGCCGAGCGCGTGCAGCGAGCGCCCGGCAGCGAGCGTGACGGCGAGCACGAAGACGACGAGGACGAGCTGCTCGTTGCGAGAGAGGCGCAAGTCCTGAGGCTGGCTCAAGCTCCAAAAGAAGCAGAACCCGAGGACGATGACGACGGCGCCGCGACAAATCAGGCGCGGCGCGACGATGCCGCCGCCGAGCCATGCCAGGAGGGCGATGGCGGCGAGAAGGATCGGACCGACGCAAGCGACCCACACCAGCTGCTCGGGCGTCGCGGGGACCGCGCGGCGCAGGCGACCGACGACGATAAGACCCGGGCCCGCGAAGAGCCCGACGACACCCACCAGCGAAGCGAGAAGGACGAGCTCGTCCGGCAGGTCCCAGCGCTGCGCATTGGTGCCGAGGAGGCCGATGAAGAAGAGGATGGCGCCGACGCGCGATGGTGACATGCGATTTTCTCGCGCGCTGACGGTGGCTTGTCAAGGCGAGTTGGCGCGCTATAGCGGCGAGGAAGTTCAATGACCCTCAAAACGTCAAATATGAGCGATCGCTCACGTCAAGACCCGTGGCACCGCCGAAATCCCCTCAGCCTATGACGTTTCAGGCTGGCGGGCCCAGCCCGGGAACGCGAGTTGGCGAAGCTGAGCGAGGACTCATATTATCGGCGAGGCAGAGATGCCGGCTCAACAAACGGAGTGCTCGTCATGAACAAGCTGTCGCAGGCCCTAGTGGCCATCAAAGGTGTCCGCGGATTCTGGTCCTTGGTCAAAGACCTTCATCGGACGGAGGAGGTGTTCGAGGTCGTGAGCGGCGTGCACGATCCGAAGTTCCTCGCCCCGGTCGTCGCCCACTTCAAGAGCGACGCGCTCGGCGCCGCCGCCTTCGAGACGCGCCCGCGCATCGGCAAGATCGACCTCCAGGCGCTGAGGAAGCTGCCCATCGCCACGCTCGGCCGCGAATACGCGGACCACATGCTCGCGCTGGGCCTCTCGCCCGATTTCCATCCGGCGTATGCGATCAAAGACGAATACGATTACATGCGTATGCACCTCTACGAGACGCACGACCTCTGGCACGTCCTGACCGGCTTCGATACGTCGGAAGCCGGGGAGCTCGGCTTGCAGGCGTTCTACTCCGCGCAGTTCCCGCAGGGCCCGATCCCGCCGATCCTGATGGCGGCCGGCCTTTTGAACGCCGTCCTCTTCTCCCGCGGTACGACGACCGAGCGTATGGACGCCATCGTCTTGGGCTATCAGCTAGGCAAGCGGGCGCGCCCGCTCTTCGGCCTCGATTTCTCCAAAGAATGGGGGACGACCTTGACCGAGCTCCGCGCGCGCTTCGGCATCGACACGAGCGTGTTCGCGTCGGGCCGGCGAGCGGCATCCGCATGACCAAGGCCGCCGCCGTGAAGAGACGTCGCGCCCCGCGCCAGGAAAGAGCCCGTGAGCTCTTCGACGCGGTGCTCGACGCGGCCGCCAAAGAGTTGGTGAAAAGCGGCTACGTGCACTCCAGCACGAACCGCATCGCGGCGCGCGCAGGCGTCAGCATCGGCTCGCTCTACCAATACTTCGAAGGCAAAGAGGCGATCGTCGCGGCCTTGATCGACCGCCACACGACCGAGATGAAGGCGCTGTGCCACACCGCGCTCATGCGGGCCGCGACCTTGCCGCTCGACCGCGCCGTCCGCGAGACGGTGGCCGCGATCGTCGCGGCGCACGCGATCGAGCCGAAGCTGCACAAAGTGCTGCACGAGCAGGTGCCGCGCGTCGGCAAGCTCCGAAAGATCGACCAGATGCACGAAGAGACGACGGCGATGGTCCATGCGCAGCTGCGCATGCGGCCAGAGCAAGTGACCGTGCAGGATCCGGAGCTTGCGGCTAATCTGGTGGTGCGGATGGTCGATGCGCTGGTTCATAGCAGCGTCGACATGATCTCGGAGAAGTGGTCGAAGGAGCGGGTAATCGATGAGATCGTGGGGATCGTTATGCGGTATTTGACCGGGAATTGACTTAGAAGACGACGCCGATCTCCAACCCCGATTCCGACTTCGTCATAAACCGCCGCCGCAAGCGCTCCGCCTCGCGGTCCGTCATGTTGGAATACGTGACGCTTTGCTGCGAGCCGTCGCCCTCGTCCT
>JANOTL010000058.1:0-2934 GCA_031416315.1 Pseudomonadota bacterium
GCGACCGCATTCCTCGCGACGATCGCCGCGGCCTTCGCCGCGCAGCGCTGGCTTCAGCCGATCGCCGAGCTCGAGCCGCAGCGATTGCGCCATCTCGGGTTCTTGCAAGACGACGCGATCATGGCGTTGCTGCGGGACGGCACGCAGCTCGGCATGCGCGGCAAGGCCGCAATCTTGGCCCTACACCTCGAAAGCAACTTAGGAACGCACGTTTGGGGCCACGCCAAATATCCCGGCTTTGTCTACGCGGTCCTAGGCGCTGCCTGGCTGGCGCTCTCCGCCTGGGGGTTCGCGCGCATCGTCGCGGCCCCGATTCCGGCATGGCGACGCATCGCCATGGCGATCGTCGCCGGCGTGGTCGTCGGCACGCAGCTCGTCGTCGCCTACTTGATCGCGAAACCGCATTTCAGCACCCACCCGATCGTCCTCGAGGCGAACGCGCAGCTGCGCCTGACCGCGCCGGGCTTCGCTGCCTTGAACCTTTTCTGTCTCATAGGCCTGCATCAGCTGCTCCAGAATCCACGATGGCGAGGCGCGGCGTTTCAAGTCGTGGCCTTATGGCTCTTGATCTTGAATCTGCACTTTCTGCCACGGTTTCATTGGGGACAGCTCTAACGGGCGAGCGATCTCAGCCGGGCGCAAGGCGGGCGTAGAGCGCCTGCAGCTTGGTGTTCTCCGCTTCCCAGTTGTACGTGGTGCGGACGTTCGCCATGCCGCGTTTTCCCATCGCCTCGGCTTCGAGCGGGTCGCGCAGGAGACGGAGGATGGCATCGGCAATCTCTTGCGGCTTCAGCGGATCGCAGGTGACGCCGCAATCGCCGACCACCAGCTCCCAAAGCGGAAAGCGAGAAGCGACGAGCGGCAGGCCCGCCGACATGTACTCGAAGAGCTTGTTCGGCTGGGCCTCGAGATGATTCGGCTCCGGATGAAAAAGCACGAGGCCGACCCGCGCGGTCGCCATGAGCTGTGCGACCTCGACGCGGTTGCGATGACCAAGAAACTCGACGTTGGACGGCAGCGTCGCCTTGATCTCGGTGAGCAAGCTCGCGGGGGACACGTCGCCGACGATCTGCAGCTTTACCGGAAACTCCTTGGCGACGAGCGCGGTCGCCGCGATCATCTCGCGGAGGCCGCGCTGCTCCGTCAAGACGCCGACGTAGAGCAAGTTCAGCGGGCGATCGGCGTAAGGCGCGTCGATCGGGGCCTGCAGCTCGGCCGTGATCGGAAAGTTCTGCACGATGAAGGTCTTTCCCGGCGGAAAGTTCTTCGCGATCGCCGGCGTCGCGACGACGATGGCGTCGGCGGTATACGAGATGATCGTGTGCAGAAACCGCGTCATCGCCGCGATCACCGGGCGCACCGCGGGATGGAGGTATTCCTTGCTCATCACTTGTTTTGGCAGGTCTTCGTGCACGTCGACGATCAAGCGGCGGCCGAGGAGCTTCAAGATGACCCCGAACGGCACGAGCTCGGGATCGTGGAGATGCACAACCGCGGTCGGCGTCTTCACCGCGCGCCAGAACACCCGAAAGGCGCCGAGCAGCATCCGCGCCATGCGATTGATCGGCTTCGTCACGGGCTCGTAGCGGATACCGCGCGGATCGAAGCCCTTCACGAACGGCGCGATCAGCGTGACGTCGAAGCCGCCGGCCGCGAGGCTGGCGCACATCTTCAGGAAAATGCGCGTATCTTGCGGCGGATGCGCCGAGGTCAAATGCGCGACGCGGGGGCGGCTCGGATTCAAAAGGAGCCCATGACGGCGTCGATGATCGCAGCGATCTTCGGGCCGGTCCTGCCGTCGCCGAAGGCCGAAGTCTTGCGTCCAGGTCCGTCGTCCATCCGTTTCTCGATGCCCTTGACTAGGCCTTCGATCGAAGTCGGCGCTACGAGCGTGCTCCACCCGGTCTCGACGAGCTCGACCCATTCGGTCTCGGGCCGCAGGATGACGGCCGGAACGTCGAAGAAAAAGGCCTCCTTCTGCACGCCGCCGGAGTCGGTCACGATCAGCTTCGCGTCGCTCTCGAGGCGGATCATGTCGAGATAGCCGACCGGGTCGATCAGACGACACGCCCCGCCCGCTTCGAGCGCGGCAACGAGTCCCGGAATCGCGCCGAGGCGCGCTCGCGTGCGAGGATGGAGCGGCACGACGACCGGCACGGTCGCGCCAACGCGGGCAAGCGCTTCGAAGATGCAGCGCAAACGCTCCGGATCGTCCGTGTTGTCGGCACGGTGCACGGTCGCGAGGACATACTGGCGCGGCTCCAAGCCGATGCGATCGACGATCGAGCTCGCAGCCTTGGCGCGTTGCGAGAACATCAGCGCCGCATCGAACATGATGTCGCCGACCTGATGAATCGCGGCGTCGGGAAGTCCTTCGTGCCTGAGATTCCGGACCGCCGTGTCGGTCGGCGCAAAGAGGTGCTCGCAAACGTGGTCGCTGACGACGCGATTGCGCTCTTCCGGCATCCGGCGGTTGAAAGAGCGGAGGCCCGCCTCGATGTGACAGCTCTCGATGTTCAGCTTCGCGGCCGCGAGGGCGCCCGCCAGCGTCGTATTTGTGTCGCCGAAAACCACGACCAGGCGCGGCTCGACCTCTTGCATCAGCTTCTCGAGCTGTTCGAGCATCCGGCCGGTCTGCATGCCATGGCCGCCCGAGCCGACCGCGAGGTCGAAATGCGGCTTTGGCAGGCCCATCTCGTCGAAGAAGACCTGAGACATGTTCGCGTCGTAGTGTTGGCCGGTGTGGACGACCATCGATTCGACGTCGCGCAAGTGTTCCACTGCCGCGAGGAACGGCGCTGCCTTGATGAACTGTGGCCGGTTGCCGACGACGGTCAGGATTTTTCGCGAAGGCATCGAAATGGCTCAGGGTTTCAGTATTGAATTTGCGACGAGTATCTTGTATAGCGCCTCGGTGACAAAAAGCAAAGCCGC
>JANOTL010000059.1:0-13241 GCA_031416315.1 Pseudomonadota bacterium
AAGAAAAATTTCTTCCGGCATTCCTGCCTGCCTGGCTTCCTGATAAAAAAGCCAAGACGCACAACCCCGTTCTACTGCAGCAACGCCGCCTTACTAGGCGACTCATCCCGAATCCGCACCGCCAAATCCCGGATCGTCGGATTCACATCATCATCCGCAACTCGACTCAAAGCCTGCTGCACGACCGGCAGCGCCGAATGAGAATCCAGCGCCCGAAGCACTTGCCGCTTCACTAGATCGTCCTTCTCGCTTCCCAGATGCTCGACCAAAGTCGGCACGTAGGCCTCCGCCGCCGGTCGATCCGACAGGACGCGGACGGCCGCGTCGCGGACTCCCGCCGCCGGGTCGCCGAGCGCCGCCTTCGCGAGCTCTGCCGCTTTCTGGGTGACGACCAGCCGCAGGGCCGTGACGGCGCGCTCGCGGATCTCCGGCGACGGATCTTTCAGATAGGGCTTCACGATCTCGACCACCCGCTCGTTGCCGCTGTTTCCCAGCACGTCGAGCGCGAGGAGCTTGTCGTCGTCGAAGCGCGCCGCGCTGAGCTTCGCCGCGTATTCGTCGATGATGGCCTTGGTGCGAGCCGCATCCAAATGTTGCAGCTGGAAAGCGAAGACGCCGAGAAGAAAGTGAGTGGTGCGGCGTACGTCCTCGTCGGTCTCGCCGGCCACGCGCGCGCGGACGAAGGCTTCGCTCTGCCGCGAGGGCAAGGGAACCTGCGAGAAATTGGCGAGCAGTGCGACGCGCGTATCCTTGTCCCCGACTTCAGAGCGCGTGGCGACCTCGCCGACCAGAAGCTCCTGGCAGCTGCGGCAGCCGGAGATGGCGGCGGCACCGAGGGTTGCTTGCACGAAGAGGTCGGTGGTGGGGCGTTTCGCGAGCTCGGCGCGCAGCTCGCTCAAATCGGCTTCGTGGAGCGCCATGTACGCGCGCATCCGCATCAGCATCTCGAGGCCGTCGCCACTGCCGCGCTCGACGTCCTTTTCGGTCATCGCGTCGGCTTCCGCGGCCAAGCTCGCGACCGTGGCGCGCTCGCCAATCTTGGCGCGGGCCAAGTTGCGATCGAAGCCGGTCAGGAGCACGGCATCGCCCTCCGCGTCCGCACGAGGGCCGCCGCCGCTCGCGCGCGCGCGCAGGACGAGGAGGTCCTCGTCGCGCATTGGGCGCTCGTCTTCGAAACGCAGCTCGATTCGGGACTTCGCCTTCGAAAATGGGGTATTGGAGTCGCCCAAGCGGACCTCGGCGGTTTCCTCACCGCGGACGGCGCGGACCCAGCCGGTCGCGCGATCCATCTCAAGGCGGTGCTCGCCCTGGACGGTCGCCGCGAGGCCCATTGCGCCAGGTGCGGCGCCGCCGTTCGTCGCCGGTGCGCCGCCATTCGACGCGACGGTCTCGTAGCCCGTCTTCGTGCGGCGCAACGATACGACGGCGTCGGTCGCGTTCAGAACTTCGTAAGCCGCGGCGAATTCTCCCGTGCCATCTTGCTCCGTGGCCCGCCACCGATCGCGCGGGCCGTCACCCGGCCCGTCGCCGCCCGCCGTGAACGGCAGCGTCGCCTGCACGGTCGAAGCCAGCATGCGCAGCGATTCGCCCGCCATCGTCTCGAAGGCCTCGTCGTCGTCGCGGCGCGCGCGAATGCGGCCGTCGTCCGTCAGATCGAGAAGAACGCCACGCGCAAATTCCTCGCGCAACTTGCTCTCGTCGAAGCCGGCTTCGGTCGCGCCCGTGAAGGTCGCGTCGCTCAAAGACAGCCGCGCCTCCGCAGCCCCGATCGAGCCGCGGTAGATCATCAAGGCCGCCGTGCCGCGAAACACCACGTGAAACGCAGTTTGCGACGCGGCGCCGGCTGCATCGCCCATGGCGCCGTTCAGGTCGACGTCGCTCGCCAGCTCGACCTTGTAGCGGCGCTCCATGCCCTCCGCCGCCGGACGGCTCTTCGGGAAGAGCACCGCCGTAGGAGGCTGCGGCATGCTCATGCTCGACATCAAAACGGCGACGGCCGCCGCGACCACTCCGGTCGCGGCGGCCATCCATGCAGGAGCCCGATCAGTCATACTTCTTGTACCAAATCTGGTTGTAGTTTCCGTGGTGGCTCCATCCATGCATCATGAAGCCGCCACCGATTTTGCGACCGGCATGGAAGTCCAAGCAGATGTTATTGTAGCTCGGATCGTCGGAGCAGATGGCGCCGCTCTCGTAGAACGACCACTTCTGGTTCTTGCCGCCGTGGCAATCTTGGTTCATGTACACAAGGTAGCCGTAGGGGCCGGAGCCGCCGTTGGAGACGCGGGCGGAAGACTCGCCCGGCGCGAGGTCCAGGCAATACTCTTTGTTGTCATACGTCATGTGCAGCGCGCGGTCCGAAGCGTCCCAGCGGAAGCGCTGGTTGGCGCCGCCGTGGCAGGGCGACATATAGGCGGCGCGCGAGTTGTTGCCGATCTCGCGGTTTGAGCGCACGCCCCATTCGTACGGACGGTAAGCGGCATCTGGATGCAGGTCGATGCACCAGTCGGCCCGGGCCGGAAGGATCGTCTGGCCGGAGCTGATCGTGAAGCCGCGGGCCTCGCGGTCTTTGCGGGCCTGCTCGACGCCGGCGAGACGTTGCTGCTCGGTGGCGTCCTTCAAATAGCCTTGGAGGATCTCGTCGGCCTCGCTGCCGGGCGCGAACGCGGTCGGCTGCTCGTCCGCGGGCAGCTTCACGACGTCCCAGACGCCTTCCATCCCGGCGAACTGCGCGAGCTCGAGGGTATAGCGCTTCCACTTGCCCGGGTACCAGTGCTCCACGAAGGCGTAGAGCTTGCCGGCGAGGTAGTTGTACTTCAGCGAGGCGAGGACGGAGTGCTTGAGGCCTTTGTCCTTGTTGAAGGTGACCTTCGCCTGGAACGTCGGGCCGAGCTCGAGCATCGTCAGCTTGCCGCCGACGCCGCCGCGCACGGCGGCGAGGTCGAGCATGGCCTCGAGGCCGACGTAGCCGGCGAAGGCCGGGGTGAAGTCGCCGTAGAGGCCGACGTTCAGCTTCGAGGCGACGTCCGCCTCGTTGTTGAAGAGGTCGGCGGTGATGTCGACGTCGGACTTGTTCGTGAAGGCGATGTTCCAGGCATAGGAGAATTCCGTGCCGACGTACCAGCGCACGGCGAGCGGCACGGGGCCGACGACGAAGCGGTAGCGGCCGTCGACTTCCTTGTTCAGCTTCGACAGGAGCTGTTGGAAGGCGCCTTTCGGCTTCTTGTCGGCCTTATCCTGCTTCTTCTTCGCCTCGCCGAATTCTTTCTTGTACTCGAAGATCTTGAACTTGTGGATGTTCGCGGTGATCTTGATCTCGGACTTCTTCTTCGGCGAGAGCACGTGGCCGGTGGCGTCCGCCCAGGCCATGTTCTTCACTTCGTGGCCGAAGAGCTTGATGTCGGAATAAAGGCGCGCCTTCATGCCGATGCCCTTCGGCTTCTTCTTGTCGGAGCCGCCGGCGAAGGCTTTGCCGTCGAAGCCGACCTTGAGGCCGAACTGGCCGGACTGCGGGCCCCAGAAGTTGCCGCCGCCCGGGCCTTGCTCTTGGTCGTCGTCGTCACCGTTAAGGCTGGCGCCGTTGACCGCGCCGCCGCCGTTCGCGTCCTCGGTCGTACACGTCGTGGGCGCCGGGATCTTGGCCGCGACGCGCGCGGCGAAAGCGCGGCCGTCGACGTTGGAGGCGATCGGCTTCTCGTCGCTTTTGTCGCCCTGATAGTTGCGGTATTCCGCCGGCGCGCGCGAGAGGTTCGTGTCGGCGGCGGCGACGTCGGCGCCGGCGGGATCGAGCGTGTCTTTCAGCTCGTTCTCGCGTTCGTAATACTCTTCCTTGCCGAATTTCTCGAATTCCTTCAGCTCGGCCTCGGTATAAATCGGCGGCTGCGCCTTGCGCAGGTCGTCGATCAGGGCCTTCAGCTTGTCCTTGTCGAGCGCCGGCGGCTTGTCGAAGGTCGAAGGATCGGTGCCGGCGAGGCCCAAGCCCTCGTCGAGCTCTTTCGCGAAGATGTCGATGACGTCGGCCGTACAGTCGAGCATCGCGAATGCCGAGTCGCGGACGTCGTCGACGTAAGCGTTCGGATCGGTCTCGTCGGCGCCGCAGGTCTTCACCTTGGCCATGTCGGTGTCGGAGAGGCGCAGGCCGTTGCCGGCCTTCTTCGTCTCGACGATGTCGCCGCCGCCGTATTCGGTGCCGGCGCTGGCGTCTTTGCCGACCTTGCCCTTGTTGATGGCCTTGTCTTCCATTTTGCTGCCCGGCCCGTCGAGCCCGCCTTTGGCGGTCCCCAGGGAGGTCGAAGGCATCAGCTTCGCGTCGCCGAGCGACTCGATCTTTGTGCCGTCGCCCGAGATGCGCTGCGTCAGTGTGCCGAGCGAGACGTTCGGGTCGGTAGCCGGCGTGCCCTCCGTCGCGATCGACTGCACGTTCTGCGGCACCTTGCATTCCCCAGCCACGTCCGCGGCGGGGGTGCGCGCGCCGGCGGCGGCGGAAGTGTCGTCTTTCACCAGGGCGACGTCGGTCTTCTTGCAGCCGGAGGCCACGAGCAACGCCACGACGACCGAAGAACACGCCAAAAGACGGTGCGTCCGCACGGAAACCTCATTACTTCGATTGGAAGGGGATGAGAGAAGGATACCGCGGTCTTCGGTGGCGGCCAATCAGGCTCCGCCTCTTCCAAGCGGCGCGGCGCCGTAACCGGCGGAGCGGAAACGCGGAATGTCTCAGCGTTTGTCGTTTAGACACCGCAGCGGACGCGCCTTACGCCTGATTCCGGCCCGCCAAGACGTCCTGCAGCTCGAGCGCGACTTTCAGCTCAGGCTCTGCTTGCAGGACTAAGGTGACCTGCTCCCGCGCTTCCTTGAAGCGACGGGTCTCCACGAGTGCTTGCGCCAGGCGCACGCGATCATCGACCGTTGCGAGCCCGGCATTGACGATGAGACGGCAGCAGGAGATGGCGACGTCGTATTTCTTGGCTTCGATCAGATGCTGAGGCAGCGAGCCGAGGTACTCGTTCCGAAAGGGGTCCAAGCGCAACGCGTCGGAAAGAAGGGCCCCTGCGGTCTTCGTCAGTCCGAGCAGCCGGTAGTACCCCGCGGCGAGAAAGAGCATCTGATGGTCTTTCGGTAGCGCTGGATGCTCGAACCAACCGTCGATCAAGTCGGCGAGGGCGGAGTGGGCGCGCCAACGCAAAAGCAAAGAGCCGACCCGGTAGATGCGCTCGACGGTCAGTTGCGGGGATCGCAGCGCCACCCGTGCGAGCTCGTCCGCGGCAGCCTTTTTCGGTCCGATCACGAAGGCGACGACCTGCCGCAACATGACCGTCGTAATGGCATGCGGCTGGTCCTGGACCATCTTTTCAAGGCACTGCATCGCTTCGCCCGGCAGCTGATGCAAGAGCAGGTAAGGGATGAGCTCGGCATTGCTCCAGTAACTCTTCCCGGGCATCGCACTGAGTTGCGTGGTGAGGGCCCTGGCGGCCGCGAGCGGCAGTTTGAGCCGCAGATCGGGGCTTGCGCCTGGCAGAAACGGTCGGCGAAGCTGGGTCACGAGGCTCTTCGCGGTATCGGGGTTTGCCGCGTTTGCGAGCATCGATTGAAGGCTCGAGAAGAGGCTCTCGCGGCTTCTGCCGTATATCGCGACGGTGTCGAAGAGAGCCGCCGAATGGCGCTGAGCCAAAGCGATCAGCGCCGCTTGCCCAGCGACGAGGATCAAAACGGGAATCGGCGAAAGGTCACGCGCCTCGGCGAGATGGTCGAGGAGGGAGGACGCCTCTGCGTCGCCTTCCTCGAACCACAGGACTAAGGCATTCGTACCGCGCCCGCGCAGAAGGCCGAAAACCTCGCTCGCATCCAATGCCGAGGTGGTGCTCCGAATTCCGCAGCTCGACATCTGCTTTGCGATCGCGAGGGCAAAGGCGGCGTCTGGATGATAGAGGCATGCCCTTTCGAGCAAGTGCGGCGGCGCCGTCACCGCGGCTTTCTCGTGAGACGCGGGTCCAAGGTTAGCCTCGGCCGTCCACAGCTTCTCGACGAAGCGAACGGTCGAGGCTGGCTTCGAGCCCCGCTGAGGCTCCACCTTGAGCTTTCGGGCTGCGGACCCGTTCAGCTCGGCCAGGAAATCGTCGTCCGCTGGCTCCGCGTCCGTGGGATCCCAGTCGAAAACGAGCCTCCGGACTTCGAAAAAGCGTCCAGGCAGATGAAACCATCCGGATACGCGCAGGCGTGCCTCTTCCTTCGGCTTGAGGCGTGGTGTCGTCTCTCCCGTCTTGCCGACGAGGTAGATCATGGCGTCGCGCTTCCCTTTCGTCGCCGAAGCGTCGCTCGTGGCGGCAACCGAGAGCAAAAGACGCAAGAGCGCCTCCGCATGGTGACGCGCACCGCCCCATGCGAGCAATACGGTATCCGCTTCCGCGACCAGTCGCGCCAGCTGGCTCGGCGGGTCTTGATAAGACGCTTTACGCAAATGACACGAGTCGCCAAGCAGCGGCTCGAAAGAGGCAAGCTGGTTGTCGTCCAAGCCGACGGCAAGCAGCTGCATCTTTGAGGTCGTCAGCGCTGGGTCGAGAGATGAGAGATCGGCGGGCATGGCGGACGATCCGAAGGCACATCGACAGCTAAAATGCTGTCGACCTTCATTCTACTGCTGAAGCACACCCATGCCAAAATATGGGTATAGGAGAGATGAGCGTCGCGGGGCCGCTAAGGGTGCTCCTGAAGCGCTATGCGGGGCACGTTGCGACGCTTGGCCTCGCCAAGGGCTAAAATCGAGCCTGGAGCGCCAGGCCTGGCGCGCCCGCGACGATGGCGGGCCGGAGGCCGACGCCCCCTGTCGAACGCCGGTGGTCGGGGCCTGGCGGCGGCGACCCTGTTAGGGCATCGACCGCGCCAAAGAGCCAAGCGAGGCCCGCGGCTCCGAGCGCCATCCGCCGCGTCTTCTCGCGCGGAGCGATGGTGCCCGCGGTCAAGAGCAAGGCCTCCACCGCCGCGAACGCCATCGCCTTGGCAGGCTCGCCGTTGCGCATTTGGCCGACGCCGAAGGGCATCAGCGCGAGGAACCCGAGGTCCCCCCTGCGGTCGAGGACCTCGTAGCCGTAGACGCCGACCACGGAGAATCCGCCGAGGATCTCGCGTGCGCGCGGGTGCACGCGGCCGTCGCGATCCTCTTCGCCCTTGTCGCCGGGCAAGGTGTTCGCGGCGAGGAGGAAGAGCAGCTCACTCGAGAGGAAGAGCGCGCCGTCGCGGAAGCGTCCTTCCGCGACGTGGCCGAAACCGAAGGGCAGGAGCGCGGTCAACAAGGATGGACGATCAGGCGCTTCGCCCAGTCGCGTCGTCTTGTCGAATTTGCCGCCGTCTTTCTTCTTCAGCTCGGCCCAAATCGCCTGCAGCGGCGGCGGGTCGAGGACCGGGTCGAGCGCCAGCGTGCCGTCGGTCTGGTGCGCCTTTTCCAGCCAAAGGCGCACCTCGGGCTGCTTGCGGCCGAAGGCGGCCTCGAGACGCGCCTTCATCAGGAAGAGCTTGGCGCGCACCGGCGGCGCGAGCTTCGCCTCGTCGACGAGGAGCTCGTTGACGCGCTTGGCGGCAGTGTCGAAGTCACCGGCTCCGAACAGGATCTCGCTCTCGCGGAGCTCGTTTTCGACCCGGGCCGCAGGCTCGCCGGCGGCGAGCGCGGACGGCGACATACCGAGGCTTAGGAGGAGGAGGAAGACGGAGCGATGGAGGGCAGCGAGTCTCACGTCACGGTTCCCGCAGTCCGAGTTGCTCTAGGTAGCGGAACAAGGTGCGTTCGCCGATGCCCAAAGCGCGCGCGGTGTCGGCGCGATGGCCTCGATGCTTTTTCAGCGCACGGGTGAGGAAGGTTTTCGTCCAATGGTCGCGGGCCTCGTTGAAGTCGCCGGCGATGTCTTCGATGTCTTCGCGGTCCTCTCCGGTACCTTCGCCCTCGGCAGTGGCGCCGGCGCGGAAACCCAGGTCCTTTCGGCGGATCACCGGGCCTTCGGCCAAAACGAAGGCGCGGCCGACGACGTTCTCCAGCTCGCGGATGTTGCCGGGCCAGGCGAAGCTCGCCAGCGCCTGAAGCGCGTCTTGCGACCATTCCTTGTCGGTCAAGCCATGGCGCTCGGCGAAAAGGCGGCGGAAATAGTTGGCGAGGACGAGGACGTCGCCGTCGCGCTCGCGCAGCGAGGGCATGCGCACCTGCGCGCCGGCGATGCGGTAGAAGAGGTCCTCGCGGAAGGTGCCGGTCTGCACCATCTCCTCTAGGCTGCGGTGCGTCGCGGTCACGAGGCGGAAGTTGACGGGGCGCGGCTCGCCCTCGCCGACGCGCGTGACGACGTACTCTTGCAGGACGCGGAGAAGCTTCGCCTGCAGGGACGGCGGCAGCTCGCCGATCTCGTCGATGAAGAGCGTGCCGCCGTCGGCCTGCTCGACGAGGCCGACGCGGTCGCTCAGGGCGCCGGTGAACGCGCCTTTCTTGTGGCCGAAGAGCTCGCTCTCGATCAGGGCTTCCGGCAACGCGGCGGCGTTGACGACGACGAACGGCGCCTCGCGGCGCGGCGAGAGGCGATGAATCTCCTTCGCCGCCAGCTCTTTCCCCGTGCCGGTCTCGCCGGTGATCAGGACGGCGACGTCGACCGGCGCCAGACGGCCGATCATCTCGTAGACCTTCACCAGGCTCGGCGAGGAGCCGACCATGAGGCGTCCTTGCGGGAGGCTGCCGGCCGCGGCGCTCGTCTCGCGCAGCTTCAGATGCTCGACCTGCTCGCGCAGCTGTGCCCGCTGGATGACGAGGCCGAGGACGGAGGCGGCGGCTTCGAGCGCAGCTTGCAGCTCGGGCGTCAGATCGCGGAGCAGATTCTCGAAGCCGAGGTAAAAGACGGCGACGAGCCGGCCCTCGGCGAGCACGGGAAAGCCCGCGACGCTGCGGACGCCTTTGAGGAAGACCGTGGAGTCGCCGCCGTTGCGGCCCTTTTGCCGCAGCTCGTCGGGCAGGAGCACCCGGGCGCGGTGGCGCAGGACGTCTTCGGCGAGGGCCGCGGGCATGCGCTCCCAAATTTGCTGCGCCTCGCGCGGCAGCAGGCCGAAGGCGGAGGCTAGGGTGAAGCCTTGCTGCCCGCTTTTTCCCGTCGCCAGGACGAGCATGCCGTGCAGCGCCGTGGTCCGGTTGACGACGAGGGAGAGGAATTCGTGGACGCCGTTGCGCAGGTCGATCGTGCCGACCATCGGCTTGCCGAGCCAGGGCACGAGGGCCTGGAGCAGCTCGCCCGCGGGCGTCGCGTCGCTTTGGCTCGAAGGCTCGTGCGCGAGCGACGTCGCGGCACTAGCGCGGACGAGCAGCCAGGTTAGGCCGACGGCCGCGACGACCGCGCCGGGCGCCAGCGTGATCTCGCGATTTTTGCCGCCTTCGCCGGGCGCGTAGATCGTCCCGCCCTGCGGCGTGAGGCGCAGGAAGACGGCCTCGCCGCCCAAGCGCGCGAGCAGGATGTCGGCGTCGTCGCTGCCGGAGACGACGAGCGTGCGCGTCTCGACGGGGCGGCTGAGCAAGAGCTCGCCGGCCGCGTCCCAGATGACGAGGCGCCAGATCGTTTGATGATTTTGCCCGGAGCTATTCAAGAACGATGTCCTTTGGGCTGTCGGGACCGAGCGCGACACTGGTCTGCCGCACGACTCGCGAGCCGCGCTTGATCCGCACGTCGTGCGTCCCGTAGGCCAAGCTCAAAGTTTTCTTGCTGACGACGCCGTGATCGACGCCGTCGACGTAGAGCCGGCCCGGCGTGCTCAGTTTGAGCGTATGCCGCGCTTTTTTCGGCTGCAGGTTGAAGTGGAGGCGCGTGGCCTTGCCCGCGTCGAGCTTGATCACGGTCGTCAAGGTCTCGACGCTGGGGTTTTCTAGGCGCAGCTCGTGTTTTCCCGGGGGGACGACGAACGGCGCGGCCTGAGGCAGGCGACCGATCTCCTTGCCGTCGAGGCGGACGACTGCCCAGGCGTTGGCGACGAGCTGCAGCGCGACGTGCTCGGGGCGGGTCGGCTTGGCGACGGGGTCGGGGCTCGCGATCTTCGGCGCGCCATCGACCTGCTCTGACGGCAGGGCCAAAGGGGGCAGGAAATCCTCGATGGCGAGCAACGGGGGCGGAATCTCGGGCGAGACCGGCTGTTCGTCGACCGCGACCGCCGGCGAGACCGGACGCGGATCGGAGTCTTCGCCCAGACGACGCTTGCCGGCGAGCATGCCGACGACGGCGAGAAGGACGACGACGGAGACGGTCCAGCCCAGGCGCGCGCCGTTGCGACCGCCGGCGGCGGCGGCGAGGGAACCGAAGAGGGCGGAGCGGCGGTGGCGTCTGCGCCTGGGGGTTGGAATGCCTTTGGTGCGGCGCAGCGGCAGGTCATCGCCTAGCGCCTGGGCCTCGGCCACGAGCTGGCGATGGTCGCGAAAGGCGTACCAAGCGGCCTTTTGCCGGGGCGGGACCCCGGAGACGACGAGAGCCGCTTCGATCTCCGTCGTGAGGGTGCGCTCGAGCTCCACGTCGGGAGTCTCGGCGTTGCCGCTGCCGAGCGTCGCCGCAAGATACTGCTCCGGCGACAGGGGCGTCAGCTTCCGCAGCAAGGCTTGGGCCCGTTGCGCGGCTTCCCGTGCGGCGCCGGCGTCCCCGGCTCCGCCCCGCTCGAAGCGCGTCAGAAGCGCGCGCGCCAGCTCGATCAGCGGCGGATAGGCGCCGTCGAGCAGGTGATCGAGGCGTGTCCGCAGGTTCTTCTTGATGTGGCGGTAGAGCGGTAGCGGCGCCATGTCGGGCAGGACGGTCTCTCCCGTCATCAGCTCGATTTGGAGCAAGGCGGCCGAGAACAGATCGGAGTCGGTGTCCGGCGGCTCGCCTTCGAGGATGCGCGGGTCCGTATAACGCAGGGAGCCGACCATCGTCTCGCCGGTGGAGGCGCCGGGAGCAAACGCCACGCCGAAATCGATCAGCGTCACGCGCCCGTCGTTGCCGATCATGATGTTGCCGGGCTTGATGTCCCGGTGGATCACGTTCGCTGCGTGCGCTGCCGAGAGCGCATCGTAGATTTGCGCCATGACCGCGAGCGCGGCAGCAGGAGAGAGGGGCAAAGGCAGCTGCGCCAGGCACTTGCCTTCCAACCATTCGCTGACGATCCAGACTTGGTTGTGGTGCGGCTGATGCAAGATGTCGAAGACCCGCATGATGTTCGGATGGCTGAGCGAAGCGAGCGTGCGCGCTTCTTTGAGCGCCAACACCCGTGCCCCTTCCTTTGATACGTCCAGCAAACACTTCACCGCGACCCAGCGATCGAGCTCGACGTCGCGCGCTCGGTACACCGCGCCCATGCCGCCCTTGCTAACGAACTCACAGAGCTCGTAGCGGCCGTCGGCGAGGACGTGCGGCATGCGCGGTGACGATTTGGGCTCCTGGATTTCCAGAAGGCGCTCCGATGATCAAGGGGGTTCGTGATTGGGAACCGATTGTACGCTGAAAGTGCGTTGGGTCGTTATAGCACGACCTGCCAGATTTGGCAGAGCCCCGCGCCAGCCTGACGAGGACGGCTGCCACATCCAGCATGGCCATTAATCAATTGATTTGTATGCTGAAATTAGGCATAAAAAACAAATGCTACAAATCGTTGGCTGAATCTTCTGCCAAAATTGGCAGCGCGTTTAACCGGATCGTCTCGGCGCCGCTATCATTCCGGTCCGTTAGGGGTGTCACGAATTCGTGGCATGAATCGTGCTCTATACAGTCCCATGAGCATCTTAAACCTCAATTTCTCATCTCAGGTCGCGCTCGTCACCGGTGGCGCTCGTGGGATCGGGCGTGCGGTGGTCGAGACATTGGCACAGGGCGGCGCGACCGTCCTGTTCACTTATGGAGCAAGCGAGGCCCCGGCCCGTGAGCTCGAGGGCGCGATGCGCGCGGAAGGCCGGAGCGTCATCGCGACGCAGGGCGACGTCCGCGACGGCGCGGCCATGCAATCTATTATTGATATGATCGAAGCCGAGCACGGCCGCCTCGATATCCTTGTGAACAATGCCGGCATCGTCCGCGACCAGCTGATCATGGCAATGGAAGAGAAGGACTGGCTGGACGTCATCCAGACGAACCTGACCGGCGCCTATCATTGCATCAAGCCTGCGGCGCGCTTGATGATGCGCAAGCGTAAGGGCGCAATCGTCAACCTTTCGTCGATCGCCGGGACCCGACCGGGCCGCGGTCACAGCAATTACGCTGCCTCAAAAGGCGGCATCGAGGCCATGACGAAGGCGCTCGCGGTCGAGCTGTCGGCCCGCAACATCCGCGTCAACGCGGTCGCGCCGGGGATGATCGACACCGACATGAGCAAGAACGTCCGCGACCTCGCGGGCGACGAGATCCTCTCCAAGATCCTGCTGAAGCGCTACGGCACTCCCCAGGACATCGCCAACGCCGTCGCCTTTCTCGCCAGCGACGCCGCAGCTTACGTCACCGGCACGGTTCTCCATGTAGATGGCGGAATCGGCGCCTGATACCCCCAGTGTCCCAAACACCCCCCCGGAGGAATTTCCTATGAACGTTTCCGATCGCGTCAAAGCCGTCGTCGCCGATGCTCTCTACCTCGAGGCCGACGAAGTGAAGCGTGAGTCTAACCTGATGAAAGACCTCGGCGCCGAGTCGATCGATTTCCTCGACATCGTCTTCCGCCTCGAGAAGGCGTTCTCGATCAAGCTGCCGAAAGGCGACATCGAGAAGCGCGCGCGCGGCGGTCTTTCCGACGCCCAGTTCGCGGTGGACGGCAAGCTGACGGACGCCGCCCTCGCGACGATCAAGGCCGCGATGCCGGAGGTGAGCCCCACGGCGCTCAAAAAAGGCCTCCTTTTGCGCGACATTCCGAGCCTCTTCACCGTCGCGACCTTCGAGCGCATGGTGAACGAGCAGCTCTTCGGCACGCTTCCCGAAAATGAAGCGGGTAATGGTTCGGTCGTTCGGCCGGACACGTTCCCGGCATCGCGGGTGTGATCACGCTTACCGGGGGGAAAGCGTGATCATGCCCCTGATGTAGGGGGTGATGTAGGGGCGTCCTTCAAGAGAGTGGTAGGGCCATGCGTTTCTTGTTCGTCGACAGAATCGAGCGAAGCGGCGGCGACGCCATCCACGGCGCCGTCCGTTTCGCGGCCGATGCTCCGCTGCGCTACCCGCGTGACGGGGGCGAAGCCGTCGTCGCGCCCGGCGCGATCTCGGAGGCGATCGGGCAGCTGGCCTCGT
>JANOTL010000060.1:0-18949 GCA_031416315.1 Pseudomonadota bacterium
CTTTGCCTTCGTCGCCCCATTGGGCGCCGACGAGAATGGTCACGGAGCGGCTCACGGTAGACCTCGTAGTTCGCTTTTGCTCCCGGGCCTTAGCATGGTATAGACCGCCGCGACCACAGGATTTTCAGGAGATTGCATGGACTCCTTGAGCGCCATCACCCCGCTCGACGGGCGTTACCGCGACCGGACCTCTGGCCTTGCCAGGTACGTCTCCGAGGGCGCCCTCGTCCGCTACCGCCTGAAGGTCGAAAGCGAGTGGCTCCTCCACCTGGCGGAGGTCCCACAGATCGCCCAGGCGCTGAAGCTGACCGACGTCGCCCGCGGCGCCCTCGCCAAAGGCCTCGACGCCGGCGACGGCCTCATCGAGCGCCGCGTCAAGGAGCTCGAGGCCACGACCAATCATGACGTGAAGGCCGTCGAATATGCGATGCGCGAGCGGCTGACGATGCTCGGTGTCCTGCCGGCGGCGCAGGCCTTCATCCACTTCGCTTGCACGTCCGAGGACATCAACAACCTCGCCTACGCGCTGATGCTCCGCGACCTCCGCGACAAGAGCCTCGTGCCGCACTTGGACCGTGTGATCGAGGCGCTGGCAACGCTCGCCGATCGGCACGCAGCCCTCCCGATGCTCTCGCGGACGCATGGCCAGCCGGCCTCGCCGACGACGCTCGGCAAAGAGCTCGCCGTTTTCGGTCACCGCCTCTTGCGGCAGCGCCAGCGCCTCGTCGCGCAGCCGATCGAAGGCAAGATCAACGGCGCGGTCGGCAACTACAACGCCCACATCGCGGCCTATCCCGAGCTCGACTGGCCCAAGCTCGCCAAGAGCTTCGTCCTCACGCGCTTGCAGCTCGCCTTCAACCCCCTCACGACGCAAATCGAAAACCACGACTCGCTCGTGGAGACGGTCGGGACCATCCGTCACGCCAACACCATTCTGATCGGCCTTTGCCGCGACGTCTGGTCCTACGTCTCCCTCGGCTACTTCACCCAACGCACTGTGGCGGGCGAGATCGGCTCGAGCACGATGCCGCACAAGGTGAATCCGATCGACTTCGAGAACGCCGAGGGCAACTTCGGGCTCGCCAACGCCCTTTGCTCGCACTTCAGCGACAAGCTGCCGATCTCCCGCTGGCAGCGCGACTTGAGCGACTCCACCGTCCTGCGCGCACTGGGTGAGATCGCTGGCCACACCGAGCTGGCACTGGCCTCTCTCATCAAAGGTCTCGGAAAAATCGAGGCCGCGCCCGCGCGCCTCGCCGTCGACCTCGACCAAGCTTGGGAAGTGCTCGCCGAGCCCATCCAAACGCTCATGCGCCGCCACGGTATCCTGGACGCCTATGAGCGCTTGAAAGGCGCCACCCGCGGCCTCTCCGTGTCGCGCGAAGCGCTGCACGCCCTCGTGCGCGCGACGGCGGAGCTGCCCGAAGAGGCCAAAACTCGCCTCCTCGGCATGACTCCCGCATCTTACGTCGGCCTCGCCCCGCAACTCGCGCGTGATTTCGTTCTGCAAGCACGCGCTCTTGTTCGTCCTTGAGCCCTCTGCTACCTATGACTGATCGAACGCTTTAGGAGATTCGGAATGCGCAACTCAATCGGATTCGTCGTCGCCGGCTTCGTCTCGCTCGTCGCGGGCTCCGCCCTCGCGAAAGACTGCGAGCTCAAGCTCGAAGGTAACGACGCCATGCAATACAACACGAAAGAGCTCGTCGTGGCGAAGGACTGCACCAACGTAAAAATTACGTTGAAGCACTCCGGCAAGCTCCCGAAGGCCGCCATGGGCCACAACGTCGTCATCTCGACCGACAAGGACACGGCCGGCGTCACCGGCGACGGCGCCAAAGCCGGCGTCGCCAACGACTACGTGCCGAAGGACGACAAGCGCGTCATCGCTTCGACGAAGCTCGTCGGCGGCGGCGAGGAGACCTCGACCACGTTCAAGGCCGACGCCTTGAAGGCGGGCGAGAGCTACAAGTTCTACTGCACCTTTCCCGGCCACGCCGGCGTCATGGTCGGCGTCCTCGTCGTCAAGTGAGCGACGCGCTGCGGGGATGCGGATCCGTCAGGGTCCGTTTCCCGCTTTTGTCTAGGCCGTGACGTAGGGTGCTGGGCGCGAGCCTATAAGAGGCCTAGGCGTCGGTAAAGCAGATTCTTGACTGGCCAGCCAACTATCCTCTGAAGTCGCCCTCAGTAAGAGTGCCGCGGTAGTGCGCGCAGGGCCAGACCATGGTCCCCGGCATGAGGAGCGTCCCCGGCGAGAGGACCGCGTTGCATCCGGTCTGTGCTCTGTCCCCCATAATGGCGCTGAACTTCGTCAGGCCCGTGCCGAAGGTCTCGCCCGTGCGCGGGTGGACGACGCGGATTTCCTTGCGGGTGAGCGGCAGGTTGGCGAGCTTCGTCCCGGCGCCGAGGTTCGTGTCGCAGCCGAGGATACCGTCGCCCACGTAGGCGAAATGGCCCGCCTTCGCCTCGTCGAAGAAGACGGAGCCCTTCACCTCCGTGGCATGGCCTACGACCGCCTTACGGCCCACGTAGACCGTTCCCCGCACGTAGGCGCCATGGCGCACCTCGGCCCCCGGTCCGATGTAGCAGGGCCCCTGAATGAAGGCCGTAGGCTCGACGTGGGCCCCTTCCGCGATGTAGACGCGGCCCGAAACGTAGGCTCCCGCCTCGACTTTTCCGAGGATTGTGGGCGTCGTGCCAACCCCTAAATCGTCGAGGCGCTTCTCCAGCCAAGTCCCCAAGGACTTGCCGACGTAGGCGAACGGGTTCTGGTCGACGAAGTGGCGCGCGTCCAAAACGCGGCCGAAATCGACGAAGTCACCGAGCACTAGGGAACTTGGACTTTGAGCCATGCAGCTTTTGCTCCGTTGGCGCGGAATTTTTTGCCTAAAGCCGGTGCCGGCAAGTCCGAAAGCGAGATCACGCCTGCGAACGGAAAGCCGGTCCGGGGACGAGCCAACGAGATCAGAGTCACGAGAAGGGTGTCAACGATGTTCGACGCGAACCAGTTCAAGCGCAACGTCAAGGAATGGATCCGCCTCCATCCGGAGGGCAAGGAAGCCGACCTCCTCGACTTCTGCGAAGAGCAGATCCCGCCGGCGCAATACGCCGCGCACAGGTGGCTCGTCGAGCACACCCTGTCGTGGTACCGCCACATCCTCTCCCAGCGGGTCCACCACGTCGAGTACGCCGACGGTGGCGAGGATGCCGACGAGGCCGTGAGCTGAAGCGACCTCGCTTCAGCTCAACACGTCCCAGCGCCTGACGCGCGTCTTACGAGCGGATCCCGGTATGGGTGAGCTCGCGGACGCGCGTGAACTCGTTCTCGTCGATGACGTCGAGCGCTTCCATGTCCTCGAAGCCCAGATCTTTGATCCAGTCGATGTTCTGCATCTCAGGCAGGGGCGACACCACCTCGACGCCGTCGTCGGTCTCGTAGAACTCGTACGCCTCGAGGATTCGCCCGTCGGGGGACATCCGGTAGTAGTGGTAGCCGTCGCCGTTCACCACCGCCCCGTCCCGCGAATCGCCGGTCCAGTATTCCTTGGCGAACATCACTTCTGCATTCGTCGAATCGATGGAGCTCTGCATGGGTTTCGAGGCCTCCATCCATGCTATCGGAGCATGCGGGACGGCAGTTGAGAAAGCCGACCAAATGATTAAAGAATGATGAGATATTCCGCGATCTTACAACGACCGGGCCGGCGCGTCTAGTAGAGCCACTGCCCGAACCGGTTGAAGCGGAACACCGGCCAGTTGGACTCTCGCGGCGTGTAAACGCTCCAGATGACGAACAAAGCCTTGCCGCGGACGTATTCGAGCGGGACCTGGCCCCAAACCCGCGAGTCGGTCGAGTTGTCGCGGTTGTCGCCGACGCAGAAGACCGAGTCAGCCGGCACTTTGTAGGGGCCGGCGCCCGGCGGCGGCCAGCTGGAGCGTGTGAAGCGCCTGGCCGCGGGGACGTTCTGCATCACCCAGTGGTTCAGGCCGTTCAGCGTCTCAGTGTAAAGGATCTTGACGTCCTTTTGGTCGTCGATGTCCTCGAGGATGTTGCGGTCGCCGTTGTGGTCTTGGCGCGGCTGCGGCTCGCCGTTGACGTAAAGGATGTCGTCGCGGATCTCGATCGTGTCGCCGCCGACGCCGACGACGCGCTTGACGTAGTCGATGTCGGGATCGCGCGGGTAACGGAAGACGATGATGTCGCCACGCTTGGGCGTGCCCCACTCGGCCAGCTTCAGGTCGGTGAAGGGAACCTTCGCGCTATAGGCGAGCTTGAAGGCCAAAAGGCGATCGCCCACCTTGATCGTCGGCTCCATCGAGGCCGTGGGCACGTGATAGGGCGACGCCACCGACGACCGCAGAGCGAAGATCGCGAGGATCAAAATGCTCAGCGACTTGATGTTGTCGAAACTGAAAAAGCCCGGCTTTTGCTTCGCCTTTGCCGACGTCACCGCCGCCTGGGCCGTACGATCCATCGAGGTCATTCGCGCTCTCCCGGAGTCCTCTTGCATAGCCCAGGCCCCGACCGGAGTCATCCGCGATCTTCAGGGCTTGGATCCTCCTGCCGATACGGAGGGCATGAACCGCCTCGCCGCCTTCGCCTTCGCCGCCCTCGCGCTCCTCGCGTCGAGCCGCGCTTTCGCCTTCGCGGCCAATAAAGTCTGGTTCGAGTTTCGCCCCGAGGGCATCTATCGGGTCTACGTGAACTATACCGTCCCGGAGCTGAAAGAATTCCGAGAGAGCTACGTCGAGTTCCGGAAAAAGAAGGATGCCGAGCGCTTCTACTGGGACCTGGTCAAAGGGGCGGATTTCTACCCCGAGGACCCGGCGACGCGCCGCTTCAACGCTCCGTCCCTGAAGCCTGAGCCGTGGTGACGCCCCGTCACCACCCTCCATTCTCCATTCTCCACGTTCCGATCACCGCAATGCCTTCATCCGCGTCAACGCTTCAGCCGACACCGACGCCCCGACCCGGCTGATCACGTCGGACGCCACCGTCGCCGCCATCGCGCCGCAGACGTCGAGCGTGCGGTCCGAGGTGAAGCCGTAAAGAAAGCCGGCGGCGAACATGTCGCCCGCGGCCGTCGTATCGACCACCTTGGTCGGCACCGGCGCGATCTTGAAGAGCGTCTTGCCCTTTTGGACGAGGGCGCCCTCGGCGCCGAGCTTGATCACCGCGATCGCGCCCTTGTCGGCGATCCACTGCGCGGCCGCCTCCGGCGGCGCGTCGAAGAGCATGCGCGCCTCCTCCTTGTTGGAGAAGACGATATCGGCATCTTCGGCGATCACATTCAGAAAGGCGTCGCGGTTCCTGCCGACCGCAAATGGGTCGGCGACGTCGAAGGACACCAGAGTATCGTGTTTGCGAGCGGCGTCGATCGCCTCGCGGACGGCCTTTTTTTGACCGTCGGTGTCCCACTGGTAGCCGCAGAAGTGGAGCACCTTAGCGCTTTTGATGTCTTCGTGCGGGACGTGCGCCTCGGTGTAGAGGCGGCTTGCGCCGAGGTTCGTGTTCATCGTGCGCTCGCCGTCCGGCGTGATCAAGATGACGCAGGTGCCGGTCGCCTCGGTGCTCTTCCCGAGCTTGCCTTTGATGCCGAGCTCGGCCATGCGCTGCGTGATCATGGTCCCGTAGGTGTCCTGAGCCACCATCCCGGCGAAGGCCGTCATTTTCCCGAGCTGCGCCAGGGTGCGGATCGCGTTCAAGGCGGAGCCGCCGAGCTCCACGGCTTTCGCATGGCCATCGAGATGGTTCAGAACGTGCTTTTGCCGGTCGCTGTCGACGAGGTGCATGATGCCCTTCGTCAGGCCCAACGAGGCGATGTCGTTCTCGTCGACCTGCACGAGGATGTCCACGAGCGCGTTGCAGATGCCGACGACGTCGAGCGTCTTCATGGGAAACTCCGATGGGCGGTGATGGGCGTTCTTGCGAAGGCCGCACCTTAACCGGCTTTCGAAGTCCTGTCATCAGCCGCCGCGAGCGTCCCGTAGCGGGCTTCCGCCCGGAAACTGAGGAGTTTCAGGCGCTGCGCCTCGCCGTCGGCCAGCTGCTGGACGACCAAGGCCGCCGCGATCTTCTGGTGGCGGTGGAAGACCAGGGCCGCGAATGCGAGCGGCACGAGCTCGGGCGCGGGGACGAGGCGGGCGGATACGGCGCCGGCTAGGACGAAGGCGAGCGTCCCGAGCTTCCTGAGCCGGCGATGGTGCCAGAAGCCGCCGCGCAAAGGGTCGCGCGCCACGTAAACGACGTAGGCGCCGGCCGCGAGCGCGCCGACCACCGGCCCGCCGAGGGGCAGGGCTCCGACGCGCACGGCGAGCGGCACGAGGAGGGCTAGCGCGACGAAGGGCAGGAGCGAGGCGGAAAGGCGGCGCTCAAAGAGGCGTCCCGCCTCGGCGACGTGATAGGCGCGGCGTCCGAGCCGTGCCCAAATGCCGAAGAGGGCGATGCCGATGAGGGCGACGGCAGTCATCGGGCTCATCCGGCCTTCGGGACGGCTGCCGCGAGTGGGGCGGGCGCCTCGTCCACGGCCTCGTCGAGGAGCTTGTTGAAGACCATCATGATCCGTTCGTCGTTGATGGCGGCCGGCTGGAACGGATAGTAGAGGGCGCCGATCTCGATCGCGCCGTCGGCGAGCCGGTTGACGACGGAGATGGGGAAGCTGTGGATGCGCAGCTCCTCGGCGATGTCTCTCAGCGCGACGCCGGGCTCGGGCCGGCAGCGGGCGATCGTCGTGAAGAGCAAGCCGTCGGAGCCGAAGGTGACCGACTCCTTTTTCAGCCTCAGGGCCGGCAGGCTCGCCTGCAGGAAGTGGCTGAACATCTCGGTCAGGCGCCGCGCCTCGCCCACGAGGGAAAGCGAGCGCACGAAGGTGAGGCTCGCGTCCGCGACCGAGGTCTTGCGATCGGTCGCCGACCAAGTGCTCGCCGCGTGGCCCCACCGCAGCAAGTGCTCGAGGTGGAACGGCTGATCGGTCTTGCACATCTGCGCCATGCTCATCCGGATCACCGGCGAGTCGAGGAAGGCGCCGAGGGTGCACTGCATGTAGCTTTCCATGCTCCAGCACGGCGAGCCGGCCTTGGGCACCCCGCCGCCCATCGAGCCGTCTCCGCGCTGCAGGACGAAGACGCGGGCGAAACGGGCGAGCTCGCCGATCTCGCGGGCGCCGAGCGCCACCGAGTTGTCGTGGAGCACGATGTTCAGGCGACGACCTTGGAACGACGTCTCGAGGTTCCTGCGCAAATCGTCGTACGTGTTGAAGATCTGGGCGCCGCCGCCGAGCGAGGCGGAATAGCTCCGCAGGCGCCGCAGGCCGACTTCCTTCGAAGCGGTGAGGAGCTTGAGATCGAAATTGTTGAGACGCTCGGCCATGCGGCTCCGGCCCCACAGACGTGGGACGGGGACTAGGGGATAAACCCGTACGTCCCCGTTATCGGTGACCGTGTCTCGAACGTGAGAAGTTCTCTTGCAAAGTCGCCCGGTTGCCCCTTGGGTCCGGGGGGCATCTAGGCGTCAGGAAAGGCCAAGCGGGTCGTTCTTGGTCTTTGCCAAATATCCGGTTCCGTACTGCCAGCCGGAGTAAAGCGCGAGCGCCAAGGCGACCCACATCGCGATCATCCCGACGGGGCGGAAGGGGAGGCCCAAAAAGGGCTGGTTCACGAGCAGGCATCCGCAGCCAATGAGCTGGAGGAACGTCTTCCACTTTCCGAACTCGTTGACCTCGATTTTGAAGCCTTCCTCCTGGGCCATGAGGCGAATGCCGGAGACGCCGATGTCGCGCGCCAGCATGAGACCCGCCAAAAATGCGGGGACGGCGCCGTTCGCCGCGATCAGGACGAGGGTGGCCCCGACGAGCATCTTGTCGGCAATCGGGTCGAGGAGGGCGCCGAGCGGGGTGACGGAATTGTACTTTCGGGCCAGGTAGCCGTCGAGGTAGTCGGTGAAGGCCGCGATCGCGAAGATGACTCCCGCGAAGATGTTGACGCGCGGCGAGTTGAACGGCACGAGCACGAGGAGCAAAGGAATCGCGGCGATCCGCGCCACCGTCAGCTTGTTCGGAAGCGTCTTCAGGAAGGCCGTCTGTTGGTCGAGCGTCATGGTCTCTCGCGCCCGGCGAGGCGGTACGGGAATTCGCTTGGCGAGTCGGGCTCCATCATTTAGGCTGCGCCCCCGCTGCTTGTCAACCGCAGGTCCCCCAATTTCTTTGAGATTTCCTTGAGCTCAGCCATGCCACCCGTCGTCGTCCGCCACCTCGTGATCGGCTCCGGAATCGCCGGTCTCTCCTTGGCCTTGAAGCTGGCCGAGCAGGGCGGCGAGGTGCTGATCATCGCAAAAGGCGAGCTGACCGAGTCGAACACCTGGTGGGCGCAGGGCGGCATCGCCTCGGTTCTCGACCGCGGCGACTCGTTCGAGCGGCATGTCGACGACACCCTGATGGCGGGCGCCGGCCTGTGCCACCGGGACGTCGTCGACCTCGTCGTGCGGGCGGGCCCGCGCGTCGTGCAGGAGCTCGCGACGATGGGCGTGCCCTTTTCCAGCAACGGCGACGTCAACGTCGAGCACGGCGAGCGCGACTTCCACCTCACGCGCGAAGGCGGCCACTCGCACCGGCGCATTCTGCATGTCGACGACGTCACCGGCATGGGCATCATGCGCGTCCTCCTCGAAAAGGCGCGCCTGCACCCGAAGATCGAGATCCTCGAGCATCAAATGGCCGTCGACCTCGTGACGACCGACAAGTACGCCCCGGACTTCGGCGCCAACAGCTGTGTCGGCGCTTACGTCCTGGACCGCAAGACGCAGCAGATCTACCTCGTGCGCAGCACGAACACCTACCTCTGCACCGGCGGCCATGGGAAGGTCTACCTCTACACGACGAATCCCGACGCGGCGACCGGAGACGGCCTGGCCATGGGCTGGCGCGCCGGCTGCAAGATCGCCAACCTCGAGTTCATGCAGTTCCACCCGACCTGCCTCTATCACCCGCAGGCGAAGACCTTCCTGATCTCGGAGGCCGTACGCGGGGAAGGCGGGATCCTCAAGGACCGCAAGGACCACGCGTTCATGGCCGCGTATCATCCGCTGGCCGACCTCGCCCCGCGCGACATCGTCGCCCGCGCCATCGACACCGAGCTGAAGAAGAGCGGCGACACCAACGTCTTCCTCGACATCCGCCACCTCGGCGAGGAGCGGATCAAGCACCACTTCCCGAACATCCACGCCACCTGCCTCAAGTTCGGCATCGACATGGCGACCCAGATGATCCCGGTCGTGCCCGCTGCGCACTATGCGTGCGGTGGCATCGTCGTCGACGCCGCCGGCAGAACAGGGATCGAGGGGCTCTATGCGTTGGGCGAGACGGCATGCTCCGGCCTCCACGGCGCCAACCGCTTGGCGTCGAATAGCCTCCTCGAGGCCTTGGTCTTGGCCGACGCCGCCGCCCGCAGCGTCCTCGAAGGCCCCGAGCGCCCTGCCCCGGTCGTCGACGTGCCGCCGTGGGACGCGGGCGACACCGCTCCTGCCGACGAAATGGTGCTCCTCTCCCACACCTGGGACGAGATTCGCCGCCTCATGTGGCACTACGTCGGCATCGTCCGCAGCGACGGCCGCCTTCGGCGCGCTCTGAGCCGGATTACGGCCATCCGCGAGGAGCTCGACGCGTATTACTGGGAATACAAGGTCACGGACGCCCTGTTGGAGGTCCGTAACCTTGCTCTCGTCGCGTCGCTGACCGTGCGTTGCGCAATGGCGCGCAAGGAGTCGCGCGGCATCCACTACAACATCGATTATCCCGAGGCGAACGAGCGCTTCGGGAAAAAAGATACGGTCCTGCGCTAAGAAGGCCTCTTGCTCAGATCTCGGGAGTCGCCGACAAAAGGTCGCTGGAGAGCTCGATCATTTGCGAGCCCGAGGCGCCCTTCCCGGTGCGACGCTGGGGCGGGCCGCTGCGGACGTCGAGGGACGGCTGCATGCGCTCGATCTGGTCGGGCGTGAAGATGCGCACCGACTCGAAGAGCAAGGCCACCAGCTCCGTCCCCGGCTCGAGCGGCTGCTCGAGGAGGATCTTGCCGTCGGTCGTGCAGGCGCGCTTGACGCCGACCGTGTAGGTCTTGCCGTCCTTCGTCGCCTTGAGCGGGAGGGTGCGTGACTGGATCTCGAATCCAGACTCCTCCAGCTGCCGCACGATCAGATCGCGCTCGAACCCGTCGCAGCGCACCGCGGCATAGACGCGGGAGCGCTCGCAATCCGGACACCTTCGCCCGGACCAACGGGCTTCGTTCTCGTCGACGTAGATCTTCGACCCGTCTTTGAGCTTCTTGCCGGTGTTGATCCACGCCTTGTCCTGAGCACAGTAGGCGCACGAACGGACGTTGCCTCGTTCCATGTGGTATCCTCCCGACAGGGCCGCATGACGCGGTCTTTGTGAAGCTATGCTAACTTGTTTACGAGGTTTTGCTGTAGTCTACCTGGAAGCAGGGAAGACGGGAAAGCAAAATCGCTCGGGAGCCTCCCGGACAGTGCTGGCAAGCCACCTCGGCCGCAAAGGGCACCATGGCCTGGACGACCATCCTCAAGAACCTGGCACGCGCCGGTGGCGAGGAGTACCGCGTCGGGCGCCTCATCGACACGCGCCAGCGCGGCGAGGGCGGAGCTATGGCGGGTGGGCGGCAGCTCGTCTGCGACATCGACAAGACCTATCTCGAGACCGAGTTCGAAAGCCTCGTGCGGATGGCGCGCATCGCGTTTGAGGCGGCGACCGATAAGATCACCGTCGCCGGTGCGTCCGATGTGCTCCTCGCCGCGCGATGGGGCGACGTCAACGCGCCGCTCGCGAGCGAGCAAGTGCCACGGCCGCTACACTTCGTCTCCTCGTCGCCGCCGCAGCTGCGTGCGGTTCTAGAGGAGAAGCTGATGCTCGACGGCCTCGACTGGTCGACCGACACGTTTAAAGATCAGGCGTACAACCTCCGCCGTCGCCGCATGGACCTCTTGCGCCAGCACGTGGCCTACAAGTCGCTCGCAATCCTTCGTCTGTTGATCGCCGCGGGCGCCGGCGCCCGTTTTGCCTTGATCGGCGACAACGCCGAGTCGGACTCCTTCATCTACATTGGCGTGAAGCTGGTCGCCTCCGGGCGGCTCAGCCCGGACGCCTACCGTCGCTTCCTCGAGGCGGCGGGCGTCGAGCCGAAGACGGCCGAGGACGTCGCAACCGAGGCGGCGCCCCTCGCTGCCGGCGACGGCGCGCTCGTCGACGTGATTTTGATCCGCAACGTGCCGGGCTACCAATTCGTCCGCATCGAGCCGCTCACGGATCCAGTGCAGACCTTCGACAACTTCTTCCAGGCGGCGCTGCAGCTCATGGTGCACGGCATCGTGCCCCCGGAGACGCTGGTCGAAGTGACGCGCCGCTTTCACAATCGCCACGGCATGCCGCGCGCGGCCTTGCGCTCGATGATCGCGCCGATCGCGGCCGACGGCGGCGCGCTCGGCGAAGCGGCCCGCGCCACCCTCGACCGCTTGGGCGGCATCGGGCCCCCGGGGCTGACGGCGGCCGCGGCCGGCTTCGTCCTGCGCCCGCGCGACGCCACCGGGTTCGACGCCCTCTCGGAGGCGCAGATCTTGGACGCCGCCCGGCGCTGGCACGATAGGATGAAGACCCTCTACGACGAGCCGGAGGCGTGATCAGAGGTCCTTCAGCAGGCCTAAGGCTAGCTGCGAATTGATGTTGCCCTGCGAGAGCATCGCCGTGCCCGCCTGCAAGAGCATCCGCGACTCGACGAGCTTGCTCACTTCAGAAGCATAGTCGACGTCCGCGATACTCGATTTGGCCGCCGCGATGTTCTCGGTGTAGACGTCCAGGAAGTCGGTCGCTCGATTGAGTCGCGACTGCAGGCCGCCCAAAACCGAGCGCTGCGTCGAGATCGTGTTGAGCGCGCGGTCGTAGACGGTGGCGTATTCGCCGTCTTCGTCGCCGTCGTCCATCATCAGATCCTCGACGTCGACGAGCGAAAGCCCGCCTTCGTCGCTACCGCCGATGAGGAGATCCTTGGCGCTGCGCAGGCCGAGACCCGCGGTGGTCACGACGATGTTTTTCAGACCCGAGAACCGGATGGCGTTGATGTCGTCGCCGCCCTCGACGTCGACCGATTCACCGGAGGCGGACGGATCGAACGGGTCGCCGACCCGGAAGACGAGCTCCTCGGGCCCAGCCGGGTCGTCGCCGTTGAGGAGCGGGATGCCGTTGAAGCTCGTCGACACCGCGACGCGGTTCACCTCGTCGAAGAGTGCCTCGTACTCAATGAAGAGGAACTTTCGCTCCTTGTCGCTCACCGTCGTATTCGAGGCTGCGATGTTGATCTCCTTCATGCGAAGGATCATGTTCGACACCTCGGAGAGGCTCGACTCGGCGGTCTGCAGGAGGTTCACGGCGCTATTGATGTTGTTCTTGGAGCTCGAGAGGCTGCGGAGCTTGAACTCGAGGCCCTCGGCAAGGGCGCGCTCGGCCGGCTTCGGGTCTGAGCGCGAGAAGTTCGAGCCCGAGCTCAGCTTCTCGAGCGAATTATTCGACTGCTGCTGCGCTTTGCGGACGTGCCGCTCGAGCGTGGCCTGCAGGGCTTTGTCTTTTATGTGGAACGCCATTAGCTCGCCTTGCGCACGTCGTCGTCTGAGATGCTGTTCGCTGAGTCCTGAATCTCCACGAGGTAGCGGCGCGCGTCCGCTGCGCTCGCCGAGGCCGCGTCCCAGTTGGACTGTGGGAGGCGAATGGTCGCCGCTTTCGCCGCCGCGCGGAGGCCGGAAGTGGCGCTGGCGTGCTCGTCCGCCGCCGCTGTCAGGGCCTGCGCGGCTTTTAAGCCGGCTTCCAGAACGGTATCGGTGTGTTTCAGCTCGAAGGACTGGCGAGTCAGGGTGCGGGCGATGCGGTCGGCGTGCGCCGTCACTTGCCGGACGCTGGCAGCGACCTCGCTCACCATTTCCGAGCCCTTCGCTTGCGCGCGGTTGATGTTGTCGACGGTGTTGCCGATCGCGACGCCGTCCTTCTGCACGACGCTGATCGAGGTCAAGAGGCCCTCGAAGTCGCGGATGAGGCTCGAAAGCTCCTCTATGCCGCGATGCGTGCGCGCCGCGCTTGCGGCGTAGCTGTCGCTGAAGCGCTCGAGCGCTTGCGCAGCCTGGTCTACGGTGCTGTCGCCCTTGGTAAGGCAGCCCGAGGCTTGCTCGGCTTCGTTCTGGATGGTGACGAGGAGGCCGGTGATGGAGCGAGTCGCCGACGACGAGCGCGCCGCGAGCTTGCGGACCTCGTCGGCGACGACGGCGAAGCCTTGACCCTGCTCGCCGGCCCGGGCGGCCTCGATGGAGGCGTTGAGCGCCAATAGGTTGGTCTGCTCGGCGATGTCGTCGATCACGTGGATGATGTTGACGATCTCTTTCGCGCGGGTCGAAAGCATCGCCACGAGGGCCGAAGCGCGCGCCACGTCGGAGCTGCAGGTCTTGATCGCACCGTGAGAATCTTTAAGGAGCTGGTCGCCCGACCTCGCGTGCTCGTGCAGCTCGCGAAGATGAGAGCTGACGACCTCGGCACGGTTCTGCAGGACGCCCTCGAGCTTCATCGTGTCCGCGATGCGCATCATCATCGTTTGCGCGATCTTCTTTAGGCCGCGGCCCAACTCGGAGCCGCGGTCCTGCTGCGTTCGGGCGGCGAGGACCTGGTTCGAAGCCGCGTTCCACTCCGCCCGTGTGGCAGCCGCGAAGTGCGCCTGCTCTTCGCATTGGCGGCTCAAGGCCGACACGAGGCGGCTCGCGTCGCTTAAGGCCGCGGTGAGCGTCTGAGCGGATTCCCCGAGGGAGCGGCTCGTCGCGTCGACCGAAAGGACCTCGGCCAGGGACAGGTCGGCGAGGGCTTGGGTCTCGCCGTCGAGGCTGGCCGAAGGCATCTGCGCTTCGGAGAGCGCATGGTCCAGACGCCGCGCGGCGTCGCGAATCGCCGAGGCGGCGCGGGCCGTCGCGACACTCGTCGGCAAGGTCACGAGCGGCGCTTGCGCGCCAAAAACGCCGGTAAGCACTTGAGCGATCGGTGTCGACGCCTTGACGGCAGCTGCAGAAACGACGGGAGCTGCGGCCACCGTCGGTCCATCAGTTTCTTGCGAGCGCATCCCGTCAGCGCGCCGCGAACGCGACGCATAAAAACCTAGAGGCACAAGGCCAACCAAGGCGATGAGCTGCAACATCGTCAGAGCCATGAGCAGACCTTGCGACACGAGCTCGTGGCCTTCGGTCAGCTTCACGATCGTCTCGGCCTCGTTGCGCACCGAGTCGGCCGCGATCGTCTGCAGGTTCTGCGGAATTTGGGCAAACGACCGAGCGGTCGCCGCCAGCTCGCGGCTCTTGCCGCCGGCCAGCTCGTGGAAGGAGCTGAGGTCGGCGAGCGCGGCGAGCGCGGCGCCGGCGATCACCAGCTGCAACGCGAACCACCACTTGAACGCAGGATGCGGGGTGCGGGACATGGGCAGACCTCGAGGAGGCGAGTAGGAGACGAGTCGCCTCGTCACCAACGTATCGACCTTTCGGCCCTTGGGTTTATGCCGGCCGCCGGCCGCCGGCCTCCGGGCCGTACGATAACTTACCATAACCAATGAATTATCATCAATCGTTCAGGGCGCTTGCGGCTGCGAACCTGGACTTTTTGGGTCGTTTCCATTAGATAGGCCGCGCATGCGCATCCTCCTCCTCACCCCCCCGATGACCCAGCTCAACACCCCGTACCCGGCGACGGCGTACCTCACGGGGTTCTTGCGCGAGCGTGGCTACGACGCCCGCCAAGCCGACCCGGCGCTCGAGTTGGTGCTGAAGCTGTTCTCGCGCTCGGGCCTCGAAGCGGTACGAGACGCTATCGCGGCGACGAAGGCGCCGCGCGCCTCGCACTCCGTGCGCTTCTTCCAAGCGAACGCGGACCGTTACATTCGCACCGTCGACGCTGCGGTGCGCTTTCTGCAGGGCAAGGACCCGAGCGTCGCCTTGCGCATCGCGCCGGGCGGCTTCCTGCCCGAGGGGCCGCGCTTCAACCAGATCCAAGGCTACGCCGCGCTCGCGCCAGAGGGTGGCGATGCGCTCGGTTGGGCCTTCGGCAGCCTTGGCACGACCGATCGCGCGCGCTTTCTCGCCTCCCTTTACATCGACGACCTGGCAGACGTGATCCGAGACGGCGTCGACTCCCGCTTCGAGCTCTCGCGCTACGGCGAGAAGCTTGCGGCGAGCGCGCCGAGCTTTGACCCGCTCGCGCGGAATCTTGCAGCCGCCCCGACGCTCGTCGATCGCGCGCTCGACGCCATCACGGCCGAGCTCCTGGCGAAGCACGAGCCCGACCTCGTCGGCCTCACCGTGCCGTTTCCGGGCAACGTCTACGGCGCCTTCCGCATCGCACGCTCCGTGAAAGCCTGGCGTCCGCAGACCACAGTCGTCCTCGGCGGCGGCTATGTGAACACCGAGCTCCGTGACCTCGCCGAGCCTCGCGTCTTCGACGACGTCGACTACGTGACGCTCGACGACGGTGAGCAGCCTTTTCTGCGGATTCTGGCCCGGATCGAGGCGCCGGTTGACTCGAACTCCAACGAGGCACCTGGCCTCTTGCGCACGTTCGTCCGGGAGAACGGCGCCGTCGTCCTCCGCTCGGACGCGCAGGTTCACGACATTCCGTTCAAAGACGCGGGCACACCGACGTACGACGGGCTCCCGATCGGCTCCTATCTTTCGCTCTGCGAGATGCTGAACCCGATGCATCGCATCTGGTCCGACGGCCGTTGGAACAAGCTCACGCTTGCGCACGGCTGCTATTGGAAAAAGTGCAACTTCTGCGACGTGACCCTCGACTACATCGGTCGTTACGAAGATCAGTCGGCCGATCGCATCGTCGACCGCATCGAGGCCCTGGTCGCCGAGACGGGCCAGTCCGGCTTCCACTTCGTCGACGAGGCCGCGCCGCCGAAAGTGCTCTTTTCGATGGCGAAGCGCCTCCTCGAGCGCCAGGTCGAGATCAGCTGGTGGGGCAACGTCCGTTTCGAGAAGACCTTCACGCCCGAGCTTGCCGAGCGCCTCGCGGCCTCCGGCTGCGTCGCCATCTCCGGCGGACTCGAGGTCGCCTCCGACCGCCTCCTGACGCTGATGAACAAGGGCGTCACGGTCGAGCAAGTCGCGCGCGTCACCGACGCCTTCAGCCGCGCGGGCATCCTCGTGCACGCGTATCTGATGTTCGGCTTTCCGACGCAAACCGTGCAAGAGACCGTCGACGCTCTCGAGCGTGTCCGCCAGCTGTTCGCAGCGAACTGCATTCAGTCGGCCTATTGGCACCGATTTTCGGCGACCGTCCACAGCCCGATCGGCAAGGATCCGGAGAAGTTCGGCATTCGCCTCAAGCCAATGCCCGTCTCGACCTTTGCCCGCAACGACCTCGACTTCGAGGACCCGACCGGCGTCGACCACGACGCGCTCGGCATCGGCCTGAAGAAGGCGCTCTACAACTTCATGCACGGGATCGGCCTCGACGAGGACGTTCGCGCGTGGTTCGTGGATTACCCGACCCCAGTCCCGAAACCCAAGGTCCCCCGCAACTTGATCGCCGCCGCTCTCGGCGCCAGCCGGAAGACGAGCCGCAATTGATGAACACGACCGGATTCACCGCCGCGAAGTCCGCGCTCCTCGCCGCCACTCGCCCGCGCCGCGCCGAGCTCGCCTCTGCCTTGGCCGAGGCGAAGGGCCTCGAGGACGAGCGCCGCGCCCTCTTCCTCGAGCTCCTCGGAGACGCCGACCTCAAGACGGTGAGCGTCGCGATCCGCTGCCTCGGCGATCTCCCCTCTGAAAACGTCGAGGCCGCGCTCCTCGCCAAGCTCGCCAACGGCGCGAGGCCGGAGCAACGGCGCGCCCTTGCGCGCGCTTTGGGGACGGCCGGCAGCGAGGCCGCCCGAGCCCCGCTGCAAATGCTCATGCGCGCCGAAGACGACCCGGAGCTCCAGCGCCAGGCCGAGCGCGCGCTCGCGCTGCTCGATCGCCGGCTCGTCCGTGCCAAAGACCTCGGTATGGTCGACGCCACCCGGAAGCCGATCGAGCCCCTCGCGCTCGCGCTGCGCATGCGCGTCGGCCTCGAGTCCTTCGTCCGCGACGAGCTCGCTCAGCTTGGCGTGACGCCGGAGAGCGAGACTCCCGGCCGTATCCATATTCTTTGGGAGCGCCCCCTCGGCCAGCTGTTCGCGGTCCGCATCGCCGAGGCGTTCGCCTTCCGCTTTGTCTTGCCAAAGGACGCGACGGAAGCTCAAATCCTCGCCGCGCTCGCCGAGCCGGAGCTCGCAGCGACCCTCGCGCGTCACACGCGCGGTCCCGTGCGCTACCGCCTTTTCTGGAAGGATGCTAAGGACGCCGACCGGTTCCGCCTGTTGAAGGCGCTGGCGACGCAAAGCCCGACGCTCATTAACGACTCCCGGGAAGCCGTCTGGGAGGTCGAGCTCGATCCGGCGCAGGGCCGTCTCGAAATCCTGCCCAAGCGCTTGGACGATCCGCGCTTTACGTACCGACGCGCGCTCGTGCCTGCCTCGTCGCATGCGCCGCTGGCCGCTGCGCTCGCGCGCTTGGCGGGCGTCCGCAAGGACGACGTCGTTTGGGATCCCTTCGTCGGCGCCGCGAGCGAGCTCGTCGAGCGCGCCAAGCGCGGTCACTACAGGCGCCTCATCGGCACGGACATCGACCCGGCCGCCGTCAACGCCGCGCGTGAGAACTTAGCCGCAGCGCTTGTGAAAGACGTCGAGATCATCCAAGGCGATGCGCGCGAGATCGACCTGGGGGTCACGCCGACCCTGCTCATCTCGAATCCGCCGCTCGGCCGTCGCGTCGGCACCGGCGAGGCTCCCGAGATCCTCCGCCAAGTCCTCGAGCGCGCGGCGCCGCTGCTCGCTCCGGGCGGCCGGATGGTCTTCGTGACCCCCGATCCCGACGGCACCGACGCGCTCTTGACCGGGCTCGGCCTGCGCAAGACTGAGGGCCGGGCCGTCGACATGGGCGGCTTTCCCGCCTGGCTGCGCCGTTTCGATAAGCCACACTGACCTTGTCGCAGTTCGAATGCATCCAGGGCCTCGTCGAGCGCGGCCATCATCCGCAGAACGCGCGCACGGACTGCACGCGCTGAGATCATCCGTCAGGCGGCGGCGTCTTTCGGGATGGGGTGAGCGCGCGCTCGATGGCGGCGCCCACGTCGTTCGCGAGCAGGTCGACCACCGCCTGGCTGTCCACGGCCGAGAAGAGGAACGGGATCCGCCGGGCCGGAAAGTCCTTCTTCGCCTTCACGATGTCGCGCGCCGTGCGGGCCCCGACCCGGGCGACCAGCGCATCCTTCTCGGCCTCGGTCGCCAGGATGCGCGGCTCGGGGAGGCCACTGCGCAGGCTTTCCAAGGCTTTCGTCAGATCGTCGCTCACGCCGGGCGCCGCCTCACTTCGGCGGCCCACGGCGGTCGAAGGCTTCTTCGCGGGCGTCGTCGATCTCCGACAGGATGTCGGCGACGTTCGCCTTCTTCGAGGTGTCGACGAAGATCCCGGTGAGCGGCGAGTCGGGCCTGAGCTTGCCGTTCTTGTAGAGTTTCCAGATCTCTTTTGCGTGGCCCGTCTTCAAGAGCTCGGGCGCCCAACGGCCGAAAAAGAGGCCGAGCTGGATCATGTCACGCTCGAAGATCCCGAACGCGTTGTTTGCCGTCGCCTGGACGGCCTGGGGCAGGTCGATGATGACGAGGCCCTTGTGCGACAGAAGGACGTTGAACTCCGACAGGTCGCCGTGGACCAGGCCAGCGCAGAGCATCAGAACGACCTGGCGCATCATGACTTCGTGATAGGCGAGCGCCGAGGCACGCGTGAGGTCGACGTCGTTCAAGCGCGGCGCGGGATTACCGTCCGCGTCGGCGACCATCTCGAGGAGTAGGA
>JANOTL010000061.1:0-68042 GCA_031416315.1 Pseudomonadota bacterium
GGAGAAGATCTCTCGGTTCACCGCCAAGGCCTGCCCGGCCGGGACTGCCGCCACCTTCGCCGCGCGCACGACCAGCGAGTCTAGAGCTGCCATTTCTGCCTTGAGCCTGCCGGGGGCCGACTCCGTGGAAAGCGACTTCAAAGAGTTCGAGCACACGAGCTCTGCGAGATTGCCGGTCTGGTGCGCCGCCGTCATCTTGGTCGGACGCATCTCGTGGAGATGAACGGGAAAACCTTGGCGGACGAGCTGCCAGGCTGCCTCGGTTCCGGCTAAGCCCCCGCCAACGATGTGAAATTGCGGCATGTCTAAAATCCGTTCATGTCCGGGAGGACACAGATGGAACGCGAAGTAGGGTGACCGCCATAGCACAGAGCTCCAGCCGCGTCCTAAAGGAATCGGGCAGAGTGTCGTGGTTTCGGTATGTTACCTAGCGCAGAGACCGTGGCACGACCGCTGCAATGTCTCAGATCAGGAACGTACGACACGGTCCGCGGGGAGGGAGCTCAGATGAAAACCAAGGTCCTCATCATCGAAGACAACTACTACAAGTTCTTCACCATGAAGCAGGTCCTCGAGTCCCAGCTGAAGCTCCAAGTGAACGTCGTCGATGTCACCGACAGTGGCGACGTCCTGAACGCCGCCCAATCCGTGGAAGCAGATGTGATCGTGTTTCGCCCGAGCGGTGGCGTCGCCGAGCTCCTCGAGAAGCTGAAGAAGCGCCACACGAACCGCCGCAACACCGAGATCACGTTGATCGTCGCCGAAGAGCTCGACGCCGACGTCGCCCAGCAGCTTCAGCTCCGCCTGACCGGACACTCGCCCCGCGCCCGCGCCGCCTAAACGGATCGACAGCAGACTTCCACTTAGGGCCTGAGCATTGCTCGGGCTCATTCGATTTTAGCGGCAGCTTCTTAAGGACAGAAGGTCAGGTGCCCGCGCGGATGCGGATACTTCCGCGATGCGTCCGCCTTGGCCGGCGCCGGCGCCTTCGCCATGGCCCCCTGCCGGACGGGCTTAGGTGCCTTCGCCTGCACGTGCGCCAAGAGCTCGGCCGCGCTCGCGACGAGAGGCTCCGCCGTCCGCTCCGTCTTGGCCAGGAGCAGCGCGCCCTCTAGGCAGCTCACGACGAACGTGGCTAGCCGCGCCGGCTCCACATCGGCCCGGAGGAGCCCCTTGCCCTTCAAGGCTTCGAAACCCCCTGCCAGGGCCTCCCGCCAGCCCAGGATGACCTTCTGAAGCTCGACCCGAACCGTCTCGTTCTGAGCCGACAGCTCGGCCGCCAGATTGCCGATCGGGCAGCCGTCGTCGAAAAGGCCGTCGGCCTGCGCCTGGACGAGACGTGCCAGCCAGGCCCCGAAGTCGTCGATAGAGTCCAGCGGCCCTTCGAGGGCCAGGGCTTTCAGGCCGAGGCTGTTCTCGAGGTGATGTGAGATCAGCTCCTTCACCAGCGCGTCCTTGCTGGCGAAGTAGTGATAGAACTGGCTCTTGCCGGTCGCGGACGCCTTCAGCACGTCGTCAACGCTCGTGCCGTTGACGCCGTTCTTGACGGTCAGCGATGCGGCCGCTTCGAGGATGCGGCGCCGCGTTGCGGCTCCACGCTGTGTGGTGTTCATGCAATTAGTCTAGCAAAGCCGGGCGCCGAAACAAAATCTGGCCGGAAAACTTTGCCCCTCGGGCCGGCGTGCGGCGCGAGGGGCAAAGCGAACGAAGAAGGGTGTCGGCTTTAGTTGCTGGACTCGTCGTCGTCCTTTTGCAGCTCGCTCGTCAGGATGTCGAGGAGCTGTGTGGACACGGAGATGATGTGACGGGCTTCGCAGCCTTCGTCTTGCAGCTGGCGGTAGATGGCGCTGGCCAGAACCTTCACCGCTTTGTCGGTGACGAGAGGCTTAGCGTCGGTAGCGAGCGCTTTCGAACTGGCGGCGATGCTCTTCATGTCCAGATCCCCCAAATGCACGTCGGCACGCGGTCACGGAGTTCCCGCATTTCTGACGTATCCAACGTTCGTGCCACTTTCCCGTATCCTCGTCACTCGGGTCGCAATTGTCAAATCTGCAAGGTGGTTTTGAGGGGTCCTTAACCGGAGTTTAAACCTGCCGGTACGGCAGGATCCGGGTTCCTTTCGGCCCTGGTTGTAACGTAAAGTACACGGCTCCCGTGTCAGAGGTGCCTCGATGTCAGTCAAATCGATTTATGATCGACAAGTTGCGCCCGCAAGGGGCGAACTCATGAATGCTTTCGGGCTCTTCCTGCACTTGGTGCCGAAGAATCTCGTCAGCTGGATCACTGGCGCGATCGTGCGACTGCGCCTGCCTGGACCGATCGGTCCATGGATCGTCCGCCGCTTCGCTGCTGCCTTCAAGCTGGATCTCGATGAAGCGGAGCTGTCGCTCGCAAGCTACGCAACGATCGAGGAGCTGTTCACGCGTCGGTTGAAGCCAGGCCTGCGCCCGCTGTCGGGCCTCGTCTCGTCGCCCGCCGACGGGCAACTCGCTCGCTCCGCCGCCTGCGACCTCGGAACCTCAGTCCAGGCGAAAGGCTTGAGCTACTCGCTCTTGGACCTCGTCTACGGCACGATCGCCGCCGCTAGTCCGGACGACGCCGCCCGACGTGTAAAGCCGGAGGAGTTTGCCTGGCAGACGACGGTCTACCTCGCCCCCCACAACTACCACCGGGTTCACTCGCCCTTCAGCGGCAAGATCACGGCCGTCCGGTACCTGCCGGGCGAGCTTTGGCCCGTAAACGTGCCCTTCGTCCTGCGCACGCCGCGTCTTTTTGCCCGCAACGAGCGCCTGGTCTTCGATTACGAAGTCGAAGGCGGCGGCCGCGCCTTCGTCGTGATGGTTGGCGCATTGAACGTCGGGCGCATGGTGACGCCGCTCGTGCCGGATCTCGTGACCAACTCGCTTTCCCGGCAGAGCGGCGCCAAGCCCCGGGTCCACCGCTACACCGAGCCGCGTGCGGTGGCGCAGGGAGATGAGCTCGGCACCTTCATGCTCGGCTCCACCGCGATCGTCGTGTACGACCGAACCGTCGCCGAGCGGGTGAAACCCGTGGCCAACCTGGAAAACCGCCCTATACTGATGGGGCAATCCCTTTCTGAATGAGACGCCGCGATGATCGAGCAAAATGCACGGCAGACGAAAGTCATCAAGTCCTTCGAAGGACGCGCCCTGACGACCGCCGGCGCCGAGCAGGTGGCGCGCGAGGATGTCGACGTCGTCCGCCTCGTCTACGACAAGCAGAGCGTCGCGGGCATCCGTGAGTTCCTGACGACGCTTGCCGGTCAGACGACCGTTCACGGCCGCAGCCCGGTCATGCTCGACATCTCGAGCTGGATCCAGGGCCTCGCCAAGGTGAAGCAGGCCCGCGAGGTCAGCCACGCCGAGACGATCGTCGTCGTGCCCGTCGGTACGAAGCTCGAAGGCGCGCTCGAGGTCGAGACGGAAATCTGGGCAAAGCTCTGGACCGCGAACGCGAAGGTCTTCTTCGGCTCCGGCCAAGTTTGCGCCAAGGTCAAATCGATGGCCGACAAGAAGATCGAGCTCGAAGTCACGCAAGGCGGCACGATTTTTCCCGACGCCGAGATCTTCATCCCGGAGACTCGGAAGGACCAGGACCGCGCCCCGCCGGCGCTCGCCGACCTCAAGCCGCTCGTTGATGCTGGCGTCGATTATCTTGTTATTCCAGGGGCTTGGAGTTCTGACCGCATCAGCGAGTTTCGCTCGCAGATCGTCCAAGCTTACGGCGACATCTCGCCTTGGCTCATTGCGAAGGTCGACTCTGACAGCGTCGTGACGCGCCTCGAGGACTTCCTCGAGCTCGTCGAAGGCGTGCTGATCTCGCGTCGCGAGCTCGCGCTGTCGACGAATCCAGCGACCGTTCCCATGATCACCAAAGAGATCATTCAGCTCTGTAACGACCATGCGAAGGTAGCTGTGACCGCGAGCGAGATGCTCGCGTCGATGCGCCGCAACGTCACGCCCACGCGCGCCGAAGTGTCCGACATCGCCAATGCCGTTCTCGACGGCACCGACGCGGTCGTGCTCTCGGAGGAGGTCGCCAACGGGAAGTACGGCCTGCAAGCCGTCCAGGTGACGCAGCGGATCATCCTCGACATCGAGGGCGCGCGTAAAGTGAAGCCGAACTGGATCAAGAGCGTACCGACCGTGGCCAACGAGATGGACGCCACCTGTTACAACGCCTACAAGACCGCCGAGCGCATCAAGGCGAAAGCCATCGTGTGCATCACGCGCGGCGGCAACACGGCGCTGAAGCTCGCGAGCTTCCGCGCGCCGATCCCAGTAATCGGCGTCACCTTCTCGCCCGCGGTCGTGCGCCGCCTGCGCCTGGTCCGCGGCGTCTCGGCCCTTCTGCTCAACATCGATCCGAACATCGACGAAGTCTTGCCGCTGGTGAACGACCATCTCGCCCGCGAAAGTTGGCTGAAGCCGGGCGATTCGATCATCTTCGTCTCGGTCACGTTGTCCTCCGTGGGCCGTGAGTCGAGCAACCTCTTCTCGGTTCAGAGGATCATCTAAACCAAGCTCGGGAGGCGCGGAGATGCGGCTTCTTCTTCTGGCGGCGCTTTGTCTTTTTACGGGCACGGCCCTCGGTCAAGGCACGCCGTCACCGCCTGCCGCGGCGCCCGCGGCGCCGGTGAAGGCGACGAAGCGGTCGGACGAGCCGACCGGCAACGCCGGCTACGCGACCGTCGAGCTACGCCATCACATGAACACGTATTATTCGACGGACGGCTTTTACGAGCGGCAAGAGCCTTCGGTGCACGCGCGCTTTCAGGTCGGCGCCAAGCTCTACAGCGGCCTCCTCGACGTGTATGCGACCTTGGGCGCCTATAAGATGCCGGGAACGCAACAGGTTCTGCAGCGTCGGCCGGAGATCGGGATCGACCTCAGGCCCATCCGGCACGAGAATTTCGAGCTGCTTCAGTACACGCTGATCCAGCTGCCTTACCGCGAGACGAAGCCGGATCCGGAAACGCAGGAGGGCGGTGAGATGGGCACAGTCGTCCTCCTCGGCGTCGCGCCGCTCATTCGGATGCCGATCGCGGGCGCCGGCGCGCGCTGGGAGCCCAAACTTGGCGGCGATCTTTGGACCCGGCTTTTCAGCCGCCGACAATACACCGGCGACTACCGTCAGGACGGGCAGGGCTACGATGAGGACGAAGAGGGACATCTTTCGCTGACGGACGGCACGGTCCAAGAGCCGATCGAGGACACGGCCTTGCACTATCGCTCCCTCGTCACGACGGGTGTCACGATGTCGCCCCTCGCCTTGCCCGAGCTAGCGACCGAGCTCACCGCGAACCACTTTTCGAAGTTCGAGCCACGCTACACGCTAGACGACGAGCAACGCGTGACGCAGGACTACGCGGCGGAGCGCTACTCTTACGTGCGGTGGCGGCTGCAATTCCAGCTATCCGAGCGCTGGAGCATGACCAACGAGTTCTACGCGTTCTACGACGACGCGTTTCAGGGTAAGCGCACGGGTCCCGTGGACCGCCGGTATCGCAACGTGGCGCGCGTCACCTGCCGGATGTGAGCGCCGAACAGCGGGAAAAGCAGGGCTGAGACAAGCAGCAGGACGGTGCTCGTCGTGCCTCCGGGCGCGTTCCCAGGGATACGACTGCATCCCGGCTGCACGCGGTCGAGGTTAGCGAAGACCGGTAGATTTTGCGACGGCGTCAGATTGATCGCGGCATATGCGTTCAGCAGCCCTAGGCCAAGGAGCGGCGTGCGCGCCTCTTCGCCGTCGAGCTTCGGGTAGTAATAGTGGTAGTTGAAGCCCTTTTCGAACTCGCGCGAGTAGAAGCCCGGATCCGCGCTCTTCAGCAGCCACCCGCGCAAAGCTTCGAAGCTGATTCCCGGATAACGCGCCACCATCAGCCCGGCGACGCCGGCGACGACCGGCGAGGCCATCGAGGTCCCGGATTTCAGGTCGAGCTCGCCGCCCGGGATCGTGGAAAGGAGGTTCGAGCCAGGCGCTGCGATGTCGACCCAGTGCCCGAAGTTGGAGAACGAGACCTTACGGAGCTTGCTGTCGACCGCGGCCACGGCGACGGCGTCGCTGAACGCGGCGGGATACTCCATCGACAACGTGTCTTCGTTTCCGGCGGCGCCGACGACGAGCGCCCCGCGCTTCTCCTTCATCAAGCGGATCATCAAACCGACGGTGCGCGAGCGCACAAACTTACCGAACGAGGCATTGATCACGCGCACCGCGGCGCTGCCCTCGCGCCGGAAGAGCGCGACGTACTTGAAAGCCGCGATGATCGAGCTGTCGAGAATGCCCGAGTCCTTCCCAATCTTGCTGACGATCTTGAGCACCATGATCTGGCAGACGGGGCACATCCCGCCGGTAGCGCGACCCGTCGAAGGATCGCTCCAGGTGGAGTCCGCTGCGACCAGTCCTGCGACGTGCGTTCCGTGCGAGCAGTTGCTGTCCTCGCTCCCGCATGACTGGCCCGGGCCCGTCGTTCCGAACGGGTAGACGTCGCCGTTGCCTAGCTTGCCGCGCTCGACGACGGTGGTATTGCAGCCGTGCAAGTCGTTCGAGCAATTCGCCGCGCCTTGGTCGGAGTTGATCCACATCCGGTCCTTCAACGCCGGATGCTCGTAGTCGACGCCGCTGTCTAAGACGGCGACGATCGGCCGGTCGGCGACGACGTCGGCGTCGGTCGGCGTACCCGGTACGGCCAAATCACGTTGCGCGATCGAAGCGAAGGCTTGTGCCACGTTGATAGACTTGAGCCACCAGTAATTGAGCCTTTCGTAGCTTTCCGCCTGCTGCGTGAAGATGTTCGGCGCGGCGGGGTCCGGCTCCTGCGAAAGCTGGCTCACGCCGTTCGGCTCCGCGTACCATAGCTCGCCATTTTCGTCCCACTCGTCGAGCAAGGAGCGGGCGCCGCCCTCGTCGGCGAAATCGACCCGCGTGACGCTGGCGACGGAAGGCGCGCCTTTCAGGCCGTCTGCAAGGCGCCGCGCCACGGGACCCAGATTTTGCACCTCCGCACGCGGCGCGGCGGCGAGGTCGAGCGCCGTCAGGAACTGAAGCTCCTTGACGCGCGGGTCGGCGAGGTAGCGCTCGGCGAGTAAACTAAAATGTGTTTTATGCTCGGCCGTGTAGCTGCCGAACGCGAGCATGTCGCGCGCCTCCGGCGGCGTGCGAAATGCGACGATGTAGCTTTGCGGCAACACGCTTTTGCGCGCGATCTGATCAGCGGTAGCGTGCACGACGGCTCGCGAGCGCGGCGGCGGCGTCCAAGCCCCTCCGCACCCGACCAAAAGCAGCGAGATGGAAGCCATTAGCCGCCCGAACACCGTTGAATCCCCCCAATGGATCGAATAGATTCTTTTATTCGCTAAGCCGGGAGGACTTCAAGGTGTCACTCAAAGTTCGGATGAACGAAGACCTCAAGACTGCCATGAAAGCGCGCGACACGCTGCGCCTCAGCGTGCTGCGCATGATCCTGAGCGAGATGAAATACGCGCAGGCGGCCGTGAATCTCCGCGAAGAGCTCGGCGACGACGAGGTCCTAAAGGTCGTCTCGACCTACCACAAGCGTCTGGCCAAATCGCTCGACGAGTACCCCGAGGGCGAGCGTCGCGTCGCCATCCGGGCTGAGCTCGCGATCGTCGAAGACTACCTCCCGAAGAAGGCCAGCGAGGCCGAGGTTGCCAAGGCGATCGACGCCGTCCTGGCCGGTACGACCGACCGAACCTTCGGGCCTCTAATGAAGGAAGTGCTCGCCAAGCTCGGCGGTGCGGCCGACGGCAAGGTCGTAAGCCAGCTCCTAAAGGCCCGTCTAGGCTAGCTTCGTCGGTCTCTCATGTTCTTTGGACCAAGCGCCGCTCAAGGGCTCGAGGTTGTCTCGCCGTCTTTTCCCGCGATAAAATCCAAGGAACCAATCCCACCTCAATTGTTTCCCATCTCGTCCGATATAAAGTCAGTGGTCAGAATTTCATCGTCTGTTCCCCTAGAGGCTTCCCGTGCCCGTGGTGACGAAGAGCGCGAAAATCCTAGCGACGACCGGTGGCGTGCTGCTGCTCGCGATCGGCGCGCTCGAGGCGCGTGCGGCGACGGGGACGGGAGTCGACGTCTCGACGCTCTTGTCGATGCCGGCACTGCGCGTGACCGAGCTCGCCGCGGAGACCAGGCTGCCGAAGCTGGCGTTCGCGAACACCAAGCCCGCGAAGTCGATCGTCGAGGACGAGATCGAGCTTGCCGTCGGCGCCATGCCCCTTCAAGACCTGATCGCGACCGGCTCGATGTCGGTACGTCAGCTGATCGACGCGACCGTCGGCGTCGCGAAGCAAGAAAAAACCGCGCCGTCTGCGCCAGTCGTCACGGTCGCGAAAGCGAAGCCCGCGCCGAAAGGCGATCTCACCGTGCGCGTCGTGATCCCGGAAGAGCCGGGCCGTGAAGCGCGCGCCGAGAAGCTGACGACCGAAAAAGCGCGCATCGAGTCCGGAGCTCTCAAAGCCAAGGTCAAGGTCGCTGCGAAGGCCCGTGAAGCGAATCAACGCAACCATGAGATCGTGCTGGACGTCGAAGAGACGGCCGGCGGCATCAAGCTCTCCGCGGAGTCGCTGTCGCTCGGGAAGCTCGATGCGGAAGCCACCATTCGCGTCAAAGCGAAGGCCGGCTCCGTCGCGCTTTTCGTCCGCGATCAAGATATCGTGCAACTCGACCAAGGCGCATCGAAGCTCAAGGCCCGCAAAGGCGGCACCACCGAGCTTTATGTCGTCGCCGCGGGCAAGATGTACATCGTTCCGATCAAGGTCGAGAGCGGCGATTCGAATTGGGACCTCAAGGTTCCGGACGCCCTCGTCAGCTTGAACGGCCTGTTCACCGAGAAAGCTTCGGCGAACTATCCGACCTTCGATGCGCCGTCGACCGAGCTCGCGCCCCGCACCCCCCCGGCTGCCGCCGAGACCGCTCCCTCCCTGCAAGACAGCGTCGCCGACCAGGCGCGCGCCGACCTCGCCCACGGCGACGAGCAGCATTTCTCCGCCGCCCCCGGCGAGCTTGCCTACAAGGCCGTCACCATCCAAGTCGTCGACGAGCGCACCTCTGTCGACGGCGTCCGCGTCTTCCCGGCCGGGAACGTCAAGGTCCGCTTGGTCGGCACTGAGTTCCAAGGCCACACCGACGCGACCGGTCAGCTGACCATCCGCGATATGCCGCTCGACTCCCGCTTCCTCGTCGCCATCGACGACGAGACCGGCGCCATGCGCTCGACTATGGCCGAGATCAACACCGACGAAGCCTCCGGCCAGGTCATGCGCGTTCGCGGCATCCGGGGCTTCGCCTTCGACGCTTACAGCGAAGCCGCAGGCTCGGTCGCCGACATGAGCCTCGGCTCGATGTGCGGCAACGTCTACGACCTGGTCGGCGAAGGCAGGTCCCTGACCGCCAACGTCGCCATCGAGCTCGACGCCGACGCCGAAGGCCCCTTCTACTTCAACAACTTCGGCTTTCTCGACCGCGGCATGCACGCCACGGGCCTCGACGGCCGCTTCTGTTTCTTCAATATCTCCCCGGGCCCGATTGCCGTCACGCTGTACGAAGCGGAAGCGCCGGTCGCCACGGTGCCGCTCTCCATCTTCGCCGGCCGTCACGTCGAAGAAGACCTGATCCTCGGCCAAGAGCAACACCTCGTCGCCCGCCTCGCGACCCTAGGCACGGCCAACGAGCAGCTCAACGGCGACCCGCGCCTCGCGCAGCGCCTCCGCACGGTCGACATGATCGACCTCATCCCCCTCGGCACGACCGACCCCATGATGCAGCTCGGCTCCGGCCAAGTCGCCACCAGCAACGCGCTCATGGAATCCCACGGCCGGGTCTTCGCCTTCGCCCAGGCCGCCGAGTTCGAGCCGACCGTCTACGCCTTCGCCGCCGGCGCCGAGGACGCGGTCACCCCGCTCGTCCCGCGCGGCTTCGTCGAGGACATGGCCGTCTTCGCCCAGGTCAGCTACGACCCGGCCCTTGGGGTCGTCGTCTCCGACTTCAACCATCCGGCCAGCGCCGAAGGCGATACGATCGCGATGCACCTCGTCGACTCGGTCGGGCAGGACGTCGGCGACGGCTGGTACTACAGCGACTCCCCGAACACCAAGGCGATCTTCTTCAACGTCCCCGCTGGCACCTACACCTTGCTCGTCGAGACCAAGGACGGCTACTGGCTCGGTGCCGAGACGGTCATCGTCTATAATGAGACGGTGTCCTACGCGCGGCTGGGCGGCGAGATTCGTTACCGTCCGTGATCGACTAAAAAGCGGCGGCGGCCTTGGAGATCTCCCAGAAAAACGACGTGTTTTTCATCGCCGGGCGGCTCGATGAATTCGCGGACTTCGCGCCCCTCGCGGCCGCGGCGGCGCCGCTCAAGCTGAACATCGGCCGCATCACCTCGATCAACAGCGTCGGCGTGCGGAAGTTCCTGGCCTTCACCCTGGCCTGGTCGCCGAAAGTCTTCGAGTTCTACGACTGCACCCCCGAGTTCATCGCCAATGTGAACGTCATCCCGCAGATGCTCGGCAAATCGGCCGACGAAACGCAGATCAAGACCTTTTACGTCCCGTTTAGCTGCGAGAACTGCAAGCGCGTCGAGAACATCCTGTTCGATCGCTCCTCGATCAGCAAAGACGACGACGGCGAGGTCGTCCTCGGGTCGCGAAAGTGCTCGAAGTGCGGCGAGCCGCTCGACCTCGACGTCGAGAAGAACGAGTTCTTCATGTTCCTCAGCGGGACTTGAAGTCCGCGAGGCTCACGTCGAGAAGGCCGTAAACTGCGGGCTTCTGCCGATCGAGCCAACGGCCCAGGACCAAAGCGCCGTCCGCGAAGAGCTGGCGCGAGAAGGCGCGATGGCTCAGCGTGATCTCGTCGTGATCGCCGATCATCCTGATCTCGTGCTCTCCGAAGACGCCGCCGCCCCGAACCGAGCTGACGCCGATCTCGCCCGCTTGGCGCTCGCCGCTGCGATTGAAGCGCGCCTTAAGCGCCGGCGCGCCCTGCACGACCGCCTGCGTCAGGAATTTGGCGGTGCCGGACGGCGCGTCCTTTTTCATCCGATGATGTGTCTCGGTGATCTCGACGTCGTAATTCAAGCCGGAAAGCTCGCGCGCGAGCTGCATCGCCGCCTTGGCGACCAAGAGGACGCCGACGCTCGTGTTCGGCGCGACCATCAGCGCCAGATCCGAGGGAATCGCGAGCGCGCGCCATTTTTCCAGCGCCGCCTCGCTAAGCCCGGTCGTGCCGATCAACACGGCTTTGCCGCGGATTCTGCCGCTGACGAACGCCTCGTACAGGAAGGCGTTGCCCTCCGGGCTCGAGAAATCCACGATCAAACGCACGTTCGACTTCGCCAGCGCCGCGGCGAGCTTCGCGGGCAGGGACGGGTCGCCGGCCGCGCTACCGCCGGAGATCGGCACCGCGGCTGAGGCCGCCGCCTTCAGAATCTCCTGGCCCATGCGGCCCGAATTGCCGTGCATCCAGAGCACGCGCGACCCTCAGCGCAGCCGCGCGAGCTGCTCGCGGGCAGTCGCGAACGTGGCTCGGATCTTGTCTTCGTTGGCGGCGGTCACGGGCGCGAGCGGCGGGCGGAGCACGTTCTTCGCGAGGCCCAGCGCGTTCAAAGCCACTTTCAGCGGGCACGGATTCACTTCGCTGAACAAGGCGTCGATCGCTGGCATCAAAGCCTCGTGGATCGCGCGCGCCTTTTTCACGTCGCCGCGCTCAAACGCCTCGGTGAGCTCCACCATTTCCAGCGGGAAAACATTGGAGACGACGCTGATCACCCCTTGGCCGCCGACGGCGAGGCTCGCCAGGTATGTCGGATCGTCGCCGGAAAGAATGGGTAGGCCCGTGCGCGTGACGACGCGGGAGAAGAACGCGACGTCGCCCGTCGCTTCCTTGATCGCGCCCAGGCTTGGAATCTGGGCCAAAGCCGCGATCTGATCTACGGTCAGGAGCTGCGCCGTGCGGCCCGGCACGTGATAGAGGCAGATCGGCAGCTTCACGGCGGAGGCGATCGCCTGATAGTGCAGGACCAAACCTGCAAGCGAGGGCTTGTTGTAGGGTGGGGTCACGACGAGGAGGCTGTCGGCGCCCGCATCCTCGGCGAGGCGCGAGAGCTCGACGCTCTGCTTGGTATTGTTGTCGCCGGAGCCGGCCATGACGCGCACCTTGGGCGAGAGGCGGGCGCGAGCGCGGCGGACGAGAGAGAGCTTCTCCTGGAAAGTCAGGGTCGGCGATTCGCCGGTCGTGCCGGCGATGACGATGCCCGCGACGCGGCCTTTTTCCTGCTCGGCGAGGAGGCGGTCGAAGGCGTCGTAGTCGATCTCTTGGTCGTCGCGGAAGGGGGTCGCCAGCGCCGTCCACACCCCGCGGAAATCGTTGAGAGATTTAGTGATCTGCATCGCTAGGGCGCTTTCGGGTCGCGGAACGGAATGTCGGGACGGAACTCGACGACTTCGCTTTTGGGCCGAGTTTTTAGGCCGCAGCCTCCCAAAGCGAGGAGGCTAGGCACGACGACGGCGACGGCCAAGACCAGAGTCGCGCCCAGGCCGATGAAGCGCTCGGCCAGGTGCTTCGCGCGTTTCGCGGCTTCGAGCTTCTGCGCATGCTGCGCGCCCATGGTGCTCCGGTCCTTGGCGAGGGCCGTGAGCGTCGTGAGGGAGGTATCGGTCAGCGCAGGGTGGATCTTCGCGAGCTCGCTCGAGAGGAGCTCGGAAGGCCGCGCACGGTGCTCGTCGAGATAGCGGAAGAGGCTCGCCGCCGCGTCTTCGGCCGTTTTCGGGCCGATGCCGGTCGCGACGAGGTCGATGGCGATACGGCGACGCGTCGCCTCTGGATAGACGACCTTCGGCTGCGGGCCGCTCGTCTGGGTGGCCGTCGAGGTCACGGAGACGCCCGTGCTGAGGGAAGCGAGGCTTTCAGCAGCGAGGTGCCTCAGGGCCGCGTTGACGCCGTCTAGCGCGCCGACGAGGGCGATCCGACGGACTTCCCAGTCGGTGAGGGTCGCAAGCGTCGGCAAGGCCTCGCTTTCGGGGAGCTCGAGCGCCTCGAGGCGACGGATCTCCGCGGACAAACTTTCGCCAGCAAGTGCCGGGGCATACGATGCCGATCGCTCCCCTGCATTGAGCTCGCGGTTGACGCGTTGAGCGGCATCGCCGACCAGGGCGAGTGCCGTCGAAAGACGGCGTTTGGCGCAACGCTCGGCGAAGCCCGGGAGGGACGGCTCGGTGATCCCGTCGAATCCGAGAGCCTCCGCCATGGCGCGATCGACGCTGCGGTCGTTCTCCGTCTCTGCGTCAAGGCCGTGCGCGTTCATGCGTGAGAGCTCGACCGCGACGGCTGCGAGCGCCTCGGCCGCCTCCGCGAGAATCTGCGAGAAATCGAGGATGAGGCTCGCATAGAGCGTCTCGCGCTCCGGCTTGCCGCCGCGGCGGAGGAGGAGGCCGCGGTTGAAATTCAGCTCGGCCTTCTTCAGAAGCTGCTGGCCCCAGCCGGTAAGCGTGCGGCGCGTCTCCGTTACACCGCGTTTCAGCGTGTGGCGCGCGAGGTTCAGCGCCAGGCCGCGGGTCCCGAATCTAAGGCGCAGGACGTCGAGGCAGGCGGCCCCCTGCCGATCGAGCTCGAGTAGCGCCGGCCGCTCACGCGCCCCGGCGTCCGCGTTGATCGCGGAAAGGGCGAGCCGTAGGTCGTCGACGTCTTTCGAGGTCGCAAGTCCATGCTCGGAGAGGACGCGCGCGGCGGAGCTCAAGAATTCGACGACCGTGGCGTTATCGAGGCGCTTCATCGCGCCTCCGTCGTACGGCATGTCGAACATGAGCTAGACCTCGTTCAGAAATGGAACGCGGCGAACGTCTGGATCAGAAGGTCGTTGGTCGGCTCGATTTCACTGTCGACCTTCCAGGCGTCACCAGGGGAAGCGGCGGCCAAAGACCCGCCCAGCTCGGCTTCGCGGCCGACTTTGTAAGTGTAGGTGAGGTCCAGCTCGTAGCCCAGGCTCTTTCCGTAGAAGCCGGCGGGACGGTCGGTCCCCGGATGCCTCGCGGCATCGTTGTAATAAGCCTTCACGTCCGCCGGCGCCGTTTGGCTCAGGCTCGCGGTGATCAGCTTCACTTCGATGTCGCCGGTCGTCATGCTCTCATAGCGGTAACCCGTCGCAAACATGGTCGCGTTCATCATCCGACCCGGGTTGAAGGCGCCGTCGACCTTGAAGCGGTCGGCTTCCGGGCGGGCATTGAAAAGCAGCAATGCCGGCTTGTAGTTGCGGTGAAAAGCGATGGCCTTCGCGCCGTCGTCGGTATCGCCGCGCTCTCCCATGCCGAGAAGCTTCGCGTCGCTCGCGTCAGCTGGACGGTACCCGTCGGCGTCGCCTGGGGCATAGCCGTAGTTGAAGAAGATCACGTGGCGCGTCGCGTCTCCCTTGTTGTACTCCACCGGGCCGATGGCCGCGCCCGAGCGCGATAGGGTCCAATCGACGGAGCCTGCAATGGAGATCGAGGCCAATTTGTTGGTCACCACGCCGCCGTCACCGATCACCGCGCCGCCGTATGCCTGCCAGTTCGGATCCGCGGACTTGCCCATGCGGAAGAGCACTTCGTTGCGGAGCGACAGGTCGGCGAAGAAAAAGCCGGTGTAGAGGTCGAGGAACTTGAGGTCGGTGTTGGATCCTTCAGGCAGCTTATGGCCCGAGATCTGCGCGAAATAAACACCGACTTGTTTGGTGAACGCGGCTCCGGCGTTGGCCTTGCGGTCGTCGTATTCGATCGTGAAGAAGTACTGGTCGAGGTCGTCTTCCTGGTCGTTGGCGCCGAAGCGGCGGTCGCCGCCGAGGGCCTTGGCGTCGACGTAGGAGCCGGTTTCCGCGAGCTTGTCGTAGCCGATGGAGAGACCCAGGGTCTGGGTTTTCTGGATGTTGATGTTGCAGGTGATGCCGTCGAAGACCGAGGCATCGGTGTCGAAAGGTTTCGAGCCTGAGTCGAGGAAGATCCCGAGGCCCCAGTCGCGGCCGCGCCGGCCGGCTTCGACGATGCAGTAGTCGAACGCATAACGAACGTAGGCTTTGGTGACTTGCGGCGTGTAAGGCTTGTAGCCGGGTTCGCCTGTGTTCTGGTGTTCCGTCGGGCAGGGCTTCGGCTGGCCGTAGGCATCCGCGCCGCAATCGAGCGTGTCCCGCGCCTGCGGCTCGTCGCCGAGATAGGCGGCGCGCGGATTGTTGAACAGCCGGAACTCAAGGAACATGCTCGACAGGTCGTTGAAGCGCGCTTCGCCCTGCAGGCGGAAGCTTTGCTGGATCGCCTGGTAGGTGCCGGTCTTCTTCGAGAAGGCTGGCGCCGTCTCCGTCTCGCCGCGGAGGCCGTAGTGGCCGTCACCGTCGACGAAGAAACCGAAAGCTTGCGGGGCTGCGAGGGACGCCGCAAGGATCAGGGCCAAAAGCAGCGGACGGCGGGAGAGCGTCATGGGCATCCTTCTCGTTCTCGTAACTAAGGACAATCGGAGGAAAGATTGCCACGGCGACCGCGGAGGGACAAGCGACATCGGCCACGAACGCCTACGAATCAGCGCCTTCGACGGATTCACCCAATTCCCATCGAAAGCGGCGGATCGACCGGCAGAATCCGGTCGCCTCGTCGACGTCGGCGACGATGAAGCACATCCAGGGATCGTCGGTCGCGGGCTCGAATTTCTTCTTTTCTCCGGTCAAAAGGCGGTGAATGGCCGCCTCTTTCTTGATCCCGATGACCGAGGCGTAGCCGCCCGTCATGCCCAGGTCGGTGACGAAGCCCGTCTTGCCCTCGAGGACACGCTCGTCTGCCGTCGGCACGTGCGTGTGCGTGCCGTAGACGAGGGAGGCGCGGCCCTTCAGATGCCAGCCTAACCCCTGCTTTTCGCTAGAGGCCTCGGCATGCATGTCGACGATGCGGATCTTCACGTGCGAGGGGATGTGCTCGAAGAGCTTGTCGACCGCCTTGAATGGGCAGCGGTTCTCCCCGTACATGAAGGCTTTTCCGGCGAGATTGACCACGGCGACCTGGGTCCCGTTCTTCGCGGTGACGATACGCAGGCCGTCGTTCTCGCTTTCGACGTTGGCCATGTTCGCCGGGATGATCAGCCGGTCGGTCTTCGGAAAGAACTCGTAGATCTCGCGCTTGTCGTGCCAGTGGTTGCCCATGGTCACCGCGTCGATCCCCATCGGGCCGATCATCTCGTCGTAGATTTTCTTGGTGAGCCCGAAGCCGCCCGCTGCGTTCTCGCCGTTCACCAGGACGAAATCGGGGGAGAATTCCTCGCGGGCGCGCGGAAGAAAGCGTTCCAAGCATCGCCGGCCCGCTTTCCCCATCACGTCCCCGATCGCTAGGATCGTGGTCATTTACTTTGCCAGTTCTGAGGCCCGATTTTCGCGGACGACGGTAACGCGCACCTGGCCGGGAAAGGTAATTTCCTGGCGCAATTTCGAGGCGATGTCGTTGGCGAGGTCGCCGACCTCCCGGTCCGAGATGCCGCTCGGCGTGACCAGGGCGCGGACTTCGTTGCCGGCCTGCATCACGTAAGCGTCCTCGATGCCCTTGAAGTCCTTGACCAGCTTCTCCATGTCCGACAGGCGCGTGAGATAGGTTTCCATGACTTCGCGGCGCGCGCCGGGGCGGCGTGCCGACAGCTGATTCGCCGTATGAAGGACGACCGCGTACGCGGAGGCTTGCGCCATGTCGTCGTGGTGATGGAGTCGGATCGCCTCGACCACGATTTCCGACTCGTCGTACTTCGCCGCCAGGTCCGCCCCGATCTGCTGGTGGTGACCTTCGGTCTCTTGGTCGATGGCCTTGCCGATGTCGTGCAAGATCCCGCAACGCTTAGCTCTTTTGATGTTGAGGCCCATCTCGCCGGCCATGATGCCGCAGATGTGCGCCGTCTCGACCGCGTGCTGAAGCACGGTCTGAAGGCCGGTCGACCGGTACTTCAGGCGCCCGAGGAGCTTGATCAGCTCCGGGTGGAGGTCGGTGATGCCGACGTCGAAAGCGGCCTGCTCGCCGTTCTCCCGGATGATCGAGTCGAACTCGCTGGTCACCCGCTTCGCCGTCTCGTCGATGCGCGCCGGATGGATCCGGCCGTCGCCGATCAACCGCTCGAGTGTGATTTTCGCGATTTCCCGGCGAATCGGGTTGAAGCACGAGATGATCACGGCCTCCGGCGTGTCGTCGATGATGAGGTCGACGCCCGTGGCTTGCTCGATCGCCCGGATGTTGCGGCCCTCACGGCCGATGATGCGGCCTTTCATGTCGTCGCTGGGCAAGCCGACGACGGTGATCGTCGAGTCGCTGACATATTCGCCGGCGACGCGTTGCACGGCGAGAGACACGACCGAGCGCGCGCGCTCCTCGGACTCCTTGCGCATCTGATCTTCGATCTGGCGGAGCTTCTCGCGGGCTTCCTTCTTGACCTCGTCCTCGAGGCTTTTCATCAGCTCGCGCTTCGCCTCTTCCGGCGACATTTTGGCGATGTTTTGCAGTGTTTTGCGGGCCCGGTCGAGGGCGTCCGCACACTCCGCGGTCAGCGCTTGATAGCCCTTCTCTTCCTTCTGGAGCTTTTGCTCCAAGGTCTCGATCTCGACTTCCCGTTTCTCGACGACCTCGAGCTTCTTTTCGAGCTGCTGCTCACGTTGCTTGATCTTGTTCTCGAGCTTCTGCATCTCGGAGCGGCGGTTCTTGGCGTCTTCCTCGAACACCGTCCGTGATTTGCGGCTCTCGTTCTTCGCTTCCTGCATTGCCTGTTTGACGATGTCGTCGGCTTCGCGGCGTGCTTCCTCGCGCACTTTCTTGGATTCGCCTTCGGCGACCTTGAAGGCCTCTGCCAATTTCTTCTTATGGAGGAAGACGCCGACGACGAACAAACCGATCAGGACGCCGACGACCACCACCAGACTGCCGATGGCCATGTCCACCTAAACACTCCTCGTTGAGCGACGCTCGAAGCGTCGAAGATATCCTCATGATAAGACTTAGAGATTACCGGGAACTAAGGCATTCGGCAAACTTAAAAGGCCGAAGCCCGACGGCCGCCTTGGGGGCGACCGCCGGGCTTCCCGGGGCGGAGATCGTCAGGAGGACGGATCTCAGTTCGTGCTGAGCGTGAACTCGGCGCGGCGGTTTTTCGCCCAGGCGCTCTCGTCGTGGCCATCAGTCGCCGGCTTCTCTTCGCCGTAGCTGATGGTCGAGAGGCGGCTGGCTTCGATGCCGAGCGTCGACAGGTAGTTCTTGACCGATTGAGCGCGACGCTCGCCGAGGGCGAGGTTGTACTCGATCGAGCCGCGCTCGTCGCAGTGGCCTTCGATCTGGACGACCGTGGTCTGCGCGCCTTTGAGGTGATCCGCGAGGCCCTGGAGCTTGCCTTGCGCTTCGCCGTTCAGCGTGTAGTCGTCGAACGCGAAGTACACGGTCTGTGCCGTGAACGTTTCGACGGGTTTCGCCGTCTCGGCCGGCGGCGGCTCGGTGGTCGCGCCGGTGTCCGTCTTGACCACTTCGTCCGTCTTCGGTTCGTCGTCAGTACAACCCCAAGTCGTCAGGGTGGCAAAAACGAGTGCCGCGACGGCCAAAACACGCTTCGATTTCAGCAACATTTCTTTCCTCTCTTAAACCGATCGTCGTCGGGAAAACTGATATCTCCACACACTTGGCGGAGACTTTGAACCGAGAACCAACTAGTTACAACGCGGTACATTGCACTCATGAGCATAGAAATGCAAGCGACTCCTAACCGCGAAATGCTTATCCGAAGCGGGTGGCGACAGTTTTGGCCAGGCGATGCTGGGCTCCGGAGAAGCTCCCGCTCGACATGAATATGACCGCATCGCCGGGTTGGACCTCCCGCTCAAGGCCTTGCAGGAGTAGGTCGTTAGAGGAATATGCCGCCGCCTTTGCGCCGATCCTTTGCTGCATCGCGGCGGTCGACATTCGCTTGTCTTCGGGGATCCTTTGGTCCACCGGACATTCGCCGATATAAACGCGATCGGCGAGCGCGAGGGAGTCCGCGAACCCGTCCTGGAACACATTTCGGCGTTGGGAGGCGCTCCGCGGCTCGAAAGCCACGACGATTCTCTTCTTCGGATAGGCGGCCCGGAAGCTCTCGATCACGTGCTTGATCGCCGTCGGATGGTGCGCGAAGTCCTCGTAGACCTCGACGCCGCCCGCGCTCGCGAGCAGGTCCAGCCGGCGCATGACGCTCTGAAAGCCGCGCAGGGCGCGGGTTAGCGCTGTCGCATCAAGGGGTTTGCGCAGGTCCCCGACCCGTGCCGCATTTTCGAGCAGGGCGACGACCTGGGCGACGTTGGCCAGGTTGTGCCGGCCCGAGAGGCTGGTTTCAACCGTCAGCTCGCCAAGTGTTTTGGTCGAGATTTTCGCGGTCCAGAGCTGCTGGCCCGAGGGGTCGACCCCGGCCGTGCACGATTTGACCGTCACGTGGGCGTCCTTCGCTTCGCCGAAGGTCGCGACGCGGGTGACCCGCTCCAGGAGCCCCAGTCGCTCGACCACGCGTCGAATGCCAGGATCGTCGACGTTTGCGACCAATAGCGATTTGTCCGGAGTGATCGCGATCAGCTTTTCGAACTGTGCCTCGATCGCCTCGACGTTCGGGTAGATGTCGGCATGGTCGTACTCGAGGTTGTTCAGGATCACGTGCTTCGGGCGGTAGTGCAGAAACTTCGGTCCTTTGTCGAAGAAGGCCGTGTCGTACTCGTCGCCTTCGATCGCGAAGAGCTTGCCTTTGCCGAGGCGGAAGCTGCGCGGAAAATTGCGCGGGATGCCGCCGATCATGAAGCCGGGCTCCTCGCCGAGCTCCTGCAGGACGTGCGCGAGGATCGAGGTCGTCGTCGTCTTTCCGTGCGTGCCCGACACGACGCAGCTGGATCGATTCTGCAGGACCAGGTCGCCGAGCAGCGCCGGAAAGCTCGTGTATGGCAGGCCCGTGGCGAGCACGGCCTCGAGCTCGACGTTGCCGCGGGAGAGTACGTTCGCGATCACGTACGTGTCGGCCGGCGTTTTCGTGACGTTGTCCGCCGCGTAAGGCGCGGAGACGGGAATGCCGAGCTCCGCGAGCTGCGTCGACATCGGCGGGTAGACTCCGGCGTCGCTGCCGACCACTTTATAGCCGGCTTCCTGCGCTAGGCCGGCGACTGAGGCCATGCCGGTGCCGCCTACGCCGACGAAATAAAGGGTCGCACCGGGTTTCAACTTGGTCATGCGAGATTCCTTTCGAGTGTCCAAACGAGCGAGCCGCGCTCGACGCGGGCGGCGGCGCCGTTCACCAGCGGGAAGTTCGGGGCCGTGTGGCCAAAGGCCTTGGTCTTGTAGGCCGGGATGCGCGTGCGCTCCGCCAAGCGCTCGTAGACGAAGGGCGCGCAGTCCTCGATCTTGTCGCCGAGGTTCCTGAAGTGCCCGAAGACGACGCCGGCGGCTTGATCCAAGAGGCCGGCCTGCGCCCATTGGTTGAAGGCGCGCACGAGCCGAGCCGGGTGCTCGTCGGTGTCCTCGAAGTAGAGGATCTTGCCGGCGAGGGAGCGCGGAAAATAGGGGGTTCCGATCAGGTTGGTGATCACCGTGAAGCAGCCGCCCAAGAGCTCGCCGGTCGCGGCGGGCGCGCCGTTCAGGGGTTCGAGCGCGATCTCCCCGGCGAGGCCGCGGCCGGCGGTAACGTCGCGCAGGAGGCTAAGAAGCTGCTCGACGTCGGCGTCGGAGGCCTCTTTCTTGCGCCAAAGGACGGTGGCGGGCATGGGGCCGTGCACGGACGGCCACCCGAGCTGGGCATCGAGGGCCCAGTGCAGCGCCGAGACGTCGGAGAAGCCGCAGAGAAGCTTCGGGGGCGCCTTCTTCAGCTTCGCCCATGGAATGAGCGGCAAGAGGTCGCTGGCGCCGTAGCCGCCGCGGGCGCAGACGACGGCCGCCGTTCCCGGCTCGAGCAAGGCGTCCGTAAGCGCACGGGCTCGGTCCGCGGCGGTCGCCGAGGCGTAAGGCCACGTTGGATCGCTCGGCAAATCATCGTATAAGATCTCAAATCCGACGGCGGCAAGCTCGTCGCGACGCTCTGCGAGGAGGTCGCCCTGCTCGCGGCTCGAGGGCCGGATGATCCGAATCTTGACCGGATTTTGCATCATCCAGGCATTTTCATCGGGTTTTGCTCCGGAGTCTAGCTTGGAGGCGTCGTGGAGATCTCGGTACCAGTGTCGGTCGGCGAGCTGGTCGACAAAATCACGATCCTCAGGATCAAGAGCCGCGAGATCAAGGACGCGGGCAAACGCGCCAACGTCGCGCGCGAGCTGACGGCGCTCGACCGCGTCTGCGCGGAAAAGGGCATCGACCCGAAGGACACGCTCGCGATGGAGCTCGAGGGCATCAACCTCGACCTATGGCGCATCGAGGACGAGATCCGCGAGAAAGAGCGCGCCAAGGCCTTCGATGATCGTTTCGTCGAGCTGGCGCGCGCGGTCTACGTCACGAACGACCGGCGTTTCGCGGTGAAATCCCAAATCAACGGAAAGTACGGCTCGCTCTTCCGCGAAGAGAAGAGCTACGAGTCATACTAGTGGCCGGCTAGTGGCCGACCCGCAGGCGATCCATCACGGCGTTGAAGTCCTTGTTCTTGCGCGCGTTCGCGAGATCGGCGTCCGTGCCCAGGATCTTCAGGAAGTAGCTTCGCTTGTCCGGGCGCGATTGCAGCGAGTCCGCCAGGAGATTCAGGTGGAAGATCGCTTTTTTCGCGTCCTTCGCCAGCGAGCGGGCGCAGGCGTTGTTGAAGTGGGCCGCGACCAGCGTGCCGTCGAGCGCTAAGGCGCGCTGATTCTCCTCCTCAGCGAGCTCGAACTGCTTCAGGCCGAGGTGCGCGCGGGCGAGGTGGAAGTGCCGCTGCGCTTCTTCCTGTGCGATCGGGCGGTTACCGAGGCCTTGCAGGATCTTCAGCGCCTCGGCGTACTTCTTCGCGCCGAGCTGACTCTTCGCCTGGGCGATCCCGGCTTTGAAGTTCGGCGGCGGCGCGGGGGCCGCGGGGTCGGCATAGTTGAACGTGAGGACGGTACGGACTTCGTCCTGGTCCTTGAGAAAAAGCGATCTCGTAAATTTGCGCTCGACGCCCTTCTCCACGATCTTGAAGTCGACGCGTGCGAAGGTACCGTCCTGGAGCGCGTTCATGTTCTCCGCGTAGTAACGGAGATAGACCCGGTATTCTCCGCGCATCGGCTTGCTGTTGCGGTATTGCTCGGGACCATAGCCCTGGGTCGAGTCCCAGCTCAAGGTGCCAGCCGACCCCGCCGGCGTCATATTCTCGAAGAAGACGTGCGTCTCGTCGGGCTGCACGACGTGGAGGTCGACGTCGGTATTGTCTGTGTCCCAGCTGGCGGTGACGACGATCTTGTCCTTCGCAGCAGGGTCGAGGTTCGCATACTGCGAGGCGAGCTTGCGGGCGTCGGCAGGGAGATTCGGCGCCTTCAGCGCGGCGTTCGCTGCGCGCGAGACATCGCTCTGGATGATGCGATTCATGCCTTCCAGACGTTGATCCCACTTGCCGCGGTACACCTTCTCGAAGAGCTTGAGTGCGCCCACGGGTTGACCGACGGCCTCCAGCGCCAGGCCGAAGTCGCGGAAGCTTTGCGGATCTTCTTCGCGCAGCTCGGTGATGGCGCGGTAAATCGGGATCGTGTCCTTCGCCTTGCCCCACGCAATCAGGTTGTAAGCGTAGATGCGCAGCCAACGGGCGTCGCCCGGGCGCACCTCGACGACGTTGGATAGGATCAGGTCGGCGAGGTCAACGCGCTTCAACTTGTGGAAGAGGTCGGCGACGAAGATGTAGTAATACGGGATCTTGGCAAACAGCGGGCGCGTCTTCAGATACTGCGCGTAGAGCTTGTCGACGCCCTTCGCGCTGTCTTCAAGCTGTTTCTCGAAGCCGTAAGGGCGCGAGATAGTGTCTTTCTCGGCGGCCATCACCTCGCGGTGGGAGTTGCCCGGATTGGCGTCCATTTCCTCGATGATCTCATCCAGGTCGTCTTCGCCGCCGGGACGCGCTGCCTTCATTCCCATGGGCTTCGCGGCGGAAACCGGCGCAGCGGGCGCGCCGTCAGGCGCTGCGAAACCGTCCGGACCGCCTCCCCCTCCGCCGCCAGCACCCCCGAAAGACTCGGCGAGGGCGTCGCCCCCAGCATCGGAGTCGTCGGCGGCCGCGTCTTCCTCAAAGCTCTCGCTCGCGTCGCCTCCCTCGTCGCCGTCGTCACCGCCCTCGTAACCCATCGGCGTCTTGCGCCGCCCTCCGATGTCTGCGGACTCGAAGTCGACATCGCCGCCTTCCAGCGCGAAGTCGCCAATCTCGTCGCGCTTCTGACAGCCTTTCGCCGCCGGCAGCTTGAACTCGGCGTAGTCCTCGCAGAACTCGAGGACGACCATCACCGTGAAAGGCGACATCAGTTGGTGCCCGAGGGCGACGGCCTTGATTTCTTGCGCGTTCTTGCGCTTCTCCGCGAGGAGCTTGGTCAGGTGGTTCGCGGCCCAGAGACGTGGCACGGTATCGCCGCCTTTTGCGGCGTCGGTCGTGAATCTCCACTTCACGTCCCTCGTCTTCCCGCGCTGCTCGAAGACGAGGTCGACGACCTGCTTGCCGTCCTTCTTCACCTGCCCGCGCACGATGACGCCGTCGCCGGGGAAGTAGACGCCCGAGCTCTGCGCCTCGACCTTTTGCAGGTTCTTGGAGATCTTGATCTTCGCGAGCCGCCATGGCTCCATCGTGAAAGTCGCGGTGTTGGTGGACGCGTTCTGGTCGATGACGACGGCGTCGAGGGCCACGGCAAATCGTTGGAGGAGCGCGTCGTTGCCGCCGGTCGTCGGCGACACGATGAAGGCGCTCAAGCCCTTCGTGCCGAGGTCCTTGACGCGCTTAAAGTCGAAGAGCTCGAAGCTGTCGACGCCGTTCGTGAAGAGCAGAAGGTCGTTGGCTCCGGCGCCGAGTTTCGCCGTCGCTTCCTTGATCTTGTCGAAGGCCAGATCGAGTCGGGTGCCGCCGTCGTAGGGGCGGGCTGCGATCGCTTTGCGCACAGCGTCAGGGTCCGACCCTTTGACGTCCTTGATGACGTCGAAGACGCCTTGACCGAAGCCATAAACGTCGACCGAGCCGGGCTTTCGTGCCAAGAGGTAGGAGCGCAGCACGGCTAGACGCGCATCTCGGTGCTCCTCTTCGCTGAGCGAGTAGTCCCAAAAGACGACGGTCTTTCCGGGATTCGGGGGTCTTTTGCTTTCCGGAAGTGCCGGGAACGCGTGCGCCTCGAAGAATCGCTTCTCGTCGCCGTCCTCGCGAACGACCTTTGGCTCCTCGCGAGCGTCGGACTTCAGGACGATGCTGATCTCGTCGGGCGGGATCGAATCCTTGAACGTGTGCGTGCCTTTGAAGCGGCTATTTTTCGTCGCTTTGACGGCGAGCTCCTTCAGCCCGCGCACCACCGGCAAGTCGTCGGAGAAGGCGGTGCCGCTCAGCGCGATGTCGAGCTTCTTCACTTTGCCGAAGTCGAGCGGAATCGGAAACCGCAGCGCGCCGCCCGTGGCCGACGCCGGCATGCCGATCGTCAGCTTCACACGCGTCTCTTTTCCCGGCAGCACTGGGTACACGCGCATCTTGAAGGTATTGCCGGCCGTCCATTCCAAGAGCGCTGGATCGACGCCGCGCCGCACGATGGTTTCGTACGCGACGCGCCCGGCCTTCGCCTCGACGATCGCGGATCCCTGGTACTTGCCGTTCACCCACATGCCGAATTCGTGCACGTAGGCCTCGCGCGGCAGCGCGAAGTAGAATGTTCCTTCTTGAATCTGCGAGCGGTCGCTGACGAAGATGAGGTCGTAAGTGAGCTTCGCGTTGGTGCGATCGACGTCGATCGAAACGAGGCCTTGCGACAGCTCGATCGGTTTTTTTACCCCGGCATCCGTGATCAACAGCTCGGCGAGCTTCGCGGAAGCGGTCGAAGAAAGCGAGCAGAATAGCGTGGTCGCGGCGACGAAGGCGCCGAAAATGCGGGCGAAACCCATGCTGGAATCTCCATGGCGGACACTGGCTAGTCTTACCGGGTGAAGTTCGGCCCGTTTCGCCCGGTGCTTGAGTGGCAAAAATTTCCTCCTCTCGCCTCAACTTTCGCCTCGGCCTGCCGATCTCACCCCGCCAGCTCAAGGGGAGGTTCGCGCCATGGGTAAGAAAGTGATGATCGTCGACGATTCCCGGACCATTCGCCAGCAGGTGAACTTCACGCTCGCCAAAGGTGGATTCGAGGTCGTCGAGGCCGAGGACGGCAAGGATGGGATCGAGAAGTTGAAGGCCAACCCGGATGTCGCGGTCATCATCAGCGACGTCAACATGCCGAACATGAACGGCCTCGAGATGGTCGAAGCGATCAACGGCGACGCGAGCCTCGCGCACCCGCCGATCGTGATGCTGACCACCGAAGGCTCTGGCGAGCTCGTCGAACGCGCGAAAAAAGCCGGCGCCAAGGGCTGGCTCGTGAAACCGTTCAAGCCCGACCAGCTGGTCGCGGTGGTCACCAAGCTGGTCGGCTGAAACAATGACGAACATCGACAAGGGCGCGACCCGGAACCTCGTCGCGTTCATCCGTGCCTATACGGATGTGCTGGAAAAACAGCTGCAAGCCGTCCGCGACACCATGCGCGAGACGACCGAAGGCGTGATGGACGGGATCCAGAGGATCTCGGATCGCACGGCGGAGAAGAAGAAAGAGGCGAACACGGTCCTCGTATCGACCTACACGAATCCGTCGGAGGACGCGAAGAAAACGATGGATTCGGTGCAGGACGCCGTCGCCGCCGTCTTCGACGCGGCGCAAGGGACGAAGCCGGCGTCGGTGACGGCCGCGCCCACCGACGACGACCTGAAGGCGAAGCTCCGCCGCCACGCCGGGTTCTTCTCGAAGCACATGGAAGCCCTCGAGACGCTCGACGAAGACGTGCAGGGGATGTTGTTGACGATGATGGGCATGCTCTCGCGCGACGACGTGATCTCGCAGCGCGTCGATCACGTCGTGCAATCGCTGCAGGCCATGCAAATGAGCTTGGCGTATGTGCTTGTCGACTTCGAGGCGCGCTGCCGCCAAGCGGACGTCGACAAGGTCGTAAAAGATCTCAAGAGCTTCACCCTGCGGACCTACACGACGGAAGAAGAACGACAGGCTTTTGTCTCGGTTTTTGGCGAAGACAAGAAGGCCTCCTGAGCCGGCCGGCGCCGCGGGGCTCAGGTCCCCCGGCGATTCGCCGATTTATCTGCATGATCTCCACTTGGCGTCGCAAGCTCGGATCCATGGCCGCGGCTTTAATCGTCGCGAGCCTCGGCGCGTTCGCGACCGAGGCCCTCGCAGTCCGGCCGCTCGTCGTCTACTCGCCGCACGGCTCGGAGATTCTGAAGGCCATCGCCACCGAGTTCGAGAAGCAACACCCTGGTCTGCGCGTCGAGTGGCGCTTCCTCGGCGGTGAGGAAATCTTCGACCGGCTCGTCTCCGAGAAAGGGCGGCCCGTCGCTGATGTCTGGTGGGGCGGCCCGCACTTCACCTTCATCCGCGCCGCGCGCAAGGGCGTCTTGACGCCATACAAGCCCACCTGGAGCGCCGCGGTGCCCGAATCCGCGCGCGGCGACGGCGACTTTTGGTACGGCGACATGCAAACGCCGCTGACTGTGCTCTACAACAAGAACCTCGTCGATTCGGGGAGCGTCCCGAGAGACTGGGACGAGCTGCTTCTGCCCGCCTTGAAGGACAAGATTATTCTTCGGCATCCGGGCGAGTCCGGCACGATGCGCGCGCTCATCATGGCCCTGATCGACCGGCAGCTCGGCGCTGGCAAGACGCTGGACCAGGCGTTTGCTTGGCTCGCGCAGCTCGAGGGTCAAGTCGCGCGCTACGCCGGCCATTCGCAAGTCATGTTTTCGACCGTCGGCAAAGGCGTGATGCCCTTCAGCGTCTGGAACCTGTCTGAGATCGTCATGCGCTCGCGCCAAGGCTACCCGGTCGAGCCGGTCTTCCCGCAGTCTGGAATGCCCGTGATCTTCGACTCGATCGCCCTCGTGAAGCGCGATTCCGCGCATCCCCTCGCGCATGATTTCTACGAGTTCGTCACCGGCAAAGACGTCGCCGCCAAGCTCGCCGGCGAACCATATCTGCGGGTGATGGCGCGCAACGACCTCGCGCCCGCGTTGCGCTCGGCTTTCCTAAGCGATCCACGCTTCAAGGTCTTGCCGATCAACTGGGACCGCGTCGCCGATCGCGCCACCGAGTGGCTCGCGCGCTGGGAAAAAGACATCTACGTCAAAACCAAGATGGTCGAGCCATGAAGAGACCCAAGCTCGGTCGCAACAAGCTCCTGGCGCGGATGATCCTCACGCTCCTGCCTGCCGGGGCGCTGCCGCTCTTCTGCTTCGGCTATTTCGCGATCACGAGCCATTTCGGCTCGCTTCGTGACGAAAGCTTCTCGAACCACAAGAACCTCGTCTCGTTCATGCGCGGCCACCTCGAGAACGACGCGGCGCGCGTGCTGAGCCAACTGAAGATCGCCTCGGAGAACGAGGTCTTCAAGACGGCCAACCAGTTCCAGATCCGCGAGGCTCTCCAGAGCTTCCGCGCCTTCAACGTCGACCTCGCCGCGGTGTACTTCCTGGCCGCCGACGGCACCGTCGCCGCCGTCGATCCGCCCCGCCCCGAGGTCGAAGGCAAGCGCATAGGCGACCTCGATCTCGCCGCTTTCCGCGCGGACGGCGCCGCCGTCTCCGCCGTGATTCCCGACGAAGCCGGCTTCCCGCGCTTCTTCAGCACCCGCAAGATTCTCGGCGAAGGCGCGGCGATCAAAGGCTACATCGTCGCGGACGCTGCCCTGAGCGGCTGGATCAAGACCTCGCGCGCTATTCTCCGCAACCAACGCGACATGGTAGCCGCTCTCCTTCCCATCGACGGCAAGGGCGTCCCGATCAACCTGGAGCGCGACGGCGATCAGGGCAAGTGGCGCAAGATCGCCGCCGTGCGCCTGAAGGCCAGCGAAGTCGGCGAAGTGATGATCGGCGATGAGCTCCACCATGTCACCTTCCAAGAGCTTTCCGAGCTGCCGGCGCGCCTCGTCGTCGCCCAGCCGATGAGCTCGATTTATGCGGCGCCGCGCCTGGTCGTCATGACCTATGTCGGCGTCATCGCGCTGCTCTTCGTGATGCTCTCAGTCCTAATCATCCTGATCGCCCGCGGCATCACGCAGCCGATCCGCAACGTCGCGGAAGCCGCCGTCGCCCTCGCCGAAGGCAGCTACGAAGAGCGCGCCCCGATTGTCGGCACCGAGGAAACCCGCCTTCTCGCCACCGCGTTCAACAAAATGGGCGACTCCATCCAGATGTCGCAGCGACGACTGAAAGTGATGTACCGCTCGATTCTCGAGCTGTTCTCCTGCAACGACATCGACTCGCTTTTGAAGAAGGCGGTCGAGCTCGCGTGCACCCAGTGCGGCGCCGACCAGGCTTGGTTCGTGCCCGCGCGCAGCGGCCGCGAGGTGCCTTACGACAAGTCCTCGTTCTTTCTGGGTCTCCACGGCTGGCTCTGGAAGAACCACCGCGCCTCGAAGCTCGAAGGTCGCGAGGCGATGGGCATTTGGTCGCGCGTCGAAGGCGACCGCATCTTCCCGTTTACGTTGAAGAATCAGGCCGGGGAAGTTGGGACCCTAAGGGTCGCGTATGCGAAGAGCCCCGACGAAGCGACCGAGTCTTTGCTCCATGCGCAAATGAACCTCGTCGAAACCGCGCTCCTGAAGCAGGAAATGATCATCGAAGGCGCGATGGTGACCACCGAGCTGGAGATGGCCGAGGCCGTCCAGCGCAACATCATGGCCGAGAATCTCAGCTCCGAGCGCACCGACCGTATCGCCTACCACTACCAGCCGGCCAGCCGTCTCGGGGGCGACTGGTTCTATCTCATCGAGGACAAGAAGCGTGACGTTCTTTACGTCGTGATGGGCGACGTGACCGGCCACGGCCTTCCGCAGGGCCTGATTACGACCGCCGTCAAAGGCGCGCTCGACGTCATCGAGCTGATCATCCGAGCGCACGGCGCCGAGGGCGTGAGCATCGACGGTCCCGAGGCGATCGTCCGCCTCCTCGACAGTGTCGTCGCGCGCATCGTCGACAAGAACGGGCTGACGATGACCTGTCTTGCGGCCTCGATCGACTTCCGTAACCACGAGCTGCGGCTTTGTAATGCCGGCCATACGTTCCCGATCCTCGTGCGCAGCGAGGACGCCGTCAACGTCGCGCGCCACCTGCATAAAAATCAGCAGCCGATGCTCGGCGCGCCGAACGGCGAGAAGCGCACGCACAAATTCGAATCGACGGCCTACACGATGAGTCCCGGCGACCTTCTGATCATGTACACCGACGGCCTCACCGAGGCGAAGAACCTGAAGTCCGAGATCTTCGGCCGTTTCCTTTTCCGCTCGCTGAAGCGCCCGCAGAAATTCGAGAGCGCCGGCGCGCTGAAGGACGAGATCCTCGAGATGTTCCGTTACTACACGCAGCATACGCATCTCGAGGACGACGTCTGCTTCATGGTCGTCCAGATGGACGAATCCGAGACTCAGCGCGTCGCGATGTAATCGAGGAAGAGCCGGTAGTAGAGCCGTGCCGCGCGCATCTTTGGCGCTTCGTCTTCGGGGCCCTGCTGTGCCGCTTTTTCCAGCGTCAGCGCGACGGCCAACTCCGGGAAGAACACGTTCTCCTCGAGCGAGGCGATCACTGGCAGATGCCTCTTCGGCAAAAGCGGGTCCTCGCCCATGAAGCGCTCGCCGTCAAAGCCGAGCACGTAAGCGCCGAGCGCCGCGACGTCCGCCTGGCTGACGACCCGGTCGATCAGACGCGGAGTCCCTGGCAGCTCCGCCACAGCCTTGTCGACGAGACCACCCGTGAGCACCAAGTTCACGTGCGACTGGAGCACGACGTCCTCCGGCCCGAGCGCCGGATCGTGGACCCCGCGCCGAGGGATGCGATTGCCGTGGTCGCTCACGATGATGACGAACGCCTCGTCCCACATGCCTCCCGCGCGCAGCGCGTCGACCAGTCGACCAAGCCCTTCATCCGCGTATTTCGTCGTCCTGTGGCTTTTGTGCCCCTGGAGCGCCGGATCCATCGCGATCGGCTCCGGCATATCCGCCGGTCGGTCCCAGGGGATGTGGTTGGTGACCGAAAGGAGGAGCGCCGTCGTGAAGTTGACCTCGGGCTTCGCGTGCAAGGCGAGGAGCTCGGCCGCCGCGCGCTCGAAGAACACCCAGTCGGATTTTCCCCACCCCGTCTTCGGCGCATCCGGCGAAAAAGCGTCCTCCGCGATCGTGGCGTTCGCCCCGCGCGCGCGCCAGAATCTCACCTGGCTGTCGAATCCGCCCTCACCGGCGTGGAGCCATACGAAACGCCCGCTCGGGTCGCGCACCACCAGTTCCGGTAAGCAGCGTAACGTCGCCAAAGAGGCGCCGCGCATCATCGACGTATCGCGGCCCCCGAGGTAGCCACATGCCACGGCCTCTTGGCCGCCGCGCGTCACCGACCCCGTGCTGAAGGCCCGCGAAAAGGCTACCCCCTGAGCCGCCAACGAATCCATGCGCGGCGTCAGCGAAGGCGGCGTCTCTGGATGAAGGAACCCGGTCTCCGAGGGCCGCTGCGATTCCATGAGGATGATCGCGAACAACGGCTTCTTGCCGAGGGCGCGGGCGGTGGCGAAGTGGGCGCGCAGGCTTTTCGCGAACTCCGAGGCGTGGACTTCGCCGACGACGCGCGTCAAAAGCTTGTGTTTATCGCTTTTCGACGCCGGCAAAGCGGGCGCCGGCACTCCGAGCTCTGCCGCCAGGAACTTCGTCTCGCTCGCCGTCAATGGTATAAATGGCTGATATCGCTGCCATTTTATCGAAAGCGCCTCCAGCGGGTTCATCTGAACGTGCGTCGGCACGTACCACTGCTCGCGCCATCGAATGTTGCGATTGTGGCCGATGCCGGCAACTAGGACGACGCTCAGAGCGAAGATCGCCATCTTCTTGTCGGTCCAAGTGTCGAGAGCGAGCCCCTTGCGCACGACGAAGATGGCCACAAAGTAGGCTAGGAAGGCCGCGGCGCCGCCCAGCGTGACTATGGAGATCGCGTTCGCCGAGATGAAATCGCCGTCGACGAGGTAGCGGATGTGGGCGGGCACCACGGGAAAGCGGAAAAACTCGACGTACGCTTGGTGGGCCGCCGCGCCGACTGTGAGCAAGAACACGAAGCCCAAGGAGCCGTAGCGCTTCGCCACTAGGCTTAGCAACCCACACGCCACGCCGACCAGTGCGGCGACCCACAGATCGCTGAGAGAGCCGACGAGAAGCGACTCCAGGAAGGTCTGCCGCGACAGCTCACCCGGCGGAAACAGAATGAAAAACGTCGTTGCGCGATGCGTCAGACCCACGAGGAGCGTGACGAAAAAAGCTTCGATGCCGTGCTTGAGCGACTGACTTCTCATTGGTGCCGTGACTATAACGTAGAGAGATCGGGAGGTCTGTGACTTTGGATTATGCCATCGAAGGAATGCACTGCGGGTCTTGCGCGGCTCGGGTCGAAGGTGCGCTGGCGCGCTTGCCCGGCGCCGGCGAGGTCAGCGTCAACTATGCAACCAAGCGCGCGCGCGTGCGCGGCGACGTCCCGTCCGCCAAGGTGCTGAGCGAGGTCGCGCGGCTTGGCTACGCCGCAGAGCCCCTGGCCGCCACGGGCTCCGCTCCCAAATCGCGCGGCAAGACCGACGCCGCGCGCCGTAGCGAGCTCGTCCTCGCCACGGTCCTCACGCTGCCTGTGTTCGTTCTCGGGATGAGCCACCACCCGTTTCCCGGCAACGGTCTCATCCAACTCCTCCTCACCACGATCCTGCTCGCCGGTCCCGGCCGCATCTTCTTCACCAGAGCCGCGCGCCTCGCCGTGCGCGGCGGCGTCAACATGGATACCCTCGTCGCGCTCGGCGTCGGCGCCGCTTATGTCGCGTCCTTGATCTCGATGATGCGCGGTACCTTTGCCTACTACTTCGAATCTGCCGCCGTAATCGCAACGCTCGTGCTCCTTGGCCAACATCTCGAAGAGAATGCGCGGCGCGGTTCGGCGCAGGCCGTCGAAAAGCTGCGGGGTTTGCAGCTGCGCACCGTCCGCAAGCGCTTCCCCGACGGCTCGGAACAAGACGTGGATTTCGAGGCGCTGTCCCTGGGCGACCTCTTCGTCGTGCGCCCCGGCGAGCACGTCGCGCTGGACGGTGTCGTCGTGGAGGGCCATGCGGCGCTCGACGAGTCGCTGGTCACCGGCGAATCCATCCCCGTGGCGCGCGGCAAGGGCGACGACGTGATCGGCACGACGATCAACACGAGCACGACGCCCTTACTCGTACGCGCCACGGTCCACCCCGCTGAGACCGTGCTCGCGCGACTCGTCTCGCTCGTCGAAGACGCGCAGGCGTCGAAAGCCGCAGCTCAGCGCTTGGCGGATCGAGTCGCCCGGATTTTCGTGCCGATCGTCTTGGTCGTCGCCGTCGCGACCCTACTCTACTGGATGCTCGCACGTGATGCCGCTTTCCTCGATGCCTTGATGCCGGCAGTCGCCGTCCTCGTCATTGCCTGCCCATGTGCCCTTGGCTTGGCCACGCCGACCGCGATCCTGACGGGAACCGGCCGCGCCGCGCGCGATTTGATCTTGATCCGCTCGGCTCCGGGTCTGGAGAGCGCCGGCGCGCTCACCGTCGCGATCGTCGACAAGACGGGAACCCTCACCGAAGGGCGGCCCGTCGTCACTTCGCTCGCGATCGAAGCTCCGTTTCAACGCGCCGAAGTGCTGGCGCTCACGGCTGCCATCGAAGGTGCTTCCACGCACCCGCTGGCTCGTGCCCTCTTGAAATATGCGCACGAAGCCGCGGCGCCTTTGGCGCAACGGCTTGATTTCAAAGACCGTCCCGGCATCGGCCTCGCGGGTCAGGTCCTGCTGGACGGAAAGCGCTATGACGTTCTCGCCGGTTCGTTCGCGATGCTTGCTGAAGCGGCGATCGCGCTTCCCGACGCCTGGCGCCAGCTCGAGGGTGACCCGCAGAGCCTTGTCTTCGTCGTCATCGACGGCAAGGCCGCGGCGGTTTTTACAGTGAAAGATCCCATCCGTGCGTCGACGCGCGCCGCGCTCGCCACCTTGCGGGAGATGGGCCTCTCCGTCGTCATGGCGACCGGCGATCGCGACGCGCCGGCCCGGGCCGTCGCCGCCGAGCTCGGAATCACCGACGTGCGCGCGGCCCTCAAGCCCGAGGCGAAGCTTCAGCTGGTGAAGGAGCTGCGTGCCAAGGGGGAGCGAGTCGGCATGGTCGGCGACGGCATCAACGATGCGCCGGCCCTCGCCGAGGCCGACGTCGGCTTCGCCGTCGGCGACGGCAGCGACCTCGCGGGCGACGCGGCCGACATCGTCATTCCGCACGGCAACCTGGCGAAGGTCGCCGAGGCGATCGAGATCTCGCGAAAAACGATGCGCGTCATCCGCCAGAACCTTGCTTGGGCCTTTGCCTACAACGTGCTCGCCATTCCGCTCGCTGCCGCAGGTCACCTGTCGCCCATGATCGCCGCCGGCACCATGGCGCTCTCTTCGCTCAGCGTCGTCGGCAACTCGCTGCGCCTCTCTGGCATGAAAGCCCGTCGTTGACCTCGCCGAGGCCGGAGATGGTATCCTCACGGTCGACGCACGTTTCGCACCGGAGTCGGCAGTGAAAACCAAAGTCTACGTCCTCTACGGCGGTCGGTCGACCGAGCACGAGATCTCCTGCCGCAGCGCGGCCTTCGTGCTCCGCAACCTCGACGCGAAGAAATACGAAGTTCACGCCATCGCGATCGACAAGGACGGTCAGTGGCTGCCGCAGGACACGCAAGAGCTCCTCGCCAACCTGAAGGGTCCGGTGCCGATTTCCCGCGCACGCCAAAAGCAGCCTGCGCTGCCGACGACGGCTAAGTCGCTCGACCCCGGCACTAGCCTTCTCGCCGCCACCGGCGCGAGCGAGAAAGAGCGCATCGTCATCTTCCCGGTCCTGCACGGCACCTTCGGCGAGGACGGCTCCATCCAAGGCATGTTCGACCTGGCGGAGATCGCCTACGTCGGCCCCGACACCCTGGGCTCGGCCGTCGGCATGGACAAGGCCGTCTCGAAGCGCTTGGCGCAATCCGCCGGCATTCCCGTCGTGCCCTGGGTGGAGACCCGCGCGCAGTTCTATGCGGAGCACAAGCATCGAATTCTCGACGAGGCAGAGCGCGCGCTTGGCTACCCCATGTTCGTGAAGCCGGCGTGCCTCGGCAGCTCCGTCGGCATCTCAAAAGCCAAGGACCGCGTCGCCCTGGAAAAGGCCTGCGCCGAGGCCCTCCGCTTCGACGGCAAGATTTTGATCGAGAAGGCGATGACCGTGCGCGAGATCGAGGTCGCCGTCCTCGGCGACTACGACCCCCTCGTCTCCGTTCCGGGCGAGGTGATTCCGCACGCCGAGTTCTACACCTACGAGGCGAAGTACATCGACGCCGACGGCGCCTCGATGGCGATCCCGGCGAAGCTCGACGCGGCGCAGACGAAGCGCGTGCAGGAGCTCGGCAAGCAGGTGTTCCAGGCGCTCGAGCTTTACGGCATGGCACGCGTCGACTTCTTCCTCGAGGCCGGCACCGGCGAGTTCTACCTCAACGAGGTGAACACGATTCCCGGCTTCACCGAGATCTCGCAGTATCCGCTGCTGTGGAAGGAAACTGGTGTCCCAGCCGAGGAGCTCCTCGACCGCCTCGTGCAGCTCGCGCTGAAGCGCCGCGACGATCGCCGCAAGCTAGAACGCTCGAAATAGGAGCCCTTGACTCAAGGCGTCGCTCAGGTGGTGGCATGTCGCCTTCGCGCCTTTCGCCGAAAGCTCCGCCGCGGAATGGTGCGTGCTGACCCCGATCGGCACCATCCCGGCGCGGATCGCCGCCTCGAGCCCGTGCAAGCTGTCTTCGAACACGAGCACGCGGCCTCGTTCCTTCGGATCGACCCTCAGGCGGTTGCTCGCCTCCCAGAAAACGTCCGGAAATGGCTTCGCCTTGGCCGCATCGGCGCGCCCGATCACGACCTCGACCTCGACCCCATGCTGCGCCAGGATCTTGCGGATGAAGTCGGCCGGAGCATTGCTGGCGATCGCGAAGGGAACCTCCCGATCGGTCAGCACCGCGAGCATCTCCTTCACACCCGGAAACAGGTGCACCGTGACCTCGGCTCCGAGCATGATCCGCTTCTTCAGGTTCGCCAGATCGCTCGCTTGCGAGGGGTCCCCGGCGTACCGCTTCGCCAGGATGCTCGCGATCGTCGGCGTCGCGTAGGCCGCGATGGACTGCGGATCCTCGAGCGTCCGCCCGAACATCTGGCCCACGGCGAGGTTCCAGGCGTCGAGGTGGGCCTGGAGGCTGTCCGCGACCACGCCGTCAAAATCGAGCAAAACCGCCCGGGGGCTCACGATTTCTAACGAGGGACTCATCAATTTCCGTGTTAGAATGGCCCATTACGTTAAAAAGGACCGTGATGACGAAGCTCAAGCTAACACCCGTGGCCGCGAGGGCCAAGGTTCTCTCGATCGTCTGGCTCGTACTGATGGTGATCGGGAGCATCGGCGCCGATCAGGCAAGCAAAGTCCACGCGCAAAATACGCTGATGCAGTGGCAAGACGAGAAGGATCCGTCCCTCTATCAAGGCCAGCGCAACCCGGTCTTCGCGCTCGGCTCGCCCGTCGCTGAAGACGGCAACCTCTACTTCTCGTTCAGCTTCAACTACGTCCGCAACCTCGGCGCCGCGTGGGGCGCGCTCTCAAACCTTCCCGACTCGACGCGTGTGCCGTTCTTCTATGCCGTCACCGTGCTCGCCGTGATTATCATCGGCGTGTACATCCGCTCGACACCCCTGAACCACCGGCTCGCGATCTTCTCGCTGAGCCTGATTTTATCCGGCGCCATCGGCAATTTCATCGACCGTTTCCGGCTCGGCTACGTGATCGACTTCCTCGACTGCCGCTGGAATTTGTTCGGCTGGCGCTACGACTTCCCTAACTTCAACGTCGCGGACAGCTGCATCACCGTCGGCGTCACGTTCCTGATGTTCGACATGATCGTCCTCGAGGGCGTCCGGAAGAAACGCGCCTCGCAAGTCGCGACCCAGGTTCCCGCGGGAACCGTCGCGTAATGCCGCAGCGCCTGCTTCGGAATGCCACGACGAAGGTCGCCGAAGCGTTGCAAGCCGCGGTCCTCGAGCTTGCGAACATGCGCAAGGGCCTCGTCACCGCCGAGGTCCTCCTTAACGCGCTGCTCGAGCAGAAAGACTCCGTTGTCCTCAAGATTTTCGACGAGCTGCGCCTCGATTCGGGCAAGCTCCGCCGCGAGATCGGGGATCGCGTCCTCGCGCACATGCAGAAGCTGCCCGACCTCGACCCGCGCCGCGTCGGTAGCCTGCAGCTGGCGAAAGACATCCAAAATCTTCTCGAGGCGGCGGACTCAGAGCGCCGCGCCTTGAGCGACGGCTACGTCTCTACTGGCACGCTTTTCCTCGCATTTTTCGACCCCGGGGTTCCATCCGCTCGCGCTTTACTCGCCGGTTTGGGGCTCAAGCGCGACGCCTGCCATGCTGCCCTCCTCTCCCTACGCGGCAACGCCAAGGTCGAGCAGAAGGACTCCGAGTCGCGCCTTTCGCTCCTCGACGAATACACGACCGACCTCACGGCCCAGGCTCGCCGCGGCGAGCTCGATCCCGTCGTCGGCCGCGAACCGGAGATCGAGCGCGTCGTCGAGATCCTCTCCCGCCGCAAGAAGAATAACCCCGTCCTGATCGGCGAGCCGGGCGTCGGCAAGACCGTCATCGTCGAGGGCCTGGCGCAAGCGATCGTCGCGGCCGAGGTCCCCGACTATCTGCTCAATCGCCGCGTGCTCGCGATCGAGATGGGCGCGCTCATCGCAGGCGCGAAGATGCAGGGCGAATTCGAGGAGCGCCTGAAGAAGGTCATGGACGAGGTCATCGCCTCCGAGGGCGAGATCATCCTGTTCGTCGACGAGCTGCACACCGTCGTCGGTGCGGGGCGTTCAGGCGGCGGGCTCGATGCGTCGAACATGCTGAAGCCCGCGCTCGCCCGCGGCCTGTTGCGCTGTATCGGCGCGACCACGTTCAAGGAATACAAACGCTACATCGAGGCAGACAAGGCGCTCGAGCGGCGCTTTCAACCCGTCCGCGTCGAGCAACCCTCGGTCGCGCAGACGATCGAGATTTTGAAGGGCCTTAAGACCCGCTATGAGGACCATCATAAGATCGAATTCGGCGACGATGCCCTCGTCGCCGCCGCCGAGCTCTCCGACCGATACCTCTCCGAGCGCTTTCTTCCGGATAAGGCGATCGACCTGATCGACGAGGCCGGCGCCTCCAAGCGCTTGAAGCTCGTGCACAGCTCCGCCGAGATCCGCGCCCTGGAGACTAGGCGCCAGGCGATCCTCGCGAAGAAGGAGCACGCTTTTCAACAGCAAGACTTCGAGCAGATGGCGAGCCATCAGATGGAGCTCTCCCGCCTCGAGGACGAGTTGAAGCCCGCCCGCGAGCAACAGTCGCAAGGCGTCACCGACGCCGACCGGCGCGTCGGCGCCGAGGACGTCGCTCGGATCCTCGCCCGCGCCACGGGCATCCCCGCCCAGCGTCTCGTTGAGGAGGAGGCCGAGCGGCTCCGGGGCCTGGAATCTCGCCTTGCCGCGCGCGTCATTGGCCAGGAGCACGCGATCAAGTCCGTCGCCGACGCCATTCGGCGCAACCGTGCGGGGTTGCGCGTCGCCAACCGGCCCGTCGCCTCGTTCTTGTTCCTAGGCCCGACGGGCGTCGGCAAGACCGAGCTGGTCAAAGCCGTCGCCGCCGAGCTCATGAACGACGAGAGCAAGATCGTCCGCCTCGACATGTCGGAGTACATGGAGAAGCATTCGGTCTCCAAGCTCATTGGCTCGCCGCCGGGCTACGTCGGGTTTGGCGAGGGCGGACAGCTCACCGAGCGCGTTCGCCGCCAGCCTTACTCCGTCATTCTCTTCGACGAGTTCGAGAAGGCGCATCCCGACGTCTACCACATGCTCCTGCAAGTGCTCGACGAGGGCTGGCTCACCGATGCCGAAGGCACCCGCGTTTCCTTCCGCAACACCGTGATCGTCGGCACATCGAACTTGGGCTCCGAGATCCTCACCGAGCGCAAACGCCCGATGGGCATCGGTGCTCAGAGCGAGGCCTTCGACGCGACCGACGAAAGGCGCGCGGTCATGGAGGAGGTGCGCCGCTTCCTGCGCCCTGAATTCCTCAATCGCCTTGATGAAATCGTCGTGTTTCGCCGGCTCGCCCAAGCCGAGCTGCGGGAAATCCTCAAAGTCCAGCTGGCGAACCTTGCGGCTCGGGTCGCCGCACAAGGCTCGCGCCTCGAAGTCGCTCCGGAAGTCGAAGCCTTCCTGCTCGAAGGAGTCGACGCGGCTCATTACGGCGCACGTCCGCTGCGCCGTCGAGTCGAGCAACTCCTCGAAAACGAGGTTGCGACGCGTCTCATCTCTCATCGCGGCGCGTCCCAGGGAACCGTGCGGGCGCGCCTCGACCAAGGCAAGATTGTTGTATCCTAGGACCTAGGATCCCCGACCAATCTCCCTTGTACCGTCGCGTCCCGAGGACTGCCCTTTGCGGTTTTTCTGCGCCGTTCTCTTCGTCGTCACGTCGTCGCTCGCGCACGCTCAAGGGAGCGACACGCTCGTCGACCTCATGCACAAGCTGAAAGCCACGGAGTCGGAGGGGCATGAAAAACGCCTGGCCGCGCTCTACGAGGCCTTCGCGAGCTCCACCGCCGCTGGCGATCGCAAGCTCTTGTCGCTCGCGCTTGGGGTTCACAATATTGAGCCAAATCCACGTCTTGCGCTGCAATATCTGTCGTCGGCGGAGCTCTCCTGCAAGGACGACGACCCGCTGCTTTCGATCGTCCGCTATTACAAAGCGGAGGCGCAGTTCGACCTTGGCGCCTTCGCCGACGCCGCGCGCATCGCGCAAGGGCTCTTAAACAAGGAGCTCGGAGACGCCTGGGACAAGAAGATCTACAACATCCTGATCGAGAGCTACCACGAAGGAGAGGAGCGTGAATCGCTGCTTTCCGCCTTCCAAGCCTTCGGCAAGCGTTTCTCCTTCTCGAAGCGTCAGGAGCGCCTGGCCCGCCTTGCCGCCGAGGCCCTCGCGCGTCAGGGCAAAAACGAGCAGGAGATCGAGCTGCTCGAGGAGATCTCGCGCAGCTATCCGACAAGCGAGGATTCGCGCTGGGCCTTCCATCGTCTCCTCGACATGGGCTGCGAGAAAAATCCGACGCCTTACCGCTTCTCCCGGGACCTCCTCGTGCGCCTTGGCCGCAACTCGATGCTCAACACGGGGCTCACCGAGACCTTCGTCGGCCTCGCCTTTCAACCCCTGAAGTTCTCGCCGACCATGACGCGCCACCTCACTCAGTCGGAGCGCGCCGACTTCTTTTTCGACACGCGCCAGTACGACTTCGCCCTGCGCGAGACCAAAGAGCTGCTCGAAGCCGAGGAGGGGCGCGCCGATTCGAAGGAGCTGCCGCGCCTCCTCGTCGACGTGGGCCGCATTCACATGCGCATGATGCAGCCGGAGCCCGCGTCGCGCGTCTTCGCCCGGTTTCTCGAGCTCTACCCGAATCACGCGCTCGCTCCGCGCGTCCAGGAGCTGCTCGGCGACGCGATGCGTTACCTCGGTCTTCCGCGGGCCGCTTCCGAGCTCTATGCGCTCGCCGCCACCAAGAAGGACTCGAAGCTTCTGCGCTGGCACCAGTTCTGGGCCACGTACCGCTCCGGCGACTACGCCAACGCGTTGCGCCACCTCGCGCTTCCCGGCCTCTTCGGCGCCCGCGACGGTGACGACGGGGTGCTCGTCGCCTACTGGAAGGGGAAGATCAACGAGAAGCTCGGGAAGAAAGCCGAAGCCAAAGCGGCTTACATGACCGTCCTCTCCTCAGACGCCGACGGCTACTACGGCAATCTCGTCGCCGCAGCCCATCCCGAATGGACGAGCGAGACGCCGACCGTCCCCGTCGCCGTCGCCGGCCGACGTGAGAAAGACGAGAAGATCGAAAAGGGCGGCGGCCTCCGCCTCGCCGCGAAGCTCCTCATCCGCAGCGCCGCGCCGATCGCGGAAGCTGCGCCGAGTTCCGCCAGCGTGCCGCCGGCGCAGCCCGAGCTGCGTCTCGTCGACGATCTTCTGGCCGTGGGCCTTCGCGAAGCCGCGACCATCCAGCTCGCCGGCCTTAGCTGGAACAACTACTCACAGGAAGAAGCCTTCGCGGCCGTCAGCCGCCTCGCCTGGGCCTTGGGCGACTATATGCCGAGCCGCAAGATCCGCTTCTCCCCGATCTCGAGCCTCCGCTTCGTGCCACGAGGCTGGAAAGACTACGCCGCCCACCTTCGCGACAATTCCGACGAGTGGAAGGTCCACTACCCCGTCGCCTTCGAGCAGACCGTGCGCCCCGTCGCCGAGAAAGTCGGAATTGACCCCTACTTGATCCTCTCGGTCATGCGGGCCGAGAGCTACTACAACCGCGACGCACGCTCTCCCGTCGGCGCCACCGGATTGATGCAGCTCATGCCTTATACCGCGCTGAAGCTCGCGTCCTTGAATCACCACGGCGACTTCGAGGTCGGCGCGCTCGACGACCCGCAGACGAACATCAGCTACGGCGGTTTCTATCTCGCCAAGCTCGTGAAGTATTACAGCGGAAATCTCTACCTTGCCGCCGCGGCCTACAACGGCGGCCCGAGCAACGTGAACTTCTGGCTCGACGCCTGCAAAGGCTGCACGACCGACGAGTTCGTCGAGGCGATCCCGTTCCGCGAGACGCGCGGCTATGTGCGCAAGGTGATGGCGAACTACGCCCACTACCAGCGCCTGTATGAAGGCAAGACGACGCTTGCTGAGCTGCCAGCCTTGCCGACGACGCTGCCGGTCGGCGAAGAGATCTTCTAGCATGGGCGGCAAGGCTTGCCCGGCACGAAACGCCTGCTAGTCAACGCGTTGACGGACTACAAGGCGTCGAATCCTCGGTGTTAAGATCGATCATGAATCTGCCATGATGATTGCACCGGGGTTTTTTCCGATGGCCGAACAGTGGCTCTCGATCGTCGAATACGCCCGCACCTTCAAGGTCTCCGACATGACGGTGCGCCGCCGGATCAAGACCGGCAAGCTTCACGCCGTCCTGAAGGAAGGGAAGTACTTCATCCCGATCCCGGGTGAAGGTCATGCCGCACGCGCGCCGAAGGCGACGACGCAGCCGGTGATGAAGGCGCATCCGTCGCCGCATCGCACGTTCGAGGCGGCGTCGCGGCAGCAGCACCAGCCGCAAATGCAGCAGCACCAGCCGCAGGTGCATCAACCTCAGGTGCACCAGCCGCAGATGCATCAGCATGCGTCGCAGCCCGTCTTCGACGAAGCCGCATTCGACGACTTCGAGGACGCGACGCAGATTCCCGCCGCCGTCCGCCGCAGCTTCGCCTCCCACGACGTCGCCACCGTCGAGGCCCGTGCGCTGCTGGCTTTCTGCGACGCCGCCCTGAAGAAGGCCAGCGACGGCGAGCGCCGCAGCGTCGAGCGCTTCAAAGCCAAGCTCGAAGCCCTCGAGGCGCAGGTCAGCCTAAAAGACCTGGAAATCAAGTCGTTGAAGCAGGCAATGGAAGACCTTCAGCTGCTCGTCCGGGTCATGGAGAAGAAGAACAGGCACGCGTCGCCGTAACTGAAGAGGCGGTATCGCTCGCGCACCGCCTCGGCGTACGTCTCCTGCGCGCTCTCGAGCCCGATCAGCGCAGCGATGAGCATGAAGAGCGTCGACTTCGGTTGGTGGAAGTTGGTGATCAAGCCGTCGGCGATCTGCGGCACGAAGCGCTCCTCCGCCGTGCGCGGATGCACGTAGAGCCTCGTTTCGTGCCATTGGTCGGCGTTCGCGCGCCAATCCGGCCCGAGCGCCGCCAACTGCTCGAGCGAGCGAAAGCTCGTCGTTCCGACCGGGATCACCGGGCGTCCCTCGCGCTTCGCCCGCACGATCGCGTCGACCGTCGTTCGAGGCACGCAGAAGGGCTCCGCGTGCATCTGATGCGCGTCGGGATCGTCGGTCTTCACCGGGAGAAAAGTCCCGGCCCCGACGTGCAGCGCCAGAAACCGGGTCTCGATGCCCTTCGCACGGAGCTCGCCCAGGAGCCGCTCCGAGAAGTGCAACCCCGCCGTCGGCGCCGCCACTGAGCCGCGCTCACTCGCGTACACCGTCTGATACCGGAGACGGTCCCGAGACACCCCCGCCGGCTCGATCGTCTCTCGCTTGATGTAAGGCGGAAGCGGGATGATCCCTTCACGGTCCAGAAACTCGTACAGCGCCGCGTCGTCGACGTCGAACGAGACGATCACGGCCGCCTCCTCGCGCGCCACAACCGTTGCCGAGATCGCGCCCAGTGAGACCTTCGTCCCTACCTTGAGCTTCTTCATCGGCCGCGCGAGCGCCCGCCACGCCCGCTCGCCGGCACGCTCTAGCAGGAAGATCTCGACCCCGCCGCCCGTGGTTAGGCTCGCGCGCATCCGGCTCGGGAAGACCCGTGAATCATTGAAAATGAGCAGCGCTCCGGGCGGGATCTCTGAGGTAAGATCCAGGATGCGCCGGTGCGACCGCTTGCCGTCGGAGGTCCGCACCAGAAGGCGCGCGCCGTCGCGATCCGCGGGCGGCTCCTGAGCGACGAGGTCCTCCGGGTGCGCGTAGTCGAAGTCAGCCAAGGTCAAACGTCGCACCGGTCCCCCTCGTCATGGCGCCGGTCGTATATCGTCTTGGCCTTGGTGTTGTCGAGCCTCATGCTCGAAGCCCCCGCCCTGGCTTGCCCAGCCCTCATTTTCCTGCCGGATTTGAAGCCCATGCCCCTCGGCGTGCGCTCGGGGATGCGACTCTACGTCAAGGACCCGAGCTTCGCCGGCGGCTTCCGCCCAGCGCCCCTGCAGATTGACCCCATCGACAAAGACGGCCACATCAAGTTCAACGAAGACAAGCGATACGACGACAAGGAAATCGACGCCTGGGACATGCTCACCTTCCGTACCGAGGAGTTCGGCCAGCGCCTCGACGCGAAGAAGGAGAAGCTCCCCTGCCGTGGCGCGACGACCTATGAGCTGCGGGATCCGGCGACCAATCGCTACGCCTACCTCACGAACTGCGGGAAGATCGCCGCCGCCTCGCCGCTTTTCGCCGCTAGCGTCCGCTTCGCCGAGGAGCAGCACTTTCTCGAGAGCGGGATCTACCGCTATCGCTTCAATCCCTCGAATTACATGCAGTTTCAGGGGATCAGCTTCCGCAACACCGCGCAAAGCACCTGGGACACCATCGCCGAGCGTTCGAAGCTCATGATCCGCGCCGACGTGAAGAACTTCTTCAGCATGAACTTCGACGCCGACGAGATCGAGTCGCAGCTCGAGGCGAAACGCTTGGGGCCCGTAGCCAATCTGGCCCGCCTCTCGTTTTTCCTGAAGATCCTGCTTTTCAAGATCCGCATGAGCCTGGCGACTGACGTCGCCTTTTACACCGACTCTAGCCACATCCCGATGATGGTGAACATCCCGGTCGACGCTCACAAGTACCTAAACCCGGCGAGCGGCATCATCTACACATGGATCCTCGCGCCTGCCGCCCTCAATGCGCCGCGCCGCATCTCGATGCCGACCTTGAATCCGGACGAGGTGAAGAAAGGCTGGAAAGAGCTCGCGAAGATCGGCCTGAAATCCTGCGTCAAGGAATTCTGCAGCTACCGCTACACCGTCGACATCGGCGGCAAGATGCTGTCGATGGACTTGGGCCTCGAACGCAAGCTCGTCGAGCGCGGTTTCTTCCCGATCTACATCGAGGACGCGGCGAAGCACAAAGAAGCGATGGGCTGGGAGCTGGAGCCGGATTCGAAGGGCGACGTGCGCACAGGCATCTACTTCGAGGTCTCGGGCCTATCATCCGGCGGACATCCGTGGGATTTTTGGCTACGCCTCGGCAACGCCGCGGTCGGCGACGCCATGTGTCCCGTGCCCCTCGATATGGTCAAAATTTAGCTAAAGCGCGGAAATGCTTATGCCGATAAGCATTTCATGGCGAGCAACCACACGCTTCCTTTGATCCTACTGTTCGTCGTCGCCTGCAGCGACGGCTCGAGTTTGACCGGCAATAGCGCCTCGAGCGCGAAATCGACGAAGAAAAAGGTCGAGACTTCGGCCGAAGTCGAGAAGACGCCGCCCGGCGACGAAGACAAAGACGAAGGTAAGGGCTCGCCCGCGGCTTCCGGGTCCACCTCAGGCTCCGGCTCCAAGGTACAAACCGAGACGCGAACGCTCCGGATCGACGCGGCCGCCACGGCTTTCGTCGGCGCGACGCTCGAGCTCAAAGCCTTTCTGATCGACGGAAAGACCGAGACCGAGATCTCGAAAAAGGTCGAATGGACCTGGCCCGAAGGTTTCGTATTCGAGCGCTTCGAAACTGCGAAAGAAAGTGTTACCGGGGCGTTGTTTCGCGGTGGACTGGCGGGGGCCTTCAAGGTCGTTGCCAACTACGACGGCATCGAAAGCCCACCTCATGAAGTCGTTTTTGCCGACGAGGCCGTTCCTGTCGTAGCTCCTGCAGCTCAGACGCCGAACCCGCCGGCGGCGCCTCACGTCGCGTTCGAAGCTGTCGTCTCGGTCTGTAGCGGGCAGACCAACCTGGCCGCCGCGGCGCAGGACGTCCTGTCGCGGCCACTCGCGAGCTTTCAGCAGTACTGCGATAAGATCCGCCCTGGTTACGTCATAGCCGCCTTCGGAATGGCCCAGGCTTGCTATGTCAGCGAAATCGCGCTCGATTGCGACCAACTGACCCTGTGCAGAATGACGGTCAACTGCCAGTAAATTGCCCAGCGTTACTTCGGCGGCTGACACTCGACCGAAGTCAGTGACACGGCCACGCAGTCGGCGCCCGATTTATCGGTGATCGACTTCAGGCACGTCTGCGACCACTCCACCGGCACGCGCGCCGGCAGCTTGAAATCGGCGCCGGTCTCAGGCCCCATCGCTTTCAGGCACTCCGCCTCGGCGCCCTTCGGATCGTTCGGCCGCTGCGTCGCTTCGAGGCACTTCGCATCGCGGAAGAGCCCGCAATACGCCTTCCGGACGGAAGCCAGATGCGCGCTCGACTTGATCGTGCTCGGCTTCGTGCGCATCGTCCCGCCCTTGCCCCCAGGCTTTGCCGCCCGCGCGTAAGCCGGCGCCGCCGTCGCCAATACCAGTAGCAATGCGGCGCTCCGCAGCATCAAATCGTCCGCTTCTTCATCGGTCCGTACACCGCGGAGAATGGCGGTGCGTCGTGAGTCTCGATCACATCAGGCGTCAGCGAGTATGGATAGTGAATCGACTGCATGATTCCCGGGAGAAACTGCTTCCAGTACGTGTCGACCTTCTTCGGGTCCGTCGTCTCGAATTCGAGCGTGACGGTCGGGATGTGCCGCTCATTGCCCGCGTAATTGCCGAGCGAGCCGGGGAAGAAGTTGTAGTCGACGACCTTATAGTTGTCTGCTTTCTCCGAGATGCTGGTCACGAGCCGCCGCGCCTTCTCCTGCGTCGGGGAGAGCCGCGTTACCTTTTGATCTCCCGGCCCGTCGTAGTCCAGGAAACCCAGCGGCGCATGCACGGACAGGATCTTGTCTGGCCGATAGTCGTCGATGAGCTGGATCTGGAAGATCGTCTCCACCTCCGAGTTCGGCACGTAACCCGGGAAGTGCTTCGGCGAACGCTCGCGCAGGTCCTGCCAGTACTTCTTCGCCTTCTGGTACCAGTCGAACGTGAAGAAGTTGCGATTCAAGTCGACGCCGCTGCCGTTCGTCCGCGTCGGCTGGTCCTTCAGGAAGCCGTCGGGATTGACCAGGGGGGCCACGATGACGCGGACGTCTTGGCCCGCGACGCCGGCGTTCTCGGCGAGGTGCCGCGCGATGCGGAAGGCGATCGGGACGGGCGTCAGCTCGTCGGGATGCACGCCGCCAAGGAGCAGCGTCGTCGCCTTGCCGCTACCGAATTCGGCGTAGATCAGCGGCCGGCCGCCGCGCGTCTTCAGATCCGCGCGCCACGCGACGCCGTCGCACGGCTTGTCGCTCCAGCCCCAGTGCTTGAACTGCGCTTCGACGTCGGCGCAGAACGTGGCGATCGCCTTCTTCTGGTCCGCATCGGCGATCGACGCGGCGCGAAAGTTCGCGGGCGACACGTAGGGAATGGGCGCGAAGGCGTCATCGAGCGGGCGCCTCGCTCGGACGAGCTTGGCTTCCGCCCGCGGAATTCCCACGACGGTGAGGCCGAGCGCCGCCACCAGACTCAGAATTCCAAAGCTCAGCCGCACTCGCTCGTCCTCGTCGTCGATCAGGCCGCCGATTCGGAGTCCGGCGGGGGCAAGGCCGGCCGTGGTCCCGGTCTATGCCGCTTGGCATAGTACTCGACGCCTTCTCGATCATAACAGTGGCCGCAGTAGATCGAGTACGTCAGGCGATCGCGGAGGTACCAGCGGTTTTTGCAGTTAGGGCAAATATACACGTATTTGCCCTCCGGAGCGAGCCGGGTATGGATGTGGACGTCGGGATCGACCGGGAGGCTCGTCCACTCGAACTCGCGCATTTTCTTGTAGAAACGCGCCGTATGGCCCGGGTCCAGCAGGCAGTCGTACAGCCAGATGTGCGTCATCTCGTGGAAGAGCGTGTACGGGAGGAGCGAGGGGTCATTGGCGAAGTACGTCAGGTTGAGCCGGATCTTGTGCTCGAAGAGGTAGGCGAGCCCGAGCTTCTGGCGCATGCGCGCCGTGAATTCGATCTCGACGCCGGCCTCGATCGAGCCTTCGGCCTGATCCTGGAAGAACGGCAGGAAGCGGAGGTAGTAGTCGTACGCGAGCGCGACGAGCTGCTCCTTCGAGATCGGCTTTTTCCGACCGCGACGCGGTTTTTCGATCAGCGGATGCAACCAGTTGCTGCTGTCGTTCGCGATCAAATGCATGAAGCAGTAGACTCCAAACGTGGGCCGAAGCGCGCGCAGGGGAGAAGAAGATACGGCAATGGAAGGGGAAGCGTTCCCCGATCATAGCACGGCGGAACGCGCTCACGAAAAGAGCGGCCGACCCTCGTGCGCGCCATTCCATGAGATGGCGTGCGCCGCGCCAAGAGGCCTGAAAGACAGCCCTTCGCGCTTGGCGGCCCCTAAAGTTTGGGGGCTTGCCGTCAGCGTGCCGATCGTGCTCATAAATGACAGACTTGCGTTTTGCGGCAAAAACAACGGCAAGCAATAGGCGCGTCGCGCCAGCATCTCTCGACACGGCGTGCGCGTCACCGCGACCAAAGGCGCGCCCGGTTCTTGCGGCAAGATCAGCTCGAACCCCAATCGCTCGAAGCGCGCGCGCTCGATCTCCATGCCGAGCCGCACGTCGAGCGGCAAGCTCGGCCACCCGTGCAAAGCCCGCGTCGCCGCGCCCAGGTTTCGCGCCAGCGCGGGCGCGTCGGCGCTTTCACCGATCACCACGGCGAGCCGCGTCGAGACGCACCCGGCTTGGCTCAAGCTGAACGCGTCGCGCGCCAGTTGCACGGCCACCGCAGGATCTTGCGTCTCGGCCGCGCTCAAGAGCGCGACGCCCGCGCGCTCGCCGAACCCGACGACGGGTTTTCCGCTCGCCGCCTCGATCGCCGCGATCGTCTCGTCGCTCCCGAACGCCAGGATCGCGTCGAAGCGCTCGACGTCGGCGGGCGACGCGATCCGAAACGCGGTGTCCAAACGCGCCACTTCCGGAAAGAGCGCCAAGTATGCTTCGAGAAAAATCGACGGCGTCTGCCGCACCGTGACGTCGAGCCCGGCCGCGACGCCCATCGCGATCGGATGCAGCCCGGCGATCGAGTGGCTCCGCGGCAGCACGAAAAGCCAGCGCTGCGGCGCGCTGGAGCCGACGGCCCTCGCGGCTGCCTCGGACCAAGCCGCATCCGAAGTCGGCAACGAGGCGCGCACGTCTTCGACCGTCGCCCGCGCGAGATCTCGACTTCCTAGCTCCTGCGCGAGCAGGCTCTCCGCTTCGGCGGCGAAAAACCCTTCGACCCTCGCCCGCACCGAAACGCCAGTCGATCGCGTGCGCGGACGGGCCGCGACGATCCGCGTGCTCCTCTTCGCCACGATCTCTTCAGCCAGCAATGAGCACCCTTTCAACGGAGCTCCGCGTGCCCGGCCCAGGAGGCGAAAGCTGCCATCGGCGAAAACTTCGGCCATGTCCTCGGTTCGAATCGCCGCCCCTAAGACGTCGATCCGTTTTGGATCGCCGACCACGAGCAAGCCGATGCCCGTCGCCTCAACGACACCCGGCCCCGTCGCGACGCCGGTCTCGACCCAAGTCGGAAACCGGAACACTCGTTCTTCGAGGCGGCCCCAGTCATAGGCCTGACTCGCCAGCTCGCACATTCCGTATTCGCTGACGATCCGCTCTAAGGGAACACCGAAGACCCGCTCCAGATCTTCATAGAGCGCGCCGCGCTCGACGCTGCGTGATTTTCCCTTGGTCCCGCCCGTCTCGATGATCAAGCTGCCTGGCGGAAGCTTCGTCCCCAGTCCCGCATCGATCGAATTCACGAAGTGGAACGCCGTCCCGAACACCCAAACGGGCGTCGCGAGATCCGGCGGCACCGACTCGACGTAACGGACGACCCGCTCCTCGGCGATCCACGCGACCATCTGCGCCAGGCTGCTTTCGGGCCAATCCGTGACCGGTGGGATCAAGCTGATCCCCGGCACCTCAGCCCCGACCCCGAGCTGCGTCAACATGGCGGCAAAGGCGGCGAGCGCGCCCTCGCGATAAGCCGCGATCCCTGCAGCCGAAAAATCGGCCGCCGAGCGCAGGTCCCCCCCTGCCGTCGTCCCGCTGGAGCGGAAGCGTCGGACGCCCTCGGGCCGCGCGTCGGGCGGTCGCGCCGGACGGAAGCTCTCGATCGGCAAGATCCTGCTGTTTTTCATGAGGTTTCTGCCGTCCCGCCGGCATGGAAAAGCACTTGGCCGGCGGCAAGATCCGCAGGTATAACGGGAGATCGCTGTCACTGTCCATCTTGTAAGCAGCTTGCGGAACGGCTCCCAGGTGCGAGGCTCGCCATGAGCTCCGATTACTTCGTCAAAACCGATCATTTCGAAGGTCCGCTCGATCTCCTCCTGCACCTGATCCGGGTGCACGAGATCGACATCTTCGCGATCGACGTCTTCCTTTTGACGCGCGAGTACCTCAATTACTTGCGACTCATGAAGTTCGAGGACCTGCAGCAGGCCGGCGAGTTCCTCGAGATGGCGGCGACGCTCATCGAGATCAAGACGCGCATGCTGCTCCCCCATGACGAGAAGGCGGCCGGCGACGACGGCATGGAAGAGGACGATCCGGTCCGCACCCTCCAAGAGCGCCTGATTCAGCACGAGACCTTTCGCAATCTCGCCGACCATCTGTCGCAAATGCCGCAAATGGGCGTCGAGATCCAAACGAACCAGGAATGGGCGCGTCTCGGTCCCGAGTACGAGAACATCGAAGCGCCGCTCACGGGCGAGGCCGCGACTCTCGTCGTCCTCTACGAGCAAATGCTCCGCCAGCTCTCCGAGCGCAAGAAGACGTCGGTGACGGCGAAGCTCCACATGATCACGGTCGAAGACACGATCGAGAAGCTCGCCAAAGACCTCGAGCAGATCAAATACACGCTGTTTCAAGGCATGTTCAACGTCTTCCAGAATCGCTACGAATTCGTGGTCCACATCCTCGCGATGCTGGAGCTCGTCAAAATGAAGAAGATCAACTTGTATCAGCAGGAAATGATGGGGCCGATCTGGATGTATCGCGCCGATCTCGACGAGACCATCTTGCCGCTGGACCGCGCCACGCCGCACTACGTAGGCCCTGAAGGGGCGGAGGTCGTAGAATCTTGAGCCACGATCACGAAGAGCCCGAGGCGCCGGAAACTCCGGAATCCGCCGCAACCGAGAACGATCCCCTGGTCCTCGGCGAAGAGATCGACCCCGCCGAAGCCCTCGGCGAGTTCGCCGACTACGACCACCACGAGAACGACGACGACCATCCCGAGCCCGCCGTCGAGGGCGACGGTCGCGAGACCCCGAAAGAGCGCGCGCTCGCTAACATGCGCCTCGAGGCCAGGGTCGAGTCGATCATCTTCGCCTCGAACAAGCCGCTGAAAGCCGCCGAGCTCGTCGAGCTCGTCAGCGACAAGGCCGTCACTGAAGAGCACGTGCAGGACTGTCTCGACAACCTCGTCGATTTCTATGCCGAGCGCCAAGGCGGCTTCCGCCTGCACTACCTGAAGCGCATGGGTTACCAGTTTCAGACCGCCGACCAGGCGGCCGCGATCATGGAGCGCATGTTCGCCTCGCGCCCGCGTCCGATCAGCCGCGCCGCCCTGGAAACCCTGGCCATCATCGCCTACCGTCAGCCCTGCACCCGGGCCGAGGTCGAGTTCATCCGGGGGGTCGACGCCGGCTCGATCTTCAAGACGCTCCTCGAGCGGGGCCTGATCAAGTGCACCGGCCGCAAGGAAATCATCGGCCGCCCGATGCTCTTCGGCACCAACGACGAATTCCTCAAAGTCTTCAATCTCTCGAGTATCAAGGACTTGCCGCCGCTGGAGGCCTTCCAGCCTTCGCGCGACGTCATGCAAGGCGCCATGGACCGCATTGATGAAGGCGGCGACGACGGAGAGCTCGTTGACGTCGAGCAGTACATCGCCGATAACGCCGATCTCACGACCTTCGACGAAGATTTAGGGGACGCGCCGGAAGAGGGCGCCTCCAAGGAGCAGACCGACCATGGAATTGATGCGCATCCAGAAGTGGCTTTCCCAGATGGGCCTCTTGAGCCGCCGGGAGGCGGAGAGCTGGATCACTGACGGCCGCGTCGCCGTCAACGGCAAGGTCGTGACCGAGCTCGGGACGAAGATCACGCCCGGGGTCGACGAGGTGGCCCTCGACGGCAAGCCGGTCACCAAGGCGCCGCCGCCGCGGGTTTACTGGCTCTTGCACAAACCGGACGAAGTGCTGACCGCGCGTCAGGACGGCTTCCAGCGCACGACGATCTACGATCTTCCTGCGCTGAAGAAGCTGCCTTTCCTCATCGCGCCGGTCGGCCGCCTCGACTATCGCACTGAGGGGCTCCTCCTCCTCACCAACGACGGCGAGATGGCGAATCGCCTTTGCCATCCGAAGTACAAAGTGCCGCGTCAATATCACGTGCTGATCATCGGCAAGCTGACCAACGACGAGGAAAACGCGATCCGTCGCGGCGTCGACCTCGAGGACGGCCCGTCCGGCAAGACCGACCTCCGTTATGCGCACGGCAAGAACCTTGGCCAGTCGCGCGGCAGCTGGTACGTCGTCACCGTGCACGAAGGCCGCAACCGCTTGGTTCGCCGGCTCTTTGAGCACTTCAATCACAAGGTCGTGCGTCTCATCCGCGTTTCCTTCGGCGACCTCACCTTGCCCGAGAGCCTGAAGCCGGGCGAATATCTGCAGCTGAACTCCGATCAGATCGTTTCACTGAAAAGGGCGACCGATCTATGAAGCTTGCGACTCGCAAGAACGGCACCCGTGACGGCCAGCTCGTCGTCGTCAGCCCGGACGGCGCCACCTGCGCGCCCGCGACCGACGTCGCGCCGAACCTGCAAGCGGCGCTCGACGCCTGGGACGCGGCTGAGCCGAAGCTGCGCAAGATTTCCGAAGCGCTTGCGAATGGCACGCGCAAAGGCGAGCCCCTCGATCCAAAATCGGTGCTCGCGCCGCTGCCGCGCGCCTACGAATGGGTCGACGGCTCCGCTTACATCAACCACATCGTCCTGGTCCGCAAGGCGCGCGGCGCCGAGCCGCCGCCGACGCTCCGCACCGAGCCGCTCGTCTACCAAGGCGGCTCGAGCGAGATGTTAGCCCCGCTTTCCCCGATCAAATTGGCCGACGAAGCCTGGGGCTGCGATTTCGAGTCGGAAGTCTGCGTCATCCTCGGCGACGTCCCGCAAGGCACGAAGAAGACCGAAGCCGCGAAATACGTGCGCCTCGTCACCATCGTGAACGACGTCTCGCTGCGCAACCTCATCCCGGCGGAGCTGGAAAAAGGCTTCGGCTTCTTCCAGTCGAAGCCGGCGACCGCTTTCGCGCCCTTCGCCGTCACGCCTGACGAGCTCGGCGAGAATTGGCAAGACTTGCGCATGCACCTTCCGCTCGTAACGAAGCTGAACGGCACCGTCTTCGGCAATCCCGAAGCCGGCAAAGAGATGCACTTCAACTTCGGCGAGATCCTCGAGCACGTCGCGAAGACGCGCAGCTTCACCGCCGGCACCATCCTCGGCTCCGGCACCGTCTCGAACGAAGACCGCTCGCGCGGCTCTTCTTGCATCGTCGAACGCCGTATGATCGAGAAGATCGACACTGGCACGATGACGACGCCCTTTTTGAAATACGGCGACCGCGTCGAGATCGAGATGCACGACAAGGCCGGAAAGACGGTCTTCGGCAAGATCGACCAGATTGTAACAAAATGAACTTGCAGAAGAATTAGCTAATTCTTCTCAAGTTCCCAATTTGCCTCCCGATCTACCGACGGGAGGCTTTTCATGCCCGTGCTTCGCAAAGCTCTGTTTGTCGCCCTCGCCGCCGTGGGCGTCGCCCTCGCCGCGTTCGCTTTCTTCGTCGGCACGAGCCCAGGCCGCCGGCTCGCCCTTTGTCCCGTCGTCGAGTCCGTGCGCGCGCCTTTCCTCAAAGGCGAAGGCGTGGCGGAGAAGCTCGCTTTCACCGCTTTGCAGCGCTCCCCTTCCCTTCCCGAGCCGCACGCCCGCTGGACCTTCCGCAACGTTCGCGACGACCTTGTCATCCCGCTCCCGCCCGGAGATTGGATCGGACCCGAGACTTCCAACGAACCCACCGGCTCGATTCTCGCCCTGTCGAATGGACCGACGCAGCAAGTGATGGTCATGGCGCTGCCCGAGATCAAAGCGCTGATCAAGAACGATCTCCTCGCCGCGTTCGCCGACACCCTCGCCTCGCGCCTCGGCGGCTGGCACGGCGCCGCCGCAAAGGCCTTTCGTCGAGACCTCTCACTCGCCTGCGACGGCGCCCAAACTCCGGCGCGCATGGCCGAGAACATCGTCCTTTTGGGCTTGAAATCGCTCGTCCCTGACCAGATCGTTCGCGCGCGTGTCAGCGAGGACGGCCGCTCGGTCGCCGCGCTCCTCGACGTCGGCGAAAAAGGCTACGCCGCCGTCCGCATTCTGAGCGTGAACGCGAAAGACTACCTTTACGCGTTCGTCTCCGCCGATCGAGCGCTCGCCGAGACGGCGCTGGCACAGTCGGCCTTGATGACGCGCATGGAGCTCGAGACGACGGAGACGGAGGACGACCGCATCGTCAAAATGCTCGAGGAAAAGCGCTACGAGGAATACGCGCTCCTTCTCGCGGAGAGCTGCGCCGCAGGCAATTGCCGCGACGTCACGGGCACGCTCAACGCCGACGAGTTTCAAGACGAGGTCATCGCGCAAGCCATCATCAACGCGTGCATTGCGCACCAGACCGACGCATGTACCATCGCCTGGGCGAACCTCGAAACCGAGAAGTCGATCTCGAGCCGCTCGGCCTTCGTCTCTGCCGTCTGTGCCGAGGCGTCGATGGCCGACAACCTCGCGGCCTGCGCCGAGGAGCAAATTTTTGCGCTGAAGGGCGGCCACGTGGCCGCATTCGACGCACTCGTTGCCAAGCAGATCGCCGCCGATCCCAACTGGGATTTCCAGTACCTCGTGCAGGTCGCGGAAGAATCGCCCGACGTCGTGGCGCCCTTGCGCCGGTCGATCGAGCGCCACTGCGAAGAAATCGGCACCCACGCCGCGTGCTCCTACCTCATGGTCGTCTCCGACTCTTCCGCGCTCAATGCCCGCTGGCTAAAATCAGGTTGCGCGAGCGGCGTCGAGGAATACTGCGAGACGATCGCCGATGAAATTCTCTTTGACGAGACCAGGCCGCGGCCGAAGCGTATCGCAGAGCTGCGTGAGTTGTGCGCTGCGCCGCATCCCGCGGCGTGCACCGATCTCGTCTCGCTCTTAATCGAAGACGGAAAGGACGCTGAAGCCCGCCCACTCATCGAAAAGGGCTGCCCCGGCCGCGACCATAACGGAGTCGGCACGTGCGAGCACCTGATGGCCATCGCCTCCGAGGCTAAGGATGAAGCCACACTCGCGCGGATCGAGGAAGCGCTGTGTCCCGTGGAAAGGGGCGAATACTTCGGCTGCAACGCCGTTCGCCACCACTTCGAGCTCGCAGGCGACAAGAACCGCGCCCTTCGCGCTGAAGAGCGCGGCTGCCTCGGCGGCGTAACGATGCAATGCTTCCCCGTCTGGAGCGCGATCCGCAAAAATGCTTACATTGCGAGCCCCGAATACCTCGCCCACGTCGCCGGCAGCGAGGCAGAGCTCACGACCCGCTCGTACCTCGGGTCGCAGCGCGTCGTCACCTTCGCAGCGCCCCTAGAGAAAAGCGCCGCCGTCGTGACCCTGATCGAAGTTTTGATGACTGAGCCGACCGTCCGAGTGCTTCTCCAAGGCTTCGACGAATCCGGCGAAGCTTCCCTCAAGCACGCAAAGGCCGTCGAAGCCCATCTTCTGAGCCAGGGCGTCGCGGCCGACCGCATCGAGACCGCGGGCCTCGGCCAAAGCATCCCCGACCGCGGGCCGCTCTTTCGTTCGGAAGCGGACCGTAAGAAGGCGGCCTCCGTCGAGCCGGTCATCCTCGATTCCTCCGGAGCTTCCGCCCCAGCGCACTGAGGCGTATAGTTACGCCTATGAAAGTCTTCATCTCCGCAGACATCGAAGGCGTCACCGGCATCACGTCCCCGGACGAGGCCAATCCCGATCACCGCGACGTCGGCTATTTCCAAGAGCAGATGACGCGCGAAGTGAAGGCGGCCTGCGACGGCGCCCTCGCCGCCGGCGCCAAAGAGATCTGGATCAAGGACGCGCACTGGACCGGCCGCAACATCGACGCCCGCAAGCTCCCCGAGTGTGTGCGCGTCATCCGCGGCTGGAGCGGCCATCCGTTTTCGATGATGCAGGAGCTCGACGACTCCTTCGCCGCCGTATTTTACGTCGGCTACCACGCACGTGCCAACTCCGGCGGCAACCCGCTCGCACACACGATGTCGGGTCGCGTCGTGATGGAGCTGCGGATCAACGACCAGCCCGCGTCCGAATTTTTGCTGAATACCTACACCGCTGCGATGTGCAAAGTTCCCGTCGCCTTTTTGTCGGGGGACGAGGCGCTATGCGCCGAAGTTCGCGACTTTAACGAAAGCATCAAGACCGTCGCCACCTTCCGCGGCGTCGGCCAAAGCACGGTCAGCGTTCATCCCGAGGTCGGCGTTCGCCGAATCCGCGAGGTCAGCGAAGCCGCGCTGAAAAGCGTGCCGCGCCTGCGTCCCCTGCCGCCGGACTTCACGGTCGAGATCGACTACAAGCTGCCGCGCGAAGCCTATGGGAAGCAGTTCTTCCCCGGATGCGAGCTCGCGAAAGACGGTACCGTGCGCTTTCGCCACAAAGACTGGTTCGAGTGCCTGCGGATGATCCACTTCTGCGTGAAGTGAACCAAGGAGTCCGGGTGATGCGGCGTCTGCTTTTCGTCGTTCTGTTGCTCTCGTCTGCGGCGCATGCCGAGGAGTTTCTCGGCGTCGAAGGGAAGAAGGACGCAGCGAACGCCGACGCGGCCTCCGTCGGCGGGACGAGCTCGACCAACACGGCCGCTCCACGCAACTCCGCCGCCTCGTCGGCTTCTGGCAACGGCGTCGAAGGTTGGCACGTCTTCGGCGGCGTCGGCGGCGGGCTCAGCGGTTTCTCCGGCGCGGTCACCTTGGGCTATTTCTTCAATAAATACATCAGCATCGACTCTACGATCGACTACGTCCGCCTCGACCGCAAGGATTACTCGTCGGAGCAATACGGTCCCGAGGTCGACCTCGTCATCCGCGGCGTCAACCCGACGCCGTTCACGCCATTCATGGGCGCAGGCCCTGGCTACACGATGTGGACGCGCTTGAAGGACAAAGAGCCGTACGACAAAGGCCAGAGCGCGATCGCGAGCGCCTTCGGCGGCATCGGCATCCGCCTGACGCGCCATTTCGGGCTGAGCGTGCAACGCCGCCGCACCGAGTATTTTCAGGACCCGCCGAAGACGTTCGCCGACGAAGAAACGCGGGAGCCGAAGTCCCGCGTTACGGATCAGATTGGTTTTACAGTGATGTTCTAGACGCGCGCGCCGCGTCTCACTTCCAAGGATTCTGCGTGCCGCCGCGCGACACGCCCGCATCCGACATCGCGTCCATCGGCACGTACATGCCGTTGGCGAGCTTCAGGAAGCCGTTCTCCTCCCAGGTGACCGGGTGGTCGCCTTGCTCCAAGGAACGTACCGGCGAGCCGCTGCCTGGCGCGCTGGTGACTGAGACGCCGCTGGTTTTCGCGTAGCGGACGCGTCCACCTGCGAGGGGAGCGCCGTCGGTCGGAGCCGCGGGAGCCGCGGCCGCGCCTGCGGCCGGATCCGGACCTGCCGGGGCCGCTTCCGGCGGCGGCGCCGGATTTTCTGGCGGCGTGTTCAAGGCCGGCGCTTCGCCCGTGCCTTGGTCGGGGGCTTCGTTGGCCAACGGAGCGTTGTCCTCGCCGCTTCCCTGCGTGTCGTCGTTGGTATCGTTGTTGACGTCTTCTCCGTTGTCGTTGGAGCTTTCGTCTTCCTGGTCTTCGGCCTGATTGCTGTCTTGGCCTTCGTCGTCCTGGACCGCCTGCTGGTTGCTGGCTTCTTCGTTGTTGGTCTCTTCCAGGATGTCGCCGTCCTCTTCCTGCTGCCCGGCGCAGCCATGGTTGAAGACGAGGGGAGAACCGACGACCGCAAGGGTCACCAGCGCACGACGAATGATGGAACCGTAAATTGCGCTCATGGGGTGAAACCTCCGTGTTTCAAGACAGGGGATCGGCCGCGGGCGCTAAAAGTTTAATCAGGCCGGGCAGATGCGGGCTCGGCATGATTGGTCGTTCGCAAAAATCGGCGGCCTTTCAGCTGCGCCGGTGCACCTTGTGAACGGCCGCCTGATCGACCGGCATCACGATGACGTGATCGATGTTCACGTGCGCCGGACGCGTGGCGCAGAAGAGCGCGCACTCGGCGACGTCTCTTCCCGACAGCGGCGTCATGCCATCGTAGACGGCCTTCGCGCGGTCCTCGTCCTTAAGGCGTACGACGCTGAATTCCGTCTCCACCATGCCGGGATCGATCTCGCTCACGCGCAAGGGCGTCCCGTTCAGCTCGAGGCGCAAGGCACCGGTGATCGCCTTCACCGCATGCTTCGTGCCCGCATACATCGCGCCGTTCGCATAGGTGTAGAAGCCGGCGATCGAGCCCATGTTGATGACGTGCCCGGCCTTCTGCGCCAGCATCGTCGGCAAGACCCGTCGCGTCAGCCGTAAGAGCCCGTAGACGTTTGTCTCGAGCATGGCGCGCCAGTCCTCGTCCTTGCCGGTCACCACGGGGTCGAGCCCGGCCGCGAGCCCGGCATTGTTCAGCAGAACGTCGATTCTTCCGTATTTCGCCAGCACGGCGTCCGTAAAGCGTCCGACCGAGTCCTCGTCGGTGACGTCGAGCTCCAGCGTCAGGACGTCCTTGGCCCCCGCCTTCTTCAGACTTGGAGCCTGCTCGACGAGCCGGGAGAGACGTCTCGCGCCGAGCGCAAGCGTCGCCCCGTGCTCGGCGAAGAGCTGGGCGCAGGCCGTACCGATGCCGGCCGAGGCGCCGCTAATGACCACCACTTTGCCGGCAAGGGAGAAGGCCATCGCTTACTTGCGTCCCACCTGCACGGCTCGGTCCGGGCCTTCGCCGACCGAGTTGCTGGTGAAGCCCATGTCGATCGCTTTCTGATGCTGAATGCGACGGTAGAAGCTGTTCGTCGGCTTTAACGTCACGTGATCCAGCGACTTGTCGCTCGACAGCGTCTTGATCGCGCCGTCGACTTCCGCGAGGGCGACGTCCGTCAAGCGATTGGTCTCTTCGACGTCGTGGCTCTTCGGTCCGCGATCGTCGCGCGGGCCACGGTCGCGGCGCGGGCCGCGGTCACCGCCTCCGCCTCCGCCACGCGGACCGCGGTCTTCGCGCGGGCCGCGGTCTTCGCGCGGGCCGCGGTCTTCGCGCGGGCCGCGGTCGCCGGCGCCTTCGAAGTTGCCACCTTCGCGCGGCGCACGATCGCCGCCTTCGTTCCCGCCTTCACGCGGTGCGGCGCTTGCTTCGCGATCCTCGCGCGGCGGCGGCCGGTCGCCGCCTCCGCCTTCACGTCGCGGCGGCCTGCTGTCACGCGCGCCGCCGCCTGGGCCGCCGCGCCCGCGGTCACGATCGCCACCGCGACCGCGATCCCCGCCTGGTCCGCCACGGCCGAAGCGTCCACCGCCCCCCGGCCCGTCACGACGCGGCATCGGAGGTGCATACTTGCCGACCGGCGGGCGACTGCCCGGCTCGAACTTCTCGATGATCTCGGAGCCGTACGACCACTGCATGTAACGCAAGATGAGATGACCCTGCGTCGGGAAGGTCGACGTGATCGCCGCGGCGATTTCGTCCCAAAACGGATCGCGCTCGCCTTTGGCGACGTAGCCTGGCAGCGGCTTGTTGTTCTGTTTTTGGTAGTACGCCGCAAGGTCGCGCGTCAGTGCGGTCACTTTCGGCACGAAAAGATGCAGGCGCTCATAGTCGACCGGCAGCTTTTCCGAGAGCTCCGCGAACTCACCGCGATACCAGCTCAGGAGGCCGCGCACGTCGCCGCCGCCTTCGTAACGGATCGCATGGTCCGGATTGCCAGGGCTCGCGCGCAGAAGTCGCTCGTGCTCGAGGCAGGAGTATAGGAAAAGGTCGGTCGCGACCTCCTTTCCCAGAGCTTCTTGCACTTGTTGGCGCGCGGTAATGCGCGGCGGCTCCGGTTGGACCGGCACGTCGGCTTCGACTTGATTCCCGAGATTCTCTTCCACGATGTCCCCTTAGACCATGAGCGCGTCGACGGTCGTACCGGCCGCGAGGTTCGCGGATCCTTCCGGCAACTCGACATAGGCTTCGAGCCCAATCGAGGGCGCAAGCTCGGCCGAGCCTTGCTTGCGTCCAACCCACGCTTTGAGATTATGCGGTGCGCCGTTCACTTCGGCGCGGAAAAAGCAGCGGAGATCGACCGGCTTGGCGACCGCGTTCGAGAGCTCGACCTTGACCCGGCGGCCCTCGCCTCGTCCAGTCATCGCTTGGATCAGAGGGCGCGCGAAGAAATGCCACCCGACGCAGGTCGAGATCGCATTGCCCGGCAGGCCCAGCCACGCGACCCGGCCGCGGGTCGCAAAATAAACTGGTTTCCCAGGTCGAATCGCGACCTTATGAATATGCGCCCGGAAGCCCAACTGGGCTCCCACCTGCGGCAGGAAATCGCGCTCGCCGGCGCTCACGGCCCCTGTGGTTAGGATCAGGGTGCGACGGTCGCGAGCCGCGAGCTTCTCGATTGCGGCGGCGGCGAGGTCGGCTTCGTCCCGCAGGGTCTCCCGGCACACTACGGGAAGACCCAAGGATCTCGCGGCTGCCGTTAGAAAGTGGCGGCTCGAGTTGTAGAGGGTCCCCGGCGCGAGCGTCGTCCCCGGCTCGGCCAACTCGTCTCCCGTCGAGAGGATCGCGACGTCTAGGTCTTCCTCGACTGCGAGGCGGCCGTGTCCGAAGGCCGCACACACCATGAGCCGCTCGGCGTCGAGGCGCGTCCCCTTCTTCAGGAGGAGGGCGCCGGCTTGGAGGTCCTCTCCGCGACGGCGGACGCTCGAGCCGACGGGCGGGACGTCGGAGAACGTCACGGTGTCGCCGCTGACCGTAGCTTTCTCCACTTGGACGACGGTGTCGGCCCATTCCGGAACCATGGCGCCGGTCATGATGCGCACGCAGGTGCCGGGCGAATAACTCGGAACCTGATGCGCCTCCATCGCCTGCGCGAAGATCGAAGCGCCGACCTTTAAGGGTCCCTTCAAGGCGTCGTCGCGCTTCATCGCGAAGCCGTCCATCGCCGAGTTGGTGAACGGCGGCGAATCGATCGTCGCGTGGAGGTCGACCGCGAGGCGGCGGCCGAAGGCATCGTCGAGGGCCAAGGTCTCCGCGCGCGTCTCGATGAGCGCGCCTTGGGCGCGCAGAATCTCGAGTGCTTCGGCGTACGTCCTCAGTCCACTCATGCGTCCACCTTCCGGCGGTGCGAGCACTCGTTGTGAACTGCCTTGAGGGCGTGATCGAGAAGGTCCTTCAGGATGTCGAGCTGCTCGACGACGGCCTTTGGATTCCCAGGCAGGCCAAGGATCAGGACGCCGTCCTTCACCCAGCCGCCGCAACGGCTGAGGTAGGCGTTGAGGGAGTACTTCAAGCTTTCGCGGCGCAGGAGCTCGCCAAAGCCCGGGATGCCGTAGTCGGCGAGTCGGTCGAGCGTCTGCGGCGTGATGTCGCGGGGGGAGAGCCCGGTGCCACCGGAGACGACGACCATGTCCGCGCCCCGCCGGATGGCGTCGAGCACGGTCTCGGTCAGAGCGGCCGGATCGTCTGGAACGACGTGCGGTCCGTCGACCTCGAACTTCGCATCGGCGAGCCAAGCCTTGGCGGCAGGGCCGCTTTTGTCCTCATATGTTCCGCTGTGAGCGCGGTCGGAGGAGACGATGACGGCCGCCTTTTTCATCGGCGCCACGCGCCGGCTTTGCCGCCGTCCTTCTCGTGCAGCTGGAACGGTCCAAGCGTCGCGCCCGGATCGACCGCTTTGATCATGTCGTAAATGACGGTGGCCGCGATCTGCGTCGCGCATAAGGCTTCCATCTCGACTCCGGTTTGCGCGTTGGTCTTGGCCCGCGCCGCAATGGAGAAGGTACCTTCGGAGGCGTCGAAATGGACAACGACATCGACGCCGGCCAGGGCGATTTGATGACAGAGGGGAACGAGCAGGTGCGTCTGCTTCGCAGCTTGGATGCCGGCGATGCGCGCCACGCGCGAGATCTCTTGGATCGAATCGGCGGTGAGCTTGCGCGCACAGTCGGCAGAGACCGTGACGAGGCCGCGCACCAAAGCAGTGCGAAGGCTTGCGCCTTTACCGGAGACGTCGACCATGGCGGCCTCCCCGGTGGCGCTCAAGTGAGAGAAGTCGCCCATGAATCGGACGCCTTAGCCGCCAATGGTTCGAAAGGTCGCGACGTTGCCGACCTGCCCGGCCTCGAGATAATGCCGTTCGGGCTTCGTACCAATAATCGCCCTCACGTTCAAGGCGACAGCCGCGGGTGAGGCGAGGTCGAGTGGAATGTCGTTGTCCCCGAACAGGCAGAGCTTCAAGCGGCCCTTGGCCGTGATCCGTAAGCGATTGCATTTGCTGCAGAAATTGCAGGACATCGGATTGATAAGCCCGATCCGGCCCGGATGCGCGGCGCTGCCGTAATCGGTCGCCGGCCCGCGTAGATCCGGAATCGTCGTCTTAGGATCGAGGCGGCCGAGCCCCCGGGCCGCCAGGAGCGGCTCGATCTCGGTGCCGAGGACCCGCTCGGGGCCTGAGAAGCTGCCGTTGAGCTTCGTCTCCATCAGCTCGATGAAGCGGAGCGTCAGGGGAAGCGCGAGGGCCCAGTCGATCAGGCTCGCGATGTTTTCCGAGTCGCCGTTCTTCGTCCGTAGGAGGACGGTGTTCACTTTGACGTCCAGGCCGCGCGCGCACGCCGTCTCGATGACGGCTCGGACCTTGTCGACTTCTTTACTCTGGGTGACGGCGCGAAAGCGCTTCTCATCGAGAGCATCGAGGCTGACGTTCAGTTGGTTGAGACCGGCGTCGATCCAGCGATCGATGTCCGGCATGAGGAGGCCGTTGGTGGTCATCGCGATGCGCTCGTAGCCGATGCGGCGGGCGAGCTTCACGGTTTCAAGGCAGGCCGGGTGCACGGTCGGCTCACCCCCGGTCAGGCGCACCTTGCGGAAGCCGAGCTGCCGAAACCCGCGGAGCATCGTTTCGATGTCCTTGGCGTTCAGGCGCGCCTTGTGGCGATACCATTCGGGAAAGCCTTCCGGCAGGCAGTAGGTGCAAGACAAGTTGCACGCTTCCGTCAGCGAGAACCGCAAGTAGTGCAGCCGACGCTTGAACGGATCGAAGAGCGGCTCGCCGAAATAGGCGGCGAGCTCTTCCTTGGTGTTGCCGTTGAAAGCGAGCTCCTCAGTGAACTCACCGGCCGGTACGAGCTTCGCATCGAGGGCGAGGAGCGCGGAGCGAACGCCGTAGCTCCCGGCTTCCACGAGGGCAGCTAGATGCTCGAGGCTCGCCTTAGGCCAGACCGAGGGATACGGGAGTGGTTGGCCGTCGGCGTCCGCGTAGGCGCATGCGCGTGCTTCGAGAAGGCGGCCCAGATGGACTGGACGTACGCCGACTTGGTCGACGGGCAAAACGACGAGGCGATCGGTCTCAGAAAAGTGCAATGCGGTCTGCAGACCCGCGATCGTCGCATGCGGCAGCACGCGACCCGCGCTAGCCATCACGTCCTGATCGGAGACGACTTTGACAGTGCTGAGCTCGAAGTCCTCGAGGGTCGTCTCGAGGACCTCCCGATAGGCGGCCGCCTGAGCATGGTCGCGGACCACGACGAGGACCTTCTTGAACAAGGGCCCGTTCAAACGGACGGCGCGGCTGACGAGCGGCTCGTCGCCCAGAGGTTGATAGAGACCCTTGTCACTGCCAAGGCGCGCCGAGCGCCCGCCGCATAGGACGGCGAGCGTGACGTCGTGTTCTTGGAAGAGCTTGCTCAAAGGACTACCGTCGGAATCAGGAATCCAGCTTGACGCTTAGGAGGCCGCCGCAGAGGTAATACGCGGGTTTCTGCGTCCAGCGTGCGACGATCTCGGCCGCTTGGAAGCTGCGCATGCCGGAGCGACAGTAGAAGATCACGGGCTTTGTCGTGTCGAGGCGGCTCGATAGCTCCGAGAGACGCGACAACGGCAGCTTCACGTCGCTGGCGATCTCACAGTCTTCTTCGCGACTGTCTTCAGCCTCACGCACGTCGATGACAAGCGCGCCTTGCGACACGAGGGACTGCAGCTCACCGATGTAGACTTCGATCGTCTCACTCATGGATGTTGGTGCCCCTCGTGATCGTGATCGGGCGATACATGGTCGTGGCACTGCGTCCACTCCGTGCTCCCGTCATCGTAGTACTCTTTTTTCCAGATAGGAACGCGCGCCTTGAGCTGGTCAATGACGAAGCGGCAGCCTTCGAAGGCTTCGCGGCGGTGACGCGAGAGCACCTGGATCATCACGGCAGGCTCGCCGATCTCAAGGGAACCCTTACGGTGAACCGCGCGGACGAAGCCGAGCTTGAACCGCTCTGCGGCGGTCTCGCAGATGCGCGTCAGCTCCTTCAGCGCCAGCTCGTCGTAGGTCTCGTAGTCGAGCCGACGGACTTTTTTGCCGTGATTGATGTCACGGATGTGGCCCTCGAAGCAGACGTAGCCGCCGCTGTCCGGGTGTTCGGGGAGATTGGCGCGCAAGGCGCGCGTGTCGATCGGCTCGGCGGTGATGGCGACATCGATCATCTCAGCCCCCCGAGACGGGCGGAATGAAGGCGACCTTGTCGCCGTCATTCAACGGCTGGTCGAACTTCGCGAACTCATCGTTCACGGCGACGCGGATGTCCTTCAGTCCGAGCGGGAACGCGTATTTTTCAGCGAGCATGCCGTAGAGGTCCGAAGCTCTCGCGCCGGCGGCGACGGTGAGCTCTTCACTTTGCTTGCCTGAGCAGTCTTTGAGCACGGCAAAGTAGCGGACGGCGATTCTTGCTTGCATTACGGGGAACTCCCTCGATGGGCCGGAGTTCTTGTACCACAAGTCCCGGGCTCAGAGGAGCGGCGCGAAGAGCCGCGCAAAGCCCGCGCGCATGCGCTTCAAGCGTCTGATAATTTTGTTCTTATCCTGTCTCAGGAAGCGACAAGCGAGAAAGTCCCGCTTCAACATCGCTTCGACCTTGCGGTTGAAGGGCTCGGAGTGGATGAGGACCATCGTCTCGAAGTTGAAGTAAATGGCCCGGTTGTCGATGTTCATGGTGCCGACCGAGGCCAGATTGTCGTCCACGAGAATCGCCTTTTGATGCATGAATCCAGCCTCATAGAGGAGGACGATCACGCCCCGCGCCTGCATCTGCTCGGCATAGGAGAGGGAGACCCAGTGGACGAAGCGGTTGTCCGAGACGCGCGGCAGGATGAGGCGGACATCCACGCCCCGAAGGGCGGCCAATTCCAAAGTCTTCACCATGATGGCGTCGGGGACGAAGTAGGGCGTCGCGATCCAAAGGCGCTTTTTCGCCGAATTGATGAGGTGCATCAGGAAAAGGACGCTGATCAGGGTGTCGTCCGTCGGGCCGGTCGGGATCAACTGCGCGACCGAGTTTGGCGGCAGCGGGTGGAGCTCCGGAAGGCTGGGCCTCGGGGTGAGGCGGACGATCTGCGAGGTCGCGAAGTACCAATCTTCCAGGAAGATGTCCTCGAAGCGGCTGACGACGTCGCCGCGGATGCTGATGTGGGTGTCGCGCCAATAACGGTGGAGCGCGCGGTTCTTCTTCGTGCGGCGCGCGGCGTATTCCTCGCCGACGTTTAGGCCGCCGGTGAAGGCTTGATCGCCGTCGACGATCACCAGCTTGCGGTGGTTGCGGAAGTTGATTTGAAAGAAGCGCTTAAAGCTCGCGATGGCGAGAAATCGCTCTACCCTGACGCCTGCCTGCTTGAGGTCGCGGATGTACTGGCTCGAGAGCCAGAATGAGCCCATGTCGTCGTAAAGGAGATAGACCGGGAGGCCGGCGCGAGCTTTCTCGACGAGGAGGCGCTTCAGCTCGATGCCGAGGCGGTCGGAGCGGAGGATGTAATACTGGACCAGGATGTAACGGCGCGCACCGGCGATGGCGCCGAAGATCGCCTCGAAGGTCGATTCGCCGTCGATCAGCAGGTCGGCAGTCGCCCACTGCGGGTCGAACTCCGTGCCGAAGGTGCTGAAGATCGTGCCGAATGTCTCGACATTGTCGCGGATGGCGTGGGGAATGAGCTCGCGCGCCGGTGTTGGCGGGTGCGGTACCGCGAGCGTCGTTTCCGCGGATTCTTCCTTTTCCGCGAGCTCCTTCACGCGGGCGCGGTGGCGCTTCACGTAGCCACGGATGCGGTAGTTGCCGAGGAGCAAGTAGACAGGCACGCCGACGAAGGGCAGCGCCAGATTGATCGCAATCCAGGAGACGGTGGCGCCGGTCGTCAGGCGGTCGCCGAGCACGCGGGCGCAATTCAATATCGCGACGCCATAGAGCGCAACGAGGAGAAGCGTCCAAACCGTGTCTAGGCCCACGGCGTGCAGGTTATTGCATGCGTCGGGCGAGGCTGATAACGCGGGCGCTGGCGTGCGCGAGCTGCTCGACCTCGGTCCATTGACCGGCGGAGCCCTCGCGGGTGTACGTGTACGAGATCAGCTCGTGATCGCCTTCGAAGGCGTCGACGACTTTTTCGACCGCCGCCTTTTGCTCGGGGCTGCCGGCCGTCGCCGACTTCAGCGCCTCGGCGGCCTCGCCGAGGTCCGCAGCCGCTTCGATTTCCTTCTGATCCTTCAGCAAAGGAATCAGCTCGGCGATGGCGGAGACCAAGTCCCCACAGGAGTCTTGCCGATTGCGTTTAATGACGGTCATAACGGTCCATACAAAGAAAGGACGAGGCGTATAAGAGCGCGCCGGACCGCGAAAGTGTAGGCGACGACCCCGAAAAAGTCCACGCGTCGCGAAGCTCTCCGCAGTTTTAAGCGTTGACACTCCTCGGGGTCCGCCAGTAAAACAACGCTTCCCAAGGTTTGGACCTTCGACCTCACAGGGTTGCGGGCCGTTAGCTCAGTTGGTAGAGCAGTACACTTTTAATGTACGGGTCGATGGTTCGAGTCCATCACGGCTCACCAGACCTTGGATTTTCTCGGCCCACGTCCCGTTCGTCTAGCCTGGCCCAGGACACTGCCCTTTCACGGCAGCGACGGGGGTTCAAATCCCCCACGGGACGCCACCGTTTCCCCAGCGACTATCGCTGGTTCTGCCTCCGAGACCCCCATTTTGGGGCATTGTGGGGCAAACAGTTTGAATTGAAGTGGCGCTTTCCTTCCCTGGAAAGCGCCATTTTTCTATCTGGGGAACGCTTTCGAAAGAGTGACGACGTTCGCGGATGGGGCGCTGAACGAGACTCGCTCCGTGACTCCGTTGAGGAGTGTTGGGTGCGAAGTGCGCGTAGCGCTCCGTCTGCCCTTGGTCCGCGGCACGATCTTGTTCTCCGTCCCGTCGAAGGTCGCGTCGATCTTTGCGAACTTCGTCTCGAAGTCGACCTTTGCCCAGCTAAGCGCCAGGCACTCGCCGACGCGGCTGTGTAGATTGAATGTAGAATCGGATAGGAGCTGAGCCTTACCGATCCCCTTTTCCTTTCGTTCGGAGACGACATGAAAGTGCCCAAGTTGGCAGCGGTGATCTGCGGCTGGTCTTTCTCCGCCGTGAGTTCAGCGCAATCCGTCCTATCAAAGGATCCCTGTCCCTCAGCCTTTGAAGAGATGATGGAGAAGAGCAAGGTCGAAGCTTGGACGGCTGTCGAGAATTTTTACAAAAAACATAGCAAATGTGATGACGGCGCCTATGCCGCAGGAGTTTCGGGTCTGGTTGCGGACTTGTTAGATACTCGCTGGAACGAACTTTCGAGTCTAAAAACCAAGTTCTCGCACGATGTCGGATTTAAGAAGTTTGTCTTGAATCATATCGACGCGGAGGTCTCAGCCTCGGAAAAAGAGCTGACATCCGTAAAGCAAAAGTTGACGAAAAGCTGTCCTGCGGGAGAGGAAGTTCTTTGCAAGGAGATCGGCGTGGCTGTCGATCGGGCTTTCAAGGAAGCCGGGGAAGGTAACTCCGGCAAGTAGGTAGGGACGGTACCGTTCTCCTGAATCACATTCTTGCGGCACTTCCCCTACTTTTCGAGAGAAAGCCGAAGAAACTGGAACTGGGTCTTCGTGTCGGCCCCTTCGCCGCGTCGGTTCCATTGTTCGATCGGAATGAAGACGCCCACGGGCTCAAGGTCGAGCTCGAAGGTCGAGGCGTCGTCGCGGATGCTAAAGGCAGTGGAGAAGCTGAGGCCCATCACTCGTGTTTCGGGCATTTTCGGACATCGCGTCGAGCTCGCGCCCGGACCAATCGCAAACGCTAGTCCGCCGAAGTAGTGCTTGATCCTGAGCGCTGATTGATTGCCCGAGCAGCCGTCACCCGCAATCGACCAGCCATGGTCGGTTTGACTGCTCACCGACCAATCCGTGGAGATCCGATAGCCAACGGATAAGCCCAAGCTGGGCTTTGACCCTTGAATTGACCCAAGAGCAAATCCGGTGGTCAAGCCTGACTCCGCAAAGGACGGCGCGGTCCCCAATCCAAGCCAGGTCGCCACAAATATTCCGACGAATACTCGAGACACCGCGTCACCTCCGCACTTTGGATGCGACGCTGGAGCAAGATCTGGTCCGCCACCCCCATGCGTCTTTAGACGACTAGGTGTCCGACGAGGCCGATTTTCAGCGAGATCGCTGTGCTGTATTGCTGACAACTGCGACCAAGCGATTACGCCAGACCTGAATCACATTTCGCGACGCTTCCACGACCGACGCTGCAGTCGCGCTGCACTAAGCACTTTCAGCGAAATCCGCTTGGGCGTCGAGTCGTGGGCAACGAGTTCCGACCACTTGCCGGTAAGATCGACATCTAGCGCTTCTGCGCAGAAAGCTCGGACCGCAGCTTCGTTCACCCGGGACAGGCGCT
>JANOTL010000062.1:0-7373 GCA_031416315.1 Pseudomonadota bacterium
CGAGGCCCGCGCGCTCGCCGGCTCGCACGCCCTCAAGCCGTTCTCGCCCGACGGCCGCCCGCGTCCCTTCGACGCGTCCGCCGACGGCTCCACCCCCGGCGAGGGCGCCGCCACCGTCGTCCTCAAGCGCCTCGACGACGCGCTCCGCGACGGCGACCGCATCTACGCCGTCATCAAGGGCATGGGCGCCGCCTCCGGCGGCGGCGCCGACGCCGCCGTCCCGACCAGCGAGGCCTGCGTCGAAGCCCTGCGCCGCGCCTACGACGACGCCAAGGTGGACCCGAGCACCGTCGGCCTCCTCGAGTGCCACGCCTCCGGCGACGCCAAGGAGGACCGCTCCGAAGCCTCCGCCCTCGTCGACTTTTTCGGTATAGCGGAAGCCGAGCTGCCGCTCGCGCTGTCCTCGTCGAAGTCCGTCATCGGCCACGCCGGCGCCGCCGCCGGCCTCGCGGGGTTGGTGAAAGCCGCTCTGTCGTTGTATCAGGAGATCTTGCCCGCAGGACCTTCGATTATTAACCCGATCGCGCCGCTCGCCACCGCGCGCAAGCGCTTCCACTCTCCGCGCCGCGCCTCCTACTGGCTGCGCAACCGCGCCGACGGGCCGCGCCGCGCCGGCGTGACCTCGCTCGGGATCGACGGCGGCGTCGTGCACGCCGTGCTCGAGCAGTTCGAACGGGAAGGGTCCGACCCCTTGGTCGAAGACGAGCGCCGCCAGCCGCTCGGCGCGCGCGCCGAGGCCCTCTTCGCCGTCGAGGCCGCCGACCCCGTCGCGCTCGTCGCGGGGCTCACCGCTCTCATCGACTGGGCCGCCACGCAGGAGCCCGGCGACGGCATCGAAGCCCTCGCGCGCCGCTGGTGGATCAAGCGCGGCGCCTCGCCGGAGTCCCCGCTCGCCTGCGCCCTCGTCGCGCGCGATTGGAAGGAGCTCCTGTCCTTGGCCCGAATGGCCGCCGACTCCGCGCGCGACAACCCCGAGCGCCCGCTCGCCTCCGACCGCGCCTTCCTCACCGCGCGCAAGCCGCTCGGGGGGGACCTGGCCTTCGTGTTCCCCGGCTCGGGCAACCAGTATCTCGGCATGACCGCCGCGCTCGGGGCGCAGTGGCCGGAAATATTAAGGCAGCAGGACGTCGAATCAGGTCATCTGCGCCAGCAGATGACGCCCGCGCGCGTCGCCCCGTGGCGACTCGCCTATGAACCCGGCTGGGAAGCCAAGGCCGACTCCGAGCTCAACGCCGACTACCACGCCCTTATCTTTGCATCCGTCGCCCACGGCACGGTCACGAGCGACCTCATGCGCTCCTTCGGCGTGAACCCGACCGCCGTCGTCGGCTACAGCCTCGGCGAGACCGCGGGGCTGTTCGCGACTAGAGCGTGGACCTCTCGCGACGAAATGCTGCGCCGTATGAAGTCCTCGTCCCTCTTCACCTCCGAGCTCGCCGGCCCCTGCGACGCCGCGCGCCAGTTCTGGCGCCTACCCGCGAACGAAAAAGTCGACTGGGTTCTCGGCGTCGTCGACCGCCCCGCCGACGCCGTCAACATGGCCCTCAAGGGCGCCGAGCGCGCCGCGCTCCTGATCGTGAATGCGCCCGTCGAGTGCGTCGTGGGCGGATACCGCTCCGCCGTCGAGAAACTGGTCGAAGGCCTCGGCTGCGTGTTCCTGCCGCTGCAGGGCGTCTCCACCGTCCACTTCCCGGCCGCTAAATTGGTCGAGAAGCAATACAAGGACCTGCACTTGTTCCCGACGCGCGCACCGAAGGGGATTCGCTACTACTCGGGCGCCTTCGGGAAGGCGTACGAGGTCACGCGCGAGTCCGCGGCCGATTCGATTACTACGCAAGCGATACGATCAGTTAACTTTGCCGCGTTGATCAAGACCGCGTATGAAGATGGCGTGCGCACGTTCATTGAGCTGGGCCCGCAAGGCTCGTGCACTCGCATGATCGGCAAGATTCTCGGTCCGTTGACTCATAACGCGCGTTCCGTCGATAGCCGTGGATTAGATGATGTGTCGGGCGTTCTAAAGACGCTCGCGTTCCTGATCGCTGAGCGACTCCCGGTTGATTTGAAGCCGTTATACGGAGCTCGTACGTTCTGCGCCGGCCATGCCGGTACGCCGGCGCAGCCGGCGCAATATGTGCGCTTGCCGTTAGGCGGCCGTCCTTCGAAGGTGTCCTGGATGCCCTCTCCTCCGCCGCAGGCGCCTCAGTTGCCGTCGCCGCCGCAGGCACGCACCGTTGCCGTTCCGCCCGTGCGCGTTGCTCCCTCTGTTCGTATTCCTGAACCTCGCTTGCCCGGCGCCGGTATGGGGTCACCCGCGCCGCAACTGATCCCGGGATCAGTTCAACCGGCCAGCCACCTCGCCAACGCCGCCGCCCTGACCGCCCAAGCTCATCAGATGTACCTGAAGCTCGCCGAAAACTTCGCCTCGCTCCAGAGTAAGAACCTGTCCGAGCAGATCCGCATCGCCACGGGCGAAACCACGAATTTGAATGTCAGGCATACAAATTCGTTGAATTCGCCCGTCTTCATGGACCGCAAAGCGTGTCTCGAATTCGCCTCCGGCAAGATCGGCGCCGTCCTGGGCGAGGCCTTCGCCCATGTGGACGCCTACCCCACGCGCGTGCGCCTGCCCGAGGAGCCGCTAATGCTCTGCGACCGGGTAATCTCCGTCACCGGTGAGCCGAACTCCATGAAGGCCGGCTCCTGCGTCACCGAGCACGATGTTCTCAAGGACGGGTGGTACTTAGATGCCGGCCGCATCCCGACCTGCATCGCCGTCGAAGCCGGCCAGGCCGACCTCTTCCTGTCCGGCTACCTCGGCATCGACACCCAGACCAAGGGCAAGGCCGTTTACCGCCTGCTCGACGCCATCGTCACCTTCCACGATCACTTGCCCAAGCCTGGCCAGGTCATCAAGTACGACATCGCCATCGACGGCTTCGGCCAGCACGACGACATCTGGCTTTTCTTCTTCCGCTACGACGCGACCGTCGACGGCAAGCCGCTGCTCACCATGCGCAAGGGCTGCGCGGGCTTCTTCACGAATGCCGAGCTGGCCAAGGGCAAGGGCATCGTGCTGACAGAGACGGAGAAGCAGCCGGTCCCCGGCAAGGTTCCCGCTGATTGGAAGCCTCTCGCGCCGTTCAACGAGAAAATCGCTCTCACCGAGGCGCAGTTCAAGTCCCTGCGCGCGGGCGACCTCGGCGCCGCCTTCGGGCCCGCCTTCGCCAACATCCCTTTCACGCCCGACACCTTGCCCGGCGGCCGCATGAAGCTCGTCGACCGGATCCTCGAGCTCGATCCCAAGAGCGGCCGCTACGGCCTGGGCCGCGCCGTCGGCGAGATGGACATCCATCCCGACGACTGGCACCTCGTCTGCCACTTCAAGGACGACAACGTCATGCCGGGCACGCTCATGTACGAGTGCTGCCTCCACACGCTCCGCGTGCAGCTCATGCGTATGGGCTGGGTGGGGGAGAAAGGCAAGGTCTGGCACGAGCCCGTGCCCGGCGTCGCGTCCCAGCTCAAGTGCCGCGGCCAGGTGCTCGCCCATACGAAGAAGGCACGCTACGAGCTGCACGTTAAAGAGCTCGGATATGACGCCCTCGGCACTCCATACTGCGTCGCGGACGCGTTCATGTACTCCGACGACAAGAACATCGTCCAGATCACCGACATGTCCGTCCGTCTCTCCGGCACGACTCGCGCCGAAGTCGAGTCCCTCTGGGCGTCGAGAGAAAAAACGATTTTCTACGACACCGACAAGATCATGGCGTACTCGAACGGCAACCCTTCCGAGGCCTTCGGCGAGCCCTACAAGATCTTCGACAAGGACCGGATCCTCGCCCGCCTGCCCGGCCCGCCGTATCAGTTCCTCGACCGCATCGTCGGCCTGAAGGGCGAGCCCTTCGTGCTCAAGGCCGGCGCCTCCGCCACGGCGGAGTACGCCGTTCCCAAGGACGCCTGGTACTTCAATGAGAACGGCCAGAAGACCATGCCGTTCGCCGTCCTGCTCGAGGTCGCGCTTCAGCCCTGCGGTTGGCTCGCCGCCTACTGCGGCTCCGCGCTGACGAGCCCCATCGATTTGTCGTTCCGCAACCTGGGCGGCGACGCGATTCAGCATGTCGCCATCACGCCCGAGACCGGCACGCTCGTCACGACCGTCGTGATGACGAAGGTCTCTCAGTCCGGCGGCATGATCATCCAGAACTACGACATGCGGATGACCGACGGAAACGGGAAGCTCGTCTATCAGGGCAAGACCGAGTTCGGCTTCTTCACCAAGGAATCGCTATCCCAGCAGGTCGGCCTTCGCGGCGCGAAGCAGTTCGTGCCGACGACCGCGCCGCGCTTGCTGCCTCTGGCCGGCGGCCTGCCTGCCTTGCCCGGCCCGATGCTGCTGATGCTCGATTCCGTCGAGCAGTACGACAACTCCGGCCCCAAGGGACTCGGAGCGCTCATCGGACGCCGCGCGGTGAACCCGAAGGAATGGTTCTTCGACGCGCACTTCTATCAGGACCCCGTCTGCCCCGGCTCGCTCGGCCTCGAGTCCTTCATCGAGCTGATGAAGTGCCACGCCCGCGACCGCTGGCCCGGCGCCGGCACCTTCGAAAGCATGGTGCTCGGCAAGACGCACAAGTGGCTTTATCGCGGCCAGTACACGCCTGTGAACAAAGCGGTCGAGGTCCAGTGCTGGATCACGAACGTCGACGAGGCCAGCAAGACGCTTACCGCCGACGGCTACCTCCTGCGCGACGGCCTCGTCGTCTATGAGATGCGGGACTTTACTTTGAGGGTGAGGGCTTAATGCCGCAGTCAATTAGCAGAAAGAAGTTTAATCGCTTCACCATCGCCGTCGATGATTTTGAGGATGCGTTGAAATATCTCAATGCAGCAGAAAAGTTTGATGATATGAGCGTTGAACACGAAGGATTGCTCATCGCTGCGGTCCTCTGTTATGCGCGCCCGTTCTCATTTAACGAGAAGAATGGCCAGTTGTCGGAGGCGGCCCCAAGCATTACATGGGCTGAAGTGGCCCCGACAGATTCTCATTTTCTGGAATTGCATGGTCGGTTGATGGAATATCGGAACAAGGCAGTTGCTCATTCCGAATTCAAATATTATCCCGTCACGCACATTGAAGGCAGTTCCCTTATTTCTCAGGGTCGATTTAAGCTTTCCAATGAAGGGCTCGATCTTAAATTATTCAGGGACTTGGCCGAAGAGATGCGGAAGAATTCCGGAACGAAATCATTCGTATACGTCATTGAGGGGGCTGAGGCGAAGTGAAATACACTAAGGTAACCCTCGACGGCCTCGCCTACGAACTCGCCCCGAACGTCGTCACCTCCTCCGAGCTCGAGAAGCGCATCCAGCCCGTCTACGACGCCCTCCGCTTCCAGGTCGGCCAGATCGAAGCCCTCACGGGTATTAAAGAACGCCGCTGGTGGAACGAAGGCTTCAAGCTCTCCGACGGCGCCGCCTCCGCCGGCAGGAAGGCCCTCGCGAAAGCCGGCGTGAAGCCCAGCGACCTCGGCGTCGTGATCTACGCCGGCGTCTGCAAGGAATCCTCCGAGCCCGCGACCGCCTGCGCCGTCGCCTCCAAGCTCGGCACGAGCAAGGATTGCGCGGTCTTCGACATCTCCAACGCGTGCCTCGGCGTCATGTCCGGCATGATCGACATCGCCAATCGCATCGAGCTCGGCCAGATCAAGGCCGGTCTCGTGGTCTCGTGCGAATCCGCAAGAGAGATCAACGAGTCGATGATCAAGTCCATGCTCGAGAAACCGACCATGGAGCACTTCAAGCTCTCGATCGCGACGCTCACCGGCGGCTCCGGCGCCGTCGGCGTCGTGCTGACCGACGGCAGCTTCGGCGCGAAAGGCCCGAGGCTTATCGGCGGCACGGTCCAGGCCGCGCCCCAGCATTGGGACCTGTGCCAGTGGGACCGCGACTTCATGCGCACCGACGCGCCCGCCGTGCTCAAAAACGGGATGGAACTCGCCAAGCTGACCTGGCAAAGCTTTTCCCAGAAAATGGGCTGGACCAGCGCCGATCTCGACAAGACGATCTGCCATCAGGTCGGCGGCCCGCAGACGACCGCGCTGCTGACGGCGTGCGGCGTCGGCCACGACAAGGATTTCCCGACCTACGAGTTCCTCGGCAACATCGGCACGGTGAGCCTCCCGCTTACGGCGGCGCTGGCCGACGAGCGCGGGTTTCTCGAGAAGGGCGACAAGGTGGCCTTCGTCGGCATCGGCTCCGGGCTCAACTGCATGATGCTGGGCTTGGAGTGGTGAGACTCGCGCTGGCGGCGCTGCTCGCGCTCCAGCCCGTCGTGCAGGCGGCGGAGCTCGCGCCGGTCGACATCCTCCTGACGCGAGCCATCCCCCAGGACGAAGCCGCCTTGGCTCTCGCGGGGCCCGAAAAGGGGGAGCGCCTCGCCATCCTTCAGTCCGACCTCGCCCTCGTCGTCGAAGGCCTCGAGGGCTTCGCGAGCGAGGCGGACGCCGCCTCTTCGCTCAAGCGGCTGCAGGAGTCCGTCGACGCGCCCGAGCAGTTCAAAGACCGGGCTGCCGCGCTCGACGCGGTCTATCGCGCGCTGGCGGTCGTGGACTACACCTGGGCTAAGCGCCTTCCCGACGCGCCGTGCTCGCCCGACGCCTCTCGCGCGGCTTTGCTCAAGTCCGGAGCGCTGTCGTCCTGGATTTCGTCCTTGCTCGGCGCCGGGGCCGACACGGCCGCGGCCCTGGACCAGGCTTCCGCGGCGACCAAGCCCTCCGCCCGCGAGTATGCGCTGCTGCGCGCGAAAGTTCGGCGTCTCAGCGAGGCTCTCGGCTCCGAGAAGGCGGTCGGCGCGACGCGTGCTTCCCTTTATTGTCGGCGAGCCGTCGCCTATGAGGCGTTGTCCGCGGCCAACCGTTCCTCCGGCCTCACCGCGGCTTCGCGCGCGACCGGAAACGACGACGTCTCCGGCGTCTATGTCCTGGCGCGCCGGGGAACGGACGGTTGGGAAATCTTGGGCGCGGCGACCTCGATCGACGGCGCGATCGTCACCGACGCACGACTGGCGGACTCGGAGGGGCTCGCACTCCTCGGGCCGGACGGAAAGAAGCCCATTCCCGTGGCCGTCGAGCGGCGAGACTCAGGCTTGGCTTTGCTGCGCGCCTCGGAGCCGATTAAGGGTCTCGTCCTGGCGGATGCCGCTCCGGCCAAGGACGACCTGATCGAGGCGCTCGGCCATCCGGAGCGGACGGGCGTCTGGACGCGCACGCGAGGTCTCGTGACCTCGTCCGACGCGCTCTCCTTCCAGTCGGACGCCGTCGTCGACGTGGGGATGGCCGGCGGCGCGGCGCTGACCGAGGACGGGAAAC
>JANOTL010000063.1:0-53086 GCA_031416315.1 Pseudomonadota bacterium
TGATGAAGCGCTCGACGAGGTTCGGATCGAGCTCCCCGACGAGCGGCTCTTTCGCGGCAACCGGTCCGGAGCGCCGGACCCCATACTCGACCCCTTGAAGCTTGTACATCTTCTTGTCGATATCAAAGAAGTCGAAGTCCCCGAGAAAACTGGCGAATTTAACACCCGCAAGGAAGCCGACCGGCTGCTCGAGCCGCGGATCCAAGGGGCGCGCCATCGTCGTGCCGCGTCCGGAAGGCCGCGACGCCTGCGCCGCCGCCGCGAGGCGATCTGCCTCCGCATACATGAGCTGCTCGTCGGTCGAGAGCTGGAAAGGCCGCGCCTTCTCCAGGTACTCCCGCACCCGATCGTCCTTCGGGGTGAGGTTCCGGTACTCCTCGAAGTCGTAGTTCGCGTCCTTGGTGAACGTCGAGATCATCGCGCGCTTCGCCGTGAGGTCGCGGCCAAGGGACTCGTGCATGATGCCGATCTTATCGATGATCCGCAGCATGCTGCCGCCCACAGTTTCGCCGACGACCGCCGGAATCGCGGGAACGCCGACGCCGGAGATTCGCAGCTGCTGCGCGTCTACGTCGCGCTGCCGCGCCACGTGCGCCGCGATCGTCTCGCGCACGGCAGCGTACAGACCCTCGTAGCTTGCGATCGTCGAGGGATGCAGAAGGCGCGCCTCGTACCCCGGCCAGGCCATCATGACCGCGGCGTAGGACTGGTAGAACTGCATCACCGAGCGAACGAAGGCCCTGCGGTCGAGGTTCTGCTGCAGCGCTTCCGGCGCATGCTTCAGATGCGCCGGCTCGAGGAACGAAAGCATGTAGTCAGGCTCGACGTCGGTCATCTTCGTCGGCTTGAGGTAGGGCCGCTTCGAAAGGCCGACGGTGAAGCCGCCGATGATAAACAGCGCCGCAACCACGCCTAGGCCGAGGCCGATCCACTCCTGCTTACTCGTGAAGAAATGGCGGAGAAAGCTCGCGCGGTACGCTCCGTCGGTCCCCTTCGCGACGGACGTCGGCGCCGGCGCCGGCGCCACCTTCACCATGATGCGCAAGTCGTCGTGCCCGATCGCGCCGTAGTCGCCGTCGTGAAGCTGGAAGAGCCGCTTCCCCTTCTCGCCTTTCGGGATGTTGTGGAGATTGCCCCGGGTGGTACAGAAGCCTTCCCACTGGTGGTCGACGATCAGATTGACATGGCCATGGTCGACCTCGAGGAAGTGGAGCTTCCCGTCGGGCAAAGGATAGTGCGGCAGCGCCAGCTCTCCGTGATCCTCGGAGCTCACCGCGAGCTTGCCGACGCGCTTCACCGGCCGCGCGAGCGAGGCGACCGAGGTGCCGTTCTGCAACACCTCGACGTGCACCCACGAAGCGCTGCGGCGGGCCTTGGTGGCCTTCGGCACGACGAGCTTCGGAAGCTTTCCGACCTTCTTCGCGGCCGCCTTGCTCAAGGATTCGCCCCCAAAATCGGATTTTGGGTCTCAAACGCGTAGTTGGCGATGCCAGCCGCCGCGAAAGCGTAGAGGATCGGCCGCACGTGCAGGTATTTCAGCCGTTGATCGGCGGCGATCACCGCCATCGCCTGATGCTTGGATGCCGCCTTCGCCAGCGTCGTCGCCTCGATTTCCTTCCGTACCGATGCCTTCAAATAGGCGACGAAGGGGGAAAGCGGCGTCAAATCATGAATCTCGAGCGGCCAACGGAAGACTTTGCGATCGGCGGTCGTAACCACGACCTCGTTGCCGATCGGCGTGACGGAGAGCCAGATGGCGGCGTCCTTCTCCGTCTCCGACGGGAAGGTGATCACGTCCGCCGGTGTACCGAGTCGAGCGCTCGTCCCGAAAATCACGTGCGCCGTGAGTAAAAGAACGAGGAAGAACGAGATGAGCGCGGGGAACGGGTACCAGGCCAAGGGCGCCAAAGGCTCCGCCAAGACCTGTCTGGTCCTAAGGCACGCTTCGGCCCATCGCGGCGTCGGACGCATCAAATGATTCCCGTTCCCAAGACGACCCGTTCGAAGAGCGGAGATTTGCGCAGTCCGGCCAGCACCTGGATCACGATCGGCATCGGGATGTCACCCGCCGGGATGAACACGAGGATCTTGTCCATCGGCACGTTGTCGTGCGCCGCACGCTCGGTGACCCACTTGCCGAGCGTGTCGATCAGCTGGATGAGCTGTGGCTCGCCGTCCACATGCCGCAGGATAAACTTGTCCTTCAGCTCGGCGAAATTAGAGCTGAACGACTCCAGGTCGGAAAAGAAGAACGCCTCCGTCGTCAGGATCACAGCGGTCGTGTGCCGCGTGAGCTCCGCCTTCGGCTCCTCGCGATACTCGTGGTGCGCGGGGTCGAGCGGCGGCGCCGCGACCACCGGCATTTCGACCGGGATCACGCCGTAAACGTTGGAAAGGGCGATCGCCCGGAGGCCGAAGGTTAGGACGATACAGAGACCGAAGAGCGCGAGGGCGGCGACTGCCGCGACGCCGCGTCCTTCAGATAATCTCTTCCTCGTCCTTGATATCTTCGACTGAAACGTCATCGAAAGACTCATCGCTCGCCTCGCCACCCTCGGGCTTGCCGCCGGTCTGGAACTCTTCCGCCTTCGCCTCGCTCGCCGGAGCGCCGCCGCCGCCGTCGCCGGACGGCATCGCCGCGTAGGCCATCATCTCCTGAGGAACGAGGAGATTGTTGAGCACGGCCACGCCGTGGTGCACGCGATCCACCAGGTTGACTGCCATGCCCTTTAGCACGTGGAAGCCCGTCAGCATCAGCATGCCGAAGATCAAGGCCATCGCCGTCGGATTCAGCGCCGCGGCGATCCCTTGCGCCAGGGTCGCCTGCTTCTTCGCCGTGTCGAGCACGTCGACGGAATGGAACGCCGACCACAGCGCGTCGATCGTGCCGAGGATCCCGACGAGCATGATGAACAAGGTCGCCGCCGGCAGGACGCCGAGGCGCCGCTCGATCTTCGGCAGGAAGTCGATGGTCTCCTCCTCGATCGCGCCGCGCACTTTCGTCGGATCCGTCTCCGCCGCCTCGAGCGCCTTCAGCGCGATGTGCGGTAAGGACGTCGACGAGACGTTCTTACAGAGGTTGATCGCGCGATCCAGGTCTTCGGCCGACACCATCTTCTTCAAATTCCCGAGGAATTTCGAAAAATCGATGTGGTACACGAACTGGAGCATGATCACGCGCTCGAAGAAGATCACGGTCGCGAGAAAGCCAAAAACCAGAATGGTCCAAACATAGCCGTTGGCCTGTTGGAGGCTGTTCGCCAGCTCACCCCACATGCGGGTTTCTCCAGAGTCAGTCGATAGTCGAGTGGTACTCCGGAAAGTATAGCCGACTATTGGGCTTTTTTGTCGAGGCGGCGCGGCTGTGAGGTCTTGGGCGTGACATCGCCGGCAGGTTTGGGCGCCTTGCCTTCTTCTTCGGGTTTGTTGTTTGCCGTCGAGGTCTTGAGCGACATCGTCCCGGCATCATGCGCGCGCACGGCGGCCTTCAGGATCTCCGGATCGAAGAGATCGCCTTCCTGGACCAGGCGCTGGATCGCGTCGTCCTGGTTCATGAAGCCCGAGTACGAGCGCCCCGAGACCATGGCGTCGAAAGCGTCGGCCAAGGCGACGATCCGCCCGAAAAATGGGATCTCTTCGCCGGCCAAGCCGTCGGGATAGCCCGAGCCGTCCCACTTTTCGTGGTGATGCTTCACGCCGGACAGGAAGCGGTGCGCGTTCGGCATATGGCTGATGATGTCGGCGCCGATCGTCGGATGCAGCTTCATCTCGTCGTACTCCTCGGCCGAGAGCATCGACGCCTTCTTCAGGATGGCGTCGGGGATCCCGATTTTTCCGAGGTCGTGGCACAAGGACGAGATCAAGAGAAGTTTCTTCGTCTCGCGATTCAGCTTCAGCTCGTCGGCGATCGCCATCGAATAACGCGAAACGCGCTCCGAGTGGCCGTGGGTGTAGGTGTCTTTCGCCTCGATCGTGGCGATCATCGTCTCGATCATGCCGACCATCCAGGCGTCGAGCTCGCGGCGGAGCAGCATCGTCTCGAAAGTGGCGGCGCAGCGGCTGACCAGCGCCTGGATCAACTCCAGCTCTTTCGGCTGGAACGGCATCCGGGGGTTGTCGGCCTCGATGTGGACGACGCAGATCGGCTCGCCGCCGTGGATCATCGGGATGATGACGCGGTGCCGGCCGTCCTGCGTCGCGTGCGGCGCCTCGGCCTGGAGGAGGACGCCTTGCTTGCGCGTCAGGACGTCCTCGAGCGAGCGCTGCGAGAGGAGGAAAGGCTCTTTCTTTCGCTTAAAGTGGCGCGTGGCGATCGGCAGGAGCTGGCGCGTCGGTGCCGTCCAGACGAAGAGCGCGGCGCGGGTCGCCGTCGGCATCAGCTTGCCAAGGCACTTAAGGAGCGTCCGGCTCGCTTCCTCGAGGTCGTCGATGACGATGATGTTGCTGTGGAGGTCGAAGATCTCTTTGATCGAGCGCACGTCGTCTGTGAGCTGATTCACCACCGAGACCTGGTTCAAGCGGATCGGCGTGAACTTGTGCTTCGCCTCGTTGTGGCCGACGTCGATCGGTCCCTTGAGGCCCAAATCGTCGGCGACGACCATGTCGAACTGCAGGATCTCGCTGGCGAGGTGGATGTCGCTCTCGGCGGACACGAACTGGAACTCGGTCGAGCCGACGAGGATCTTGTCGCCGTTCGCCACGATCGAGTTCAGGATTCGGTCGCCGTTGATGAAGGTGCCATTGCGGGACTCGAGATCTTCGCAGATGTAGAGGCGGCCGCGCTTCTTGATGCGCACGTGGAAGCGCGACACCTCTTCGTCGTCGACGATGATCTGATTGGACGGATCACGCCCAATGGTCACCGGCCACTGCGTGAGCGCCAGCCGTTTGCCAGCGCCGTCACCACGTTCGACGAGGAGGAACGACATGCGAGATTTCCTTCGACCGACTCTGCCTTCGACCTATCGGTCCGACGTGGTCCGGAGTTGAACGGCATAAAGTCGGGAGGCGAAGCTGCCGAAGACGCAGAGGTCTTGAGAATCATGGGGGTTCTGCCGAGTGCGACGTTTGGGACTAGCGCTAACGATCCTGGGTTCCGCGGGTCTTCTCGCGGGCTCGGCTTTGCCGCCCATCGGCGATCGAGCCTACGTCCTGCCAACCGGCAACCGCGCTGCGCCCGTGAAGATCGAGAAGGCCGGCGCCCAGGAAAAGGGCAGCTTCCTCAAAGACCCGATCCAGCCGGGCTCGCTCGTCGTCCCGAAGGCGCCCCCGCCGAAGCTCGTCGCGCCGGCGCCGAAGCAGGTGGTCAAAGCCGGGCAGCTGAAGTTCAAAGCCGTGCTCGTGAACGGTCAACTGATTCGCCCTCGCGTCGACTTCTCCCGCGACGTCCTCCCGGTGGAGCGCGCCGACGAGCCCGTCAGCCAAGACTTCTTCGGAAAGATCTTCGAGCCGACCGGACGCGACGACTTTTGAGCTCAGCGGCCGCGGCGGCACGGCTCCGCTTAGGCTGACCTCGGATGTCGCTGGCGAGCACGGCTCTTCCCAGGCATCCTCGGGTGGTGACGCGGGGCTTTCGGACCCACAGGGCCGGGGGTTTCCCCCCGGGTTTCCCGGTTCCGCCGCCGCCGTGTTCAGGCCTCGCTTGCCGCGAGGTCCTTCCCGTTTCTACCGGCTGCTCGTAATGAAAGTTTGTTAAGCGATGACAATGGAATACCCCAGGATTGACTGGCTGGTCAACTAAAATTCGCTGCGCCTTCAACGGCTTCCACGTAAGATCGATCAGAACCCCAGCTGCACGATAAGCATTTGGAATTCCTGCGCTCTCTCGACCACTCTCTCTACCGCCTGGCGAACGGCAGCTTTCACGGCCCGGAGCTGGATGCCGTTATGCTCTTTTGGTCGAGCCGCTGGCCCTGGTTCACCGTCGGGGCCGCCTTCTGCATTTTCGCGTTTTGCTCGCGCCGCCGCGACCTGATCAGGGTCGCCATCACGCTCGCCCTCGTCATCGGGGGAGCCGACCTCGTCACCTACCAGGTCTTGAAGCCGAGCTTCTCGCGATCCCGACCGTGCCACGTGATGAAGGATATTCGCCTGGTCACGCCGAGCTGCGGCGGCGACTGGGGCTTCCCGTCGAATCACGCTGCCAATGGCATGGCGGCGACGATCGTGATCCTTTCGATCATCCCGCGCCCACGCTGGCGTTACGCCGCATTCGCAGTGCCGCTCCTGGTCGGATTCTCGCGGGTGTATCTGGGAGTCCATTACCCTTTCGACGTTCTCGGCGGCTTTCTCGTCGGCGGCACCCTCGGCGCGGCCGGCTTCGCCTACCTCAAAGATCGCCCGACAAGTCGAAGACCAGGCTAGGCTTTCGCCGGGCGCCGTCGTCGACCTTCGAGTAAAGGATTGCGAGCACCGACAGCTTCGTGATCGAAAGCGATCCCGCGCCCGCCAGGTCGCCGCCGAACGGCAGCATGAATCCCAAGCCGCTGGCTCTGTACACGGACTCCACCGGCTCGAGCGCGCGCCCGACGTCGTAAAAGAGACGCCACTTCAGCTGCCGCGTCAAAATCATCGAGTCGCTGGGCAGGGGCAGATAGAACGGCAGGGTCAAGTCGGCGCCGGTCGAGGCCAGGCGAATGGCCAGTGGCAAGGACGGGTCGTCGATCCGGACGCGCGCCGCCGTGACGTCGGTCACCCGAAAAAAGGCTGCGTCCGGCGGCTCGCCGTTCTTTCGAAGGACGCCGTAAAAGGCCCGCGCCCCGATGCCGGTGCGTGCCGTCAGGTTGCAATCGCCGCCCGCGATCCCGAAGCTCCGCTCGTAATCGAACCCCGTGGCGAGCTGCGGCGGCGTTTTCTCGAACTCCCCGCCGATGTTGAAGCGGCACTGCGTCAGTCCGGACGTCAGCTTCACGCTCGAGCCGACGACGAAGCTGACGTGCCGCGAGTCTGGATCCCCGACGCGCTGCTTGAACCGCGAGCGCAGCGAGAGGCCCGTGAACGGCTCGCCGCTCAGAACCGGCGCGCGGGTCACGGCCGCCTCGATCTGACGGTCGTTGTCGTAGTTCTGATCGAAATTGAGCTCGGCCGTCAGGGCCTTCGGCTCGTAAATGAACTTCTGTCGTGCCTCGGCGCCGCCGAGCTTCTCCCGCGGCGCCCACTCGCCCTTCAAGAAGAGCCCGGGGTTGATGTAGCGGAAGACGACCCCCTGCGCGCCGAGCGAGAACGGCTGCGCTGGGAGACGGAAGGCATACGGAAGCCATACGACCGTGTACGCGTCGTCGCGTAAGGTGTCGGCACTTCCGGGAAAAAAGCTAAAACCTGGCGCCTCGCTCGCGTTGTCGAAACGATCTTCGTCGTAGGCCTCGTGACCGGGATCGGCCTCCGCGACGAGGGGACGGTTGAGCATCGTTGCCGCCGCATGCCAATCGTTGCCCGGGATCTTCGGCCGTTTCTCGGCGCGAACGTGATGCCACTTTCCGGATTCGTCCTTGATCCCGACCAGCGGTGCGAAGTCGACCTCTCCGCGTTGGGCGACGCGCACCTCCGCGACCCACCGTCCGTCCGCAAGCCGCTCGGTTTTGAACGCCTCGAGGTCGAAGTCCGGCCAGCCCGCCTTGGTCCACCACAGCCGAAGCGAAGTCTGCAGCGCCTCCCGAGTCGTTGGCGCGAACGGCGACGGCCGCTTCGCGAGGTCGCCGAAAAACTCCTGAGGCGACAAGGTCGCGAGCAGGTGCGACGCCGTAAGCTGCCGCATGAAGCCGAAGAAAGCGTTCTCGCCCGCGGCCCCGGCCATCTGCCGCATGGCCTCGGCGTGCTTGATGAAGAGCAGAGGGTGCTGACCTCTGCGCCGGTCTTTAGCCGTCAGGTCGGCTTCCGTCAGGATGTTAAATGGTGCGTAACGCCTCATCATCGCAGCCGTTATCTCGGACACCTGCAGATAAGTAAAAGACAGCCACCGCGACCCGGCGGCGTCCTCCGCAAAGAGGTTGAAACGCATCGGATCGCGCATCAAGGTCTCGAGGATCGCATACTCCGCGATGCCGGACACGAGCCACTCGTCGTCCGCGCTCGAAGCCGACACGACGCCCCCGTACCACTGCTTCACGAGCTGCGACACGACGACCCAGTGAATCCAATTCATCCAGTCCGACTGCAAGCGGTCGAAGAAGCTCTGTGCCGGCTTGTTCACCGTCACGAGACCAGGCAGTCCAAAGCGCTGCAGCTCGCTCGTCTCCAGAACCGTCAGCACCGGGTACGGCAGCTCGCCGAACATCTGCACGAGGAGCGGCAAGGCCTTCTCGATCGTCGCGACGACGGAAAGAAAGCTCGGACTGCGGTAGTAGATTTGGACCGTCAGATTTCCCGTTTTGAAGGACAGGGACTGCATCCCTCGCGCCAGCGCGAACGCCAGCTGTCGTCCCGGCAACGTCCCCTGGGCCACGTCTCCCGTAATCGTTCCAGGCCCGAGGTATTGCCAACTGGTCGGTGTCTTGATCTTGAAGTCGAGGTCGACGGCGCTGGCCGGCAAATCTCGCGGTGCCGCGCCCTGCGCTTCGTCGGGGCAGGAGGTCAAGAGCCGTGGAGCGTAGCCTTCGAAGAACCACTCGTCGGCGGAGCTGCCGTCGAGCCGGGGAATACGCGACTCAAACTTGAGCTCGATCAACCGGTCGAGCTCCGCGTCACCCGAAAGCGCCGGCAGACCTTCGAGACGGATGACCGCCTTCGGATCGAGCTTGTTCCCGTTCATCTCGAGCGCGGTCGTGCCGCCATCGAATGCCGGCCGGCCGTGCTTGTCCGCAAACATCTCCTGGCGCCGGGTGATCGCGCGATCGAGGCCGTAGTCCGAATCGAGGAACGGGACATAGATGCAATGCAGCCCGCCGCCCGTCGCGACGCGCCAGCCTTCGATCCGCATCGTTCCCGAGATCCGCGACGGGAACTCGCCCTCCTGCAGGATCTGAGCGTCGAGGGTCACCTTCGGCCGCGCGACGCTAGGCTGCAGCGCCGCGACCCGTCGTAAGGCGCGCGGCGCGGCGACCTTCGCCTCGCCTGCCGCACGCACGTCCGCCGCGGGGCCGAGACCGGCGCCCGCTACGGAAATCGCGACCATGAGCTCGGCAAAGAGCCGCTTATGCTTCATCCGGGAAGAACTTCTGTGCTCCCTCGGCGTGCTTCACGAGCAGCGGCGCCGGCTGGAAACGGGCGCCGTACTTGTCGGCGAGGCCCCTGAGCCGCTCGACGACCGTCTTCGGACCGATCAAATCGACGTACTTGAAGGGCCCGCCCCAGAACGGCGGGAAGCCGAGTCCAAAGACTGCGCCGACGTCGCCGTCGTACGCCGTCGCAAGGATGCCGTCCTCCAAACACCGGACCGACTCGTTCACGAAGAGAAGGAGGCACCGGTCGACGATCTCGTCCGCGCCCAGCTTGCCGTCCGACTTTTGGATGCCCATGAGCTCGTAGATCGCCGGGTCCGGTCGACCCTTTTTGCCATTTTCGTAGACGTAAAAGCCTTTGTTGTTCTTGCGGCCCAAACGTCCGGAGTCGGCCACGGGCTGCAGGCCCTTCGGCGTGACCATCCGGTCCGGAAACGCCTTGGAGATCGTCTCGAGCACGTGCATCCCGACGTCGATGCCGACCTCGTCGATCAAGGTGATCGGTCCAACCGGGAAGCCGAACTCGGTCAGCGCTCTGTCGATCGCCTCGATCGGCGCGCCTTCGAGCAACATCGTCGAAGCTTCGTTCAAATAGAACGAGAGAGCTCGCGTCGTATAGAAGCCCGGCCCGTCCTTCACGACGATGACCTGCTTGCCCATGTCCATGCCGAGCTCGATCGTGCGGTCGGCGACCCAGGCCGCGGTCTGATCGGTCACGACGACCTCGAGCAGCGGCATTTTCTCCACCGGCGAGAAGAAATGCATGCCGATGACTCGCTCGGGCCGCTTCGCCGCCGAGGCGATGTCCTTGATCGGTAAGGCGGAGGTATTGCTGGCGAAGATGAAGTCCTCGCCCGCGACCGCCTCGACCTGAGCCAGAAGCTTCTGCTTCAACTTGAGGTCCTCGAAGACCGCCTCGACGACGACGTCGGCGAACTGGAAGCCGCGCGGATCGAGGGCCGGCGACAGGTGGTTCATCCGCTGCGACAGCTCGAAGGGCTTGATGCGGCGCTTTTCGAGCTTCTTTTTGAAGTAGTCCCGCGAGTGCTTCAGCGCGCGGCCGAGGCTCTCTTTGTTCGGGTCGGAGTACATCACGCTGATGCCGCGGTCCGCGCACACGGTCGCGATGCCCGCGCCCATGAAGCCGGCGCCGACGACGCCGATCGTCTCGACCTTCTTCTTGCCGAAGCGCTCCCGCGCCGCCCCCTTGAAGCGATGCTTCTTGAGAGCCGTCGTCGCATGAAAGAGGTGCACGAGCGACTTGCTCTCACGCGTCACGGCGAGCTGCCCGAACAAGGTCGCCTCGAGCTCGAGACCTTTCGGCAGGCTCGTCTCATAGCCCTCGAAGACGGCTTCGAGCGCCTTGAAGGAGGCGGGATAGAAGCCTTTGGTCTTCTCTTCGACCATCTCCTTGGCTTTTTTCTGGATGAGCTTGCGGCCGATCGGGTTGCCCTCGGTCGCCCATTTCGGCAGATCTGCCGCCAACTTCCCGGGGCTGAGCTCGGGCAGGCGGCGGTGCGCCGGCCGCTTCTGGGTCGCAAAGCGGATCGCCTGCTCGCGCAGAAGCTGCTCGGGGACGACGGCGTCGACCAGGCCGACCTTCTCGGCCTTCTTTCCGGTGAGCCGCTTGCCGGTGAGGATCAGGTCGAGCGCCGTCTGGATGCCGACCAAGCGCGGCAAGCGCTGCGTGCCCCCGGCGCCGGGGATTAGACCGAGCTGGATTTCGGGGAGACCGAGCTTCGTTTTCGAGTCCGCGGTCGCGATCCGCCAGGTGCAGGCCAAGGTCAGCTCCAAGCCGCCGCCCAGGCATTGGCCGTGGATCGCGGCCACGGTCGGAACTTTCAGATCCGCGATCTTCTGGAAGATTTTGGAGCATTGCCGGGCGCCGTCGGCCGCCGCTTCCGCCGTCGCCATCGTCGCGATTTCGCCAATGTCGGCGCCGACGATGAAGTCCCGCTTGCCGGAGATGAAGACGACCCCCTCGAGGCTCGTGTCACCCGCGAAGGAATCGATGATGTCGTTTAGCTCGCGCAGCGGCTTCTCGGACAGCGTGTTCACTTCCTTGTCTTGACGGTCGAACACGACCACCGCGACGTTGCCGATCTCGCGCTCGATTCGAAAATGCTGGGCCATGGGCAGACTCCTGGTCCGGTGCGTTCAGTGCGTCAGTTGCAGCGTTCGATGAGCATCGCGCCGGCCATCGCGCCCGCGGCGCAGATGGCGATCAGGCCGAATTGCTTATCGCTGCGGATCAGCTCGTTGGACAAAGACATCGCGAGCCGGGCCCCGGTCGCTCCGAACGGGTGGCCGATGGCGATCGCGCCGCCATTGACGTTGACGCGGTCCATCGGGAAACGGCCGAGCGACTTCGTACCGAAGTAGCGGTCCATGAACTCGTCCGACTCCATCGAGTAAACGCAGGACAAGACCTGCGCCGCGAAGGCCTCGTGGATCTCGTAACGATCGACGTCGTTGACGGTGAGCCCGTTGCGCTTGAGGATCTGCGGGATCGCGATCGCAGGCCCGATGAGAAGCTGCTCGTAGGGGTTCACGGCGACGAAGATCACGTCCTTGATCCGCGCCTTCGGCTTCAGGCCCAGGCTCTTCGCCCGTGCCTCGTCGGCGATCAAGGTCACCGCAGCGCCGTCGGTCAAAGCCGAGCTATTGGCCGCGGTCAGGGTGCCGTAGCGCCGATCGAAGGCCGGCTTCAGCTCACGCATCGCCTCGACGGAGGTGTCCCGGCGGATGATGTTGTCCTTGTCGACGCAGTTCTCGTACTTCGGCGCGGCCCAGATCGGGATGATCTCGGCATCGAAGAAGCCCGACTCCTGCGCGGCCGCCGCCTTCTTGTGGCTCTCGACCGCGAACTTGTCCTGGTCCTCGCGCGACACGCGGTTGAGCTTCGCCATCATCTCGGCGTGCTCGCCCATCGTAAAACCAGTCAAAGGCTCCGACAACGAGGGCGGCTTCGGCAGCCACGCCTTCGCCGAGAAATCCTTGAGAAGATTGAGCTTTGCCGCCGCAGATTTGGCTTTCGACAAGCGCACGAGGAACTTCCGCGCCTCAGTCGAATAGACGATTGGCACGTCCGAGAGGCACTCGACCCCACCAGCGAGGATGAGGTCCGGATTGCCGAACGCGATCGAGCGCGCCGCGTCGGCGATCGTCTGCATCGAGCTCGTGCAAGCGCGATTCAAGGTTACGCCATGGATGTGCGGCGGCAAGCCCAGGTTCAAGATCGCGTCGCGCGCAACGTTCGCGTTCTTTGTTTGCGGCACGACGACGCCGCAGCTCACTTCGTCGAGCTCCTGAGGGTCAAGCGCAAGACGCCGGAGAAGTCCGTCGATCGTCCGGCTGTAGAGCTCGAGGGCATCGCAGTCCTCGAACACGCCGAACGACTTAACGAACGGGGTCCGTGCGCCGTCGATCAGCACGGGCTTGCCGTTGCCTTTGGGGATTTGTCGTTTGTACTTCGTCACGTCCATTTGCGTGGAGCTCCGTCTTCCGTCTGATGCCGTGAGAAACCGCATGAGCTTACGTAAAAAACCGGGGTCGTGCGATAATTGTCCGAGCCCCCCGCAAAACCCGCCCTGAGAGAGGCCCAAGCCATGGTCGGGATCGTCATCGCCCTCGTGCTCAGTCTCGTCAGCTGCGGGAAATCCGGCGGCGGCGACGCTCCGGCGCGTCCGAAGCCGCCAAAAGTGGAGCTGCCGCCGCCCGTGACGGGCTCCGAGCTCCTCACGTCCGTCGGGCTCGACGGCATGGGTTACACCATTCCCCCGCCAAGCTCGTGTCTTGCTCAAGCGAAGAGCTTCGACGTCCCCGCGCTCCCCGTCGGAGCGGTCGTGCTCGACGGCAAGCTCGACGAGTGGACCGACGTCCCCGCCCGCCTCGACGACCCGATCGGCGACGCGCCGGCGCAAACACCCGATCTCGCACAAGTTTTTGTGGCAAGTGCCGGCGATGAGCTCATTCTTGCCGCGAGCGTCGCATTACCTGAGGACGGAGTCGTCCATTTCACCATCGGTGGTGCCTACTCACGCGACGGACGCTACCAGTCGCAGACCATGCGGGAATTACGCGTGCGTTTCGGCGGCGCGCTCGAAGAAAGGCGCGACGGCGCATGGGTACCCGTCGCCGCCGACCTCGGCCTCGCGGCACAAGGCGCGAACGCGGTCGAGCTGCGGCTCACGTCGCGCCTCGTCGGCGAGGTCGTGAACTACCCGCTGTGGTGGGCACGTGCCGGGGCCGGCGCGGACGTGACCGCCACGGTGTTCTTTCCTTCGCGCCTCCACGGCGATCGCGAGCCTTTCAAGCTTGCCGCTTGCACTTTCTGGTACACGCGCAAACTGCCGCTCGACATGGTCGAGGTCCGTGACTCCGCGTCGAACGAGGCCCTCGACGAGCGCGTTTTCCAGATCGCTCGTCTGGCCGTCGACGAGGTCGTCCGCATGTTCGGTGACGCACCGCTCCCTCTGCGCTCCCTGACTGTGATCGCGACCGCGAGCGCTGTCGACGACACCGGCGACTTCGAGCCCGACGCCTCGGACGGCCCCGCGACCTACGGCGCCATCGCCGTCAACACTGCGTCCTTCGCCGCCGGCTCGCCGCAGCGCTTTCCCGAGGGGCCCCTCTTCAACCGCATCGCCCTGCGTATCGTGGACCTCTATCTTCACGCCATCGCGCCCAACGCGCCGTTCCAGGAACGCCGCGTCATGGGCGAAGCCTTGGCGCAGCGCCTTTTGTGGAGCGTGATCGGCCCGAGTTTCGTCTTCGACCATTATCGCGCCGGCATCCTCCCTTACCTCGCGGATCCCAGCGCGGCCGGGTGGTCTTCGATCGTCGCCCAGGGCCGCATTCTCAGCTCTGTCCTTTCGACCGAGCAGCTCATTGCCGCCTGGCATGAGCGCGCCGCGGGTGACGCTGGCCCGGCGCCCTCGGTCGCGACGATTCTAGCGACGCTCACGTCTGAAGCGCTCTCGGACCAAGACCAAGACGGCATCCCGCGGCACTGGGAAGAACAGCTCGGCACCGACCCGGACGTGACCGACAGCGACGGCGACTCTTGGTCCGACCTGGCCGAGATCGTTCGCGGTCGCGATCCCCTTGCGCTCACGAGCGGACCGCAGCGCATTATGCCGGACGGCGACTTCGACGACTGGCTCACCCTTTTCCCGAAGAAAGTCATGGTCGACCTCGGCCGGAGCGGCGCCTGTCCGGTCGCTGCCGACATCACGCACTATGCAGCTGTCACCAATCAAGAAGAGCTCGTGATCGGCGCCGTAGCGCGCGACTTCTGGGAGTCGGAGCCGAACGCCGTCTGGGAGGCCATCATCGACCTGCCCATCGAAAAACGTCAGTTGATGCTGACAGTTGCGAGCGACGCCTACTCGACGACGGTGCGGGACCCGAATACCGGCGCAGTCCTCGCCGTCTTCGAGCGCGCCTTTCCGCAAGGGCGGCGCACGGTCGAATGGGTGCTCCGCCGCGATACCTTCGGCATCGAGCGGCCGCTTGACGAGGTCGACGGCGTGAAGATCCGCCTGCGCACGCTCTTGCGGTCGGGCGATCAGGATCTCTACTGCGACGAGACCGCTTGGTTCAGTCCGTACGTGAGTCAGGGCAGCTAATTCGACAACGCGCCGCGCTTGCTCAGAGTCTCGACGATCTGGTCAATCACGTGGCGATCGGTCTTGGTCAAGGACATGAACGTGCCCCCGATCCGGAATTTCTTGTGGTCGAACCAGCGCGTCTCGCCGCGGATCAATAGCCGGCTCGGCGCGTGGATGCCGAGCGGGCTCAGGGGAATCGACAGCCAGAACTTGTCACCCGGCTTCACCTTGGCTTCGCCGGTGAATTCGGCCTTGAACCCACCGATGCTGATATCGAGCAAGACGGCGCTATAGATGTGGAACGGCAAATGCTTGTAGCGTCGCAGCTCGACGAGGGCGTGAGACGTGTAACGATTCTGACGTTCATCCGCAGGTTTTTTCGCGCTGGGCGCGCTGGCTCGCTCGCTCACGATGTCAGCCTCGACTTGGACCGGACGGCACACGGCTGATATTAAGGGTACCATGACGAACTTCCAAGATCCTCTCCCCGTCCGCGTTCGCGTCTTGGTCCTCGGCGGCGGCATCCACGGCGTCGGCGTTCTCCACGACATGGCGAGCCGCGGCTGGAAGGACATCCACCTCGTCGAGAAGGCGGAGCTCGGCGCCGGCGCCAGCTCGAAGTCGACGAAGTTGATCCACGGCGGCCTGCGCTACCTGAAACGCATCTCCGATTTCCCGCTCGTCGCCGAAGCGCTGCGCGAGCGGCGCATTCTGATGGAGCTCGCGGGCGACCTCGTACGGCCGATCGAGCTCTTGTTCCCGATCCTGAAAAAAGGCGGGATGAACCGCATCACCGTGAAAACCGGGCTGGCGCTCTACGACCGCCTCGCCGGGAAAAAGTTCCGGTTGACGCCGCACCAATCGGTCCAGCCCGATGAACTGCGCGAAAAAGCGCCGATGCTGAACCCGGACCTCTTCTCCGCCGTTTATTCGTACTGGGACGCGCAGACCGACGACATCGGCCTCGTCACCCGCGTCGCCGCCTCGGCGCGCAAGCTCGGCGCCGGAATTACGGAGCACTGCCGCGCCACGCGCATCACCGCCACCGACGACGGCTTCGACGTGGAGTTGACGCAGCCCGACGGCACGCAGCGCGTCGTCAGCGCCCTCTACGTCATCAACGTCGCCGGCCCTTGGGCGAACCGCCTTCTGGAGCAGAGCGGCATCACGCCGACGCATCGCGCCATCAACAACAAGGGGAGCCATCTCCTCTTCGACGACATCGGCTTGAAGTGCGGCCTCTTCCTGCAATCGGGCACCGACAGCCGTATTTTCTTCGTACTGCCGTGGGAGGGCTTCACGCTTCTGGGCACAACCGAGGACCTTTTCGAGGGCGACCCCGATCGCGTCGAGTGCTCGGAAGAAGAGGTCGTCTACCTCCTCCAGAATGTGAACCGCTTCCTCCTAAAGCCACTCAGCCAACGCGACATCGTCCGTGTTTTCGCGGGTTTGAGGTGGTTGGCGCTCGAGGACGGCCACGGCCTTTCCGAAACGAGCCGAGCCTACACCATCGGCGAGCGACCCGGGCGTCGTGGCCTTCTTCTCACCCTCTATGGGGGTAAACTGACCACCTACCGCAATCTGGCGGCTACGATCGGCGACCGCGTCACCAAACATTTCGGCGAGTTTCGCGAGAGTCGTACCGATCAGGCTGAATGCTGGGCCTCACCCGGCGAGTCGCCGCTTCCGAGCCGCATCGAGCAACGTTTCCAAAGCCCCGCGTAAGAGACCGCGTCCCTATGAAAAAAACTCGGCCGAAAAGGTCGTACCGCGCGGTCATCGAAAGCCTCCGTCAGGTCTGGCAGATCGAGTCGGTTCCGCAGGAGGAAGCGATTTGGCAGCTCGGCGAGCCGGAAAAACTGGAGCTGCAGCCGGACCGCATCCGCGTCGCGATTTGGAACATGTGCAAGGGCGCCGGCGGCCTCCTCTTCGAGCACGACTACCGGACCCTGTGCTACCGCTCCGACCTCGTTCTGACGCAGGAAGCCCTGCTTTCGCGCCGCTCGATCCGCACCTTCTGCGAGCCTGGCTTCATGACCGTGCACGCGGCCTCGTATAAGCGGCGCGACGGCCTTCGCGACGGCGTCATGACGGCGACTCGGGTGCCCTTCATCGGCGAGCCGCTGCGCCTCATTTGCAAGTACCCGGAGCCGATCTTCAAGACGCCGAAGGTCGCCCTCGCGAAATTCTTTCCGATCGCCGGCGGCAAGCGCCTTCTCGTCGTGAACATCCACGCCACCCTCGTGCGCCTCAAGGCGGGCGCCGTCGAGGAGATCGGGCACTTGATCGACCAGCTGCCGCCGCACGAGGGCCCGATCCTCTTCGCGGGTGACTTCAACACCTTCACGGTCGGCTATCTTGCCGCGGTCGCGCGCGAGCTCGGCCGGATCGGCCTCGAATACGTGCCGATCCCGCACGACCCACGGCCGCGCACGCAGGCGCTCGACCAAGTGTTCTGCCGCGGCCTTGACGTGACGAGCGTCAGCATCGACACCACGATCAAGAACTCCGATCACTTCCCGATCGTGCTCGATCTGCGGGTTCGCGCGTAACCGTCGGGTCGACGCGGTTGAGTAGCAGGTCTTTCAAGCTCTTCGCCAAAAGCATCCGCGACGAGCGCACGGTCAAGCTCGGCGCGAGCTTGTAGAGGCTCTTCATCAGCTTGCCGTTGAGCGTCGGGTAGATCTCGTCCTTCGACGAGCGGGTCGCGCCGACGACCGCTTTTGCGACGTCGTCGGGTTTTGAAAGCAGAAAGCCGAGCCACTCGGGAAAGCCGAGGTGCGTCCCCTTCGCGATGATCGCCGTATCGACGAAGCCGGGCGACACGAGCAGCAAGGACACGGGCGACTGCCGCAGGCGCAGCTCGGCCTGCAGCGAGCGGGAGAATCCGACGACGCCGTGTTTGGAGGCGTTGTAGGCCGACATGAATGGCGCCGGCAGATGCCCGGCGATCGAGGCCATGTTGACGATCCGGCCGTGGCCGCAGTGCTCCATGGTCTCTAGAGCGAGCCGCGTCCCGTCGATGACCGCCGTCAGATTGATCGCCAGCACGCGCTCGAAGGCTTCGGGGGTCACCTCGAGGAAGGCGCCGATGCCGGCGACGCCGGCATTGTTGACCCAGACGTCGAGCCGCTTTTTCTGCGCCATGATCCGGTCGCGGATCTCGCGCATACCGGCGCGGTCGGTCACGTCGCCTTGCTGCGGCACGATCTCATGATTGTACTTCTCGGCCTCATCTTTGAGCCGCGCCAGAGCGCTCGAGTCGACGTCGACCGCGTAAACCGTGGCTTGCGCCGCGGCATAGCGGAGCGCCAAGGCGCGCCCGATCCCTGCGCCGGCACCGGTGACGACGACGGTTTGACCGCTAAGCACTACAACCTCCTCAATAGAAGGCCTATAATGTATGATGCCGACGCCATAGTTGATATAACCTGCGCGAAAGCCCCTTGGAATCAATAGATTCGCTAGGGTTCTCAAGTAGTTGAGTCCTCTTGCCGAAGAGTCTTCGGGAGAACGAGCCCATCAAGAACGTCGATCCATTCGGGCACGAGTCGCTCGCTAGGCAAGTGAAGCTTCAGACGAAGCTCGCTTGGGACCTGGAGCGCGATCTTTCGTGGCAAAAAGGGGTCGACCTCTCGAAGTTCTTTCTGCCCCTCGACGAGATGGCGATCGCCTTCCCGGGCGCGAGCAACGAGCAGCGCCTCGCGCTGTCGCAGTTCATGGGGCTCGTCGTCAACGCCACCATCTCGGAGATGGAAGACGCGCTCCCGAGGCTGAAATCCACGGGTTGGCAGCGCGTGCTGTCTGAATATCCCGCGAACCCGGAGATGCTCGAGCTCGGCGAGCTCTTCTTCGACGAGGAAGCGAAGCATTCGCGCGCCTTCGGCAAATACCTTGACTCGTTCTGCGGCACGACCGGCATCGACCGGCCCGATCTCGACGCGCTCCTGCCGAAGGCTTTCGGCTCCTTCTTCCAGAAATCGATCACGGCCAACGCCGTCACCGGCGGCCACGCCTTCTGGTGGGTCGTGGCCTCGGTCGAAGAGGTCTCGATCGAGATCTACCAGCACCTCTACAAGTGCAAGGACGCGATCGACCCGCTTTACTTCGAGCTGCATCGCCGCCACCTCGAGGAGGAGGCCCGGCACGCGAACTACGCCTTCCTGATGCTGAACTTGATCGCGAAAAAGCCCGGGTACCTCAACTCCGCCTGGCACAAGAAGATCGACTTCGCCTTTGCGCAGCTCGTCGGAGCTCCGTGGGTGATCACCGAGCTCTACAAATTTCTGCGCGTAAAACGCCTAAAAGGCGTGCATCCCTACTTCGACGTCCTCGCTAGCTGCATCCCGCTCTTCGAGGCGATGCCCAAGGCCGAGCTCGTGAAACGCATGTTCGTCGCCGCGCCTTACGTCAGCTGGCTCTTGAACCCGTCGTGGCGCAAGCAGCACAAAGACACGGTGAAAAAGCACGGCGCCATCGTCCCGCCTTATCCGCCGATCGACTTCGACGACCTGTCGGCGTCTTGATGCTGCGCTCGAAGACGATCCGCGGGCTCAAGACCGCCTGGCTCGAAGCCGGCGAGGTCGGCCGGCCGATCCTCCTCTTTCTCCACGGATTTCCGGACACCGCCGATTGCTGGAGCCTCCAGCTGGCGCATTTCTCCGAGAAATACCACGTCATCGCGCCCTTCGTGCGCGGCGCCGGCCCGAGCGAGGCCGCGGCCGAGATGCGCCGCTACGGCCCCGACGCCGTCGCCTTGGACGTGCTCGAGATCCTCGCGGACGCCGACCCCAAGGGCGAGCGCCCCGTGTACCTCGTCGGTCATGATCTCGGCTCCGTGCACGCTTGGCACCTCGCCGGGCTCCTGCAAAAACGCGCGAAAGGCCTGATCATCGTCAATGGCATGACGATCCGGCAGATGGTCGGCCGCCTCGGCATGCCGCGCCAGCTCGCGAAATCCTGGTACATGTATCTCCTGCAGCTGCCGCTTCTGCCGGAGCTCCTCGTGCGAGGCTTCGCCAAGCCGCTGCACGACCTCGCGTACGATTTGGGCGGTTTGGCCCGGGAAAAACGCCCGACCGAGACGACCGGGAAGGCCGCGATGCTCGCGCCTTTGAACCAGTACCGCGCCTTCATGCGGCTCGTGCCGAAACTCGCGCGGCGGCCGCGTCAGCGCCTGGATTGCCCGGTTCTCGTGGTGTTCGGCGCCGACGACCGCTTCATGGTGCCGCCGAGCCAGGCCGAGATCTTACCCGACGCGCGCAACCTCACCCTGCGCATCATTCGCGGCAATCACTGGCTGCACAGAGAGCAGCCCGAGCGCATGAATAAGCTGATCGGCGACTTCATCGCCGTTCCAGGCTGAGCCGCCGGTCCTTGCGGACGAAACGGTAGGATTCGCCGTTTTTGCGCCAGAATCGCGGCACGAGCAGCGGCGTCTTGACGCCGCGCACGTAGATGACGACGACCGGCCCCAGCGCGCGAAACGCCGCGATTTCGTGCATGGCGATGCGCGCCGCGCCGAATTTCGGCGAGCTGAAGGTCGCGGTCTCACCCTCGAGCGCCAGGTCGATCGGGTCTTTCGGCCGTAAAATCGCCTGTCCTAGGATGTAGGCGAAGAAGCTCGCCCACACCGAGCCCAAGACGAAAGGCCGGTCTAGCGCCGTCGCGCTCAGCCCCACCACCGCGAGAAACATGAGGAAAAGACGCCAAGAATCGCGTCCGTCGGGATTTCGGTCGCAGCTTTTGAGTTCCATGGGGAGAGTGTAGGCTCAGGCCGTACCGGTTCACAAGGAGACGAGAAAAGTGCCGACGCTCGGACAACCGCTCTTCAAAGTCGCCTCGCGCCTCGGCGCGCTGCCGCTCCTCGGCGCCCTGTCGCCGTCGGCGAACCGCGTCGCGTCGAGCGCCGATCTCGAAGGGTTCCTCGCCTGCCAGCGCCTGACGCAGCGCGGCGTGCGCGAGATCTCTGGCCTGATCCGCGAGGGCTGGACCGAGCGCCAGGCCGCCGACCTCCTCAACACCTGGCTGAGGGACCATGGCGTCCGCAGCTTTTTCCACAAGTCGTTCGTCTGGTACGGCGAGCGCACGCGCTTCTCCGGCGTGAACCGCCGCAACTACTTCGACTATCTGCCGACGGACCGCGTCCTCCGCGCCGGCGAGGTCTACATCCTGGACGTGGCGCCGATCTTCGACGGCTACATCTGCGACATCGGCTACACGGCGGCGCTAGGCGACCATCCGGATCTCGAGAAAGCCCTGGTTTTCTTGGACGAGATGCGCGCCTGGATCCCCGAGCTCTTCTCGGCCGCCGGTTCGAAGGGCGGCGCGATCTGGCGGGAAATCTCGGAGAAACTGGCGGGCGCGAGCTACGACAACATCCACGCGCTCTACCCGTTCGGCGTCCTCGGTCATCGCGTCCATCGCGTCCGAAGCCAAGCGCTCGAGCTGGCATTCATCAATTTCGGCTGGCAAGCGTACTGGGAGTTTCTGTCGCGCGGCACCTTTGGGCAGCTCTTGAACGGCGACTACGACGGCAGCCTGATCGGCCTTTGGGCGATCGAGCCGCACGTCGGTGGCAGCGATTTCGGCGCGAAATTCGAGGAGATCTTGGTGGTCGACGAGCATGGCGCGCGCTGGCTGGATCCGTTGCCGCTGCGCTCCTGAGACGCGGACGGATCTGAGCGATCGCTCGGACATGACATGTCGTTTCCAATCGCGAACGGCCCGAGCGATGGTCCGTCCGCGCCGCTGAAGGCGCGGGAGACTTCGTCATGCTGGAGATCGCCGCCATCGTCTTCGCCCTCGAGTCCCGACTCGACGACGGCCGTCACCGTCAGGTCCCGGTCCATCCGGAGGCCCCGCTCGTCATGGTCCAGGAGGCCATCCGGCGGCTGCACTACTATGACCGTGACGTCGAGTTCGACTGGATCGAGAACGCCGAGGAGATGCTCACCGACGAGAGGACCGCCGGCACCTTGAGCCCGGCCGCCGTCGACGACGCCCTCGCGGCCTACCCGGAGGCGCTGGCCGACCTGCGTGCCGCTGGGGCCGCCTTTGGCTTTGACGCATACTGGCAGAACGCGTGCGCGGCGCCGACTCCGTTTCTCCTCGTGATCGACCAGGAGGCCGGGATCATTCACGGCATCGACCTTCAGCCTTGCCGATCATGACGGTCGCGGACTAGACGTCGCGGCCCGTCGCGGCGAGCTTCTGGGTCGTCGACTCCACTTCGTCGTAAGCCTCGAGCCATTGTTCCTCGGCGCCCTCGAGCTCCTTTTGCAGGCTCGTCTGCTTGTCGGCGATCGCCTTGGCTTTGACGAAGTCGGTCGGTGGAATCGTCAGGAGCTCGCCTTCGAGCTTCGCGAGGTCGGCCTTGAGCGTCGCCGTCTTCTTTTCAAGCTGGTCGACCCGCGATTGCGCTTTCTGCCGGGACTTCTTCATTTCCTTGATCTCGGCGTCGGTCGCCGAGACCCGAGGCATCGACTGTCCTGGAGCCGACGACTCTTTCGACTGCGTCGGCTTTTCATCGACCTGAAGCACGTTCGGGAATCCGGCAGTCCGCGCGAGACGTTGGTAATCCTCCAGTTTTCCTTCGAAAAGTTGGGATCGCCCGTCGGGCAGCATGGCAAAAATGTGGGTCGCGACCTCGTCGATGAAGGTCCGATCGTGCGAGACGAAAAGGACGGTCCCCTCGTACTCGTCAATGCAGGCAGCCAGAGCCTCGACGCTCGTCATGTCCAAGTGGTTGGTCGGCTCGTCGAGCAACAGAAGCCCCGACTGGTGGCCCAAGGCGCAAGCCAAGCCCAATCGCGACAATTCACCTCCGGAGAGCACCTTCGCCGACTTGAAGACGTCGTCACCCCGGAAGAGGAAATGCCCGAGGAGGGTCCGCGCCTGCTTCTCGGAAAGGTCCGAGCGCATGAGGAGGTTCTGCAGAACCGTCTGCTGCAGGTCCAGGGTTTCGCCCTGGTCCTGCGCGAAATACGCCAGCTCCAAGGAGTCCGAGGCCACGAACCGACCCGCCTTCGCAGGAATTTTCTTCGCTACGGTCTTCAGCAAGGTCGACTTGCCGATGCCGTTCGCTCCGATGATCGCGATCTTAGCGCCGCGCTCGACCGTCAGCCGGATCCCGCTCGCGAGGGTGGTCGTGTAGCCGATCGCGCCCCCCTCGATCTCGAAGACGATGCGTGGGGTCTTCGCGGGTGGCGGCAGCGTGATCATGACCGAAGACGGGTCGTCGTCGACGACGTGCTGGGACTCCAGGTCGCGGATCCGCGAAATCATCTTCAAACGTGACTGCGCCTGAGCGGCCTTCGTGGCTTTGGCGCCGAAACGATCGACGAACGTCTGCATCTGCTCACGACGCCGCCGCAAGGCGTCGAGGCTCGCTTGCTCCTGCTCCATCCGCGCTTCGCGTTGCTCGAGGAAGCGGTCGAAGTTGCCGCGGTACGGCGTCACGGACTGACCGGACAGGTGAAGAGTAATGGTCGAAAGCCGGTTCAGAAGGGCGCGGTCGTGCGAGACAAACAGTAAAGTCCCTTTGAAATTCATGAGATAGCTCTCGACCCAGACGAGACTCGGGAGGTCCAAATGGTTCGTCGGCTCATCGAGAATCAAAAAGTCGGGGCGGCCCAGGAAGAGCTTCGCAAGCTCGAGACGCATGCGCCAGCCGCCGGAGAGCGCCCGCGGGTCCTTCTCGACGTCGCTGGCGGAGAAGCCGAGCCCGCGCAGGATACCGTGGGCCGTCGCCTCGATCGCGTAGCCGCCCTCGCGGCGGAACTCGGACTCCGAGCGGTCGAACCGCGAGGCGAGCTCGGGCGTCGCGTCGTGCTCCATAGCCTGGAGCGTGTGGTCCATTTCGTCTTTGAGGCGCGCCAGACGCTCGGCCCCGGTCTGGCACTCGGCGATGACGGTCGCACGCGGCTCGGGGTTCGGCTTCTGCGGCAGGTAGCCGATCATCGCATCGCTCGGGACCAGGACCTCGCCGCCGTCCTGTTCGTCCAATTTGCAGAGGATGTTGAGGAGCGTCGTTTTGCCCGCGCCGTTGGCGCCGACGAGCGCGATCCGCTCGGCCGCGGGAAAGTGATAACTCACTCCCTCGAACAAAGTGCGGACACCGAAGGTCTTTTTGAGATTCTCGATCCGGATCATGGTGCTCTTGGTCGCCCTGAAAAGCGCCAAGCTACCACAGGTTGCGGCTCAGAAGCTCTTGGTCAGGTCGATTCCATAGGACTCGTTCGGCGTCGAGCCGGGAGCCAGCGGGCCAAAGGCTTTGCCCTGCGCGGTGACGGAAAGCGTCGCGCCGGGACTCAACGGGAAACCGACGGTGCCTTTGTAACGCTCTTCGATGTGCATGTAATGGACGCTGACGAGCGGCAGCCGCTGATCGAAAAGGACGTTGTAGGCAGAGGTCTGGACGACCTTCCAGTTGTCGGTGAAGCGGCGGCCCAGCTTGGCGTTGCCGCCAATCGGCACGCGGAACTCCTGCTCTTGGACGATTTTCTCGCCGGTCGATTTCATCTGATAGGTCACCGAAGCGAAGTCCTCGACCTGGTAAGCGTCGACGCGCCAGGTCGGCATGTTTTCCTTCTTCACGGTCGCCAAGTTGTCGAGGTTCTCGGGGCGGACCCGTGTCCCCATCGCCAGCTTCGGGATTTTGATGCGGTCGAGAAGGCCGAAGAAGAAGCCGCTGACGCCGGTCCGCGGCGCGGCAGGCTCGCTCGCTTGCTCCTGGGCTTCTTGGAACATGAAGAGCTTGCGGCCGTGGGCCTCGGAGATCGGGCCGATGGTCCAGTGGACGTCGGCGTGGCCGGCAAACTGCAACTCGCTCGTCTCGGTCTCGCCGAGGGCGGCGCGGTCGACGGCCGCGCGGGCGGGGACGATGTCCTGGAGGACGAGGCCATATCGGACGTTGCCTTCGCTCGGCTTCACGTCGGACTTGGTATCGAAAGCGGAGCTCAGGTCGAGGTTGACGCTAGCGCCGGAGGTGAAGCGGTTCAGGAAGGAGAAGTGTCCACGGAAGCGGCCCGAGGCGGCGCGCTGACCCGAGCCGGCGAAGTAAGTCCGCACGGCGGTGCTGTTGGAGTCGATCGGCTTGGGGGCGTTCTTGAAGGCAGCTTGCTGGATCAGCCAGGTGTTCTTGTCAGGCTCTCGGCTCTTCAGGCCATCCAGGGTCGGAACGTAGCCCCGCTGCTGCGCCGCGATGTTTTTGAACATCTCCGTCACTTCGACGACGAGGCGGTCGCCAAGATTCGCGACCGGGTTCGCCGGCATCGTTTTTTTCAGCTCGTCTTTCGAGTACACTTTCGTGAAAACGGCCTCGGCCTCATGGTTGAGGACGCGTGCCATGGCCTCGGGCGTGATCGTGATCGCGGCCGTAACCAGAAGCAAAAGCTTCGGTATCTGTTTCACCTTCGCCCAGGCGGCGGGTGCGACTCGGTCTTTGAGGCGGCGATCCATCGAACGACGATCCTCTGCCTTGATACGCATGGAAGTGAAACCTCGGCGACAGCTTGGGATACACGGGAGCGGGGAGCAGGGAGCGAGAGGCGCAGCCGCCGGAATGGACCGGGGCAAACACAGGTCTGCAAAGACCACTCCAGGCTCTAATGGAGGCCCAAATGATCGATTTTATTACATAAAATACTGTGCAGCCCATGAGCAGGCCGTGCGCAGAGGCGGACAAAATGTAGATTCGGTTGACAATTGCGACCGGGCAATCGATCCAGGCATTTGCCGGCGAGCCCCAGAGAACGAAGGATATCCCCATGAAAACCGTCACGCCCGACGTCAACTTTCCGCAGATGGAGCACGAGCTCCTCGAGGATTGGCGGGCGCAAGACACGTTCAAGCGCTCGATCGCACAGCGAAAAAGTGCGCCCGAGTTCACCTTCTACGACGGACCGCCGTTCGCCAACGGCTTGCCGCACTACGGGCACCTTCTCGCCAACACGATCAAGGACACCGTGCCGCGTTACTGGACGATGCGCGGGCACTTGGTCGAGCGCCGCTTCGGGTGGGACTGCCACGGCCTCCCGGTCGAGTTCGAGATCGAGAAGCGGGAAGGGCTCAAAGGCCGGGGCGACATCCTTGCCCTCGGCGCCGCCAAGTTCAATGAGATGTGTCGGACCTCGGTGCTCGCCTACGCCGAGGAATGGCAGAAGACGATCACGCGCCTAGGCCGCTGGGTCGACTGGGACAATCAGTATCGCACCATGGACCCCTCTTTCATGGAGTCGGTCTGGTGGGTGTTCTCAGAGCTCTACAAGAAAGGCCTCGTTTACCGCGACTTCAAGGTCGTGCCGTATTCGCCGCGCATCACCGCGGTGCTCTCGAACTTCGAGGCGAACCAGAACTATAAAGACGTGCAGGACCCAGCTCTCACCGTGAAGTTCAAGCTTCAGGGCGAGGACGCCTTCATGCTCGCCTGGACGACGACCCCCTGGACGCTCGTCTCGAACCTCGCGCTTTGCGTCGGCCCCGACATCGACTACGTCCGGGTTCGCGACACCGAGTCGAACGAGGTCTACTACCTCGCCGAAAGCCGCCTGGAAGGCGTCTATCGGAACAAGGGCAAGAAGGACCAGGCACCGTATGAGGTCCTGGCCAAGATGAAAGGCAAAGACCTCGAAGGGAAAACCTACGAGCCGCTTTTCCCTTATTTCAAGGGCCATCCGAAGTCTTTTCGCGTCCTGACGGACGGCTACGTCACGACCGACGACGGTACGGGCGTCGTCCATCAGGCGCCGGCTTTTGGCGAAGACGACTTTCGCGTCTGCCGCGCCGCGGGCATCGAGCTCGTCGACCCCGTCGACGAAGAGGGGCGCTTCAAGAACGAGATCGGCGATTTCAAAGGCCAATTCGTCAAGGACGCCGACAAGGAGATCATCGGCGCTCTGAAGGCTCGTCACCTCGTCCTGCGCCACGAGACGGTCTTCCACAGCTATCCTTTCTGCGAGCGGACCGACACGCCGCTGATCTACAAGGCGATCCGCACCTGGTACGTCGGCGTGGAGAAGCTCCGCGACCAACTCGTAAAAAACAATCAGACGATCAACTGGGTGCCCGAGCACCTACGCGACGGCCGCATGGGGAAATGGCTGGAAAACGCCCGGGACTGGGCCATCAGCCGCAACCGCTTCTGGGGCACGCCGATCCCGATCTGGATGTGCAGCGAGAACGACAAGCACCTCGACGTCATCGGCGACACCGCGACCCTCGCGGCGAAGTCGGGCGCGAAGATCGAAGACCTCCACTCGCACTTCATCGACAAGCACACGTGGAAGTGCAGCCAATGCGCCGGCACGATGCGGCGGATCCCCGACGTCTTCGACTGCTGGTTCGAGTCGGGCTCAATGCCCTACGCGCAGAACCACTACCCGTTCGAGAACAAGGAGCGTTTCGCCCGCGGATTTCCGGCCGATTTCATCGCCGAGGGCCTCGACCAGACGCGCGGCTGGTTCTATACGCTCGCCGTGCTCTCGACGGCGCTCTTCCAAAAGCCGGCGTTCAAGAACGTCGTCGTCAACGGTCTCGTCCTGGCCGAAGACGGCAAAAAGATGTCGAAGCGCCTGAAAAACTACACGGCCCCTGGCCTCCTCCTCGACCGTTTCGGCGCCGACTCCGTGCGTCTCTATATGCTGAACTCGTCGGTTTTGAAGGCGGAGGACCTGTGCTTCACCGATCAAGGGGTGCGCGATACGACCCGTGCGGTGATCTTGCCGCTTTGGAACGCCTACTCCTTCCTCTCCACGTACGCCGCAGCCGATGGCTGGAAGCCGTCCGCCGCGCTTGCGCGAGGCGAGCCGCCGAAAGCTGACCACGAGCTGGATCGCTGGGTCATCTCGCGCTTCCAAACGCTTTGTACGCGCGTCCACGAGCAGATGGAGCGCTACCGTCTTTACGCGGTCGTACCGCAGGTTCTCGATTTCATCGAGGACCTGACCAACTGGTACATCCGTCTGTCGCGCAAGCGCTTCTGGGGCACGGACGACGACGAAGCGCTGCCGGATGCGGCCGTCGCCACGAAGGCGGGTGCCACGACGGAAGCCGCAGCGGCTTACGAGACCCTCTACTATGTTCTCTGTAATTTCAGCAAAGTTTTCGCGCCCTTTGCGCCCTTTGTCTCGGAACGCCTCTACAAAAATATGACCGATGGCATGCCGGGCGTCCCCGACTCAGTCCACCTTTGCGACATCCCGAATGCGCGCAGCGAGCTCGTCGACGCAGAGCTGGAGAACCGCATGGATCTCCTGCGTCGCACCGCGATCCTCGGCCGTAGCCTCCGCGCGAAGCACAAGCTGAAAACGCGTCAGGTGCTGCCCCAGATGCTGGTGATCACCCGGCGTCCGCAAGACTCCGCGGCGGTAGAGCGCGGCCGCGATCTGCTGCGCTCGGAGCTGAACGTCAAAGACGTCTCCTTCACGACGGACGAGGCGCAGTACGTGAAGCTGGCGCTGAAGCCGAACCTGAAGACGCTCGGCAAGCGCATGGGCAAGCAGCTGGGCGAGCTCAAGGCGCTCCTGGACGCGAAAAATGCCGACGATCGCGCGATCGCGGCCGCTTTCCTCGAGCTGGAGACGACCGGCAAGCTCACGTTCCTCGGCCAGGACCTGACGGAAGCGGACTTCCTGATCGAGCGCGGTCCGAAAGACGGCCGTTTGATCGCCACCGAAAAGGGCCTCACCGTCCTCCTCGACACGCGCCTAACTGATGAGCTGATCAACGAAGGCTTGGCGCGCGAAGTCGTGAATCGCGTCCAAAAGCTGCGGAAAGAGAGCGGCCTCGCCGTCAGCGACCGCATCCGTCTCGACGTGCGCACGGACGCGAAGATCGCGGGCGCCGTCACGGCCTTCAAGGATTACATCTCGAAGGAGACGCTCGCGACGCAGCTGGATCTAGGCGCCGGCGCCGTGATGCAGCACTCTGCGACCTTCGACATCGACGGCGTCGAGCTCGGCATCGGTCTCTCGGTCGTGCATTGAACGGCAAGATCCGCCTTCTCTGCGGCGTTCTCGCCGTATTCCTTGCCGGGTGCTATGTCACCCGGCAAAGCTTGCGACAGAACGATCTTTACAACACGCGCGTGAAAATCGACGACTTACTCGCGAATCCCGCGACGTCCGCCCAGGTGAAAGACCGCCTCGTCGTCACGCGCCGTATCTTGAACTTCGCCTCGCGCCATGGCTTGAACACCGACGGCGCGTACCTTTACTACATCCCGATGAAAGAGCCGGTCGTCTCCTACCTCGTCCAGGCCGCACATGTCGACCGCCTCGAGTCCTACACTTGGTGGTTCCCCGTCGTCGGCCGCGTCCCGTATCTCGGCTTTTTCGCGAAGCAAGAACGTGACGAGGAAGCGACGCGCCTCGCGGCGCAAGGCTTCGACGTCCACAAGAGTGGCGCCGGCGCCTTTTCGAGCTTGGGATGGTTCGACGACCCGCTTTTCAGCTCGATGCTTTCGCGCAGCGACGCCGACCTCGCGCATCTGCTCCTGCATGAGCTGACGCATCGCACGTTCTGGGCTCCCGGCTCGACAAAATTCAACGAGAACCTCGCCGAGTACTCGGGCATCGAGCTCGCCAAGCTCTACCTAGCCGAGTCGGGGACCGATCAGGAAATGAAGCGCTTCACCGGCAAGCTCGAGGACAAGCAACTCTTCAAGACCTGGCTCGACGCCTTGAAGAAAGACCTCGAGGCGCTTTACGAGCAACGCTCGACTCGGCCGCTTGGCGAGATTCTCGCGAAGAAGGAAACGACCTTCGCGCGCTATCTCAACCCACCGGTGCGGCCGGCATTCAAGGCCACCGACTACATCAAAGCTGACGCCTGGAACAACGCGACCGTCCTTGCCGCCGGCCTTTATGCGCCGGATACGCGCGCCTTCGCCAAGGCGCACGCCTGCCTCCGTCGCCCGAAAATGATCGACTTCCTGAATGCGCTCAAAGCGTTGACGGATTCCGGCGTCGAGCCTTTCGCGGCCCTCGAGAAGATGTGCGGCTGACATGTGGATCGACGACGACATTCTGCATCGCGCGGCTCGGCAGACCACGATCCACTGCTTCGTCCCAGAGAAGACGGTCGTCGTTCTCGGCGCGAGCAACGTCGCCGAACATGAAGTCAACCTCGCGGCCTGCGTCGCAGACGACGTTCCGGTCTTGAAACGTTACGGAGGCGGCGGCACGGTGGTTTTGCACCCCGGCTGCGCCGTCGTGAGCCTCGGCCTGTGGGTGCGCCAGCACTTCCAGAACAAGCTCTACTTCGAGCGGGTCAACGGCGCCCTGATCGATTCGCTGGCGCAGTTCGCACCGAGGCTCGCTGACCTCGCCCAGCGCGGCTTGAGCGACCTCGCTCTTGGTGAGCGCAAGGTCGCCGGCACTTCGCTCTTCCGCAGCCGCAACTACCTTCTCTATCAAGCGTCGATTCTCGTAGACCCAAAGATCGAGCTCCTCGAACGCTACCTCGGCCACCCGACCCGAGAGCCTGACTATCGGCGGAGCCGGTCGCATCGCGACTTCGTCGTCGGCATCGGCGAGGTGGTTCCAGGCCTGACCGCCGCCACCGTGGTCGGCCGGATAAGCGAGTCGCTCGAGACAACGCTGGCAAGGCGCCTAGGGGACGAACTCGCCCCTCCCCACCTCGACCAACTCGCCGGCCTTTACGCGCGCGCCAATTCGCGTTTGGCGACGACCGTGAAGTAGAGCGCGCTCGTCACGGCCGGCATCACGGCCAAGACGAGGGTCAGGGCCAAAGACTGCCCCACCGAGACCGCGAGGTAAACGGGTCCGAACGGAAGATCGCCGAACCGCAGGTCCCAGAAGCCACGCAGCGCCGGAAGCTTCTGGTCGAGCGTCAGCACCTGATCGCTGATTAGGGCTGCGATCATGAGTACGACGTAGAAGGTCGCACCCAAAGACAGCAGATGGAACATCACTCCCCAGGACGAGAAGGGCGACCCTCGCACGTACTTCAGGGTCACGGTGTCCGTAGAGGCCCTGAGAGCGCCTTTCCCCTCCGCGACCGCTACAACGGGGGCCACGAGGAGAAGCGCAGCCATGAGGATCGCAGGCGCGACGAGGACCTGCCCAGCCATTCCAAGAAACATGAGAACGACGATCGTGCCTGGCAGCCGCACGAGCGCGCGAACGATTCCCTGCCCGAGCGCCGGCAAGATCTTCGGCATCGGCATGCCGCGCAGATGCCGGACCGCCACGTCCATCAAAGCGAGGTAAGTGCCTAAAATCAAAACGACAATAACCAAAGACACGGCAAAGAATGGGGCTGCGAACGCCAGGGCCGGCGCGGCAATGTCCAAAAAGCTGCCGGCGCGTCCGGACTCGAAAACCTCGCGCACGCGTAAAGCGGCGGCGCTCCCGGCGAAGTCGAACCAAAGGTCGCTTAGCAGCTCAGGAATCACCAGGCCCGCCAGCGCCAGAATCACCGTTTGACGCCGCGTCGAGCCGAGGGTATCCAGTGCCTTCTGCCAGATATCCTTGCTGGTCAATTTCGCTGCTGATCCCTGGCTCATACCCACACCACCACTACCGCTTCGCACCATCACGGAATGAGTCGATGACAGACCGGCTGACCGTCACGGAGATCTACGCCAGCATTCAGGGCGAATCGTCCTATGCCGGTTTCCCGTGCACGTTCATCCGTCTTGCTGGCTGTCCTCTGCGCTGCCGCTGGTGTGACACAGCTTACTCGTTCGGCGGTGGCCGGTCCATGGACCATGCGGAGATCCTTCAGGAAGTCGAGAAGGCCGGAATCAAGCTCGTGGAGTTGACGGGGGGCGAGCCGCTCGCTCAGGCCGGAACGCCCGCTTTGATCGCGACGCTCGTGGGCCTTGGTTACAAGGTCTTGATCGAGACGAGCGGCGCGGAGCCGATCGAGACGCTGCATCCCGAGACTCACGTCATCATGGATCTGAAATGTCCCGACAGCGGCATGGCCGAAAGGAACCGCTGGGAAAATCTGGCGCACCTGAAGCCGACCGACGAGATCAAGTTCGTCCTCGCCAGTCGCGGCGACTTCGACTGGGCGGTCGAGATGGTGAAGATGCATCGCTTGGAGGGCCGCGTGCGCCTCTTGTTCTCTTGCGCCTGGGGCCAAGTCGCGCCGAAAGACCTCGCCGCCTGGATGGTCGCGATGCCGCTTGTCGACGCGCGGCTCCAGCTCCAGCAGCACAAGTACATCTGGAGCCCGCGGGCCAAAGGCGTCTGAGATGACCTCCGAAGAGCTTCTCGCCCGCCTGAAAGCCGTCGAATGCCCCGACGCGACCTACCCCGCCCAGAATCCGGCGCTCGTCTTCGACCGCGCTCAGGGCAGCGAGATCTTCGACGTCGCCGGCAAGCGCTACCTCGACCTTTGCGCCGGCTTCGGCGTCCTGGCGCTGGGCCATAATCACCCGAGCTTCCTCGACGCCTTGAGTCATCGCGGCCTTCGCATCGCGCATGGCATGGGCGACGTCTACGCGTCGCGCGCCAAAGTCGAGTTGATCGAGACGCTGCTTTCGTTGCTTCCCCGCAGCTTTTCGCGCGTCGCGCTCGCGCTGTCCGGCGCTCAGGCGGTCGAGTTGGCGGTCAAGACCGCCATGCTCGCGACGCGAAAAACGGGCTTTATCACCGTGGACGAGAGCTATCACGGCCTCGATCTGGGCATCTTGCCGTTGACCGCGCGCGAAGACTTCCGCGCGCCATTTGCCGCGTGGCTCCCGCAAAGCGCCGTCGTCTCGGTCCCGCCCGATGCTTCGCCGGAAGAGCTCGACGCCGCGCGGGATAAGCTGGACGCCGCGGGTCACGGACTCGCCGCGTTCCTGCTCGAGCCGATTCAAGGCCGGGCCGGCGTACGCCCGCTCGGTCGGGCCTTCCTCGCGCAAGCACGCGGATTCTGCGACGAGGCGAAAGCCATGCTGATTTACGACGAAGTCTTCACCGGACTCGGCCGCACGGGCCGCATGACCTTCGCCGAGGAGATTCCTTGCGATCTTCTGTGCCTCGGTAAGGCTCTCGGCGGCGGTTTGCCGCTGTCAGCTTGCGTCGGCACCGAGCGCGCGATGCGAGCGTGGCCGGAAAGCAAGGGCGAAGCCCTGCACACGGGCACGTTTTTCGGGCATCCTCTGGCCTGCGAGGTCTCGCTCGCGACGCTCGCCGTCATTCGCGATGAAAAGCTGGCGCAGCGCGCGAAAGTCGTCGGTGCCGCCCTCAAGAAAAAGCTGCAAGCCGCGCTTTCCCGTCAGCCGCGTCTCACCGAAATCCGCGGCGAAGGATTGATGATCGCAGTCGAATTCCGCGAAAAAGGTCTCGGCGCGAAGCTGATGGACCAGCTCCGCGCCGAGGGTTTCATCGCGCTTGCGAGCGGCGGCCAAGGAGAGTCGTTGACCTTGACGCCGGCGCTGACCATCTCCGATGCCGCCATCGAGGAGGCCGTTCAGGGCCTTATATCTGCGGTTTCCGCCCCGTGAAGGCTCCGAAGAGGACCGACACGACGAGAGCGACCAAGAAGACGAAGAAGAGGACTTGCGCGATCGACGCCGCGGTGCCCGCGATGCCGCCAAAGCCCAAGAACGCTGCGATCAGCGCGAGGACCAGGAAAAAAAGTGCCCATTGGATCATGACGGAAATCTCCTTTCGTCTTCCTGTTTAGTGTTTCGTCCGTTCGGCGGGTTCGAGACCTGACATCATCTCGTTCAGGTCGCGGTCGACGGCGTCCTTTTTGAAGCCGTAACGCTCCTTCATGATGCCGTAAAGCTGCTCCATTTTGCCGTGGGCGACGTCGAAATCGTCGTCCGTGAGCTTGCCCCACTTTTGACGCATCTTGCCTTTGAGCTGATCCCAGCGACCTTCGATTTGCTCCCAGTTCATTTTCGAGCCTCCTCTAAGTTCCGCTTCCTCATTGCAAATCGTTTGCCAGCTCGCATGAGCCTCGAAACCCCGGCACTCCGGGCGTGTCCCGCAGGTGACGCCTCCAATTGGTGACGGCGAAGATGGAATTTCGGGACTCTCACGATGGCCTAAACCGGGTCCAGAGCGGGTTTCAAGGCCATTGCATCGTTGGCACGACAATTGGAATACGCCGTCCGTCTTTGAAAACGAATGGAGGACACTCGGATGAAGTTGAAAGATTTTTTGAAAGCCGGCGCCGCGATCAACCTGGCCTTAGCGATGACGGCCTGCGGCTCCATGGATACGGATGAAAAGGGCAAAAAGGTCGAGCAAAACGATGTCGACCTCGCCGGCACCTGGGAAACCGACTGCTACGGCGGCGACTTCCTCGGCCTCTCCAAGAGCTCGGCGAAGGTCGTGTTCAGCGCCATCGGCGACTTCGACCGCGTCAGCACGCTGTTCAGCGGCGACACCTGCGCCGAAAAAGCGCTCCAGCTCTCCGTCTCGGGCACCTATGACGTCGTTGGCGCGGCTCAGGGCGTCGAAGGCGGCGCCGATAACCTGAATTTCACCGTTTCGAAAGCGACGCTGACGCCGTTCACGGACGGCGCGGTCACGGCGCTCAACGCCGCGAACTACTGCGGCGTGAGCAACTGGTCGATTGGCGCGGCGGTTGAAATCGCGGCGAAAGACTGCATGGGCGACACCGTCACCCAGGGTGAAGTGGTCCTCGACATTTATCGCATCGAGCAAGAAAAGCGGCTTCTGCTCGGCGACTCGCTCCTCTGGTTCGACAAGAACAAGCCGACCGAGCGCCCGACGGCGCTCGCCCTCGACCATGTGTTCCACAAGCGCTAAGGCAATAGCTTCCAGCGCAGGTACGCGAAAACCTCGCGTGCCAGGCGGTAGGCCCGTCGATCAAGTCGCGGGCCTGCCGTCGTCACTACCAGCACTTCCGGGTAGCCTTCGGCGCGCGCCATCTCTTCGATTCGGAGCGCGTGGTAATCATGGCTGATGATGATCACCGGACCGTTGACGAGAACATGGCCCTGAGCAGCGAGGACCGCGCGACTCATGCGTAGATTCTCGCGGGTTGACGTCGAGCGCGATTCCTCATGCAAGACGTCCCGGGGTACGCCTTGAGCCGCCAGCGCGTCGGTGATGGTCACCGCCTCCGGCTCCCGCTCATCGCCGCCCTGCCCGCCGGAGCCGACGATGAAGGTCAAATAGCCTTCTCTCCACAGCTCCGCAGCCAGGTCGACGCGGTCGAGCACGGGATTGTTCGCCGCGGGCCCCATCCCTAAGACGATGGCGGGGACTCGCTGCTTCAACTCCACGAGCGAGACGCGCGGTCCGGGCCAACGCGTGCGGTCGCCCATCGTCGCGACGTGGAAAAGCACCTGCGCGGCCCCGAGGGCCGCCGCGATGACGGCGACGCCCCCGACGACCGCAGCGATGCGCGCGCGGTTCATCAGTCGGCCAGAGCCGATAGGTTGATCTTCAACCCCGCGAGCTGCGTCTTCATGTTGTCCCGTTGCGCCACGGTCGCTTCGACGACGTCGGGCGGCGCGCGGTCGGCGAAGCTGGCGTTGCCGAGCTTCGACTCGAGTCCCGCCAAGATCTTGCCGATGCGGGCGATCTCGCCGTCCAAGCGCACCTTCTCCTTCGCCACGTCGAGGAGGCCGGCCGCCGGAACGTAGGTCTCGTAGCCCTTGCCGACGTCGGCGAGGCACTGCCCGGGGCGCTTGAGATCGACCGCGGTCTCGAGCTTCGACAAGCCTGCCAAGCGGCGCACGTCGGCATCAGCCGCCTTGAGCAAGGTGACGCCGGCGGTATCCGTCTTGACGTAGGCTTCGAGCTGCTGCTTCGGCGGCACGCCGGCTTGGCTTCGCACCGAGCGAATGCCGGCGATTACGTCTTGGACGCGTTGCCATTGCGCCGCCGCCTCGGGGAAGCGCGGCAAGGTCGTCGGATCGGGATATGCCGCGATACATAGGCTGACGGGACGGTCCCAGCCTGGATGCTTCGGCAGCTTCTGCCAGATTTCCTCGGTGACGAAGGGCATGACCGGGCTGGCGAGACGAAGCAGCGCGTCGAGCACGTAGACCAAGACGGACACCGTACGGTCCTTCTCGCCTTGATCGGTGCCTTGCAGCGCGTTTTTCGCGGTCTCGACGCCCCAGTCGCAGAAACTGCCCCAAATCATGTGATAGACGTGCTCGACCGCGTCGTTGATGCGATAGGCGTGGAGCATCTTGTCGACCGACTCGGCGGCGACCGCGAGCTCGTTCAGGAGCCATTTTTCCGACAAGCTGAGTTTAGACGCGTCGAGTGGTTGCAAGGGCCGCGACTGGTCCATGTAGTTGAAGATGAAGCGCGCGGCGTTCCAGATCTTGTTGACGAAACGGCCGCCGGCCTCGAAATCTTCCGGCGCCATCTTGATGCGTCCGCCGAGCGGCGCTAGCTGCACCGCCGTAAATCGCACTGCGTCGGTGCCGTGGCGGTCGATGACCTCCATCGGATCGATGCCGTTGCCGAGCGTCTTCGAGAACTTCCGGCCCTGCTTGTCGCAAACGGTCGCGGTCAGAAAGACGTCGTGAAACGGCGCGACGCCCCTCGTCTTCAGGCCCACCATCGTCATGCGCGCGACCCAAAGGAAGATGATCTCCGGCGCCGTAACCAACACGTCTGTCGGATAGAAATGCTCGAGATCATTCGACTTGTCTGGCCATCCGAAGGGGCTGAGCGGCCACAGCCAGCTGGAGAACCAGGTGTCGAGGACGTCCTCGTCCTGCCAGATCTCGGTGCTCCTGCATTTCGAGCACTGGCTCGGATCGGTCATGCCGGTCGTATGGCCGTCGCATTTTTTGCAGTACCAGATCGGAATGCGGTGACCCCACCACAGCTGCCGCGAGATGTTCCAGTCGTGGATGTTCTCCATCCAGTGCAGGTAGGTCTTCTTCCACAGGTCCGGATGGAATTTCAGGCGACCGTCCTTGGCGACGTCGATCGCGGGTGCCGCGAGCTTCTTCATGTCGACGAACCATTGCAGGGACAGGCGGGGCTCGATGACCTCTTTGCTGCGCTCCGAGTGCGGCAGCGTCGTCTTGTAGCTCTCCTCTTTGACGAAGAGGTCGAGCTCTTTTAAGGCACGGATGACTTCCTTGCGCGCTTCGAAGCGCGGCTTCCGAAAGCGCTCGGGCACCTTGTCGTTCAGAGTCGCGTCGGGATTCATGATGTCGATGAAGGGGAGCTTGTGGCGCTTGCCGATCTCGAAGTCGTTCGGGTCGTGCGCCGGCGTGATTTTGACGGCGCCCGTGCCGAACTCGCTCTTGACGTAGCTGTCGGCGATGATCGGGATCAAGCGGTTGGCCAAGGGAAGACGCGCCATTTTACCGATGAGATGTTGGTACCGCTCATCGTCTGGATTCACGGCAACAGCGGTGTCGCCGAGCATCGTCTCCGGGCGTGTCGTCGCGATCGGAATGAACTCCGTCGAGCCCTCGATCGGGTAGTTGAAATACCAGAGGTGGCCGTTGACCTCTTTGCTCTCGACCTCATCGTCGGAGATGCCGGTCTGCAGCACCGGATCCCAGTTGACGAGCCGCTCGCCCCGATAGATCAGACCCTCGTTGAAGAGCGTGACGAAGATCTGCCGAACAGCGTGCGAAAGATGCGGGTCCATCGTGTAAGCGATCCGGTCCCAGTCGCAGGAAAAGCCCATCGCTCGGAACTGATCGAGGATCATGCCGCCGTATTTCTCTTTCCAATCCTGGCAACGCTTCACGAAAGCGACGCGGCCGAGCTTTTGACGCGACGTGCCTTCCTTCTCAAGCGACTTCTCGACCATCATCTGCGTGGCGATGCCCGCGTGGTCCGTTCCCGGCAGCCACAGCGCCTCGAATCCCTTCATGCGCTTCCAGCGCACGAGGATATCTTGCATCGTGTAGCCCGTGCCGTGGCCCATGTGGAGCTGGCTCGTGACGTTCGGCGGCGGCATCAAAACCGTAAAGGGCTTCTTGCCGCTCGTCCGCGACGCTTTGAATACGCCCTTCTCCATCCAGAAATCGTAAAGTTTACGCTCAGATAGCTTCGGATCGAAGGCGGCCTCAAATTGCGTCATGGAGCGGTGGTCCTGGCACTCGGAGTGGGAAAATAAAGGACCCGCCGGAAGTCCTAACCCGACGGAATGCCGAGAATACTAAATATTCGCCAGGGCTGCCTCAAGTCCCGCGGCAGCGTCTCCGAGGACCCCCTTGGTCATTTCGTAAATGATCCCCCTCAGGGCCGGCGGACGTAAGTCCCCGGCTCCCCTTTTTTTTCGGGCCCTCCATGCGAATGCCTCAAGGTGGCGTGGGCCCGGACCGATACGTTTCGTGATGATCGGTCTAGGCAAAAAGTACCTCGCTCTCGTCGCCGTCGTGATCACGATGTTCGTGAACTTCGTCGCGTGCGGAGCACAAATGTATCGGCAGTCGCTTGAAGGCGACACCGAGCTGAAGAACGTTGAAGGTAGCGACGACCCGAAGTCCGCAAATTTCGGCCTCCACTCGCCCGGCGGTTGGACGAAGCTGCCGATCCGCTTCAAGGTTTCCAAAGCGCTCACTCCAGAACAGCAAGCGGGCCTACTCGGCGCGATGCGCATCTGGGAAATCGCCGTCGGCAAGAAGCTCTTCACCTTCGAAGGCACTCAGGACGCGACCGGCGATTCGTTCAAAGACCTTTACAGTTCTTTGAACGACGACGTGAACGGCCATTACCTCGACGACAACTGGAAGAAGACGAAGAAGGAGCCGCGCGTCCTCGCGACGACGATCTGGAACAACAGCGCGCAGAATACGGCCCAGATCGACACCGCAGATATCCGCTTCAACAGTAACTACTACTTGATGGGCAACGCGTTCACGACGGAAGCAGTCGACTCGCGGGAGATCGTCGACATGGAGACGCTCGCTCTGCACGAGCTCGGCCACCTCCTCGGCCTCATGCACGTCTCGCAAGTGTACGATTCCGGATCGATCATGAACCCCGCCGTCTATATCGGCCAGGGCCTCGCAAATCGCCGCCTTTCCAAGGGCGACGTCCAACGCGTCCAAAAAATCTACGGCTGCGTCGGCGGCGCCGACGCCTGCAACGCGGAAAAGATCATCGCCAAAGTCGACGCGATGCAGCAGGAATCACGCGACGCGGTCGACGACGGTTACAAAAAGGACCCCACGGTCGAGACGGATACCGCGCACTAAAGGGAGTCCCGTCTCGTGAGGCTTTTTTCGCCGTCCATCGCGATCCTTTTGGGCCTCGCGCTCGCTTCGTGCAACGAATCGGGCGGCGGACTCGCCGGCAGCGTCGGCATCGGCGAAAAATCCGAGGCCGCCGGCACGGCTCCGGGCCCCAAGCCCAAGGACGACGAAGCCGAAGAGGCCGACCATCCGGTCGAGGTCAGCGGCGCCTTCCTTGCCTGCGCATTCATGGATTCCGAGGCGGCGGTTCTTGCGCACGTCGAGAATGAAGCGACGCGGCCCGTCGATATCGGCTGCGGGCTCTATCGCGCGAAAAAGCCCGTGAATGTCGACAATCTGACGCTGAAAGCGCGCATCCTGACCGCCCAGGGCAAGATGTACGAGGCCAAGTTCGCGCTCGTGCCGAAAGGCGCCTCGAGCCAGTTCCACGTCGTCGTCAAAGTGCCGCCTAAGGCCCTTTCCGGAACGATCCAGATCGACATCAAGAACAAGAAGCAGCAAAGAGCCGCCTTCCGCAAGGCGATGTGGGCCATCACGAGCTTCGACGGCAGCGTCGGCTTCAACATCGGCGAAGACGTCCAAAAACAGAAGAAGCTCGCTGAAGAGCAAAAGGACGCGAGCGACGGCAAGGTCGTCCATTCCAGCTGGTGGGAGAAATTCGTCGCGATCGCCGTCGCCATCATCGGCGAAGAAATCCGCGAGACGACGAATTCCGACTTCGGTACGAAGACGTTCGACTGCGACGAGCGTACGGGCGATTGCTCGCCTTGGGGGGCGGTCCCCACGAAGCCGAAAGCGGCGGTCGACGGCGCACCGGCCGGAAGCCAGGTCTTCGACCCGGGCGAGAATTTCACTCCTGCCGAGTTCGAAAGCGAGCAGCAGCTCAAGGAGTATCAGGACAAGTTTCCGCCGCCGAAGAAGCCCTGCGGGCCCAATCGCTCTTGCGGCAGCCAAACCAGCCCGTCGCCGGATCCCAGCACGCCGGCTCAAGGCTCCGGCGCAGTGGCGCCGGCGCCTTCGCCGAGTCCGGCGCCTAGCCCGGCTCCTGGCGGTCTGACTTCCGGGGGTGGTTCCGTGAGCGGCCTCGGGTCCGGGTCGACGACGGCTCTTCCGGCGACGCCTCCGGCGACCCCTCCGACGCAGCCACCTGTGACGCCTCCGGCTTCGGACCCGGTGCCGCCGGCTCCGCCGCCGCCGCCACCAGCGCCGCAGCCGACTCCATGATTGCTGCCCCGCTCAAATCGAGCGGGGTTGTCAGCTCTGCGACGCCAAGCGATGCACCAAATCCCGCGCCATTTCCAGCACGGCCGGCTCTTTCTCCGGGAACTTTGACCCAGCCTGCGCCCGGTCCGGCCGCCCACCGCCGCGCCCTTCGGCGACGACCGACAGCTCTTTCACCAGATCTCCTGCTTTGATCTTGCTGCGGGCGGCAGGACCGACGGCGGCGAGGAGCGACAGCTGCCCGTCTTCGACCTGGGTCAGGACGGCGACGCCGTTCGCCAGCTTCTCCGACAAAGTCTCGAGCAAGGCTTGATGGCTCGTCTTCGGGAACTTCGCGGCATCGAGCTTTTGCAAGATGACGGTGACGTTGTTGACGAGCTTCGCGCCCTTCATCAGCTCGTCGATGTTCGCCTGGATCTGCGCCAACTTCAGCGTTTCCAGCTCTTTCTCGTAGGATTTCAGTCGCTTCTGCGTCTCCTCCAGCTTCGTCGCGAGTTCCTCCGGCTTGGCCTTGTAGGCGCGCGCGAGCGTCTGAAGAATCGCACCCTGCGAGCGCACGAGCTCCAAGGCTTTCATGCCGCTGACCGCCTCGATGCGTCGAATGCCCGAAGCGATCGAAGTCTCCGCCGTGATCGCGACGAGACCGATGTCACCGGTCATGTTCGCATGCGTGCCCCCGCAGAGCTCGTAGCTATATTCGCCCATCTTGATCGTGCGCACCTTGTTGCCGTACTTCTCGCCGAAGAGCGCGACGGCGCCATCTTTCTTCGCCTCTTCGAGGCCCTTTTCCGCGGTCGCGATGCTGACGTTCGCCAGCACCTGCTCGTTGACGATCGCTTCCACGCGCTGCGCTTCCTCGGGAGTCAGCGCCTTCGGATGCGTGAAGTCGAAACGCAAGGCCTCAGGCGCGACGCGCGAGCCTTGCTGCTGTACGTGTGGTCCGAGCACCGCCTTGAGCGCCGCGTGCAAGAGGTGCGTCGCGGAATGGTTGCGCACCGTCGCTTGGCGCGCCGCGTTATCGACGTTCGCGGTCAGCGACTTAAGCGTCTCCTTGCTCACGAGCCCGTTGATCAAAGCGCAGCGCTGGACGTGCAGGTCGAGCACTTTGAAAGTGTCGGTCACCTTCAGCTCGAGCCCCGGGCCCTTGATCGTGCCGCTGTCGCCGACTTGGCCGCCGGATTCGGCGTAGAAGGGCGACTCCTTCAGCACGACGAGCAAATCGTCGCCGACCTCGCGGTAGCGCATCACGGTCACGGGCGTCGACAAGGTCGAATAGCCGACGAACTGCGTCTCCTTCGATGGGTCGAGAATCGTCCACCCTTCGTCGGAGGTCAGGCTGGCGTCGAACTTGGCGGCGCCGCGCGCCCTTTCACGCTGCTCCTCCATGTTCTTCGCGAAACCTTCTTGGTCGATCTTGAGGCCGGCCTCTTCCGCCAAAACACCAGTCAAATCAGCGGGAAAGCCATAGGTGTCATAAAGCGAGAAGACGTCCTGGCCCTCGATCGTGTCCTTCTTCTTCGCCTTCACGTCGGCGGAGATCTTAGCGAAGCGCACGAGGCCGTCTTTCAGCGTGCGCATGAAACGGGACTCTTCCGCTTCGATCACCTGTTGGATGTAGTCCTGTCGCTGCTTCACTTCAGGGAACGCGTGTCCCATGATGTCGACGAGTGTCGGCACCAGCTTGAAGATGAACGGATCCTTTTGCTCCAGGGTTTGCGAGAAGCGGCTCGCGCGTCGAAGGATCCGGCGCAAGACGTACCCGCGGCCTTCGTTTCCAGGCGTCGCGCCGTCCGCGATGGCGAACGACAGGGCGCGCAAATGGTCGGCGATGACGCGATGCGGCGTGCCCTTCTCGCCGGGGTCGTAGGGAACCTTCGTGAGCTCCGCGACCCGGTCGATGATCGGCCGGAAGAGGTCGGTCTCGTAGTTCGAGCCCGTTTGCTGGACGATCGACACGACGCGCTCGAATCCAGAGCCGAAATCCACGTGTTTCGAGGCCAAGGGCTTCAGATCGCCGTTGCTCATGCGCTCGAACTGCATGAACACATCGTTCGAGATCTCGATGTAGCGGGCGTTCGTGCCGTTCACGCCGGCGGCGACGTCCGCGTACGTCTCCTTCTGGGTCGCGAGATCCCCCATGTCGAAGTGAAGCTCCGAGCACGGTCCGCAGGGCCCGACCTCGCCCATCTCCCAAAAATTCGACTTCGCGCCGAAGCGCATGACGCGCCAATGCTCGATGTCGGTCTCGTTCTTCCAGATCTGCTCGGCCTCGTCGTCGTCGGAGTAGACGGAGGCGAAAAGGCGGTCCTTCGGGATCTTCCAGACCTCGGTGATGAGCTCCCAGATCCACTTGATCGCGTCTTTTTTGTAGTAGTCGCCGAAAGACCAGTATCCCAGCATCTCGAAGAAGGTGTGGTGGTAGGTGTCACGCCCGACCTCGTCGAGGTCGTTGTGCTTACCCGAAACGCGCAAGCATTTCTGCGAGTTCACGACGCGCTTGAAGCCCAAGCGGTTGTCGCCGAGGAAGGCCGACTTGAACTGGTTCATGCCGGAATTGATGAAGAGCAAGGTCGGGTCGTCGTGCGGCACGACCGGCGATGAGGCGACGAACTGGTGGTCGCGCTTCTTGAAGAAGTCGATGAAGTCCTGGCGGACCTCCGCGCTCGTGCGGAAAGGAATGCCCCAGTTGTGGACCGGTCGCACGCTCGTCATGGGATTGCCTCTGGCGTTTTTCGGGAGGAGGAGTCGCTCTCGAAGGCTGAAATTGTACTATTCGACCAGGATCAGCTCTACTTCGAAAACGAGCGGCGTGTCGGGGGGTACGGTGGTGCCGAAGCCTTGCGTCCCATAGGCCAGAGCGGGTGGAATCACCAGCTTTCGCTGGCCGCCGACGCGCATTCCGCGGACGCCGACGTCGAGCCCGGCGATGAGCTCGTGGGCTCCCAGCTTGAAGATGAGCGGCTTGGCCTTGTCTTCCCGCGCGTCGAAGACTTTGCCGTCGAGGAACATGCCGCGATAGAGAATCGCCGCCTTTTTGCCCTCGACCGCCTCCCCGCCGGTGCCGACCTTCGTGTCGGTGATCGCAAGCTCCGTGACGGCCGGCGGCGCGGGTGCCGCGGCGGGTGCGGGAGCCGTGTTGGCCGAAGACGAATTGGGTTGGGAGCACTGACTGCAGCCCGATAGGATAGCGGCGGCGGCGACTGCGGCAACGAGTGCGAACCCAGCAAAAAGGCGCATCGAAGCAGTATGCAAGAACTCTACGGTCAATGTCGCGGGGCTATCCTCCTTCTTCATGGAGGCGCAGGCTCCCAGGATCCGGACATGACGAAGGTCGCCGACGCGACCGCCGCGTTGCGACGGATCGCGGCACGCGGCATGGGCCTCCTCCGCAGCGGGACGGCACCTCTCGACGTCGTGGTCGAGTGCTTGAAGGATCTGGAGGTCGACGAGCGCTTCAACGCCGGTCGCGGCGCCTCCCTGCAGGCCGACGGCCAAGCCCGCCTCACGGCCGCCCTCATGGACGGGCCGAGGCTCTCGTTTTCTGGTGTAATATCGATTAGTTATGTTCTTCATCCTTCGGTCCTCGCCCGGCATCTGCAGGAGCAATCTTCGCGCGTTCTGACCTCGCCCGGCGCCGAGATTTTGGCGCGCGAGCTAGGCTTGCCCGTCGCTGACAACGTAACGCCCGAGCGTCTAAAGCGCTGGTATAAAAAGAGCGCGAAAGAGGACGACGCTTGCGACACCGTCGGCTGTCTCGTGCGCACGGCAGACGGAAAGCTCTATGCGGGGACGAGCACGGGTGGTCGCGGCTTCGAGACGCCTGGACGAGTAAGCGACTCGTGCACGGTCGCTGGCACCTACTGCTCGACGTTTGCAGCGGTTAGCGCCACGGGCACGGGCGAGCAGATCGTCGACGACGCCGTCGCCGCCCGACTGGAAACGCGCCGTCGCGACGGGATGAGTCTCGAGTCCGCCTCGCGACGCTGCTTCGCCGAGGCCAAAGACCTGAAACGCCGCTACGGATGGATCGCCGTCGACTGCGACGGATCCTGGACCGCGGCCCACACAACGCCGGCGATGACTTACGTCGTCCTGGGCGACCATGAAGGCGAAGTCGCCGCCTCGCGAGGCCATTGACTTACCATAACCAGTCAGACTGCCATCTGAATCCAAGGGCCGAAGACCCAGAAGAGAGGGGTCGAGCCAACCCGCTCAGTCCTTCTTCTTTCGTTCTTTCTTCTTCTTCTTCGTCGCCGGCTGTGTCGTCTTTCCCTGATCGAGCATCATCTTTTGCTCGGACACGGTCACTTCTTCCGGATCCGTCTCGGCCGCGTCTTGCACGCCTGTCGAGCTGTTCACGACGGTGCTCGCCGCGGAGCCGCCGCTGCTCGCGACCGTGACCGAGGTGACCATCACCGGCGCGCCGGAAACCTTCTCCGGCTTCTCAGGCACGAATTCGAAGCTCGGCCGCTTCTTCAGGTCGCTCGCGTCGAAGATCAGGACGCGTTTCTTCCCGACCGGGCCGGCGCCCAGGGCGATGAATGCGGCGATGAGGAGTGCGGTGCGCATGCTCCCTCATCGGCTCAAGCGAGATCCTTCTGAACGAGGTCGGCGATCCGCCCGTAATGGTCCGCCTCGTCCCCGGGCCCTGCCAGAAGCCGCGGGCTCGTGATGTTGACCTCGGAGACGAAGCCGCCGATCAGGTCGAAACCGATGAATTCGACCCCGATCTTGCGAAGGTTTTGCGCGACTTCCAACACCCGCGTCTGCTCGTCCGGCCGCGGCGAATAGGGCGACAAGGTCGCCCCCATCCGCGTGTTCGCCAGGAAATTCCCGTCCGAGGGCTTCTTGAGGCACCACGCGATCGGCTCGCCGAAGGCCGTGAACACCCGCACTTCGCCCTGGAAGATCGCAGGATCGAAGGCCTGCACGAGCCGCGGCGAGGCGCCGTCCTGGGTCTCCTCGCGAAGCTTTTGCAGCGCCGCGTCTCGCGGCTCGGCCGACAGCCGGAACACGCCTCGCCCGCCGAAGAGGGTCAAAGGCTTCAACACCGCGTCGCCACCCGCCTGTTTCTCGACGAAGCCAAGCAGCTCCTCCGGATCCGCCGACACCATCGCGTCGCGAGCCGCCTCGCCGCAGCCGAAGATCGCCAGCTTCTCATTCAGCCCGCGCAGCGCCGAGGGCGCATTGTAGACCTTGGTCCCCGACCCCACCGCGTCGAGCAGCCAGGTCGTCGCGATGTAGTCCATGTCGTACGGCGGATCTTTCCGCATATGGACCGCGCGAAACGCCCCAAGCTCCCGCACAGACAGAGGATCCGGCGTAAACTGCGGCACCGGGGCCGAGCTCGTCGCCGCGCTCTTGAATCGCAGCCGCTGCGTCCGCGCATGCCCTTGACCTTCCGATTTCTGCCAGCCCAGCTGTCGCGGCTCGGCGACGTAGATCTCGGCGCCCCGTGCCGCCAGGGCCGCCATCAGGCGCAAGCTGGAATCGAGCGCCAGATTCAGGCTCGCGAGCGGATCGATGATGAAGAGGTGACGGTTTTCGGGCACGGTTGCGGGCCTTTCGGCAAAGGTGCTAAGACACCGTTTTTAGCCAATCTTGGGAGCATGCGCCATGCGTCTTCGGAGCCTCAAGGACGTCGAGCTCAAAGGGAAGAAGGTTTTTCTTCGCCTAGATCTCAACGTTCCCGTGAAGAATGGCGTGATCATGGATGAGACGCGCATCAAGGAAGCGCTCCCGACCATCCGGCACGTGCTCGAGCACACCAACAAAGTCGCCATCGCGAGCCACCTCGGCCGTCCGGATGGCGTGGTCGACCTCGACTACTCCCTGGAGCCCGTGGGCGCGCGTCTCGCGGAGCTTCTCAAGCGGGAGGTCGTCTTTGTCCCCGACTACTCGAAAGAGCCCTACGATCAGGTGCTGAATCAGATCAACCCGAACCAGTTCGTCCTCCTGGAGAACCTCCGCTTCAATCCCGGCGAGACGAAGAACGACCACGAGTTCGCGCTCCATTTGTCCAAAGGCATCGACATCTACGTCAATGACGCGTTCGGCACCTCGCACCGCGCCCATGCCTCGACCGTGGGCATCCCGGAGCTCCTGCCGCCCGAGCGCCGCGCCGCCGGCTTTCTCATCGAGAAAGAGATCGAAGCCCTCGGCAGCGTTCTCTCGCACTCCGAGGCGCCGTTCACCGTCATCATGGGCGGCTCCAAGGTCTCCGACAAGATCGCGGTCATCTTAAACCTCTTGAACCACGCCAACCATCTCGTCATCGGCGGCGCGATGGCCTACACCTTCCTTGCCTTCAAGGGCATCAAGGTCGGCAGCTCCAAGGTCGAGGCGAGTCACATGGAGCTCGTCGAGTCGATCTACCGCAACGCCGAGGCCCGCCGCGTCCAGATCCATCTCCCGATCGACCACGCCTGCGCCAAGGAATTCAAGGAAGGCACGGAGAAGATCGACGTCTCGACGCCCGCCATCCCGGACGGTCTCATGGGCTTGGACATCGGTCCCAAGACGATCCGCGCCTACGCCGACGTCATCGAGCGCTCGCGCACCGTCCTCTGGAACGGGCCGATGGGCGTCTTCGAGTGGCCCGCCTTCGCCGAAGGCTCGATGGAAGTCGCCCGAGCCATGGCGCGTTGCCCCGGAAAGACCGTCATCGGCGGCGGCGACTCCGTCTCCGCGGTGAACATGGCGGGCGTCGCCGAGGCGATGACCCACATCTCGACGGGCGGCGGCGCTGCGCTCGAGTTCCTCGAAGGCCGCACCTTGCCAGGGATCAAGCTGCTCTATGCGTAAGAAGCTCTTGGCCGGAAATTGGAAGATGAACAAGACGTCGGGAGAGCTCGCGCCCTTCTTCGACGCCTTCGCGAAAGAGCTCGGCGCCGCGCCCAAATGCGACGTGCTCTTCGCTGCCCCGTTCACGCTCCTGCAGAAGGCCCAGGAGCTCGCGAAACCGCGCGGCTACCTGATCGCCGCGCAGAACGTCCACGCGGAGGCCAGCGGCGCCTTTACGGGCGAAGTCTCACTCGCGATGTTGCAGGACGTCGGCATCGCCGCGTCCCTCGTCGGCCACAGCGAGCGCCGTCAGTACTTCAACGAAACCGACGCGACCGTCGCCAAAAAGACCAAGGCGGCGCAGGCGGCCGGCGTCATGCCAATCGTCTGCATCGGCGAGACCCTGGCCGAGCGCGAAGCGCATCGGACGGAGGCCGTCGTCGGCGCGCAACTCGACGCCGTCCTCGAGGGCCTTGGAAACCCTAAAGATCTCGGTAACTTGGTGATCGCCTACGAGCCCGTCTGGGCGATCGGCACCGGTCGCTCCGCGACCAGCGCCCAGGCGCAGGAAGTGCACGCGTTCATCCGCAAACGGGTCGTCGCCGTGTGCGGCGCCGACGCCGCGGCGAAGCTGCGCATCCTTTATGGCGGTAGCGCCAACCCAGCCAACATCGTCGAGCTCTTAGGCCAGAAAGACATCGATGGCGGCTTGGTAGGCGGGGCTTCCTTGAAACCCACCGACTTCGCCGCCATGGTGCGTGCGGCTACTTAGAGCGTCTCGCGACGCCACTTCTGGTTCGACTCGGTGTGGCACGGATGCGAGTACAGCTTGTAACCGCCGCCGTCGCCGCGACCGATGTCGAAGTCGACGCAGTATGCCTTCAAGAGGTCTGTGATCGTGCCGTCGTCGCGGAAGAAGAAGCTCTGGTTCGCGCCGGAGTTGCAATCACCCAGATAGAGCTCGAAGCCGTTGCCACTCTTCTTGGTGTAGTTCATGTCGAGGCAGCGTCCGTCGCCCGACTTGATCTTGCCGATCTTCGGATCCGAGCCCGGCTCGAAAGTGAATTTTTGATTCGGCTCGTTGTGGCAAGGGTGCACATAAACGTGCTCGCGATTGACCGTGTCCTGATCGATGCAGTAGTCGCTGTTGTACTGCGAGATGATCCGCGTCTTCTTCGCGTCCGGGCTGACGTCAGCGACGTCGGCGACGGCCTTCGCCTGAACGTTCTTGCAGCTGTCCGGCGTGACCTCGAAAAGCGTCTTGGTATCCGTGACGCCGGTCCAAGAATAGAGGTTTAGCTCCCAGTACTTGCTCCCGAAGACGTACCAGACCTGGGCGTAGGCAAAGAGGTTGCCGCCGAGAAACTCGCTTTCCAACGTCGACTTCACGAACGGACAGAATTTGAACCCGGCCTCCTCGATCAGCGCCGAGGCGCCGACCTGGCCCGTGGGGCCGATGTTGAGGAGCGTGAGGCGACCGCCGACCCCGGCGCGCTGGCCGACGAAGCTGAAGCCGCCGGCGAGGGAGACGGCAGCCTTGCCCCGCGGGTAGAAGCCGGCGACGAGCTTGGCGCTTACCGCCTTCGCGTCCATCTCGACGCCGATGTTCCACGAGTAGCCGACGTACGGCGCGGCCGTCCATTCGGCGTCCATCGGCACGGGGCCGACGGTGAAGTTGTAGAGACCGCGTGCGGTACGGCCGAGCCACGCCAGCTTCTGCTGCAACTTGTTCGTCGGCTTGGCCGCGTCCGGATCTTTGCAGCCGTTCTCGGCTTCACCCGGTTTCGGCTTGTTGCAGTTCAGATAGTTCTTTTTCCAGAGGGTCGCGCCGAACACCTGGAATCCGAGCTCGAGTCCGTTCTTCGTCACGTCGTTGCCGAAGGCCTGGCCTTTGACGTAGCCCTTGAGGACGTTCTTGAACTCTTTGCCGAAGACCGTGACGTCCACCGCGGGTCCGCCGCCGACGGAAAGGCCTTTGAACTTTTCCGTCTTGAACGGATCGCGCTGGTCCTTGAGGGAGCGCGTATTGCCGTCAACCTCCTCTCCGCCCGTTGGGCGCAAGTCCGGGTCGGAGCCGCCGCGGCCGAACGAATTGTCAGCGCCGTACTGCGCGCCGAATCCTGCCGAGAAGGCGAGCTTGAAGCGCGGGTTGCCGACCTCGAAGGACTTGTAGTCGCCGCCCTTCGATTCGGTGGCGCCGCCGGGAAGCTTGTCCGTCAGCGCGATGCCTTCGCCCGGGCGGTTGCCGCTCGGGCCACCCGCGAAGAGACTCTCGAGGTTTTCCAGCTGCGCGAAGTTGCCCGCGAGCTCGTCGATCTCGGCGTTGTAACCCAAAACGTCGGTGTCTTTCGGGTTGGTGGTCTCGCCGACTTTCGGCAGCTCGATGTGGGTGGGGTCGACCTCGCCGAGGAGGGACATCAGGTCATCGACCAGGTTGGAGCCGCCCTTGTTCGTGATCGACTGGACGTCTTTCAGAAGCGCATACACGCCGTTTTCATAGCTTTCGCGCGTGTCGGCAGGGGCTTGAGCGGTCGACGTGCGCTGCATATCGGTCGCGGCGCCGGGCTCGCTCAGCTTGTCGGCGAACTCGGAGGACTTGCCAGTGCGTTGCGCTTCTTTCTTCGCGAGGTCTTTCAGCCAAGCGGTGAAGCTCGGGTCGGAGCAGCCCGGCAGGGTGCCGGCGTCCTTGCCGTAGAGGATTTTGACGTCGACTTTTTTCTCGGTGTCGCAAGCGTCGCCGGAAGTGTCGCCCGCCCCGGTCGAGGCCGCGGCGCCGGTCGCGCCCGGGGCGCCGGAAGTTCCGGGCACGCCCGTAGCTCCCGGAGCGCCCGATGCGCCCGGATCCGCATCCGGTTGGCCCGCGCCTTCCCCGGGGGGCTTCGTGTCACCCTCTGCGAGGGCAAGGGCCTGTGCGCGCGGCGCGCTGGCTTGATAGAGGTCGTTCTTCTTGAAGTCTTGCACGCGCGGTCCGTCCGCGTTCGGCGCAGCGCATTCCGTCGCCGACGGCGCATCCGTAGGCGGGTTCTTGTCGGTAATCGCAGGCGCCGCGCCGAGCGGATCGGCACCGAGATCCGGACCGACTTCCCGGCCTTGGACGGTTTGCTCCGTTGCGCAGTTGCCGCCTGCGGCACCGGCGCCGGACGTATCGTCTTTGACCTTGGAGACCGACGTCGGCTTGCATCCAGCGAGTAAGAGCATGGCGGCAAGCGCACAACGGCGCGACAGACTCGAGCTGTTCATCGGGTACCTTCTCGCAGATATGAGGGAGACTCGAGGCTCATATCGGCGAGACGGCGTGGACCCTTTAGGGTAGGAGCATCACTTTTCCAGAGGTTTTCAGGATGCTCGCCGCAAAGCTTCGGACATTCGCATCCTTGTCGTCGGTCGCCGCAGCCTCGACGGCCGCTTTCACGGCCGGGAAGCGCCTGACATCATCACTCAGAGATCTAAGAAGTAAGTGCTTGATTTCACTGGAAGTTTCCGTTTTGAGCTTGGGAAGAATCTTGTCGAAATAGGGAGATAACAGTCCGAAGTGATGCACCAGCGACTCGGCCGCGGCCTTGCGCACGTCCTCGTCCTTTGACTCGAGCGCCTGAGCGGACCGCTCCAAGCTCTCCTTCGTTCGGACGAGACGCAGCGCATAGACTGCGCCCGCCTGGCGGTCGGGATCTTTCGAGTCGAGCTCCGACTTCAGGATCTGCGGCAAGCGCGGTGATGCCGAGTTCGCGAGAGTGTCGAGCATCAACGATCGTCCCTCGCGTGTATTCGCGGTGATCAGCTCGCCGGCATATTCGTCGACGATCCGAGCTGCGCGTAACGGCGCGACGGTCCGCAGCTGATCGGCCATTCTTCCGAGCGAAAGATGCGCCGAGGTCCGCACCTCGGGCGGCGCGCGGTCGCCGCGAAGCGAGCGCAGGAGCTCGTCGTTCGCCTCCTCCGGGACCTCGGGCTCGGCCAGCAGAGGCAGCAGAAAGACGTTCGACTCCCAATCGCCCTTTTTCAGCTTCGCTTCGATCTCGCGACGAACGACCGCCTGCGCCGCCGGAGTTCCGAGTTGCCCGAGCGCTAGCATCGCGCCCCGATAGAACACGGAATCCTGCGTCTCGACCCCGATCGCCGCCTCGATCTCGCCCATTCGCTCCGCATGCACGATCGCGAACGCCCGGATCTTCTCGAAGATCTCGAGCTCACCGTCGCCGCCGCCGTCCTTCTTCGTCGCTTCGAGCTCTTTCCCGCGCTTGACGACGTCGGCGACGGTCATGTTGCCGAGCGTCGCCTCGGCGTTGGCGCGCAAGCGCTCCGGGTCGAACCGCCGTTTCGGCGTCCCGGAGTTCTCGTCCGGCATGGGAGCGCGCGCGAGGCTCTTCACCTCGTCCGGCGTGAAGATGCGCGTCCCGCGTCCCGTGACCTTGATCTTCGTGGTCACGGCCGAGATCGGCGTCTCGTCGCCGACGAAGGCCTGCGCGAGCTCCTGCCCCGAAAGCTCGGAAAGCCAGCCGTCCGCGCCGACGCCGCCGACGAAAAGGCCCTCGCTCTTCGCCGCGAAGGTCATGAAGCGCGACCGCCCGCTCGTCGGCATCGAATCGCGATAGCCCGTCTTCGTCTTCTCGAACTTGAACCCGCCGCTCCCGCGTGAGGTGACGCGATAGCTTGCGTCGTAGGTCCCCGTAGGATCGCGCTCTTCGGCGACCCAAGTCGCGCTGTCGTCGCCCGGCATCGTCGTCTGCAGCGCTGCGACGAGGAAGCGCAGCATCTCCGTGCCCTGCGGGTCCTCGGCCCCAGTCAGATCGACGAAGGGGTGCCTCCCGTCAGTGTCTAGACGAACCAGGACACCGTGCATCAGCGTCTTCTTGGTCGCCGAAAACTGCTCGGGAGTGATCAGCTGTCCGCGCGACTTCCCGCGCAGCCCGACCTCGACGAGCCGCACGCGGGCGACCGCGCTGTCGCCGTCGACCCGGGCGACCGCCAGCTCGAGCGTCCCGGAGACGTCGAAGACGAGCTTGTCGAGCTCTTGGCTTGCACCCATCATCCGGCGGAAAGCGGCCGCGGTCTCCACCTCGACGGTAAAGAGCCGCACTTCGCCAGCCTTGAGCTGGCGGCGGGCGGTTTTCGGTGCTGGCCCAGCGGCGATCGCGAGGGCCGCCGTCACGACGAGAAGGAGGAGGCGCATCCGCCTATGTTAGCAGAGCATGCCAGTCGCTGAAGGCCACCTCGGCTGCGGCACACTGCCGCGCCTTTTTCTGCTGCTTGCTTTCGCCGCGGGCCCGATCGAGAGGCGGCATGAGACCGAGGTTGGCGTTCATCGGCGCAAAGTCCCCGAGCCCGCCCTGGGTCACGTAGCTCCTCAAGGCTCCGATGACCGTCGTCTTCGGCGGCATTGTGTACGCGTTGCCTTGCCCCTTCGCCGCGGCAGCCCGACCTGCGAGGAGGCCGATAGCTGCGGACTCCGTGTAGCCCTCGACTCCGGTCACTTGCCCGGCGAGGAAGACGCGGCCATTGGCTTTGAATGTCAGGTCCGGCGCCAAGGCCTCGGGGCTCTTCACGTAGGTGTTGCGGTGCACCGAGCCGAAGCGCAGGAACTCCGCGTCCTTGAGTGCCGGGATCATTGCGAACACGCGCTTCTGCTCTGGCCACTTCATCTTCGTTTGGAAGCCGACCATGCTGTACATGGTGCCCTCCACGTTCTCGAGGCGGAGCTGGAGGTTCGCCCAGGGGCGGTGCCCGGTCTTTGGGTTGGTCAGGCCGACCGGCTTCATCGGGCCGAACCGCAGCGTGTCGCGACCGCGTTCGACCATGACCTCGATCGGCAGGCAGGCCTCGAAGTATTTCGTTTCCTCGAACTCGTGGAGCGGCATGTACTCGGCCGTGGCGACGGCGGTGACGAAGGCCTCGTATTGGTCCTTGTTCAGCGGCAGATTGAGGTAGTCCGCCTCTTCGTCCGGCTCGCCGTAACGACTCTGCTTGAAGACGTGATCCATGTCGATCGAGTCGGCGGCAAGGGTGGGCGCGATCGCATCGTAGAAGTAGAGGCGCTTGGTCGCTCCAGACGCCGTTGCCAGCTCGTCGAGGATCGCCGCCATCGGCGCCGAGGTCAGCGGGCCGGTCGCGATGACCCAGTACTCGTCGCGGGCGATCATCTCGGCCTCGGTAGGGAGGGTGGTCACCTCCTCATGGACCCGATGGAAGCCGGG
>JANOTL010000064.1:0-1614 GCA_031416315.1 Pseudomonadota bacterium
CGGCCACAACTACGCCGACTTCATCGAGGAGATCATGAAGGAGTGCATCTCGCGCTACCGGGCGCGCCCTCCTTATTATCACCTGCAGAGCGCGATGACGCCCTTTTAGGCCTATTCGTTACCCGGCGGCAATACCCCGCCGTTCCGCCTTTAGTATGATGCCCGCATGAAGATACTTGTCACCGGAGCCGCGGGCTACATCGGCAGCCACGCCTGCCTTGAACTGTTGAAGGCCGGCCATGACGTGACGGGCTTCGATAATTTCAGCAACTCGTCGCCCGAATCCATCGAGCGCGTCAAGAAGCTCGCAGGCAAGACGATGCGACTTTCGACGCTCGATCTGCGCGACCCCGACGGCCTCGACGCGCTCGTCGGAGAGGGCTTCGACGCGGTGATGCACTTCGCGGGGCTCAAGGCCGTGGGCGAGTCCGTCGAGAAGCCGGATCTCTATAACGACAACAACGTGATCGGCACTCATCACCTGCTCGCCGCGATGGAGAAGACGGAATGCCGGCGCATGGTCTTCTCCTCGTCCTGCACCGTGTACGGCTCCGTTCAGAAGAACCCCGTCGACGAGCGCCATCCGCGCGGGGCCGTCAACCCGTACGGCAAGACAAAGCTCGACGTCGAGGACATGTGCTACGAGCTCGCCGCCGAGGACAAGCGCTGGAAGATCGCGCTGCTGCGGTACTTCAATCCCGTCGGCGCCCACGAGAGCGGCCTCATCGGAGAGGACCCCAAGGGCCTCCCGAACAACCTGATGCCGTTCGTGATGCAGACGGCCGTCGGCCGGCGCGAGTTCGTCAACGTCTGGGGCGGCGACTATCCGACCCACGACGGCACGGGCGTGCGCGACTACATCCACGTGACGGACCTGGCGTTGGGCCACGTGGCCGCCCTCGAGAAGCTCGATGAGTTCAAGGGCGCGCAGGCCGTCAACTTGGGCGCCGGGCGCGGCTACTCCGTGCTCGAGCTCATCGCCGCCTCCGCGAAAGCGGCCGGCAAGTCGATCCCGCACAAGATCATGGCGCGCCGCCCCGGCGACTCTGCCGCAATCTGGGCCGACGCCGCGCTCGCGAAGAAGAAGCTCGGCTGGGAGGTCACGCGCGGCCTCGACGACATGTGCGCGGACGCCTGGCGCTGGCAGAAGGGCAATCCGGAAGGGTACGGCGCGGCGTCGTAGGTCTTCTCAGGCCTTCGAAAGAGCCGGTGCCAAGCATGTAGAACTCTTCGTACGAAGAGTCGTCCTCAGCTGTTTCCGTAAACAGTTGTGGCCCCGATACTCTTCCCGGAACTAGCTCTCGTGCCGAATAAGGCACATGCGTCGGATTGCGCCGCTAGCGGACGATTCTCATCCGGGACGGCGGCCAGTAGATGAACCAGGCCTTGCCCTTGATGAAGCGGTTGTCGACGGGGCCCCAGTAGCGCGAGTCGCAGGAATGGTCGCGGTTGTCGCCCATCATGAAATACTGGCCCTCGGGGATCTTGACCGGTCCGAAGTAGTCCTTCTGGATGTCGCCTAGCTCGCGGTCGAGCTTGTGGTCCGCCCATAGCTGCTGATAGCGCTCGGGCGAGATCTCCTTAGCGTGCACCGACTCGGGCTGGCGGAAATCC
>JANOTL010000065.1:0-88156 GCA_031416315.1 Pseudomonadota bacterium
GCTCGTCCGGCGAACGTGGTGCACGACCAAGCGTGCTGATCGGCTCGCCGATCACCTCGCAATCTATGCTCACTTCCATAACACCGAAATTCTTCCCAGGCGCCGTCGCGAGCGAAACGGTATCGCCGGCTGAGAATCGAGTTCGCTGCGAACACATTTAGGCCAAATGTCGGGCGATGAAGCCGAGCCTCCTCGCGCTTCATGCTTCACGGCCGCCCGCCACCGAGCCACGTCGCGCAATCCACAGCCAAGGGGGCCAGTTCTCACTGCGTGCCGAACATCCGGTCGCCCGCGTCGCCCAGCCCCGGGATGATGTACTTCTTCTCGTTCAGCTTCTCGTCGACCGCGGCGGTGAAGATCGGCACGTCCGGATGGTGCTCGTGGACGAAGGCGATGCCCTCGGGCGCCGCGAGCAGGCAGACGAACTTCAGGGACTTCGGATTTTTCTCTTTCACCCGGTCGAGCGCCGCGACGGCGGAGTGGCCGGTCGCGAGCATCGGATCGACGATGATGCAGTCGCGCTCCGAGATGCCTTTCGGCAGCTTGAAGTAGTACTCGATCGCGACGTGCGTCTTCGGATCGCGGTAGAGCCCGATGTGGCCGATGTGCGCCGAAGGAATGAGGCGCAGCATGCCGTCGAGGATGCCGTTGCCGGCGCGCAGGATGGAGATGAGGCAGATCTCGCGGCCCTTCAGCACGGGCGCGTTCATCTTCGCCAGGGGCGTCTCGATCTCTTCCAGCGTCGTCGGTAGGTCGCGCGTGACCTCGTAGGCGAGGAGCATCGCGATCTCGCCGGCTAAGCGCCGGAACTTGGCGCTCGAGGTCTCTTTTTTCCGCATGATCGTCAGCTTGTGCTGAACGAGCGGGTGCGTGATCACGGACACGAACGGAACGGGAGCGAGGGTCATGAGGTCGCCTTAGGGCATCAGCGCTGAAACCGGATCGTGACGGCGCAGTGGTCGGAGACCTCATCATAGTACTTTTGCAGCGCAGTGCGCGTCACCGTTCCATTGCACGGGCCGCTGACCCGGGCAGGGCCCAAGGCGCGCAGGCCAGAGACCCAGGCGCGGTCGAAGAGGCTCGGCCGGTCCATGTAGGTCGGCGAGCGGAAGGTGGCCGTGCCGCCGATCGGAACTTGGGTCAGGCCGACGCCCGGCGCCCCGAAGGCCTGGTCGAAGCGGGCCGAATCGTCCGCGTAGGTGTTGACGTCGCCGGCGAAGATCACCGGGACCGTGCTGCGCCGATCCTTGAGATGCTCGACGACCATGCCCACTTGCTCGAGGCGCATCGCCGAGTGCTCCGGGCTCGCCTTCAAGTGCACGCCGATGACGTGCGCGACTTCTTGCCCCGAGCGGTCCGTGACCATCGCATGCACGGCCGGGCGCTTTTGCCCCATCGCGACTTCTTCGTACGTGTAGTTGTCGTCGTCGGGCGCGAGGCCGAGCCTAAAGCCGTTGCCGGCGCACACGACGACGTGCTGATGCCGCGGGTCGGTATGGTCGTAACTCTCGCATTCGTAACGGTTTTCCAGGATTCCGCGCTCCAGCAGCGCCACGTCGACGATCTCCTCGAAGATCATGACGTCGGCCCAGGCGTTCTGTGCGGTCAGGAACGCTCGGATCGTCGGCACCCGACTCTCGACGAGCTGCTGGCCGGTGGCGTCGCTCTGGAGGCCGAACCAGCGCAGGTTGAAGAAGGTGACGGTGAATGGGTCGGCTGCAGCGCGTGCCTCGGCGGCTACGCCTAGTGCCACGAGGCCGAGAAGGCAGAGCTTCGCCAAATGCACGAGGGCTGGGCTACGCATCGGGGGTCCCCCTGTGGAGTGCCTGAATCGTGGCTGAGCAATGAGTCTGTCGCGTTGGATCTGAGCCACTATGCCATGCGGGCTCGCCTATCCAAAGCAGAAAGACCGGCTTAACGCCCAATTAATGCGCTCGTGCGATACTCGTCGCAGATCTTCACAATCCCAGCCATGCCTGAAGGAGCTCCGCCATGCGGATTCGCGCCGCGCTCTCGTGTCTTTTTCTCGTCGCGGCCGGGTGCAAGACGGCGGGTTCTTCGGGCGCCCTCAAGAGCGAGGACGCGATCACGCCGGCGGCGTCGGCCGCCGGCGCGCTCGTCATCGCCGGCTACCTCGCCGACGCGCCCGACACGAAGCGCTGGCTGGTGATCGAGGGCGACCGCATCGCGCGCATTGAGTCGGCCGCGCCGGAAGGCGCCCGCATCATCGACACCGAGGGCTTCATCGTCCCCGGCTTGATCGACCTCCACAACCACCTCAACTACAACGTTTTGCCGCTGTGGAAAGAGGCCAAGGGCCAGTTCGTGAACCGCTTCGAATGGCGCTCGCGCGCGGCCGCCAAAGAGATCTACAACCGCGCCGTCAAGTTCAACATGACGCCGATCACCGACGCCCTCGAGTGCGCCGCCGCCCGCTACGCCGAGCTCGAGGCCCTCACCGGCGGCGTCACCACGATTCAAGGCGGCTCGCCGCAGGTGCGCATCGCGACTGCGGGCTCTCTGAGCTGCGGCCAGGCGTTCGGCCCGCGCAACATCGAGGGTAAGAGCGAGATTCTGCCCGGCAAGAGCGCCAAGAGCCTAGTCGACATCGTCAGCCCCTTCACGCTGAAGTTCTTCCAGAAGTACGTCGAGCCCAAGCTCGTGGCGACCGGCAGCTACGAGGCCGCGCTCGCGGCCGCCGCCAGTGAGCCCGGCTACGCCGACTTCGTGAAGGACTTCGAGACCCGCATCCGCAAGCCGGTGATCGACGGCTTGAAGGACGGCTCTCTGCATGCGGTCGTCGCCCACCTCGCCGAGGGCCGCCGCGACGACGCCTTCACGCAGGCGGAGTACGGCTACCTGAAGAAATACGGCATGGCGCAGCGCGGCATGGTCGTAATCCACGGCGTCGGCATGAAGGCGGACGACTTTCGTCACGCCAAGGAGAGCGGCGTCAACCTTGTCTGGTCCCCTTTCTCCAACCTCCTTCTCTATGGCCAGACGCTCGACGTCGAGGCTGCGCGTGAGGCCGGCCTCGCCCTTTCGATCGGCAGCGACTGGACGCCGACGGGCAGCAAGTCGCTCCTCCACGAGCTGAAGATTGCGCGCACCTATCTCGACCGCAGCAAGATCGCGATCTCCAACGACGAGCTCCTTGCCATGGCGACCGTGAATCCGGCCGCAGCGCTCGGCATCGGCGACCGTTTCGGGAAAGTCGCCGAAGGCTACGTCGCCGACCTCCTCGTCGTCGCGAAGGGCGCTGTCACCGCGGCGGATTCCGTGCTCGCGGCGGAGCAGAAGGACGTTCGTCTCGTGACGATCGCCGGCAAGCCGGTTTACGGCGACGCCGCCCTGCTGAAGGACGAGCCGAACGTGGAGGTCGTCAAGTTGAGCGGCGAGGATTGCGGCGCCGAGAAGGCCTTCGCCTTGGGCGCCAAAGACGGCTCCGAGGATGCGTTGGCGGCGGTCTTTCCTGCCGCGGTCGACTTTCGCAGCTACGCCGGCCTCACGAAGGCGCTTCACGCCGCCCTGGATGCGTACCGCGCGAAAGTGGAAAGCGGCGCCGTCCCCGGTGACAAGGGCGACCTCGCGACGATGCCGAGTCCTTACACCTGTGAAGACGAGGCTTATCGCAAGCGCTTGGCGAGCTTCTTCGACGTGGACATGAAGGAAGCGCAGGACCCGGCCAGGCGGCCGGGGTTGCGGGAGAGGTATAAGTTGGCGGGGGAGTGGGCGCCTTGACGTTCAGGGCATCAGTTTGATGCACAGAATCGCACCTTGGGAAGTGTAACTCCCGTTGCAAGGAAGGGTCGAAAATGCCGTGCCGTCGCCGGAAACATAGTTGAAGACCGGCGCGGGCGAGACATCCGTCCAGCCGCCGCAGTTGTCTCCCGTCGCGGTTAGGTTCGCTTGCATTCCTGTAAACAGGTACGTCGCTAAAAATCCAGTTCCCGCGGCCCACGTCACGCTACCGCCTGCGTTGGTCGAAAAGAAGATCGGATTACTGTTGACGGCGTCCTCAACCCGATACTCGGTCGAGGGAGCAATCGGCCAGTCGGTGCTAGGCGGCTCTCGCGTGCCCGCGACGTAGATCAGGGCTCTCGCCGGTCCCGAAGGGCTCGAATTGCAGGCGGCGTCGGCGGCCGCGACGATGTGCGCACCGGATGCGCTGATCGCTCCCAACTCGAAAACAAAGTCCGCACTGTTGACGGGATGTGTATACATCAGCTTCGTAGCCGGCGGCGTCGTATCCGTATAACTGCACATCGAGAACTTATCCACGCTGGTCACGCTTGCAACCGAGACGTTCGTGCCGCTGCTCGGACAACTGCTGAGCGGAGCCAGACAAGTCAGGGGACCTCCTGATAGATCCGCTAGCACCACTGGTCCCGCAGGGCAGGCGAGCCCCGCAATAATCTCGGCGCAATGCGTGCCGTAGCTCAAAACCGATTCAAGGACAGTTTTTGTACCTCCCGCGGTCGGACAGCTACCAGACGTGAAGCAAACCGATTGGCCGGCGGGCACCGAGGCCGGCAACGTCGGCAGTGCGGGCGTTTGGTTGAAGCTCGCACGACAAAAGGGCGCTTTGACTGGCCCGAAGCCCAAGTTGATCCGATACGTGCAAAACCGGGCCGCGTCGGCAATTGGTGTCCCGGAGCCCATGGAGTAGAAACCGAGTCCAGACATATCCGAGTCGAGATTGCAGTTACCTCCCGGTGCAAGGCAACTCATGTCATTGGACGCATTCGAAGGCATGGCTTCCAGGTCGGCGAGCGAGATATCCGCATCGGTGCCGTTGCAGATCACGGCGGAGCTCGCCAGCACGCACCGCGTCAAATCCTCCCCCGCGATCGGAAGGGCGAGCGTCGAGATGCCGGCTTCGCTCGCGTCGACACCGTTGCAAGAAGCGTTTGCCGCGAAGACGTCGCAACTCAAGACCCCGCCTTTCGAGGCGAGGTGATTCGGATAGTCGGCCACCGCGATGGGATTCGGGATGCCGGCGCAACTTTGCGGGGCGCCATAGACGCAGTAATCGAGCAGCGGGTGCGTCGGGTCCCGGCCGTGGGCGACGTAGTCGTTGCTACTCAGACCCGTGGAAAGCGTCGGGCAAGTCCCTGCCGCCTTTGCGAGGGAGCAGTAGCGATTCGGACTGTAGATCGTTCCACTCTTGGCGAAGGTTTTCAGAGTCGCCGCGTTGAGAGGGGCGCCAGCGTCGCACGTTGCGGTCGCGGGCGTGTAGAAGCAGCTCGTTTGACCAAACGGTGCCGGCGAAGTGCCGCTGCTCACTTGCGCGCTCGCAAGTGCCGGGCAAAGTGCGGCCGTGCTCGCGACGCAGACGTGGGTTTCGGCATGAGTGGGCGAAGTCGGGTTCGCCTCCCTGAAGCTCCTGAAGTCGAGGCCGTTGGCTCCCGGCGGAGGGCACGAGTCTGCCGTCATCTTGTACCGGCAAATCGCGTGCGGGACCGGGCCATAGGGCATAGTGATCGGCTGGGAGTACAATTCGCCGGAGACGTCTGCGCCCAAAGGGGGACAGTCGACGGCATCGGGCACATGGCAACTGCGGGCAACCGACCCAGACGCGCTCAAGAATTCACTTCCCGCATACGGCGGATCGAGGGCGTCCGCGTCCATGCGGTCAATCGCAGAGGCGCTCCCGCTCAGGCCGGCCACCGAGCTGCATTCCCCGACGATCGGGATGTACATGCATCGACGGATGAGGTCCTGGCTTGCGCCAAAGTCGACCTCCATGAGGCGCCAATCGGCCGGCTGCGAAGGGCAAGTCTGCAGTCCGGTCGTGTCGCTGATCGCGTCACAGATCTTGATGTCAGGATCGTTGCTGCCAAGGATTCCTAGCTCGGCCGTGCCGATGCTCGTGCCGACGCCGGAGCGGAGGCAGCTTTGGATCGAAGGCGGCGGCATGACGACGCAGTGGCGGACTTGGGTGTTCGCCGCCGGCATCGCGCGTTGCTCGCCGACATAGCCCCCTGGCAGGTTCAGCGACTGCGTGGCGCAGCTGAAGTTGCCGGGAACCTGACAGTAGTACGCCCCCTGGCCGTTGCTGAACCGATAATCCATCTCGTCTTCGAGATCTTCAGCAGTGATCGCGCTATTGTCCTGCGCCGCGGCGCAGCTACGGAACGTCTCGATGTAGTGACAGAAGCTCGAACTGAGCTCCGGGACTTCCTGCCGGTAGAGCAGGTGCGTCGTGCCGACGGCCAAGCCGCCGGTCAATGCCGGACAAACGCCGTTGGCTTCGGTCAGACACCCGGCGTGCGTTGGTGCGCGAAAGGTGGAGCCGTCGGCGTGCTTTTGCAGGAATTGCGTTTGCGCGAGCTCCTCGGGGTCGAGCGTCGCGCCGAAGTTATTGCAGTCGCGGACGGCGCTTTGCACGACGAAGACCGGACTGGCGGACCTCCGACTTTCAATGTGAGCCTCGAGGTTCGCGTCAGCGAGCGCGATCGACTCCACGATCGAGACGCCTTGCGGATCGCAAATCCAGCGACCGTTGCGGCGCGGGATGGCCGCGATGTCCGCCAAGGTGAGCGCTTGGTTGTTCACGAACCCGCACCCCTGGAAGACACGCTCGTAGGCGCAATGCTTGGCTTCGCCAACGCGCGTCGGCGGTACCACGGACATCGTGAAGAGAGCGGGATCCGCGGGCAAAGGACAAGCGCCTGTCTGCGCGAAGCAGGTCTTCGAGCCGACTTCATTCCGGTCTAGGATGGGCGAGGCGTTGCCGAGATCGACCAGGCTCGAGGCGTTCAGAGCTTTCGCGCAGGGGATCGATTCGAACCGGTAGACGCAGTGCTTCTTTGCGCCGACCAGTTTCTCCGTTGCGAAGCCGATGCCGCCCAGGCCGTTGACCGTTTTTGGCCGGACGGCGACGCTGGTGAGCATCAACTCCGCCGGAGCCCCTAACGCTGGCGGCGCGTAGCCGTCGAGCTCTTCCTCGGTGAATCCGGGGAAGCAAGACTGATCGGGCGGTACCTCGCAGGCGCCGAAGACAGCCGCGAGATTGGTATGACTCATGGCCGCATAGATGCTGGAGCGCGAGCCGGAGGCGAACGCCTGGGCGCAGGCGGCGACGATTTCCGCGTTGACGATTGGCGGCGGAGGCGGAGGCGGCGGCGTCGCACTCGGGCCAGGCCTCGCCACCGCGCCGCCGCCTCCCCCAGCCACCGTCCCAAAGACCAGACTACAAAGCGGCGCCGCGCCGCCGTCACTCGGAATCCACGTCGCGATGCGCGAGCTTTCCGCCCTGCGCGAGGGACAAGCCGCGTTGCGCGACGCACGCTCGCAGAGAATGGCGCCGCTCACCGCTGCCACCTTGGCGAAAAACTGCTCCTTCGTAAGCGTCTCAGGATACGCCGTCGCGCAGACGACGACCGTGCGATTCTGGACGGCCGTCGCGACGTTGACGGCGTTCGACGACGCCGTCGTAACAGCGGCGCCGATCTGCGTGCGCACGGACTCGGACGACGTGATCTTCGCCAGCGTCGCCGGATCCTGAAACACAGCGTTCACCGCATTACTCGCCTGCTGCACCGTCGCCACCGACACCTTGCTCACGGCAAGTCCCGTCAGCGTTCCCTGCGCCACGCCGCTCGCGAAGTTGACCGATTGCTCGTCGCTCGTGACGATGTTCGCCGCCTTCAGCGCACCAAGCGAGTTGATCGCGCCGTTGGAGACGGCGGCGGCGGCAGAGGCGGTCTGCGTCGCGGTGATGACGTTCTGCTCGAGGAGCTTGCCGACGCCGGCGCCGGCGCCTTCCGTCACCTTGCCGACGACGGTGAGCGCGTCCTCGACGCTGATGGAGAGCTTCGCGACGCTGGTGATGCCCTGCGTGGCGATGAACCCGGCCTGGGCTGCGACCTGGGTCGCGTCGAAGCCTGCGGCGGGAAGCGCGGCGACGGATTCGCGCGACACGTTGGCCGTCGCGGCGGCGATGGCGGCGGTGCCGGAGATGCCGGCACTGGCGAAGGAGCGGATCGAGCCGTCGACGACGTTGCCGACCGCTTTTTGGCGTTGGTCGCCCGAGCCGAGGTCGACGCGGGAAAGGGCCGAGACGGCGCGGCTGGCGATGTCGCCGACGACGCTCGATGCCTGAGCCTCGTCCGTCGAAGCCTTGCCGGCGCCGATCACTGCCTTCTCGACGATGTTGGCGATGACGTTCGAGGCGATGAGCGTCTCGGCCGGGACCTTGGCGTTCCCGAGGCCGTTGATCGTGCCCGACGCGATGGCGCCCGCGAGCTGGCCCATGAGGCTCTGGTCACCGTTGACCGCGGAGAGCGCGGCGACCGTCGACTCGGCGACGCCCGCGGCGGTGGCAGAAAGCGCGTCGTCGTCGACGCCGGCCTCGCCCAAACCGCTCATCGTGCCCTCGGCCGCGAAGCCGAGCGCGGCGGAGAGGTTTTCGGTCGTCAGGCCCTGACCGCTCAATCCTGCGGCGGCGGTGCCGGAGATGCTCGCAGCCGCGGCGCCGACGCCGTCCGCGTCGACCCCGGATTTCAAGACGCCGGCGGCGGCGCCATGCGTGATCGCTGCCATCGCGCCTGGGGTGGCGTCGCCACCGAGGCCGGCGTTGTTCAGGCTTGCCATGGTCGATTGCATGACGATGAACTGCAGTGAGATGAGGCGGTCGTTGCCGCCGTTGGCCTCGAGGCTCGGCATCGCCTCGAAGCTCGACTTCGTGATGACGCTGGCGATCCGGCTCCGCTCCGCGGGGTCGGGGAGATTTGCGGCCGGCGAGTCGAGCGCGTCGAGCGCTCCTGCGGCAAAAGGCTCCAAGGCGAAGCCGACCGGATCGATCGCGACGAGCCCCAAGCCGTCGACGGCGATGTTGCCGGCGGCCGTCGCGACCTTGGTCTCGGCGCTCGTGGTGATGGCCGCGACCTGTTCCGGTGTCAGGCCAGCGCCCACGAGATCGGCCGCGAGCTCCTGCGACAGCTGGGTGCCAATGGCGACGACGCCAGCCTTCGCAGCATCGCCGGGGATGGGTGCTGGTGCCGGTGCCGGTGCCGGTGCCGGTGCCGGTGCCGGTGCCGGCGAAGAGCCGCCTACGCGTTTACCGTGGTGGATCAGCGCGGCCTTGCCACTTCCGAGGATCTTGTCGCAGCCCGAGGCGAAGACGCCCAGGGACACGAGGACGATGGCGCTGGTGAAAGACGCGAGACGGCCCACGGTCGTACCTCATAATGATCTGACCGTGAGATCGGAGGAACCCTGGCCGCGCTTGAGAAGGGGCTGAAAAGACGACGAGTTTCGCTGACGCCGCGGCACGCACGCCGGTAGGCTAAAAATGACTACTCGTAGCCCGTCTCAGGCCTTTCATGTAGAGTTTTCCCTAGCATTTACCATCATCGTCGGAGCTAGACGCCCATGCGGAAGATCATCCCGTTTTTCTTCGCCCTTTGTGCGTTCCCGGCCTTTGGTGCGACCGAGACCGTGACGTGTAAGGTCTCGGGCGCCTCGACCGGCGTCGGCCACGCCTACAAGCTGACCATCGACTGGGCGAAAGAGACCGCAGACATCGCCGAGAAGCCGGCGTCCCAGACCGGCGTCGCCGTGTGGAAACCGCTCTTCACGAAAGCGACCGTCGTCCGCAACTCGGCCACCGACAAGGCGCTCCTCGCCGAGGGCACCGTCAAGCAGTGGTCCGGCGAGTTCACCACGACGAAGGCCGGCAAGAGCTGCGGCGGCATGGTCGAAGAGCTCTTCTTCGATCTGCGCGCCGAAGGCGGCAAGCGCGTCGGCACCGTCGAGAAGAACCAGCGCTACGCCAAGGACCCGAAGGCTGGCACGAGCTGCCGCGCGAATTATCCGGCTCCCGAGACGATCTCGGACGTCGTCAACGTCACCTGCCAATAGAGGTTCGTGCCCATGCTGCTTAAGACGACCGGTCGCGGCGCGGCCGCGGCCGCGGCGGCGCTTTGCGCCGTCATCGCATGCAAGACTCCGGCCCCCAAGTCGACGGTGAAAGAGGGGGAAGCCCCGGCGGTGCCCGGCGAGACCGCGGCGAGCACGGTGCATCCTCCGGGCTACCTCGGCGCGGCCGAGAACGCCGCGCTGTGGGGCGAGTACTGCGCCGGCGGGGCCGACGTCGGCCAGGAAGTGCAGCCGAACTACGCCAACGCCGACGTCAAGAAGGCGGCGACGATCCTGTCGATCGTGAAGCGCACGAGCTTCAAGACCTACGGCGACATCCTGAAGCTGCACAAGACGGCGCTGCCGCCCGCGGCCACCGGCATCACGCCGGAGGCGCACGACTTCCTCACGTATCTTTGCGGCGAGTTCAGAGACCGCGCCACGATGGTCCGCGCCAAGATCAACTGGGTCTTCGCGCTGCGCTACCTCGACAACGGCGACAGCCAAAAAGACCGCAGCTGCGAGGCGCGCAACGATCCGATGCGCCCCGCCGGCGACGCGCCCGCGGTCACTGCCTTCGACCCGAAAAAGAGCCCTTGGGCGCAGATGTGCATCGAGGACTACACGCGTTATTTGGCGATCTCGCGCGGCGTTTTCGACTGGCGCGAGAAGGCCATCAACAGCCCCGTCGGACTCGAGCTCGAGGATGGGACGGTCGTCAAAGGCAAGTTGAAGATCGGCGACACCGCGAACATCGACCGGTTCGTGCCCGGTTACACGATCTGCGAGACGAAATACATCTTCGCCGACTACGTGAAGAAGCAGAAGACGTTCTCCCAGAGCGCGGACAGTTACAAAGCTTATGCCGACGGCCTCAAGGCGTTTACGGCGAGCACCTGCAGCGAAGAGGACAAAGGCTGGTACTACGACTTCCGTGGTGACTCGAACTACAAGCCGAACTCCCCCGAGAGCAACGGCATGATCTGGACGGCGAAGGTGTTCGCCGCTCAGTGCAAGGATCGCACGACCGCCGTCCCCGGCGCCGCGATCACGAGCGCCGATTGCCGCAAGTATTACGAAGCGCCGTTTCGTTCCCGCTACGAAGGCGCGCGCGCGGGCTTCGGCGCCTGGATGATGCACTCGATGGGAACCGAAGCCGACTTCGGCAACGCCAGCGGCTCCTACTTTACGATCGCCCAGCACAACCACGCCGATCCCGCCGACGTCTTCAGCGCGAACGGCCCGTACCTCTTCCGCCAAAACGACGAGTTCGAAGACAAGAAGATCACGCAGGTGGGCTCGGCCGGCGCCTACCTTCCCGGCTTCGATTCCCACTGGCACGATTCCGACTTCGGGCTCACCGCGCGCTCCGGTCTCACCGGCGACAAGCTCGCCGAGTTCCTGGTCAACCGCATCCAGCGCGCCGTCGACCGCCATACCAACTGGTATAAGTCCGGCTACGACAGCGCTCCGAGCCTCCCGAACAGCAACAAGCTGCGCCGCATGATGGACCAGGCGTACTCGCCGTTCGTCGCCTCCAGCTACGAGATGAGCGAGTCGAACAACTTCAGCCAATGCGGCGTGACCATCCCCTGCGGCAACTCGCCCGAAGAGTTCACCGCCCACAAGCAGTGGATGTTCATCTTCAAGGTGAAGAAAGAGAACTGGCTCCGCCCCGAGGACATCGCCGCCGGTACGACCAAGCTCGACTTCGACCGCATGTGGTTCGACGAGACCGCCTTCGGCAACGACGGCCTGGCCAACCGCGAGCGCGCCTGGGACCGCCTCGGCTCGCCGATGGAAGACGAGCACGCCGAGATCCTTTACCTCTGGAGAATCCCGGCCGAATGAAGGCGCTCGCGCGCTCGCTCGTCTTTTCCCTTCTGGCCTCGGGCTGCGGCGGCGGTAGCTGCGGCGGCCGCAAGCCCGAGCCGCCCGAGGCCAAGAAGAAGAAGCCCAAGGCCGACGAGGAGGGGCCCGAGCTCGTCGCGGCGCGCGACTACCTCTTCCCGGCCACGAGCGGCGCGAAAGCGCTGAAATTCGAGGACGGCCGCTCGTCGAGCCTGCGTTACGACGTCAGCAAAGACGGCGGCAAGCTCACGGTCAAGCGCAGCGGCGGCGGCCTCGTCGACGCCACTTTCATCGCCACCGAGGGCGGCATCGCGGCGCGAATCTCCAACCGTGCGGTGGAGATCAGCGACCGCATCGGCGTCGGCGACCCCGTCGACGACAAGTACGTGACCAACCTCGGCATGACCATCGAGACGCCCGCCGGCACGTTCTCGCCCTGCATCCGCACGATGTCGAAGGCCGATTCGCACGCGATCAGCCGCAGCGTCGACTACTACTGCAAGGGCAAAGGGCTCGTGATGATCGAGAAGATCGACGGCACGAAGGTCGAGAGGGCGCAGATCGCGCCATAACTTAGGGCGTAAGGCGCCACTTTAGCGCCGGCAAGCCGCGCGTCGCGGGCGTATTGTCGAGGGCAAGTCCCGCGCCGTCCTTCTTCGCGCCGTACGTGCCTTCGGCGGATTTCCCGTCGCGCGAAAGCTTCCACGTCGGACCGACGTCGGCGCTCTTGTAGGTCATCGTGCCGGTCCAGTCGTTGACCGTCAGCTCGGCCGAACCTTTTGAGTAATACTGATCGAGAGGCTTGGCCTTAAGCCCTTTGAGCAAGAGCTTCCGTACGTCGCTCTGCTTCTTGTGGAGGTCGTCCATGTAGTCGAATTCCATGCAGCTTTCCACCTTCGTCTCGCCCTTGACGACGTCGGTGCGGCAGGGCTTACCGTCGTCCCAGCTGCCCGAGTAGGATATCGACAGGGCAGTGGTGAGCTCGCCCTCGTGCTCCATCGAGTAGTCGGATTCCGTCTTGACCAGGTTATACGACGTGAAGCCCATCTCGCCGCAGAGCGCATTGTCCTTGTAGCGCTTCGACGACGAAAACTCTTTGAACGTCTTGCCGTCAAACTCCGCTAGGCCGGCGTCGCCGTCGCAGAGCGTCACGCCCTGAAAGCGGACGAGGTATTGAGTCACTTTGACCTTCTTGTACTTCGCGTCGGCGGCGAACACTTTCTTGAGGCAGGGCGATAGGTCGATCTCAGTGTCGACTCGCAGCGAGTTCGCGGTCGCTTGCACTTTGCTGGCGCCGAACGTCTCATCAAAACAATCGTCGGTACTTGCTTCCGCCTCGGGATCGTGGTTCTCCACGCCGGAGATGAACCCGACCTCGGACTCGATCTCGTCCTCGCCGTACTTACGCAGGGCGAACTTGCTCTTCAGATCGCTCGGCGAGAAGAGGCGGGCAGACGAGCCGGACGAAGACTTGCCGTCGCCTTTCTCTTGCTTGCCGCTGGCGGCGCCGGCGCCCGTGGAGCCGCCACCGCCGTTCGTCGCGGTGGCGTCCGAGGCGGTCTTCGCCCTTTTCGAGGACGAGGGCTCTGCCTCCTTGTCCTTTTCCTTGCAACCGACGGCGAAGACGAAGAGCGAAAGCGCGAGCGCGAGGCGCATGATTGACTCCTTTAGAATGGCCCCGGTAGCCATGGGCTCCCGGGGCTTTGCACGAAACAATACCACTAAGAGATTCAGCCGACTACGACAGACGATCCGGGAGCCAACGTCAACCGACCGCTACTGCTGCAAAAGGAAACTGGGGTTCATCAATAGAGCCAGCATGACGTCTTCCACGCGCTTGGCCGCGTTGGCTTCGGTCGATGCCTTGAACTGATTCTTGAAGGCCTCGCGCTCGTCGTCGAGGCCGTAGCCGACGACGATCTTCCACGCTTTTTCCAAGTCGCCGTCGGCCGGCGTGCCGTCGCAGAGCTTGCGGACGAGAAGGTTGAAGTCGGCGCGGAGCACCGGCTTGTCCTTCGAGCGCTTGAAGCTCAGGGTGCGCGCCTCAGGCGCTTGCGCACAGAGCTCGCCCATCGAGGCCGCCAGGGTCTTCATCGTCTTGAACCAGAGGAGGACGCCGAGCGGGTTGGGCACGCCGCCGCGGTACTCGAAGCGGTCACCATCGGTTTCGTTGGCGCCGATCAGGCCTTTCTGCGCGAAGACGCCGTCCCCGAGCACGCGGGACACTTGGAACGATTTCGTTCCCGGCTCGCCTTGGTCGAAGAGGTTCTCCCACAGGATCTGCTGAATCGCCGGCGCGCCGATGAACTCGCCAACCGGACGGCCGCCGCCTTCCTTCACCGTGGAGACTTGCTTCGCCGCGGTCTTGCAACCGGCGGCCACGAGGATCGTCAAGAGAATGGATGCGATTTTCATGGTTCGTCAGTTCCCCGTCGATTCGGACAGCTGCTTTTGCAGCCATTTGAAGAAGATCTGCTTCTCGCTCTCCGGGAAGTCCTTCTTGTACGGCATCGGCAGGAGCTCGTCGTCCTGGCCGTCGCCGTCGCGGTCGCGCTTGATCGACTTCGGATCGGTAATCGAGGCGAGCATCCACTTGAGGCTCGTCGTCCGGTCGAAGAGCACGCCTTCGGACATGTAGTGCGCAAACATCGCGCCTTGCGGTCCGCTGACGAACTTCGTCATGTCGAGGTCACCGTTCGGCGAGTCCTCGTTGTGGCAGGACGCGCAGTACTTGACGGCGATCGAGTTGACCTCGCACGGCGCCGCGTCCGGGCCCGGCTCCGCGCCGACCGCGTAGTCGTAGCACTGGCCGGGGACGATCGAGGCGCGGTTGAAGGTCTTGGACAGCAAGAGGTCGCTGATCGATTTCTTCAACGCCGCGGTCGCGTCGCCGCCGTCGAAATTCTTCGCCAGGGAGTCGACCCACTTGCCGTCGTACACCTGCTTCTTGCCGAGGACGTACTCCGTGAGGCGCTTGGTCAGGCAGGAGCGCACGACCTTCGACTTTTTGAAGTAGTCGAACATCGTCGACATCGTGACGTCGTCCGGGTTCGCCTCGGTCCACTCCGGGTAGAGCTTCGTCGGCGACTTGTAGTGACCGATCTTGATCTTGCCGTCGGTGCCGTTGTACTCGTTGACGTACTTTTTGGTGTAGTGATCGGAGTCTTTGGCGACGTTCAGCGCGTCGTCGTAGATGTGGTTCTTCTGCTTCTTGAAGCTGATACCAGCGACGCCGTGCGGGGCAAAGATGGCGCCGATCGGGTCCATCTTGTAGTGACAGGCCTGACAGGCTGCGGCCGCCGAGTGGGCGCCTTCGACGTGGTCGGTCGACCCGAGGCTGACCGGGGTCATGTCGTCGCAGGTGAAGGTGCGCAGGATGTAGGCCGCCCGCTTGCGGTTGACGTTCGTGCTCGAGTTCTTCACGATCTTCCACTGGCCTTCGTAGGTAAAGGCGGGGTTCAGGGCGGGCAGACCGGCCACGTTCACGTCGAGCGCGATCATGTCGTTGACCGGTTGGCTCGATGGCGTCTTCTTCTTCGCCTCGATCTCGGCGAAGATCCTCATCGTCTCATCACGGATCTTGGTCAGGCGGTCGGCCAAGGCTTGAGCCGTGAAGGCGGGATCGTTGCAGTCGCCGACGTTGGCGTTGTTGAAGTCGCCGACCGGCACCTGGCGTTGGATCGATCCGACCCAGTTCTGTCCGATCAAGTTGAGAACATAACGAACGCTGGGCTCCATCTTCAGCGCCGCGTAGGCGTCGCCGCCGCCTGATTTGTTGGTCGGGAGCGAGAGCTTGCGGGCGAGCTGCGGGGTCGACTGACAGCCGACGGCACGCATCGAATCCGAGGGCGGCGCGCCGAACATCGCGATCACCGAGTTGAACTCTTTCTCGAGGTCCGCGGCGAAGGTCGCCGAGTTGGAGACTTGGACCGGGCTCTCGACGTAGAGCTTCGGGTTGCCGTCAAAGAGCTCGAAGAAGTCGCCGCCGTTCATCGCCGCCATGGCGCCGGCGAGGGCCTGGGGCTGGCTGAACACCGAGGCGTTAAGTTGGGGGTTCGGGCCGGTGGGGGCTGCCGTCGCCGAGGCCTCCATGCCGGTCGCCGCAGCGGCCGGGGAGAACTCGGGGAAGGGGTTGTTGCCGGCGGGCGTCACGGGCGCCTGCTCGACCAGAGAGTCGACCTGACGGCCGAGAAAATCCATGTTGAAGTCGAGGAGCGTCAAGGCGAAGCGCGGGTCCTTCATCATCTCGTCGATGAATTGCTGGCGCGAGAGCGCCTTGTACTTCTCTTCCTCTTCGTCGGTGATGCGCGAGCCGTAACGCAGGCGCTGGCTCACCTTGTTGCGCCATTTGGCCTCGGAGATGTCGTTCGGGCCCGGCGTAAGGACGGCGCCGGCATCTGCGGCCGGAGTCTCGCCTTCCTTCAGCGCGGCGCCTTGCTGAGCCGGGCGGCACGCGGGCAAGAGGCAGAGGGCGACCAGGGAGCATTTCAGCGTGGTGTTCATGGTTGGTCTTTCCCTCAGACGTTCTTCAGAAGGTGTTTTTCGATCGTCGGCAGCTGCTTGCCGTCCGGATCGCGGAAGAGCTTGTCGTCGGTGTAGCCGAACTGCCGCAGGAGCGTGTTCGTCACCGAGTTGATCGAGAGATAGTCGGTGAGCTTGAAGGTCTCTGGCTTCGCAGCCGTTGCCTGGCCCGTCTCGAAGTCGAAGGGCCTGCCCATCGGCATGATGCACGCGCCGCCTTGCGCCGACATCGGCTCGCAGGCCTTGTGCGCGCCCGAGACGTTCTCGGGCTTGATCGCGTCGAGCGTCTCCATGTCGGAGGCGCCGATGACGTTGCCGCCTTGGATGCCTTTGCCGAAGAGAAGCATCGAGTTGATCAATTGGTTGTGGTCGGTGCCCGTGGTCCAGATCGGCATGCCAACCTGGCGATAGGGGCGGCCGAACTCGGAGGAAACCATGACCGTCGTCACGTCGAGGAGCGACTTGCCGTTCTTGTACTCGTTGGCCTTCAGGTAGTCGATGAGGCCGATGATGTCCTTGATGATCTCGGCGTAGTTGACCGGGAGGTTCCGCGCGATCGAGCCCGAATGCGAGTCGATGTCGAACGAAGAGCCCATGTCGCGGTCCATCATGATCGTGACGGACGAGGTGACGTTGCCGGCGAAGAGGCGGTGCGTCATCACGGTGGCGTTGGCGAGGGCGCCGTTTTGGGAGGTGTTGCCGCCGGCGTTGGCCGCCTCGATCAACGAGGCGTTGAGGCGCGGCGCGTTGGTGAGGCCGTCGGCGACCGCCTGCGAGCCGAGAGCGAAGGCGTCGCCCAGGCCGGCGCGGGCCGCGTAGCGGTCGAGGAGGAACTTGGCCGTCGGGTCCGCCATGTCGAACACGGCGCTCTCTTTGATGTCCTCGAAGAGCTTCATCGACGAAAAGCCGTCGAGCTGCACGGAGCCGCCGAAGTTCTTCGGCGCCTGGTTGCCGTCGCCCTTCCAGCCGCCGACGTGCACGGACTCGATCGGGCTCTTGTTCTTGGCGCCGATCATCGGCACCCAGGAGTTGTAGCCGCCGACGTTTTTGCCGGTGTAGAGCGTGTACATGTTTTGGCCGTGGCCGGCGATGCCGACGCCGTTCATGACGATGCCGTTGATCACGGTCATCTCGTCCCTGAACTTCATCAGCGGCTCGGTCAGGGTCGTGCGCAGGCACCTGCCGCCGTTCTTACCGATGTACTCGATGCGCTTGCCGGCCGCGTCGTCGCCTGGGGCGTCGGCCGTCTTGTAGAGATAATTCGACACGAGACCGCCGTCGGTCATGTCGTTCGGACGCGCGTCGAACCAGTAAGTCGGGTCGACCCCGCCGGCGACGCAGACGTTGATGAAGAAGTGCGGCTCGTCTCCTTGGGCAAAGAGACTTTGACCGCCAAAGGCACCCAGCGCGACGTAGCCGAGCGTGGTGTCGACGCCGAGTCGCAGGGCGCGACGGCGGGAGAAGAGAGACATGGGTCCTCCGGAGACAAGCGAGAAAGGCGATGCGGATCGCTTCGGAAAGGCAGCGATATTCTTGAAGCCGCCGCCGATCGGCCAGCCTTGCCCTCGGCAAGAAATGCCGTGCATTGGCGAGTCGTTTTGCCGGGATGTTCGCAATGCCGCAGCAAGCCGCGTCGATCAGAGCTCATGCTCCGGGCAGGTCACGCCGCAGCCGGGCGCCGGGAATTGCGGTTACGGGGGCGCCAGCTCCATTCACGCCTCCGGTCAGGCAGCATGTCCCGACGGCTTTATCGCCATCGGCGGCGGGGGCGAGTGCCGCCTGCCGAACTCAACCGGCGGCCAGCTTCTGACCTCGACTTTGGATCAACCGTCGAAGTGGGGACTCGACTGTTGCACGTCGCAGGGCACCGCCGCCGCGAACGTCCATGCCATTTGTGTTCGGTCGAGCTCGTTTGTAAAGTAGCTAATCCGCCCGCCAGCCGAAGCCGTGGCGTCCGTGGTCCCTTCGGAGCGCAGTTGCGCAGAGTTGGTGCGCGCTTTCTCCGGGTAGGGCTTCTTGGCGTTATTTTACCGCAAGGGGCCCAAGGACGCGTACGCCTTCGTGCCGCACGACCGCCGTTAGATGGCCCAACATGATGCGTACGTACTCGCGCGCGATCGCATGCCTTTGGAGCGATCCAATCAAGGCATGCTGGACGAATACTCGGGCGCGGACGACGTGATCGTGCCGACGACGGTCTTCAGCACTTCGTCGAAGTGCTCGGCCAAGGCCGCGCGCCGCGCCTGCAGAACGACGATGGTGGTGAGCGTGAGGCTCGCCTCCTTGTCGCCCTTTTTGCGATTCTTGGCGGCGACCCGGGTCTTGCGCAGCTCGGCCGGAAAGTCTTTGAGGAGCTTCTCGATCGAGGCCTTCGTCTTCACGACTTCCTCGGGATCGTCGCTGCGGTCGGTCATCGCGAGACCGCCCTCGTCGCAGACGAGCCGCATGGCGAAGGCGCCGTCGACACCGACCGCCACGCCCTCGACGCTGCCGCCGGCGCCTTGAAAGCTGCCGCCCGCGCCGCCGCCGTCGACCTGTACGAGCACGAGCTCGCTGATGAGCCCGTCCCATTCGTCGACGCCGAGCACGAGGTCTTTGCACTGGCTCATCGCCTGACGCGTGCTCGCTTCGGCGGCCTTTTCATCCTTCACACGCGAGGCGTTGCTGCGCCTAGTGACGCAGCCGCTGAGCGCGAGCGCTGAAACCAGGGTGGCGACGAGCATGATGCGGTCCGGCATAGCGATTCAACTTTCCTTTCGGTGTGCTCGTCGACGGGGCCGCTGACCACGACCAAGTCCCCGAAATCACTCCTTTGACGGCTCCATTTCATCTGAAGGCGCCGTGCGCGTGGAATGACGTACCATAGTATCGGCGGCGATTTGGCGGACTTTAGGTGGAGCCCGGCCCGCCGTAGACGGACATGTGGAGCGCCGTTTCGGCCTTATGATCCAGAGGGTGGCTTAGGCAAAGTCTAGAAGAGCGTGCCGTCGGATTCGTACCGGATCGGCGGCCCGCCGCCCGCCCTGAGCTTCGCGGCCAGACGCCGTCCCGCCGTCCAGGTCCCGCCTTGCAACACCTTCGCCAACGGCAGCTCCAACGCCGTCTTCCCGATCATCCGGCGAATCTCCGCCGCCGTCCGATCGAGGAGGCACACCGTCAGCGCCCGCCATTCGACGATCACATCCGAATCGGGCTTGTGCACGTCTCGCAAAACACCTTCGTGTTTAGGCTCGAGCACGCCGCCGTCCAGGAACAGGCCGCCGTTGCGATATTCGGGCAGGCCCGTCAGCTCGTCGAGCTGCGTGATCTCGAGCCCGAGCTCTTCCAGCGGCTCGCACAGGGAATAGCTGAGCCACTGCGAAAGCTTGTGGAAAGGCACCAGCTCCGTCACCTGGCTGTGGCGCCAGACGTCGCCGAGATTGACGCCGCCGAGGCTGACGCGGCCGGGCCAGATCGTACCGAGCCCTTCGATCACCGCCGCGAGGATCTTCCGCGCCGGCAGCTCCCCTTGCGTCGACTGGGCGACGAAAAGGTCGACCAGATTGCCGAGCCGCGGGGACTTTTTGCCGAAATGCGCCGGATGCGCCTCGATCGCGTGCGCGAGCTTCGTCAAGAGCGCGAGCCGCCCCTCGACGCCGATCAAAGGATTCGCCGCTGTCACCTGGAATCCCGTCTTCAAATCGTCGGCCGTGACCTGGCGCAGAGACTCCGAAGAGCCCGAGAGCTTCGCGGCGAAGAACATCTCGAACGAGGCGACCGCGAGCCCCTCGGAGCGCGACAGCTCCTTGCCGCTGCGCGCGTCCTGATAGCGCCAGCCGTCGCCCGCGCCCGCGTCCAGCAAGACGCTCAAGATCGCGAGCTCGATCTTCGTTTTCGCGATCTCCGTCTTGGTCCGCTTCTCCGCCGCGAGCTTCGCGTCCAGGAGCTTCTCGCGGTCGACGCCGCCGACGTCGAAGTGCCGCCACCGCGAATGGTAGGGCACGTCGAGCGTCGGATAAGCCTCGCGCGTCACGTCGAGGACGAATTGGGCGATCTCGGAGAGCTTGTCCTCGCGCAGCCGGAAGTGCGCCAGCATGTCTTTCTCGGCCAAGGCGTAGACGCGCCCGCACTGCTCGCGGATCGCGACCGGCGTCCTGAGGTAGACGACCTGGGGATTCACTCGTTGAGCCCCCGGCCCTTCTTCTTCGCCAGCTCGGCGTCGTTGGGCTTCGCGCCTTCGGAGAAGTAGCCGGCCGCCTTTTTCGCGTCCATCTCGACCTGCGCGTCGGCCGGGATCAGCTCCTCGGGGATCGACACGCGCTCCTTGATGCTGATGCCGGTGCGCTCGATCGCGTCGAACTTCATGTTGGACATGGAGACGAAGCGGTCGATGTGCTTGATGCCGAGCCAATGGAGGACGTCGGGCATGAGCTCCTGGAAGCGCATGTCCTGCACGCCGGCGACGCACTCGGTGCGGTGGAAGTACTTCTCCGCCGTGTCGCCGCCGACCTGCCGCTTGCGCGCGTTATAAACGAGGAATTTCGTGACCTCGCCCAGGGCGCGGCCTTCCTTGCGGTTGTAGACGATGAGCCCGCAGCCGCCACGTTGCGCCGTCTCGATGCAGACCTCGACGCCGTGCGTGAGATACGGTCGGCACGTGCAAATGTCGGAGCCGAAGACGTCGGAGCCGTTGCATTCGTCGTGCACGCGGCAGGCGAGCTCGATGTTCGGGTCGGCGATCGATTTCACGTCGCCGTAGAAATAGCAGGTCGCGCCGCCGATCGGTGGCAGGAACACCTCGAGGTCGGGGCGCGTGATCAGCTCCGGGAACATCCCGCTGGTGTGCTCGAAGAGGTTCCGCCGCAGCTCGCCTTCCTCGACGCCGAAGCGCTCGGCGATGCCGGGGAGCCACCACACCGGCTCGATCGCGGCCTTGGTGACCACGACCTCGCCGTTCTCCTTCAGGATCTTGCCGTCGGGCTTCAGCCGGCCCTTCTCCATCGCCTCGACCAGCTCGGGCATCGACATGTGCGCCTTGGTGACCGCGATGGTCGGGCGGATGTCGTAGCCTTCCTTCAAGAGGTCCCCGAACTCGGCGGCGACGATGTGGCCCCAGGGGTCCATGGACACGATGCGATTCGGATCACCCCAGCCCGGGTAGGGCCCGATCGGCTCGGCGGGCGCCGTATTCGCGAGATCGGGAATGTGCACGGGATCGAGCGAGCCGGCGGCGATCGCGAGCGCGCGATAGACGGCGTAGGAGCCGGAGTGCGCGCCGATCACGTTGCGTGCTTCTTGGGTGGTGTTGCTCGCGATCACCGGACCGCGCGATTTCGCGTCTTTCGCGCCCCAGTGGATCGCCAGAGGCCGCGGGCCGTCCGCGGCCGGGTGCGAGGTCAGCTTGATGTGCGTCAGCTTTTTCGACTTCTTCTTCTCGTCGGTCATGGACTCTCCGATGCGCGTGGACGCATCATAGCAAATCGGCCTTGGCTTGAATTGATTAATAGACGCGGGAGCTTATGTACGAGCTCGGCGGCAAAGCCGAGCCCGTACGCCGCATGCACGACCAGAGTCGCCGGCGCCGATGCGAGGGCCGCTCCGAGCCCGAGCGCGCGCAGCCCTTGAGTCGTCGCCGCTGCGAGGAGACCGATCGCCAGATGCGAGACCGTGAGAATGGCCAAAGTCCGCATAGGCACGAGGCCGCAAAGCGCGAAAACGGTCGTCGCCACGGCCAAGCTCGGCACGAGAAACGCCGGGTGCAAGCTGCGCGGCGCGTGCAAGGTCTGCGTGGCGCGGCCGCGGCCATAACCGAACATTTGCTTGGCGAAGCCGCGCGGGCTTGCGCGGCGATGATGCCAGACCGCGAGCTCGGGATCGTAGGCGAGGCGCGCGCCGGCGCGTTGCCAGTCGAAGAGAAAGAGATTCTCCTCGTTTCCCGGCATGCCCGAGACGAAGCGATGCTCGCGCAGAGCTGACCGGCGTACGACGAGGTTGCATAGGATCAAGTTGCGCTCCGTCGCATGAGCCTGAGGCTTCGCGACGTAGCGGCTGCGCACCATCGGCGCGCAGAACCAGCTCGCCATCAAGGCGCCGCTCAGCTTCTGAAAGCGCGTGTTGTCGGGCGGCGTTAGATTCGGCCCGCCCAGCGCGGCGAGCTCGGGCTCGGCCGTGAAGGCGCGCAAGATGCGCGCGAAGTATCCCGGCGGCACCTCGCAGTCGTCGTCGAGGAAGACGATGAGATCCTCGGCGCCGTGGTCGAAGGCGCGGTTGCGCGCGCTGACGCGGTCCTCGCGCGGCACCTCGATCCACGAGACGCGGGGATCGCCGACGGTCGCCAGCACGGCGCGGCTCGGATCGCCGACGCCGTTGACGACGACGCGCACGCGTCCCGTGCCGGGAAGATCGCGCAAGACTGTCGTGAGACAGCGTCGAAACAGCTCGGGACGTTCCCGGGTCAAAATATGGACGACGAGTGAAATCATGGGAGTTCTAGCGATGATCGCAGGCGTCCGGCAGGGCGGCAAGCGGTTTCGGGGGGGGGCGGAGCGCGTGTAGCCACCAGATGTTGAAGCCCCGGAGCGTGCGGAATGAGCTCAGATCGACGCCGCCGCGGACCTCTGCGCGGAGGGAGTAGTCGCGGAAGCAGTAGAGCTCGTCGTCGCGCGTCAGCTTGTGGGCGAGGACCTTGAAATGCGCCACGATGCTCGGGACCTTGGGGCCTTTCGGCGTGGCGTAGCGGATGTTCTGGGTGATGGTCGGCTTCGTGAGGACCAGCGTCGCCTGCACGGCGAAGGACAGCGCCGCGAAGACGAGGAACGCGGGACGCCAGCGTCGGTCGAGCTCGCCTGCGCCGAGGAGGCAAAGGGGCAGAATGCAGGGCACGAGGAAGCGCGGGCCGCAGGGGCCGAAGCCGAGGGGCGAGGCCCATCGCGCATAGAAAACGACGCTGACGCCGAAGCTCGCCAGGAGCGCGAGGTCGAGCCCGAGGCGGCGCCCGCGCCGGCTGAGCACGGCGAAGCGCACGATCAGAAACGCCGTGAGCGGCGAGAAGAACAGGAGGCCGCCCTCCGGGCTCCCGAGTTGCTGCCAGAGACCGTCGAGGAAGGGCGTCGCCCAAGCCGCGCCGTTGACGCTCGTCACGGCCGCTTCGTAACCCGTATTCAGCGGATCGCCGAAAGCGTAGCGTTGGTACGCGAGCGTCACGATCGTCGCGACCGCGAGCGGCACGCTGTGCCATGCGGTCCGGCGCCATGCGCCGCGCCGCGCCTCTTGCCAGCGAAAGTAGAGCCACAGGGGCATGAGCGGCACGCAGAAAGCCGGCTTCACAAGCAGGCCGAAGGCCGCGAGCCAACCCGCGCGGCGGTCGCCCTCGAGCTCCAGCGCGACGTAGCCCATGAGCGCGAACGCCAACGCGACGTCGCGCGTTTGCGATTTGGAGTAGGGGAAGATCAAAGTCGCGAAGGCGCCGCACAGGACCATGAGCATGGCGCGCTTGCGGTCGAGACCGAGCGTGAGCGTGGCGCGACCGAGGAAATAGACCGCGCCGAAGGCCAAGAGGGTGGAGACGAACGAGACGGTGACCTGGCGCAGGGTCGCGGCGGGGTAACCGAGCTTGGCTGATAGGGTATTCGCGACGAAGACGCTCGGCGCGTAGAGGAGGGGCGTGCCCAGGCCGAGCTTCGAAACGATGCTGCGATCGGCGCGGCGGTGATATACGATTCCCGACATCCCCGGTTTTTTCGGCACGAAGATCGTGCCGTGCTCGATGAGGGCGGTCGCCGTCTCGATCGAGGCGGTGGCGTCGATCGAGTCAACGTGGCCGGGCGCGAGGACGAAGTACGTGACGAAGACCAGGGTCAGGACTTTGCCGAGGTGACGACGAAGCGTGAGGGCCCCGTGCATCACACCGTTTCGCTCGACGTGCACGGCGTGACCATGCGTCTTTCCGGCCTGAGCGCCGCGGAGGCCGACTTCGTCGGCCGCGAGTTCGCGCATTTCGTGCGTCCGCGTCGCGCGGGGCGGGCTGCCGTTGATGTCCTCGTTCGCGTCCAAGAGCGGATCCCCGTTTCCGCGCTGCACCGGCGCCTCCGGCGTTGGCTCTCCTGGCCCACCGCCCCCGGTCCGCGCGGCTTCCACTTCGTCAGCTTCTTCGCGCGCGTCCCCGTCGCCTACGCCTTCGAGCGCGGCCTCTGCCTCGTCGGCCGCGCGGATGCGGAGACGACGATCGAGGTGTTGTACGTGATCATACACGCCGCCGTCGGCGAATGCCTCGATCTTCGGGGCGTGCACCGTCTGCACGCCGCCACCGTGACCACGGCGGATGGCGGCGGCGCCTGGGCGATGGTCGGCGCCTCGGGCGTCGGCAAGACCACTCTCTTATGGTCCCTTCTCCGCGATCCCGCGACGGGCTGGCTCTCCGAGGACGTGGCCCTCGTAGACGCGGCTCTCCGCGTGCGCGCCTTTCCCTTGCGTTTCGCCTTCCGTGGCGCGGCGCCGGAAGATGCCACGGAGTCGCTGCGCTTTCAGCGCCTGGGGTTTGGGACGAAGCACGTCGTCGCGGCGGCGCAGAAAGCGGCGCAGGTCGTGGACGCGGCGGATCTGCGGACGCTGGTGTTTCTGAGGCGTGAGCCTCGCCCAGGAGATCCGACCCTCGCGCGCGCTTCGCGACTCAGAGCCGCCTATTCGCTGGCGCGCTGGCTCGTCGTGGGGCACGAGCTGCCACAAATCTGGCAACTTTTCATCCGCTTCAGCTGGAAGTCGATGGCAGGGAAGGGGAGGATCGCCCGTTCGCGCGTGCGCACGGCGAGGGCGCTCCTGCGTGGGACGCGGCAGCTTGTTTACACGCTGCCGCATGCGGAGGGTGAGGCGGAGCGGGATGTGGTTGCGGCTAGGTTGCGTGCGTTGGTTGTGGGAGCTTCGTCTAAGCTCCTTCAATCAATCAACCCCGCCCCAAACGCCCGCAACCGCCGCTTCAACCGCGGAAAATAATACCCCGCCCGCGCCACCACGCTCCCAAAGTTCCGGTTCACCGTCACCTCGTTCCTGGCCGACCAAGGCTCCTCGACGAAAAGAAAAGAGCTCGCCGCCGCCTGAAAGAAAAGCGTCTGCGTGAGAAACGCCGTATACACGACCTCCGCCGAGCCCACTGATCCCGCGCCGAGCCGCGCGGGCTGGCCTTCGGCCTTGAACCGCCCCAGAGACAAGCCGCTGCCCACCGACACCGTGAACGCGCCGAGCGCCGTGTGCGCCGTCGCCGCCGCGTGATAGCTCGGCAACACGAAGAGCGAGCTGACGTCCCGCATCCTGCGGTTCCCGTCGTCGTCTTCCAGCGTCAGCCGCGCGCTCGCGGAAAACAGCTCGACCTCCGGATACGTGCTCAAAGCGAAATCCCACGCGGCAAACGCCTGCGGATGCTCGACGCTCGTTAAGCTCGCGCTCGAAAGCGCGGCCGGCAAGGTGTCCTCCTCGTCCTTCTGCGCTTCGACCCGCCAAGGCTTCACGCCCTGAAACCCGAACGTCGACTTCGAATACCCGTAGGTCATCGAGTTCGGAATGCCGGAGAAGGTCCACAAGGCCAGCCATTCACCGCCCGCGAGCTGGTAGCCCCGGCCGCCCGGGAGCTCCATCGCGAAGCGCGGCACCTCCACCGAAGAGCCCCGATGCAGGTCGTAGACCTCCGGATTGAAGCGGATCAAGTCACCGGAGATCGTGTACGACGGCACGACGAGGTGCGTCGCACCGGCATCGTTTCCGAGGAAATGCAGCTTCTCGGCGTCGAGCCGAGCCAAGGACACCGGCTCGCGGTGGCTAATGCCCAAGACGTCGAACACGTCCTGCGCCGCCGCTTCCCCGACGAAGTCGTCGCAACCCGTCAGCGCGCGCCGCGCCTCTCGCTGCCACATCGTCGCCAGCCGCTCGGCGCGCGACGAGTCCAAATGCGCCGGCGGCGCCAGCACGTAGCGCCGGCAATACCGGGCGTCGCGTCGCGGCCCGCCGCCGTCGAAGGTCGCCAACACCGTATTCGGGCATTCGAACGCCGCACCCGTCGCCAGATCCACGAGGATGCCGACAATCGCCGCCTCCGGCGCCAAAAGCCCGAAGATCCCGTTTCCGATCAGCTCCAGCCGCCAGCGGAAGCTGCAGTCGATCTCGACCACCTTCTCCTCGGCGCCGAGGCGAAAGTGCAGGCGCTCGCTCGGAACCCGTTGCATCTTGAGGTAAAAAGGCGAGGTGCCGCTCGGGCCCTTTTCACCGTCGAGCGTCATGGTCGCGCCGCGCGGCTCGGAATCGATCGAAACGATCTGTTTATTGCCCCCGACCGTCGCGCATCCGGGCAAAATCATTAGAAACGTTATAGATGTCTTGAAATTCATTTAATTCTATTAGAATATGTTGAAAATGAGTCGAGGCCCCCAAAAGATCATCCTTTCGTTGGCGCTCGCTCTTTGCGGCGCGGCCGAGGCGCGGGCGACCGCCGCCTCCGTGCGGGTGAATCCGGTCGCATCATATTCCGCCGCGACCATGGGCGGCCACGGAATCGACGTCGGGGCCGAGCTTTTCTTCGACCCGCGCTGGGCTCTCGGCGTGAACGCCGCCTACGGCCTCATGCGCTTCGGCCTGATGAACAGCCTGACGCCGGACAAGTCCAAGGTCGAGGTGGAGTTCGAGGACACCAAAAGCCAATCTTACGGCGTCCAGCTCGCGCGCTACCACGGCCCGAACGAGCGGCTTTACGCGCTCGTCTCCCTCGCGTACTCCGCCTCCGAGGTGCACGCGAAGACGAACGGCGAGCCCGTGCACGTCAAGCAGTCCTCCGCCCTCCCTGAGCTCGGTTACGGCTACCGCTGGCTCTTCCGCCACGGCGGCTTCGCCAGTTTCGGCGGCGGCATGGTCTACCGCGTCCCGCTCAAGGACGAGATCGAGGGCAATGCAAAGCCTCTGAAGCTCGAGGCCCTGGGCCGCACGTATCCGACCCTGCGTTTGGGCATCGGCTACCTCTTCCGATGATTCCACGCCCCCTGAAATGGCTCGCCGCCGGTGGCGGCGCGGCCTTCGTCCTGGTCGCCGCGGCGCTCGCGGTCTTCGGCCGCGCCGCGTGGGACGAGCGCCAAGCCCTCGTCGTCCGCCTGGCCGCGGAGCTCGGCGGCGTCGAGATCCAGGTCGAGGATGTCGCCGTCGCCCTGGACCGCTGGCGCGACGGCTTCCTCGGCGCGCAGTTCACCGGAGTCACCGCCCTCGGCACCAAAATCGACCGCGTCTCGGTCGGCATCGAGATCTTCGCCTCGCTGAAAGAGCGCCGCGCCGTCCTGAAAGGTCTCACCGTCTCCGGCTTCTCGCTGCCGCCGGCGGCGGCGCAGGTTGAGGTCGAAAGCCCGAAAGCGGAGACGCCGCCGCCCGACCTCGCCACGATCTGGAGCTCAGTCCTCCGCTTCGGGACGATCCGGCTCGAGAACGTCGAGGTCGCGACCGAAGCCTTGGGCATCGGCGGCCCGCTCCACGTCGAGGTCGCCGATTTGATCGCCACCGGAGCCGGAGTCGCGCATGTCGACGTGCGCGCCACGCTCGCCAGCTCGGGGCCCGTCGTCGCCGCCGCCGACGTCTCTTTGCAAGGCGGCGCCGTGCGGCTCGCGAATCTGAGCCTTGCTGCCGACCTCTTCCAACTCGCCCCCTTCTACTACCGCTACGTCGACCCGAGCGATCCGCTGCCCGCCGAGCCGCTCGTCGTCGAGCATCTCGACGCCTCGGGCGAGCTCTTCATCGGCGAGGATCTCGTCCTCGTCGACCTGCGCAAGATCGCGCTCCGCTCGAAGATGGCGACCGCGACCGCCGTCGTTTACGTGAAGGAAGCCGGCGAGATCTTCGACTACAAGGTCGACGTCGACGTCGAGGACGGCACGGAGGGCGTTTTGCCCGGTCTGCCGCCCGCCCTCATCGGCAAGGACGTCTCCGACTGGCTCGCGACCCACTTGAAGACGGTCAAGATCAAGGGCGCGACTTTGCGCTTGCATGGCGACGCGGCCGGCTTGGCGGCGCTCGATCTGCGCTTGCCGGTCTCGGGCTCGCGCCTTGCGTTTGCCCCCGGCTGGCCGGAGCTTGAGGACGTCGACGCGCAGGTGCAAGTCACCGCGGACGGCCTCCACGTCGTCGGGACCGGCGCCCGCATCGGCGAGCTCAAGCTTCGAGGCTTCACGGTCGATGTCCCCAGCTTCGAGACCACGCCCCGCCTCACCGTCGACACGCGCCTCGAAGGGGACGCCGAAGCCGTCCTCGCGACCCTCGCGCAAACGCCGCTGAAAGGCACGGTCCGAGACATCCGCGCCTTGCCGCTGCGCCTCTCCGGCCCGCTCGCATCGAGCCTCAAGGTCGAAGTCGGCCTGGGTGACCCCGAGGCGGACGGCGCGGTCTCGGTCTCCGGCACGGCCGAGCTCCTCGGCGTCGAGGCCGCGCTCACCAACGCGCCGGTCCCGCCGCTCACCGCGCTCAGAGGCAGGATCAACTTCACGCACGAGCATTTGGCAAGCGCCGGCAAGCTCCGCGGCACCCTCGACGGCCAGGAGATCGCGATCGCTTTCGACCTGCCGCTGACGGAGGAGCTCCCGGTCTGCAAGCTGGAGATCGACGGCACTGCGCGACTCGAGACCGTCCTCGTCGCGCTCGGCCGATCCGCGTCCGATAGCCTCGCCGGCCTGGCACGAGCGCACGTTACAGGCGAGATCGGCGCAGCGCCGGGCGGCGCGATCGCCTATTCCGGCAAGGCCGAGCTCGACCTCACTGCCGCCGGCCTCGCGCTGAAAGGCTTGATGGTGAAGCCGGCCGGCGTCGCCGCAGAGGCCGTGCTGCGGTTCGCGAGCGCTCCTTCAGGCCCGACGCTCGAAGCGCAATATCGCAGCGCCGCCGAGTCCGCGAGCGCCAAGCTCGCCTTTTCGGCTGAGCGCGTGAGCGGCGACGTCGTGCTTGCGCTGACGAACGCGCGAGGGACGATCGCCCTACCAAAGGGCGCTGGACCGATCGTGGCGGCGTTTACGCGCCTGCACGTTACCGAGACGCAACCCACCGCAACGGCGACCGCTGCGCCCGCAGTCTCGGAGGCCGTCGCGCCGGCGCTCGATCCCCGGGACGTCCCGGAGCTCCAGATCAGCTGCGAAGACCTCGTCCTCGGTAAGCGCCGCCTCGGCCGCATCGAGCTCCGCACCACAAAAATCCCCGAAGGCCAGTCGGTCGACTTTCTCGCCTTAGACCTCGGCGCGGCCTCCCTTTATGACACGACCGGCCGCTGGGTGATGACGCCTTTCGGCACTGACCTCTCCGTCAAGGGCAAGATCTACCTCCGCAACGGCGGCGAGGCTCTGCAGCAGCTCGATTTGGGCGACGCCGTCGAGGGCCTCCGCGGCAACGTCGACTTCGCCGTCTCGTGGCCCGACTTGTCCACCGACCTCGACGCGCGTCGCTTGACCGCGCGCATCGCCGTGGACGTGCGCGAAGCGAACATCGCCGCCGTCGACGGCGTCGCATTGAAAGCCCTCGACGTCCTGACGCTGCGCTTCTTCGATCTCACGAAAGAAGGCCTCGTCATCGAGACGGCGACCGCCGAGCTCACCTTCAAGGCCGGCCACCTCGCGATCGGCCACGCCCGCATCGAAAGCCCCACCGCCAGCCTCGTCGCCAAGGGTGACCTCGACTTCGAGGAGGAGAGCGTCGACGCCGGCGTCGACGTCACACTGAAGATCTCGCGCACCTTGAACGCGGTCGCGCTCGGCATCGTCAATCCGCTGCTCGCGCTCGGCTACTTGAGCCAGGACGCCGACTTGACCGTCGTCAAGCTGGATGGGCTGACGCGGCACTCGTATCGGGTCACGGGGCCGTGGGCGGACCCGAAGGTGGAGCTGGGGCACTAGGACAAGAACGCCTCCCGCTTTTCGACGACCAGGGTCGCATCGTCGGCGTCGTCTCGATCACCTATATGTTCGACGCGAATGCCGAGATCACCAACGATGGCAGCAAGGCCTTAGTTTGGAGAGAAATCTAGGAGCCCATGGAGCTGCCGATCCGCAGTCGGCGGATCGGCGTCGGCTGGGCTGGCGGGATATCCGTCTGAATGGGCACAACAGCCGCTGGCTGGATCGGCTCAGGCGGCGGTGTTCTGGGTGCCTCCGCGACCGGCTGAGCCCCTGGAGTCGCCTGCCTTGACCCGGTGTTCTCGATCCCATCGACATAGCAGCTACGGCAGTCACCCCAATCAAACTTTCGACGACGATCAAGCCTAAGACCGCCATTTTCCTCTGCCTGTCTTTCGTCACGTCGCGCCTCCTTCGGCTGCCCGCCGATCGATGGTTCAAAGACCTCACAAGCCTGCGCGTCGGCGAATTTGAAACATTCGAATTCGCATGAGGGCCGTTCTCTTCGCCCCGCGAATCAAGCCTACGGAAGGATCGGAGGGTCGTGTGGCTGCGTATCCTCGGCGCGACGGAAGCGGGGTCCTCGCGTGCGGCGCGGGCGTAAAGAAGCGCGCCATAAGCGCCCTGATCCAGAGCCAGGCGAGCCTGATCGAGCCAAGATTTTTGGCGTCAGCCCCGGTTCGCCGTCGGCTGGTCTGGCGGCATCGCTTGAGATTGATCGTGTTTCTAAACATCGCTATGCCTCCCCAAAACCACCGGTGTCGCCGCAGCGTTTACGGGGAGATCATCGGCCAATTTTTGGCTTCAATAAAATTGATAATCCTGAAGCAAAATATCGCTAAAAACGAACGATAAAGCTTTCTCTGCCCTGTCGAAGCAATGATTGCCGAGCATTTCCGGACGTCCGATTCACCATCTTGTAAAACGAATCTTATGTTTTGTATTATCGATTTATGTAAATCATGGCCGGCGCCGCTAAGATTGAGGTAGCTGGGAAACGATTCCCGGAACTTCATTGGAGTCATGACCATGCAAAAACTCGCCGTCTCCGACCTCTCACGTCTCGTCGGGTTCGCGGGCCGCCCCTGCGTCTCGCTCTATCTTCCGGCTCGCGTTCGCCTTTCGCCGCTGCATGCCGTCGCCGCGAAGCTCGCCGCAGCGCGCCTCAGCCGCTTCTTCCCGACGGCGGCGCCGGAGCTTTGCAAGCGTCTCGACGACGTTGCGGACGGGGCGGCTCCCAATCCAGCCCGCGTCATCTTTCTCGCCCCGGGTTTCTCGGCATTCCATGAGCTGCCGACTATCTCCAAGCCGACGGTCGTCGTCGCCGACAGCTTTCACATCAAGCCGCTTATTCCGAGCCTGCAGCAGCACGGCGCTTACAGAGTCGCCGACTTGTCCGGCTATGAGGATGTGTTCCACGACTGCCAATACGGCGAGGTCCTTCTAAAGGATTCGAGCGCAGCAACACAGTTGGCAGGCGGCGTGCCGGTCGTCGTATTCGGGCCGTTCGAGCGGCAGGAACGGTTCCGCCTGGCGCAAAGCGACCGCGATTCAATTCTAGGCGGCCGATCGACCCTCACGACTGCAGGCTCTAGCCCGGAAGACCTTGCACGGCGTGCCTACCAACTCGTCCGGCCTGAGCTTCGGCGGGCGGTTCAGCGCTCGATCGAGCAATTCTCGGCCGCCGCAGCGCGCGGCCTCGGGATCGATCGCCCCGTCCACATCGCCCGCGCCGCGGCGGCGGGTGAGGTCGAGCTCCTCCTTATCCAGGAAGAAACGAATCTATGGGGTCGGATGGACCGACAGCGAGGTGAGATCCTAGAGCTGGCGCGAAGCCAGGACGACGGGCCGTTCGATGACCTTCTGGACGATTTGGCCGAACTGACGCTCGTCGGTGGCGGCGCCGTGCGCATCGTCGCAGCGCGCCACATGCCGACGGCTTCGCCGGTCGCCGCGATCGTCCGCCGAAGGAACCACCGTCCAGCGCTGCGGCGGATCGAGCCGGAAGCGTTTCGACGCTGAGCGCGCCAAGTCAAAAAGTCTCATGGCCTCACGAATGGAGAAAGTGCAATGGAACAGCTCGCGATCAAAGACCTCCGCCAGGAACTGTCGTCCGCATCTGGCCCTTGCGTATCGATCTACGTCGAGATCGGGAATACGCCCGAGCATCGAGATGCCGCCGCGCGCCGTCTGACTCGGCTGATATCCCGGGCCGAAGCGCTGCTGACGCGCCAGGGCTCCGGGCTGGCACAGAGGCTGTGCTCGCCACTTTACGCTTTCGTCGAGCGTCTACCGCGCCTCCCGTTCGGACAAGGCCTGGCGCTCTTCCGGTCGGAGGGGATCGCTGCCTTCACTCCGATCGCGACGAAGGCTCCCGAGCGCACGGTCGTTGCCGACAGCTTCCACTTCAAGCCGCTTTTGGCGATGCTGCAGGCGCAAGAGCGTTTTCACCTTCTGGTCTGCGCGCACTCCTCGGTCCGAGTTTTCGAGGGCGACCGCTCCGGGTTGAAAGAGCGAGAGGTACTCTACGCTCCCTACCACCGCTCCGAGGCACAGGCCGCCAGTTTGCCGAGAACGCCGCTCAAGAACCGCGCGCGTCAGGTCACTCGTTTCTACCGAACCGTCGACAGCCGTTTGCTGCAAAGGCTACGGCGCAGTGGGGAGCCGGTCGTGATTGCGGCGCCCCCGCATCTATCGGCGCTCTACCGGAGCGCGAGCCGCCTAAAAACCATACTGGAGCCGATCGACAAATTCGCCTCGGGCGCTCCGACGGCCGTGGTCGAGCTTCACGGAGCGAGCTGGCAAACGGTAGAGCGAGAGCTGGCCAGAAGGCGCCGCAACGTCGCGCACACGTACCACGTGATGCGGCTCAAAAATCGCACGGTCGAATCGTTCGAAGAGCTCGCGGTCGCCGCCGTCACAGGAAAGATCGACACGCTGATCCTGGAGAAGGGCGTCACGGTCTGGGGTCGTCTCGACCGCAACTCCGGGATCATCGAGCGCCAGCGCCAGCAGGAAGACGGACCCGCGGATGACGTCATGGACGACCTCGCCGAGATCGTCCTCGACCACGGCGGGATCGTCCACCTCTTTGAGGCCGGAGAGATGCCGACGCGCACGTCCGCGGTCGGCTTAACGAGACGGTGACAACGTCACCAGGGCGAAAGACCGCGGCATTTTCGGAGGGCGCTCTGCGGAAAGGGGCAGATCGCTAGCCTCATCACTGAGGCCCACAGTCGGTTCCGACGACCACGCACGTGTCGGTAGTCGCGAGTTCAGCGCATGCGACGACCGAGCATCGCGCCGCGGCGATGGCGGCCCGAGGCGAGCCGTAAAGCTTGCTTAAAGCGCGAATTTTTTCACCAAATCGGCGGCAATCGGGTTTTGTATACGACGCTGCGCCGCGATGAGCCAAAGCTCCTCGTGCACGTTCGGAAGCGTTCCTAGCACGAAGAGGTCCTTGGCCGCGACCAGCTCCTCGGCGGCGGGATGCGGCAGGGCAATGAGGCCGTGTCCGTGGGCGGCCATGAGCTTCATCAATGCCGGGTCCTCGATTTCTGCGATGCGTTCGACTTTGATGTCATTGAGCTTCAAGAAGTGGTCGACGTCGTGACCAAGCTTGCTTGCCCCGGTCGAGAATATGAACGGCTGGTCGGCCAGCGACGCCGGAAAGCCGCGTTTCAGGGCCGCGAACGATGCGTCGCCGCAAACGATGACCGGCATCCGCATGATGATCTTGGCGAAAAAACCTTTGGCATCGCCGACCGGCGGCGGATAGTTCGCGACGATGAGATCGAGCCGATTGGCGCGCAGCTCCCGAAGGAGCTCGTCGCCGTGGCCGTCCGTGACGGTCACCAGGCAATCGAAATGCTCGCGCGCGTGCTCGAGCACCTTGAGGGAAAGGTGCTTCGGCACCGAGGTCGTTACGCCGATTTGGATCTGCACCTTTTCGGCCGCGTGTTGATCGCTCAGGACGTCCACCATCTCGTCACCAAGACGGAAGATCTCTTTCGCGTATTCCAGCGCTTTGACGCCCGCCTCGGAAAGTTGCATCTGGCGCTTGGATCGGTCGAAGAGCTGGTAGCCGAGTGTCTCTTCGAAACGTTTTAACTGAGTCGACAAAGTCGGTTGCCCGAGACGAAGCTTCTTCGCGGCTTTGGCGATCGTCCCGCTTTCTGCGATCGTCTTGAAATAGAGGAGATGATGATAGTTGACCCATGGCCTCGGCATACTCGACCCCTTCTTTGCGGCGAAGTAAGCAAAATACCACCCGTGCTACCGGCATACGCGCAAAAAAATTGGGCCATTGGTCAGGTCAACGACGTGGAGGTGCGTCGGCGCGCATGCAAGAGCGTTCGTGGCCGCATGATTGGGAGACCTCCTAGAGCACCGCTCGCGACGCAAGTCCGACGCCCCAATTCACCGCGGACTCGATGACCTCTCGGGAGGCGTCCAGGCTCGAAATCCGATTCCAACTCGCGGCGAGCGCGTCGGCTCGGACTTGCAGCTCGACCCGATGGACGTAGAAACGATGACCGCTGGAAGCGCTTCTGGCAACTGGCGTACGCCGTTAGGCAAAGGCTTTGCCAGTCAAGGCCACCCCAGGATTTTTGGCGAGCGCAACAAGCCAGAGGTCCGTGGCGCTCAGCGCTTTCGCCTCACCCTCCGCAAGTGCGCCCAGGGAGCCTGGAAGAGTCGCCGACGCCGCCTGCGCCCTGCGAGGGTTAGGCGCGCCGAGTAAGGCATGTACTTGCCCGAGGAGGATTACGAAGCCGATTCCGGCGAGTGTTCCGCTCAAGGCCGGCTTCGGCAAAAGCATGAAGAGCCGCCCGGCGCGAAGGGCGCCGAGCCCAAGTTGAAGAAAACCGGCGAGGACCGTCGCGATCGCAAGACCGACGATCCCGACGGACTGCACGATCGCGTTCACGAGCGCGGTCAAGCCCACCGCCGGCCCGGACACCATGCGCGGCGCGCCGCATACTCGCCCGACCACGATACCGCCGATGACGGCGGCGATGATCCCGGCGGCGGGGGACGCACCAGAGGCGAGCGCGAAGCCGAGGGACAAAGGGAACGCGACGATGATAACGCCGAGGCTCGCTCCTGGGTCGGAGCGGCGGAAATTGAGGCTCATCTCGTTCCTCCGGCTTTCTTCAGTTCGAAAGCGCAACAGCGACGGATTGGTCACGGTCTACGAGACCGTGGCGTTCCGTGCGCTGCGAAGATTCGCGCGGCTCAACGAAGTCGACGGAGCCGTGATGCAGGTCGTAGACCGCTCCGGCCAGGACGAGCACACCACATTCTGCCATGGCATTGAGAAGGTTACTGCGGTATCGCAGTTGCTCCAAGCTGTGCTCGACGTTGAGCCGCGTCGCGGCGTCGAGGCAAAGATGCGCGTCGCGACGGGGTACAGCCGCGATCGCGCGGCGGGCAGACGGCGCGATCTCGGCCACGATGTTTTGGATGTTGTCGGAGTCGGCGCGGTCGCCCTTGGCGATTAAGTCCAGCGTCGCCTTCACAGCGCCGCATTGCGAATGGCCCATGACCACTACTAGCTTGGTCCCGAAATTGGCGACCGCGAACTCGATGCTTCCAATCAAAGACGGCGCCACGATGTTGCCGGCGACGCGAACTACGAAGAGATCTCCTAGTCCACAATCGAACACGGTTTCGGCAGGCACGCGCGAATCGGCGCAGCAGAGCACCACGGCGAACGGCGTCTGTCCGCGGGCCGCCAGCTCGCGTCGGCGCTCCGGGGCCGTTGCCGCGAACGTGTCGATCGAGCGGAGGCCGCTCGCGAAACGTTGGTTACCTTCTTTGAGGCGTTTCAGCGCCTCGAGCGGGGAATTGACCGATTTCATCGGGGGGCCTTTCGAACGGAAGGTAAAATCGATGGTTCAATCCTCGCCGTCGCTGCCGACAGCGCGCCGCGACGAGCCGTCAGATATGCATTGACGGCCAACAGCACGAGAACTGCTGAAAGGTATGGGTGGAAAATCTGGTCGACCATTCGAGCCTCCTCTGGCCGCGCTGATCATCGCGCTGCCGACACTTCAATCATCGGCGACGACGTCGATTTTCTCAAAGCGATAAATGCGACACATGAATTCACTTAATACGACGTTTAGGCGCAGAGTTCTCCGGAAGAACGAACCTTCGCTTCAAGAGCTCGGTCACGATCAGCGTTTCGAAGAGTGCGCCACGCAGCGGATGGGCGGTGAGGTGACGCAGCTCGTCGATGCGCAGCAAATGGCACGCGAGGCCCGTGTCGAGCATGTAGATCTTCGGGGTCTTTACTAGACGCTTCCCGAGGTTCGCGCGGGCGACAAAACGGTCACATCCCTTGCCTGAAATCCGAAGGAGCGGATATCCGCCCCTTGCATTCGGCGAGTGCTGGTCCGCGCTAGCAAGCCCGCCTCATCGCGGATTCGTTCGCTTACGAAACATCGGACGATCGGCATTCCTGCTTCTTGGCTTCCAGATAAAAAAATCAACTCAAGTCACCCCTGCACTCACCCACGCCACCCGGTCTTCCTAACCTTCCCCGCGACCCTCAAGCCCCGCGACCCTCAAGCAAGCTCCCGCAACAAATGCGAAATTTCCCGCCCTCAATCGCCAGCGCCAAAATGCCGAAACGAGGGCATGAAATCTTTATTCCTTGCCTCACTCTCAGTCGCGCTCGCCCTCCTGGCTTGCAGCAATGAATCCGTCCTCTCAGGCTCGGACAAAAAGTCGTCAGGCACCACCGCCGGCAAAAAGCCGAGCGGCGACGTCGGCAAGGACGATGACGACGGCTCCGGCAAGGGCGACGATGACGACGATTCCGGCTCGGGCTCCACCGCGAAGCGCAGTTCCGGCTCGAGCGCGAGCAAAGACGACGACGACTCCGACACGACCGCCGGAGGGATCGTCACCGAGCCGACTGTCGCGCCGACTCCGGGCGGAGGCACCGATGCCGCGCAGCCCGATGCGGCGCCGCCGCCGCCGGCCGACCCACGCAAGGACATCGTCGCGCAGCTGAAGCCCGCGGCGCAGGCTTCGGGAACCGTTCTCTGCGTGTTCGCCTCGGCGTCGGTGAATTTCATCGGTACGCATACAGGCTTCGCGCGCGCCAAGAGCGCCGGCTTCTACCACTACTTCATGGATACCCGCGGCAAAGGCCGGCTGATTGCGAACGGCGACGGCAATTCGCCTTACTACGCCGAAGCCGCCAACGGCACTTGGCGCTGGTTCGCCGGCGTCGATCAACCGCGAATTCTTTACAACGGCGCGCCCGGCGGCATCTCGGGAATGACGGCGTTCGCGACCCTGTTCCCCGCCGCTCGCGAATACCAAGGCATGCTCCCTGCCGAATACGTCGGCAAGCCCGACGTCCTGAAAGCCCAATGGGACGTTGTCATGGTCGAGGTGCATCCTGGCAACACCACGGCCGGCGATGGCCCCGCGATCGCGACCTTGAAGAGCTATGTCGAAGATCACGGCGGGGCGGTCTATTTGTCGTCGGAGTACAGCGTGGGCGGCGGCGGCCTCATCGACGCGGTGACGACGCCCTTCGGCTTCACGTTCTCCGCGAGCAGCCAGTCGTTGACGTACAAAGGCGTGCCGCTCCAATGGCTCGGTGAGCCCGAGACGGATATTGCCGTAAGGGACTGCGACGGCGACATGCTCCCGAAGTAATACGAGCAATCGCAGACGGCCCTGATTCTGCTATAAGGGCAGCCAAAGCCGCGCATCGTGATGCCTGATTGGCTCGCGCCGCCCCTTATATCGGAAGTAAAAATCGATGTTTAGATGTCGTCGCCTCGCCCTCACGCTCGTCTTTGCCGTCTCCACGTTTCAGTCGGCTTGCGGACTTCTGCGGAAGGAAGCGAACGACGTGACCGGCGGGGCGGGCGGCATCGGCGCCCGTGAGCGGGCCAACTACGCCTCCTGGAAAGCAAATCCGCGCAAGGCCTGCACGACGGCCGCCGCGTTCGAAGGCAAGACCGAAGGCGAGGACGTGGGCCTCGACGCGCAGGTCTTCCTGCAGCAGACAAGCGGTAGCCTCGCCGTCCGCGACGCCGCCGGCGGCTTCTTGCTCCTCGGCTCCGGATACGGCCTGACCGGCACCACGCGCTCCTCCCTGGGCCGCCAGCTGACGGTCAACGGCGACAAGAAAGCCTTCGAGGCGGAGATGGAGCGCCAAGGCTCGAATTGCATCGTGAAGCTCGACGGCAAGCAGGTCTACGAGACCGAGATCCTCGCCTCGGTGCCCGTTCTGGCCTTCGGCCGCGGCCCCATTGCGGCGCCCGTGACGACGCCCGCTTACATCCGCACGCAAGCTTGGGGCGTCGAGAGCCACGGCCTGCTGGAGGCCGTCTTCGGCGGCGCAGTACGCGCTGCCGAGCTGGACGCCGAGCTGGTGGCGCTTCTGCCCTTCACCGCCTCGTGGCCGAAGTCCGAGCGCGCCCGCCTTTTCCCGGCCGAGCGCCTCGGCGGCCGTCACGTCGCCTTCTTTCCGCCGGAAGCCGGCCTCGTTCCGTTCAACAGCGAGCACCCCGCCCTGACCGGCGCCGAGGCCAGCTGGACCGCCCTCGGGCAATCGACCGGCGAGGCGAGCTTCGAAGTTTACGTCACGCCCCCGCTCTTCGCGCGCGAAGGCTTCGGCAACAAAGCCGACACCGGTCTTTGGCATCTCGCCGTCACCGTCACCTGGGAAACGCCTTCGGGCACCTCTCTGCCCAACTACAAATTGACGAGCCTGACGCTCGCTGACCCGGTTCCGTTCGACGGCGCGCGGATGGCCGCCTGCATGCAGCAGCGTCAAAACGCCTTTGCGTTCACGGGCCTTTACGGCAACGATGCGTACTCTCCGCACTTCGACGGCGTCGTCGGCGCTTGCGCGGCGCTTGCCGCGGATTCCGATCGGGCGCTCTATGACATTCCCGAGGCGCGCGCGCTCGTCACCGCGCACTTCAGCGGCGTCACCGGCAAGGCAGGCGTCGGTTATGGCGGCTGGGAGGGCGGCCTCGCCGCGCTCGCACGCCAAGCGGTCGCGCGCAACGAGGGCGTCGCCGCGATGCTTGATCCTGTGGGCGCCTCGCCTTTGATCGCGCACCTCGACCGCTACGCGCAAGCCATCGTCGCGGGCACGGCCGCGCGCCCGACCCTACGCGAGAAGACGGCGGGCTACGTCGACACCTTCGGCCTCACGTGGGCCCTGCGCGGCGAAGAGGTCGACCTCGCCCTTCTCGACCGCTTCCTCGCCGCGTTCGAGCGCGCCATGCTGCCGTTTCCGGAGTCCGTGGACGCCTGGATGGGCGACATCCGTTCTAAGCCGAACGCTCCGGAGCAAGCGACGCGCGCCGACTACGCGCTCGCTCTGACGGACGAGACGATCGGCGCCGTGCTCGAGCTTCGCCGCGTGGCCCTCGCCGCCGGCCTCGACGGCGCGCTCGCGGATCTGAAGTTGGACGACGTGATCCAGGCGGCGACGCCGGTCGACGCCCTGCTCCCGGCTTGGTCCCTGACCATCGCCGCGCTCACCGACTTCAAGAAACGCGACCTGCTGCGCGCCGAAGGCGAGCGCCAATTCAGCTTCGAAAGCAACTTCCTCGACCTCGCGCGCCGTGGCATCAAAGAGGACTGGGTCGAAGCCGACCTGGTCAACGTCGAGACGATCGCCTCGGTCGCCAGCCACGACGAGTTCTGCAAGCGGAGCTCCGATGTCAGCACCCTCTTCGCCTGCAAGAACGCCGCGGCCTTTACCCGCGAGGCGAAGGGTTTTCTCGCGCCGGAGCGCGCCGCGGCCTACGTAGCTCTGGCGGGCGAGATGAGCCAGATCCTGAAGGGTCTGACCGACAGCAGCGACTGGTCGCTGAAGATCGACCTCGTCCGTTCGTTCTTCGAGCCGGTGTGGAAATCCTGCGACGCGGGCGGCATCAACGCCAACCGCGAGACCTTGAAGGGCCTCCTGGCCCAGCGCGCGAAGGCGGAGACGTTCGCGCGGTTCGAGCTCGATCGGAAAATCTCCGATCTCTTGGATGCGTGCCGCTAGGAGCTCTAAACTGTCGGTTAGTTAGACCCTGGCGCTTTCGCGCCAGGGTCTATCCCGAGCGGAGCGAGGAATCTCGCGGCGCTACCCATAGCGTCCGTCACGCGACCCTCGCTCTCGCCGGATTCCCCGGCAATTTCCCGATCGCTTGATCATGCAGACTTTCCTTCCCTGCTCGCTGCGCCCTGGTCAGTTGCCGCAGATTGAAGCCGAGGACAGAGGCGTACCCGGCGGCCAGTGTTGCCGCGTCGCTCTTCATGCGACTTCTTCCGATCTGCCCCCCATGATGGTGCCGGGAAGCGGCGGCGCAGGTGTAATCGCCGAGATCCCGCGCTCCGCGCGGGATAGACCCTGGCGCGAAAGCGCCAGGGTCTAGTTAGCGTGCGACGCACCGTCCGTGGGTGCGTCACAACGAACACTCCGTCAGTTTCACAGAACACAATGTTCTGTGGATCCCTTGTATGCCGACCGCCGCCGGGTTATTTCATTCCTTGCGAGGGATCCCCCTCGAACTTGCCCCCGCAAGGAAGACCACCATGATCTCGTCCACCACCAAGTCGCTCACCTTCTCCTTTTTCGCCCTGATGGCCGCGATGTTCGCGGCCACCGCGGCCGAAGCCCAGGTCATCATCACGGATCCCATCCGTGACGACGGCCAAATTGACCGGCCGACCGAGTCCGGCAACCGTCCTTCGTACGTCCGTCTCCGCAACTTGAGCTATGCCGGCAGTGGCTGCCCCGCCGGCAGCGTCGCGACCAACGTCAGCGCCTCGCGCGACTCCTTCACCCTCCTCTTCGACTCTTTCGTCGCCGAGTCGGGCCGCGGCATTCCCCTGAGCCAGTCGCGCAAGAACTGCATGCTCTCCGTCGACCTCGACTTCCCGAGCGGCTGGTCATACACGGTCGACACGCTCGAGACGCAGGGCTACGTTGCGCTGGATCCGGGCGTCCGCGCCGACGTCACGACGTCATTTTACTTCCAAGGGCAGACGGCCACGGCGCGCTTCAGCTCGAGCTTCTACGGCCCGACCTCGCGCGACTACCACATCCGCGACACGCTCGGTCTGAGCGCGCAAGTCTGGTCGCCCTGCGGCATGCAGCGCGCCCTCAACTTGAACTACTCGATCCGCGTCAGCGGCGGCTCGGGCGGCCGCGGCCTGATCACGATGGATTCCCCGGTCGACGGCAGCCCGCGCCCCTTTACGCTGCGCTGGCAACGTTGCCGGTGATCTCCGGTCTCTGGGGCCGGTCACGACATCCAATTGTGATCGGCCTGCATGCTCCACTTCGTCGTGACCTTCTTCAAATCGCTCCAGAAGTCGAGCACGCTCGCGCCGGTCATGTCGCCCTGACCGAACTTCGAGGCCTTGGTGCCGCCGAAGGAGAAGGGCTCGCGCGGCACCGGCACGCCGATGTTGACGCCGATCATGCCGGTCGTCGCGCGGTCGGCGACGTAGCGCGCCACCGCGCCGCTCGTGGTGAACACCGAGGTCGCGTTGCCGAACTCGTTCTGGCTCTCGAGCGCCATCGCCTCGGCCAGGTTCTTCACCCGGACGATCGTGAGCACGGGGCCGAAGATCTCCTGCTGCGCGCACTCCATCTGCGGCGCGGCGCGGTCGATCACCGTCGGCGCGATCCAGTTGCCGGCTTCATAGCCCTTGGGCGGCAGTGGCTTGCGCCCGTCGACGGCGAGCTCGGCGCCGTCTTTGGTGGCGCGCCCGATGATCCCTTCGATGCGCTCCAGAGCCGCGCGGTCGATGATCGCGCCCATGCCCGCGCCGATCTTCACGTCGCGCGCGGCGGCCTTGACCTTCTCTAGGAGAGAGTCGACGTCGCCGACCGCGACGAGCAAGCTCGCGGCCATGCAGCGCTGGCCGGCGCAGCCGATGAAGGAGTCGAGCACGCCCTTGACCGTCATCGCGGGGTCGGCGTCGGGCACGACGATCAGGTGGTTTTTTGCGCCACCCAGGCAGAGTGCGCGTTTTCCGTGCCCGGTGGCGCGCTGGTAGACGGCTTTCGCAACGGGAGTCGAGCCGACGAAGCCGACGGCTTTCACCAGCGGGTGGTCGATCAGGGCCTCGGTCGTGGCCCGCGCGCCGTTCAGGATGGAGAAGACGCCGGCCGGGAAGCCCGACTCGACGGCGATCTCGCCGATCAACTGGCTCGTCAGGGGCACTTTCTCCGACGGCTTTAGGATGAAGCAGTTCCCGAGCGCGAGCGCGATCGGATACATCCAGAGCGGCACCATCGCCGGAAAGTTGAAGGGCGCGATGCCGGCGACGACGCCGAGCGGCTCGCGGCTCATTTGGCAGGTGACGCCGCGGCTCACCTCCATCACGCCGCCGACCTCGAGGTTCTGCAGGGAGAGCGCGAACTCGAGGACCTCGATCCCCTTCATGATGCCGGCCTTCGCCTCGTCGACCGTCTTGCCCGCCTCGGCGGCGGCGCGGTGCGACAGCTGCGGAAGCTTGGCGAGCATCAGCTCGCGAAAGCGGAAGAGGTACTGCGCGCGCTCCTTGATCGGCATAGCGCGCCAGATCGGGAACGCCGCCTGTGCCGCCTCGACGAGCTGGGCGACTTCGGCCTGCGAAGACTCGCCGACCTTGCCGATCACCTTCCCCGAGTACGGGCTGACGATTTCGCGCACCGCGCCGCTCGGCTCACGCCATTGGCCGCCGGTGAGATTGCGGCACGTGACGACGCTTGCGGGCAGTTCGACGAGCATGACGCGTTCCTTGAAGGCGAGAAGGGGGAGGCGCGACAGGGGATTTCTGTCATAATGCCAGCCTCGACCACCCCGGCAAAGAGGATATTGCTCATGATGAAGCCGCGACTTCTCGCCGTCAGTGGCGGCTCGGGCTCGGGCAAGACGACCCTCGTCAGCCGTCTGCGCCAAGCTCTCGGCCAGGCGCTCGACGCCGAGGTCCAGGTGCTGCACCTAGATCACTACTATCTGGATCTCTCGCATCTGAGCCAGGCGGAGCGGGATCAGCGCAACTTCGACCATCCCGATGCCTTCGACAGGACGCTGCTCCGCGAGCATCTCGGCACCTTGCTGGCAGGGAAGGGGATCGACCGTCCGACCTACGACTTCGCCTCCCACACGCGGACGGGCGCGACCGTCCGCCTGGAGCCTGCGAAGGTGTTCCTGCTCGACGGCATCCTGATGCTGCACGATCCAGGCCTGCGGGCGCTATACGACCTCTCGGTCTATGTCGAGGTCGACGACGACGTGCGCATCATCAGGCGCCTGCGGCGCGACATCGTCGAGCGCGGGCGGACGATGGATAGCGTCATCGCGCAGTATCTGCAGACGGTGAAGCCGATGCACGACGCGTACGTCGCGCCGCAGAAATTCGTGGCGGACATCATCGTGAGCTGGATGGATTACAATGACCGGGCAGTCGCGATGTTGGCGGGGACGGTCGCGAGTTGGTTGAAGGGCATTCCTTGAAGTTCCGCGCATCGCGCCGGTCGTGCCTGCGGCCGCACCGCCATCAAAGACCTGGCCACGCCTCGCCATTATTGCGTGGCGAAATCGGCGGACACCAGGAATAATACGCAGGAAATTCTCGTTTTCGGAGCCCACCGATGCGCCACTCGTCTCTCACCAGGCTCGTCTTCGCGCTCGTCGCCGCCGCCATCCTCGGCTACGGCGGATTGCACGCGTACCGGAAATACGGCCGCGCCGCCCAGCCGACGACGACCCAGAAGCCGCCGTTGCCGCGCACCGACCCGCAGCTCGCGCCTGTGAATCAGCCGGCCGGCGCGGCCGTTCCCGCCTTGGATCCGACGCTCACGGCGGCATGGACGATGGAGGATCTCGGCGCCACCATTCAGCCGCTCGGCGAGGACGGCACCTTGCCGACGGCCATCCGCGTCGCCTTCGCGAAGCCGCTCGCGCCAGGCTCCACGCAGCCGGTTCCCGCCGGCACCAAGATCACGCTGGACCCGGAGACGGAAGGACAGCTTACGTGGGGCACGACGCCCGCCGAGCTCGTCTTCACCCCCGCCGCGCCCCTCAAGTACGGCGTAAGCTACAAGGTCACGCTCGACGCCGTCGAGATCGACGGCCGTGCCGTCCTTCCGGCGGCCGCGGGGCAGGTGTCGCGCGTTTTCCAGACACCGGCGTTCGAGCTGAAGCGCGTGAGCCTCGCCCGCGTCAACGACAAAGCCGGCCTCACCGAGTTCGACGTCGTCTTCACTGGCCCCGTCGAGGCCTCGCGGCTGAAGGCCTTTGCCAGCTGGACGATCTCCGGCGGCACGGCCGGCACCCCGGAATATCGCACCGGGAAGGCGGCGAACGAGGTGATCTCCGCCCTGCCCACCGGCAATCTTACCGGCGAGCAAACGCTGCAATTCAGTTTGAAAAGCGGCATGCCGGCCCTCGCAGACGGCGGCGGCACCGCGCCCGCCAAAGTGCAAAAGGTCCCGCTTTTCGCCGGCAAGGATGTAACGGTGAAGGCCGTGCGGCTAAAGGAGGGCGTCAACGGCTTCTACATCCACGTGATCTGCAACGACGGCAGCCGCTGGAGCGGAGCCGACGAGGTCTACCAGAACCGGATCTACTATTACGACAACGACACACATGACGGCATGTACGTCTCCGATCGCTGCGCATTCGACGAAGCGACGGCGCGCAGCAAGATCCGCATCAAGCCGGCGGCGAAATGGTCGCTCGTGCCCGCTCGCGGTGGCTTCCGCATCCTGGGCGACTTCGTCGCCGGCGATCTCTCGCTGGAGATCGACGCGGGTCTGCCGTCCGTCGACGGTGGTGTCCTCAAGACCCCGGTCGTCGAGACCTTCGCGGTGCCGCGCCGCAAACCGAGCGTCGCCTTCGTCGCCCGCGGCCGCTACCTTCCGCGCGACACTTGGAAGAGCCTAGGAATCAAGCATCTCAACGTCGACCGCGCCGAGCTCGAGGTGCGCGTCGTGCCGCCGGAGAACCTGATCTTCTGGATGAGCGCTGACGCCGAGACCGCCGACCTGCGCAACTCCAACCTCGTGGTCAAAAAGGACCTGAAGCTCGGCGGCAAGCCCGACGAGGCGAAGAATACCTGGATCGACCTCGCCGCGATCCTCGGCTCGCCGCCCCGCGGCGTGATCGAGCTGTCGATCACCGAGAAGCCGACGGGCAAGTCGGTCGACAAGAAGCGCCTCGTCATCACCGACATCAATCTCGTGGCGAAGCGCGGCCGCGGCGGCCAGACCGTGCACGTATGGGCCCTGAACATGAAGGACGGTTCGCCGCTCGCCGGCGTCAACGTCCGGCAGATCGTGCGCTCCGGCCGCGCCATCTCCGAATGCGTCACCTCCAGCTCGGGCGCCTGCATGCTCGGCTGGGACAAGCAGAAGGAGCTCGACGCGGGCGCGGTGCCTTTCGCCCTCGTCGCCTCAAAAGACTCGGATCTCACCTATCTGCGCTACGAGGATCTCAAGACGGAGATCTCCGAGCAGATCGTGCAAGGCCGTCCGTTCTCCGGCGGCGCCACGCCTTACCGTGCCGCCGTCTGGAGCGATCGCGGTGCCTACCGTCCCGGAGAGACGGCGCACGTCACCGGCGTCGTCCGCGGCCAGGACGACCTCGCGCCGCCGTTCAAAGATTCCGGCATGCCGGTCGAGCTGCGCCTCTTCGACCCGCGCGAGAAGCTCGTGCGCAAGCTCAACCTCGAGGCGAACGCCGTCGGCATCGTCAGCGCCGACCTGGCGTTTGCGAGCTTCGCCAACACGGGTCGCTACCGCGTCACGCTCCACGCGGGGAATGCCGAGATCGGTACGTATTCCTTCAACGTCGAGGAGTTCGTGCCGGAGCGCTTGAAAGTCGAGGCCGTGGCCACGGCGCCGAGCCTCCTCGGCGCCGAGGCCGGCACCTTCGACGTCACCGCGCGCTACCTTTTCGGCGGCAGCGCCGAAGGCAGCCGCGTCGAGCTGCGCTGCGAGCTTTGGCCAGGCGCCTTCACGCCGCCGGAGAACGCCAACTTCGCGTATGGCGTCTGGTATCCAGATCGCGACTCGCCGAAGGGCCTGCCCCTCGGCAACGTCTCCGGCAAGCTCGACGAGAACGGCAAGACGCAGCTCTCCTGCCCGACGCAGGCGGAGGGCGGCATGCTTGCCGGCCCCGCGCGACTCATGGCCCGCGCCATCGTCTTCGAAGGCGAGAGTGGCCGCAGCACGCAGAGCGAGGCGCAGATCGCCGTGCATCCCGAGCGCTTCTACATCGGCCTCTCCTCGGGCCAAGAGAAGCTCAGTCGCGGCGACACCCTGAATTTTCAGGGCGTCCTCGTCGACTGGGACGGCAAGCTCATCTTGACCGATGAGGCCATCGAGGTCGAGCTCGTCCGCCTGGAGACGGAGTACGACTGGAGCTGGGACGAAGGCGGCGGCGACTCGAATTACAAGCGCTTCCAGCGCCAGGCGTCCGAGGGCAAGAGCACGGTTGCGGTGAAGGGCGGAAAGTTCGAGGGCCAATTCAAGATCGCGCAGGGCGGCTCCGGCTTTCTAGTGCGCGCCCGCGCGAAGAACGCGCGCACGGATCTCAGCCTCAAAGGTGACGACAACGACTACTACTGGTACCCGAGCGAATCCGGCCGCGACCAGACGCCGCGGCCGTTCAAGCCCGGCTGGATCGAGGTCAAAGCGCCCGAGCGCGTGCAGACCGGCGAGAAGATCAAGGTAAGCTTCGTCGCGCCCTATAAGGGTCGGGTCTTGATGACGGCGGAGACCGACGAGATCGTCGCCAGCGAATGGCGCGACGTCGCCGCCGGCAACGTCGAGTGGACCTTCCCGCTCGACCGGTTCGTGCCGAACGTTTACGTCAGCGTTTTCCTCGTCAAGGATCCGCACCTCGAGTCGAGCCAGAGCTTCATGCCCGACCGCTCATTTGGCGTGAGAAACGTCGCGGTCGACCCGGTGAATTTCCGTCACGAGCTGAAGCTCACGGCGCCCGCCGAAATCGAGCCGAACTCGACTTTGACGGTCGACCTCGATCTGGGCGCGAAAGTCGAGGGCGACGCCTACGTCGCGGTCGCCGCGGTCGACGAGGGCGTCCTCTCGCTTACGCGCTTCAAGACGCCGGATCCGCTGCGGGCGATTTTCCAGGCGCGAGCCTTGGGCCTAGAAACTTACGAGACGATCGGCTGGAATGTCATGCTCCCCGGCGCGGGCCCCGCGAGCCACACGGGCGGCGACGGCGCCGGGGGCGACAAGCCGATCACGTTGGTGAAACCCGTCGCCCTTTGGTCCGGCCTCGTGAAGGTCGAGAAAGGCGGGAAGGCGAAGGTCACCTTCGAGGTCCCGCAATATCGCGGCGAGCTGCGCGTGATGGCGGTGAGCATCGACAAGCAGCGCCTCGGCTCCGCGAGCGCGCAGGTTCAGGTCAAAGATCCCCTGGTCCTGCAGACGACCTTGCCGCGCTTCCTCACCGAAGGCGACAGCTTCAACATCCCGGTCTCGATCAGCAACCAGTCGGGCGCCGAGCAAAAGGTGAAGGTCGAGGTCCAAACTGCCGCGATCCCGCTCGGGGGCGATCCGGAGTCCGACTACGGCGAAGCGGTCGCCATTGAGGGCTCCAAGGTCGTGGAAATCCCGCTCGCCGTGGGGCAAACGCAGACCGTGGTCTTCCGCGCCCGCACGGTCTCTCGCGTCGGCGGTGCCAAAGTCACCATCAAGGCCAGCGCCGGCGCGCTCGCCTCGCACGAGGAACTCGAGGTGCCGATCCTTTCGGCGGCGCCGAAATCTCGCATCGTCAAGCGCGTCGAGCTCGCAGGCGGCGAGTTCGACGTCCTGCCGCATCTCGCCGGCTGGGTGCCCACCACCGAGTCGACGAGCCTCTGGGTCACCGCGAATCCTTACGCCGACGCCTTCGGCCATTTGAAGCACCTGATCCAGTATCCCTACGGCTGCATCGAGCAGACGACTTCGACCATGCGCCCGCTCCTCGCATTGAAGGATCTCCTGCAGCAGGCCGACCCGGAGATGGGCGCGCCGCTGATCGAGGACATGGTGAAGAAGGGCATCGAGCGCATGCTCTCGATGCAGACGCCGAGCGGCGGCTTCGGCTATTGGCCTGGATCCGACAACGCCATTCCTTGGGCGACGGCCTACGCGACGCACATCCTCCTCGACGCCCAGAAGTTGAATTACCCGGTCCCGAAGGAGCGGATCGACGAAGCCCTCAGCTACCTGACCAACACGCTGCTCAACACGTACAGATACATGGGCGACGCGACCGAAGGCGAAAGCGACCCGCACGATCTGCGCGGGTCGGCGCCGTACATGCACTACGTCCTCGCGTCTTCGGGCAAAGGCTTGAAGGCGGACATGCAGAAGCTCCTCGACGATCTTCTCACGCGGAAGAAAGCGTCTGAGGAAGGCGCCGAGCAGCTCTACCTCCTGAAAGCGGGGCTTTGGCTCGCCGGCGACCGCCGCTTCGAGGGCGACCTGAAAAAGCCGGACTTGACGCCGATCACGCCTTATCGCCGCAACGGCTGGACCTTCTACTCCGACTTGCGCCGCCGCGGTCTCTTGCTTTCCGTGATGACCGATCTTTTCGGCGCCGACCCGGCCGCCGAGCCCTTGGCCACGCTCGTCGCCGAGCGGCTGCGCGCCCAAAAAAGCTCTTGGTACACGACCCAGGAGATCGTCTGGGCCGTGACGGGCTTGGGCAAATTCGTCCAAGGCGGCGCCAAAGCTTTCGACGCGACCTTGAAAGTCGACGGCAAGGAAGAAGGCGCGCCCACCTTGGCCCAAGGGGGCGACAAGAGCTGGCGCCTGCGCCGAGCCAGCGAAAAGAACAAGCTCAGCGTCGTGGTCGACAAGAAGGACGAGGGCAAGGTCTACCTGATGCTCTCGAGCGAGGGCGTCCGCGCCGTCCCCGACTACCGGACGGGCGGCGAAGGCCTGAAGATCTCCCGCGCTTACCGCAAGCAGGACGGCTCGCCTCTAGACCCCGAAGCCGAGGTCGCGCTTGGCGAGGTGATCTTCACCGAGCTGTCGATCACGAACGCCACTGGCGACGCGATCGAGAACATCGCTCTGGTCGACCGCTTCCCTGCCGCCTGGGAGATCGAGAATCCCCGATTGGGGCGCGGCACCGCTGCCGCCTTCGTCGACCAGGCGAGCCTCTGGGAGCTCGCCTACATGAACATCCGCGACGACCGCATGGAGCTCTTCGGCGCGCTCAGCGGCCACGAGACCCGCAAGGTCTACTACGCCTCGCGCGCCGTCGTCAGCGGCCGCTTCGCCATCCCGCCGGTGGAGGCGGAGGCGATGTACGACCCGCGGATTTGGGCGCGGGAGAATGGCGGGAAGACGAATGTGAAGGGGCCTTGGAAGGAGTTTGCGGGGCAGTAGTCATGATTTAAAAGCTGAACCCGGTCAAAAAGAAGTAACTGAACTTCAACTGCCTGCCGCGGACATCGTCGTAAGCCGCCAGGGTCTTCGCTCTTTGCTCCGGGTCGACGTCGCCGCGCGAGCCGTCGTTGTAGAAGGTGCGGCGGCTGTACACCTGCCTTTCGCCGGAGAGGCCGAAGACGGATGTGAAAATCTGCTTGTCGCGCTCGGTGATGACCGAGGTGCCGATGGTGCCCCCGGCCGTGGCGAAGCGATCGGCCCATTCGACGGTCGTCGTCTCGGGCTCGGCCAACGCGAAATTGACCGTGTGCTCCGCGTAGCCGGCGCGCGCTTCGCCGTACCGTGACGTCACTCCCCAAAAGAAGAAGGAATTTTTCGAGGGAAAGTGGAGGATCGAAGCCCGCCCGGAGTACTCGCGCGTACCGACCTTGCGTAGCTCGAACACGTTCTCGTTGCCGGAGACGCTGAAGGCGCCTTCGCCGCGGCCCCCGCTGACGACGGTCTCGCTTCCTTTGGTCGGGACGTCGACGTTCGCCACCAAGCCTACCGCTCGCCCCGGATGGTAAAGCGCGCCCGGGACCCCGAGCGTCAGAGGAAACCGCTCCCGCGCGAGGCCCGGATCTTTGACGAAGGTCGCGCAGCCGGTCTGGAGCAGGAAGAAGAGCGCGACGAGAAGACGCAGCGGGCGCATCGGCAAATCTCCAAGGAAGGGAATCTGCTCATTTTATCACGCCGTCGCCTCGGCTTAGCCTCGGCTTCATTTTGGGCGCGTTCAAAAATCTGTTGTTTGCTGAACGAAATGGCCGAAATATACCCTTCGAGCCGTCTGGAAGTACCAAGCGGGTAGACCGAGCACCACTCGCAAACGAGGTCCCCGTGCGACTTGCACCGTCTCTGTCAATGCTCCTCCTGATGATCCTGGTGGTCTCTCCGCACGCGACCGCGGCGACAGAATGTGCCTACGAGGTCCGCGACCAGCGGCTTTTCACCATCGCCGAGGGCACGCCCGTTTTAGCGAGTCTCCGTTTCACCGAAAATACGGTTTGGGCCTGCAACGGAGAGCACGTCGCGATCTGGCGGCCTGCAACGATCTTGCCGCTGCCCGGAACGGGCGAGATCCTGTTCGCGCGCGGCGACGAGCGGCTGAAGACGCTGACGACCGATGCGCTGGCGCCGAATCCGGTCGGCGATCGAGTTGCGATCGAAGTGAGGGAGAGCGGTTTCCAAGTCCGGTACTATTTCGATTTCTCGACGGTCCAGCGCGAGATCGCCGAGGAAGACCGCGCGCTCGACGGGACACTGCTCTCGGCGACAATTCACCTGCGAAGGCCCGCAGGCTGCGAGGGGGCCTACTACACCGGTACGTTGCGACCTGCATACTACGCGGCGCGCACGGGACTGACGCACTCGTACCTCTCCGAAGCACGCCTTCAGGAACTGCGCGCCACGCTCGGCAACGACCTGCTCAACATCTCGTACGCAGCGCGGAAAAACCTCTGCACCGCCGGCAATCTTGTGTCTCTCGGCACGACGACCGTGAGCAACGGATCCGTCGAGGTCGAAATGCCGATGTTGACCTTCGCGAACGCGGACGGGGTGATCGCGCAGCACGAGCTGGAAGGCCTGCACAACATTTATGCTGCGGCAGACGGCCGCGTTTTTGCCTATTACGACGCCCGATCGGCTATTGCCATCTACGACGACGCGGGCCGCTATCTCGAGACGATAGATCCCGTGACAATGGGAAGATGAGGGCTCTGACATGGTCGAGAGAATCCCGAGAGTGGCGAGCATGGGGCTTGGCACCAAGCCCTAGCGACCGACCCTTTCACGCCACCCGCAACCCAGGCGCCACCACCCTCATCTCCATCACCCGCCGATAAGCCAAAGCCAAGCTGGCCTCCAAGACATGCGCCACCGCCGACTCGTCCACGGCCCCGTCCACCAGCAAAGGCTCCGTTTCGAACATCGGCCATTGCCCCGTCGCCAAGCCCGCGATCTCCGCGCACTGCACGATCACGACGCAGCGTCGATCTCCGAGAGCTTCGCCGAGCGAGGCGGCGCTCATTCCCGCTAACGCATGCTCGTCGATGACCAGGATCGTCGCGGTCGCGCTCGAGGTCTCGCCGGCCGCGGGCAAGCTCGTCCGGACGTGCAAGGGAATCGCGCCGAGATGCGCGGGCGCGATCCGCGCGAGCTTCGCCTGGATGTCCTCGGCCGCCGGCGTCACCAGGATCGCCTCCAGCTCGATCGTCGCCAAGTGCTCGGCGCTGGCCGCCGGCAGCGACATGACGATGTCTTGCGACTCCCGCTCGACCTCTGCGTAGATTCCCCCTTCCAGCATCGCGAGCGCGAGGTCGTCGACTTGCTGGATCACCGTTTCCGCGTACGTGCCCTCGTCGGGCGCCGAGACGCCGATGCGGACTTCGATCGCGGCGGACGGCGCCGTCGCGACGGTCAGCTCGATCGTCGCCGGTCGCGTCGTCGAGGCGACGGCCGTGCGAACGAGCTGGCGTAAGCCATGCGCGAACACCATGCGGTCGGCGGCGGCGAAGCCCGTGCCCCGGATGACGAACTCGACGCCGTGGATCCCGGCATGCTCGGCCTTCACCGCGCGGAGCTCGCACTCCAAGCTGAAGATCGTCACCCGCGAGCTCGCGTCGACCCCTTTTACCGGGAAAAAGACCTCCACCGCGCTGCCTTGCCCTGGCGCGCCGAGGATACGCGCGTCGCCGCCCAGCTTGCGGGCGATATCGCGCACGACGTCCAGGCCGACGCCGCGGCCGGAGAGCTCGGTGACGCTCTCCGCCGTCGTGACGCCCGGCGCGAAAAGCCGGTCGAAGACGCCGAGGTCGTCGAGCGCCGCAAGCTCCGCCGCCGTCGCCGCGCCCTTCTTCACGAGCTTCTCCTCGAGCGCCTTGCGGTCCAAGCCGCGCCCGTCGTCTCTGATCGTGACGCTCGCCATGCGGTCGATCATCCGGCTCTCGATGACGATCCGTCCCGCGGCCCCCTTGCCGCCGGCCCTCCGCTTCGCCGGCGCCTCGATGCCGTGGTCCAGGGCATTGCGCAGGCAATGGATCAGGATGTCGCTCAAGGCTTCCATCGCCGCCAGGTCGAAAAAGCGCGCATTGCCGCTCAGCGCCAAAGGCTCGAGCAGCTTCCCGTGGCGTTGTGCCAGATCCTGCATCATTCGGTCGAAGCGCTCGACGTAGAGCGTTAGATCCTCCTTGCCGACGCAGGCGACGGCCAGGCGATATTCACCGTGCAGATCGGAGAGCCGCGCCAGGTGGACCTCCCCCGAGTTGAGCTCGGAGAAGAGCCGCGCCAACAAAGACTTCAGCCACTGCGTGTGCGCGGCCTGCGTGCCGCTCACCGTCTCGCGGACGTCGCCGAGGAACTTCGCGCGCAAAGACGCGTAGCTCTCGACTTCGTTGACGACGAAGCGCACGTAGTCCTGCAAGGTCCGCGCTTCCTCCGGCCGCCGCACACCTTCCCGAAGGAGCCGCGAGGCCAGCTCTTCCGCTTCCCGTGCGACGCGCACCGTACGGCCGAGCCCGAGGAGTCGCGCATGGCTTTTCACCGTGTGCAAATGCCGCAACACGGCGACGACGTCTTCGCGCCCCGGAAGGAGCTGATGCGAGCCGGAGCTCGGGCTCAAAGACTCCTGGCACTCCGCGGCCAAAGACGAGACTTTCTTGACGAAGAGCGCGAAGGCTCCGTCTTCGATCGCCAGGAGCTCCGACAGCCGCTCGAGCCGCGCCTCCAGCTCTTGCCGGTCTTTCTGCGCAGTCGCGGCTTCCGCGGTGACGCGCGTGACCTCGGCGCGTCGCGTGTCGAGGTCGTGCTCCAGAGTCGCCGTCCGCCGCACGAAGCGTCGTACGACGACGAGCGCGGCGAGCAACGAGATCACGGCGTAAACGAGGAGAATCGATGCCGCGACCCGGCGCCAATCCCGAGGCGGCTCCGCCGTTTGCAGCACCTGCGCGATGAGGCCCTGCGGCGCGGTCACCAGCTCTCGATCGAGCTTCGCGTCCAGCGCCTCGAGGCTTTCCTGAGGCCCGATCGTGCGCACGTTTGTCGACGAGACCGCCAGGACCCGCGTCTTGTCGCGAAGGACGAAGTCGTGGCCCGTGAGCCGCGCGACCTCGGCCGCGAACGCATCGTCCAACGGCGTTCCCAACCGGAGGTAGCCGTAACGGCTGGCGACGTCGCCGAGCACGCCCACGACCCGCAGCTCCGGCACGCCCTCCGCGCTCGTGACGACCTCGACTCGAGGCGTTCCCGAGGCCAGACGCTCGGCTTCACCGATGCCGGTCGAAGGCTCAGGGGAAAGGCTCGCGAGCGGCGCGCCGCCGTCGTCGTAGGCCTCACAGCGGCTGAGCTTCCGTGCTCCGCACAGAGTCCGCATTGCGCTCGCAATGGCTTCGCCGTCCAAGGTCTCGACCGCCGACGCCAAGGTCGCGTCGTTCCGCACCGATCCGAGGTCGGCGAGGAGCCGCAAGGCGCGCGCCTCCAGCGCATGCGCGTACACCTGGGCGACGTGCTCCAAGTCGGGCGCGGCCGACCGCGAGAAGACGGGCGGTCCGATCACGACGAAGCTCACCGCGACGGCGAGCGCGAGCGCGACGAGCTGGGTCAGGGCGAGAATGCGGACGGGAAAACGCATGCTTAGGCATCGGCAAGCAGCCGGAGAAAGATGATCCTCGCCGGCGCCTCGACCGAAATATCTATCTGATATTACTGAATTAATTGAATTCCCTATCAAGTCGACCAAGTCTTCCGCCGATTCCTGAGTCAACAGGATTCAGAGCTCCCGCGACCTCCGGAGGCGATTTCATGCGTAGTCACGTGACCCTAGCGATTTTCTTGGCGCTGCAATTGAGCTGCACCGGTACGCGCAAGCCGCGGGTCGACCACTCCGATCATCGCACTGTCGCCGCGGCGCCGACCGTCAAGGCCATCGAGCCCGCCATCGCGCCGACGTCGACCCTCGTGGCGAGCACGACGGAATCGCTAAAGAACGTGAAGCTGGAGACGGCCGCGGTCCGGGCGGACGATGAGATCGCGACGCCACCGAAGCGCGAGGTCGTGACGCCCGGCGGTACCGTGCTCAACGTCTCGGCCGGCAAGATCGAGGTCGTCAGCACGCCGGCCGGTCCGACGACCGTTAAGCCTACCGAGGCCCAGGCCGAAGCGAAACCCGAGGCCAAAGCCGACGCGAAGGCCAGCGCGAAGTCCGAAATCAAAAGCGAGCCCAACGTCTCGTCCCTGGTCCTCTATGCCGAGGTTCGCTCGACGACGCCCGCCGCCGACGCCTCGACCGCGGTGAACTCCAGCGTGGTCGCCGCCGCCGTCGCCGCCGTCACCCCGATCGCCAAGGTTCCCGCCTTCGAGCTCCAGAGCGTCACGATGGAGCCCGACACCGAATACACCATCCTGCTCACCATGGGCACGAACGTCGAGATCGTCGAGAAGATCACCGTCACGACGCTGGCAGAGACGCCGGAGCTCGTGAAAACCGAGGCGCCGGCCTCGGACTCGACCTCGACCAAGCTCGAGGTCGCCATCAACGCCAACGGCAACCCCGACCACACCGACTATGCGCTCGCCGTGATCCCGGTCGGCGCGACCGAGCCCGTCGCCTACGTCGACGTGAGAACCGGCGAGCTCGTGGCCAAGGACGTCGATCCCTTCGTCTCCGCCGAGACTTTGCCCGAAGCTCCGGCCGAGGCCGTCGCCGTCGCCGTCGCTGTCGCCGTCGTCAGGATCGACGTCGAGCAGGTGAAGCTAGCGATCGGCTCCGACTTCGAGCTCGCGGCCGTCGCGCGCAACGACCGAGGCGTCGAGACCCCGCCGTCCGACCCGATCCTCTCGACCGACGCGCAGGCGACGCTTGAAGCAGCCGAGGCTTTGGCCGATGCGGAGCTGCTGCAGGAAGCCGAAGGCCTCGAGACCGAGCCCCGCAGCGAGACATCGGTCGTCGCCGACGCGCCCGTCGCCGAGCTGCCGCCCGCGGCGGCGGACGTCGCGCCGAACGCGTCCACGGTCGTGATCGACCTCACCCTCGCCGAGCAGATCAAGCTGAAGAAAGCGGAGGTCGCCGCCGCCCGTAAGGACCTCGAGCCGCGGGTCGTAGGCATCGCAGTCGCGCGCACCGAGCTGAAAAGCGCGCACGACGAGATGAATGCGCTACGTCAGACGCTGCGCTCCGTGGAGCGCGAGATGCCCCGCGACGAGGCGAAGATCGCAGCGGCCGGCGCCGGCTTCGACGCGCTCGAAAAAAAGATCCAAGGCCTGAAAGACGGCATCGGCACCCGCCGCGCCGAGCGCGTCGCGCAGCGCCAGGTCCTCGCGCTCAAGGTGAAGGAGCTCCGTGAGCTCAAGCTCCTCGCGCGCGGCGAAGAGGGGCAAGGCGCAAAGGACGAGGGTGAGACGAAGCTCGCGCAGGCCGAAGCCAAACCCGTGCAGGAGGCCGCGAAGGACGGCAAAGCCGAGGCCGAGGCTGAGGCCAAAGCCAAGGCCAAGGCAGATGAAGGCGCCGCCGTGAAGGAGCTGGCGGCGAAAGAGAAAGCCGTCCAAGACGTCGCGAAGCCCGCCGCACAAGCCGCGGAAGCGAAGGCCGACGCGGGCGCCGCGAAAAAGCCGAAGAAGGACGCGCACTGAAGCGTCGCGCCGCTATCGCTCCAAGGCCATCCGCACCAGGTCGGCGATCGACTCCGCCCCGAGCTTCCGCATCACCCGCGCGCGGTGGATCTCCACCGTCCGGATGCTGATCGCCAGATCCGTCGCGATGACCTTGTTCGGCTTGCCAGAGACGATGCGCTCCAGCACCTCGCTCTCGCGCGGCGTCAAACGGTCGAAGCGCCGCGTCACTTCGCTCGAGTCCTGCTTCTCGCGCCAATCTTTGATGCTGCACTCGACCGCGGCCCGCACCATTTCGACGAGCTCGGGCAGGGGCCGTCCCTTCTCGAAGACGTCGTAAGCGCCGTTCTTCACCACGGCCACCGCCGTCGCGACGTCGACGAAGGCCGACATCACCACGACCGCGAGCGGGTGGTCCACCGCCGCCAGACGACGCTGTAACTCGAGCCCGCCCATCCCGGGCATGCGGATGTCAGTGAGTAAGCACCCGGGACCCGGCTCCAAAGCGGCCGCGAAAAAGTCCTCCGCCGACGCGAACACGGTCGCCGGCAGATCGTCTCCGGCCAAATATTCGGCCACGACCGAGCGGAGCTCCGCATCGTCGTCGACCACGTATACGTGTGCGCTCATGGTCCTGAGTTTAGGCGCACCTGAACGGCGACACAATCGGCTGATTTGCGCACGCGAGCGCAACCATTTCTCACCAAGTAGACCTTGCCGACCAGGATCCCGAGTCCGCAAGCGCGCCACGCGGCAGCGCCCGGCTGCCAGCCAAGCGGCCTCGGCGAGCTCGGTCCATCGCAAAATGTCGCTGTCTAACGCCTTCATGTTGAGAGGATAGCCAGGAACCCGCCTCAAGCCGGCCTCCAGACAGCCGACAACGAAGCATGAGTGACCATGCCGCCAAGAAGCTGAGCGTCGCGCCGCCGTCCCCAGGTAACGGCGCTTTCCCGTTTCGCACCTATCTCGACCTGACGCCGCTCCTCGAGCACTGGCAGGGGCTCGCCGCCGGCGATAACCCTTGGCTCGCGGCCCAAGCCAAGGAGATCCTCCGCGACGCCGAGCGCCGTCCCGAGCTCTTCGGCCCGAAGGACCACGACGAAGGCGTCGCATTGGTCCAGAAGCATCGCGCCTTCGTCGACGCGTTGATGGCGGCGATCTTCGCGACCGGCCGGCGCGAGTCGGAGCTGGCTTGCGCCATCATCCCTTATAACTACCGCGCCTTCTACACGACGCCGCGCATGGCGTCATGGACCGTCTCCGAAGACGGCCGAATCATCGCGCGCCCCCGCTTCTCGCTCGAGGAGCGCGACCGTGGCCGCGCGCTCGGCGCGTACTTCGTCATCGCCCGGCGCCTTTTCGGGATGGCCCTGCCGCCGCCGATGCTGCGGCTCATCTTCGAGATGGACGACCCCGCGACCCGCATGGCCCGCTATTTCGATCTCCAGATCGATCCGACGCACGCACGCTTGAAGGTCGACCCCAAGGCCCCGGTCCTCGGCGACGCCGAGAAGGCGCGCCTGACTGCCTCGCCTTTCGACCTCGCGCTCTGGCAGGAGCTATTGCCCCCCGAGTTCTATTCTTTCACGGGTTTCGCCTTCATGCGGGCCACCGACGTGACCCGCTCCGAGGTGCTCGCCGACGTCAAGCAGCTCCTGATCGAGCGCGAGTCGATCACCTCGGTGAAGAAAATCCGCGCCATCGAAGAGCGCCTCTGCGTGCTTCTGGGCCGCAAGGGGCTCACGCTCGGCCTCGTCGCGCTGCACGAAGGCGGCGTCCTCCGCATCAGCAGCGACGGCGACGAGCGCCAATTCATCCCCCGCCAGGAAGCCGGCGACCTGGCCGCGGTCCAGCGCTCCGCCTACGGCCCCGTCCTTCGCTCCGGCCGAGTCACCGTCCTGCGCGACGTCCAGGCCTGCCTCAGCGAAGGCTGCTGCCTCGACGACTCGCTTCGGACGCGCAAAGTCGGCGGCGCGATCGTCGCGCCTTTGGTGTACATGGACTCGCCGCTTGGTTTCCTCGAGCTCTCGTCGACAGATAAGCTCGACCTGTCCGAGGTCGAGGCGTCCGTCCTCCGCGACGTCCTCCCGCTGATTGCCATCGCCGTGCGCCGCGGCCTCGACGAGCTGACCGACGCCGTCGACACGGTGATCAAGAGGCAATGCACCGCCATCCATCCCGCCGTCGAGTGGCGCTTCCGCGACGCCGCGCTGCGCCTCGTCGAAAGCCAGACGGAGAGCCGCAGCGTGCGCGGGATGGAGGCCATCGTCTTCAAGGACGTTTTCCCGCTTTTCGCCGGCTCCGACATCCGCGGCTCTTCGTCACGCCGCAACGCCGCGATCCGCGAGGACCTCGACGAGCAGCTACGTCTTGCCGGCGACGCTCTCGACGCCGCTGCCGCGCGGCGCAGGATGCCGATTCTTGGGATGCTCTCGCTGCGCGTCTCGGAGGCGCGCCGTCGCCTTGAAGGCGGCTTGCCGGCCGGAGACGAGCTCGCGATCCACTTGTTCCTGGACCACGACGTCGAGCCCGCGCTCGCGCATCTCGCGGCGCTCGACCCCGCGCTCGCGGGTGTGCTCGCAACTTACCGCAGCGCCGTCGACGGCAACGCCCGCGGCGTCTACCGTGCCCGTGCCCGTTTCGACGAATCCGTGCGGCGGCTGAACGCCGCGCTCGCCGCCGTCCTTGACCAGGCGCAGCAGGAAGCGCAGGCGATCTACCCGCACTATTTCGAGCGCAGCGTCACCGACGGCGTCGAGCACGAGCTCTACGTCGGCGCGAGCCTCTCCGACGGTCGCCCATTCGACCGGCTCCACGTCCGGGATCTGCGCATATGGCAGCTGGAGCTGCTCGCGAAATGTGCGCGCGAGAACGCCCGCATTCGCCCCGAGCTCGCCGTCCCGCTCGAGACCTGCCATCTCGTCTTGACCCAGGAAAGCCCGATGACGATCGCCTTCGACTACGACGAGAAGCGCTTCGCCGTCGAGGGCGCCTACAATATCCGGTACGAGATCCTGAAGAAGCGCCTCGACAAGGCGACCGTCCAGGGCACTGGTGAGCGGCTGACGCAGCCCGATCAGATCGCGATCGTGTACTCGCAGGACAAAGAGCGCGCGGAATACGTCGGCTACGTCGAGTATCTGACGAGTCGCGGGCTCTTGGCGGGGCCGGCGCAGGAGCTGACGTTGGAAGATCTGCAGGGGGCGCAGGGGTTGAGGGCGTTGCGGGTGAGAATCGTCGTTTAGGGGTCGAAGCGCGTCCCCTATCTATGGCACCCTGCCTCCATGGGCTCCCCTAAAAAAACCCTCTTCCTGTGCTTTCTGGCCCTCGCCGCCTTCGTGCTCGCCGCCGCGCACCTAGTCCCTCTCCCGACACGCCTCACCACCCCAGCATCTCCCGTCCTCCGCTACCGCGACGGCACCCCTTTCTACGTCTTCCTTTCTCCGGATGAGAAAGCCCGCATCGCCCCCCGCCCCGGCGACGTCGCCCCCAAATACGTCGAGGCCCTGCTCCGCCTCGAGGACAAGCGCTTCCGTTGGCACCCCGGCTTCGACCCGATCGCCCTCGGCCGCGCCTTCGCCAAAAACGTCCTGCGCGGCCGCCGCGTCTCCGGCGGCTCGACGATCACGATGCAGCTCGCCCGCATCCTCGAGCCCCGCCCGCGCACGCTCCGTAGCAAGGTGATCGAGATCGCACGCGCCGTCCAGCTCACGCTCCGCCTGTCGAAGACCGAGGTCCTCGACGCCTACCTGACCTTCCTCCCCTTCGGCAGGAACCTCGAAGGCGTCGAAGCTGCCGCTTACGCCTACTTCGGCCATGGCGCAGCCGCGCTCACGGCGCTGGAGATCGCGACCCTACTCGCCGTCCCTCAGGACCCGAACGACCGCTACCCGGCGCCGAAAAACGCCGCGCGCCTCGCCTTCGCCCGCGACCGCATCGCCGGGCGCTTAGGCCTCGCCGTCGTTCGCGACACGCCGCCGCCCCTCCGTTTGCGGCCTTTTCCCCATCAGGCCCCACATGCGGCTTTCTGGCTGAAGGCGCGCGGCGCCGCGGACTCTCCCACCTCCCTCGACGGCGGCGTGCAGAAGCTCGTCGAAAATTTGGTGCGTGCCGTCGAGCGCGCCACGAAAAACCAGGGCGTGAAGGACGTCGGCGTCGTGGTCGTCGAGCACGAGACGGGCCTCGTCCGCGGGCTCGTCGGCGGCTTCGACTTCTTCGCGACGGAGAGCGGCGCGCAGTATCCGGCGTTCGCGGTGCCGCGCTCGCCGGGCTCGGCCTTGAAGCCGTTTCTTTACGCAGCGGCGATCGACCGCGGCATCGCTTTGCCGGAGCAACTCGTGGAGGACGTGCCGCGCAGCTACGGCGGCTACGGTCCAAAAAACTACGACGGGCGCTACGCCGGGCTGGTCGATCTGGAGCGCGCGCTGTCGCAGTCGCTGAACGTGCCGTTCGTCACGCTTCTAGAGCGCCTAGGGATCGAGCGTTTCGTCGGCATGCTGGTGAGCGCCGGCGCGACGCGCCTCGCGGCGATGCCCGGTAAGCTCGGCCTATCCTCTGCCGTCGGCGGCTTGGAGATGAACGCGCTCGAGCTCGCCGGCTTGTACGCCGCCCTCGCGCGGGATGGCGCGTATCGGCCGCTCGCATTCGCGGAGCCCGCTGGGGCCGGCGCCGGCCCGAGCCCGGAGGTCTTCGCCCCGGATCTCCCGCTGTTCGCTCCCGGCGCCGCTTGGCTGACCCGCCGCGCGCTTCGCCTGCGCGATCGCCCGGATTTTCCGCGGCGCCGCGACTTCGCCCGCTTGCCGCGCAACGTCTTCTGGAAGACCGGCACGAGCTTCGGTCATCGCGACGCCTGGGCCATCGGCGCCGGTCACCGGTACACCGCTGCGGTCTGGTTCGGCAACGTCGACCACGCCGCAAGCTTCGCCCTCGTCGGCGCCGACCTCGCCGCGCCCTTGCTTTTCGATGTCCTCGAGGGCCTCGAGACCCCGGAAGATCGGCTGGTCCTCGACTTCCGGCCCGACGATCTCGCCGAAGTGAGCGTCTGCGCTTACTCCGGCCACATCCCCGGCCCGGGCTGCCGGCACGCCGTGCCCGCGATGGCTTTGAGAAGTGCCGTCCCGACGACCGTCTGCCCTTTTCACGTTGAGCTTGCAGTCGACGTCCGCACCGGCCTCGCGACCGGCCCTTCCTGCGTCGAGGCGAAGGGCGTCCCGTTCGTGACCGAGCGCCGCCGCTTCATGGTGTGGCCCACCAGCGTGAAACGCTATCTGAGCGAGGTACATCGCCTCCTCCCCGAGCCCCCGGCGCTGCATCCCGCTTGCCTTGCGACGCAAGGGGACGCCAAAGCTCGACTCGCCATCAGCTCGCCGCGCGCGGGCCATGCGGTGATCTTGATCCCCGGCCTCTCGCCCGACCGGCAGGAGATCCCGCTCGAGGCGGAGACGGACTCTCTCGCGCAGTCTCTCAGCTGGTTCGTCGACGGCGCTTTCCTCGGTCGCTTCCCGCCTTCGGAGCGCGTCTTTTGGACGCCGACTCCCGGCGAGCACGAGATCGCCGTCGCCGACGGCCTCGGGCTGGTCGCCAGCCGTCGCCTCGAAGTCCGGAGCCGCCCATGACCCAGATCCGGCGCACTCTCCCGCTCTCCCTCCTCGTCGCCGTCGCGGCGCTCGCCATCGCTGCCGGCGCCGGCGCGGTGTGGGTCGTCTACGGCCCGCGCGTCGGCCCGGCGAAGCCGCGCGTCACGCCGTCGGAGCTCGCGACCGAGGCGGCCGGCGATCCCGTCGACCGGATCGGCGCCATCGACCTCGAGGTCGGCGTCATCGACGGTGCCGAGGACCTCGAGGTCATGGAGAAGGAGTACGACTGTCCCTCCTGCTCGGCCCGGTCGGGCAAGATCGAGCTCTCCGTCCGAGGCGAAAGGCCGCGCATCCTGCGCAACTCCTACGACGACGGCTCGCACTGCAGCTTCGACGAGACCTACTACTTCACCCTCGACGGCGAGCTCATTCACGCCGTGACGCTCGAGTCCTGCTACGAGTCCGATGCGCAGCCCGCCGTCGAGCGTTGGGACGAGACGCGCACGTACTTCCACGGCGGCACCGCGATCGTCAGCCAACGCCGCAGCGCCGGCGCTCAAGAAGAGCTCGACGGCACGGCTTGGGAAGACGACGTCGCCCCCGTCGGCGACGCGTTGCCGCGCCGTGCCTTCGCGCTCGTCGACTTCTTCAACTCCGACGAGGACTACGAGACCTTCTTCTCAGGCCGGCGCCCGTGAGCCGGGCTGCGCCGGCTGCCCCTGCTGATTCTTCCGGTGATAGTCGCCGCGGCTGAGCCACTTCTCGATCAGGCAGTAGAACAAGATGAAGAGGTAGCGCGAGCCCATCTCCTTCACCTTCAGCTTCGACTCGCCCGTCTTCCGGTTGATCCATTCGTTCGGGATCACGGCGAACGTGTAGCCGCGCACGATGGCCTTGAGCGGGATCTCGACCGTGAGATTGAAGTGATGGCTCATGTGCGGGCGCGTGCCGTCGATCACGGCTCGGCGGTAGAGCTTGAACGCGTTGGTGACGTCGTTGTAGCGCAGGCCGAAGATCACCTGCACCATCGCGTTGAAGAAGCGGTTCAAGACCAGCTTGAACGGCGGGTAGTCGTAAACCTTGCCCGGTGCCGTCCAGCGCGTGCCGAAGACGCAGTCCACGCCCTTGGCCTCCAAAGTCCGGTAAAACGTCACCAGATCCTCGGGCCGATCCGAGGCATCCGCCATGTAGATCGCGACGGCGTCGCCGGTGTAGCGGTCGAGGCCGAAGCGCACGGCGTTGCCGAAGCCGTTACGACCCGTGTTGGTCACGTAGAGTAGGGTCGAAAGCTCGGCGGTGAGCTTCTTCAGCAAAGCCTCCGTGCCGTCCTTCGACCGGTCGTTGACGACCAGGATCTCGTGCTCGATCGACTCCGCCACGAGCTTCGTCTGGAGCGCTCGCACGGTGCCCTCGATGCAGCCTTCCTCGTTGTAGGCGGGAATGACGATCGAGAGCTTCATCCGAAGCGGTCCGAGGCCGCGTCGACGATTTCTTTCAGAATCGCGCGCTGATCGTACTGGTACTTCCACTTCGGGAAGTCACCCTCGAAAGCGCGGACGTCGCTGATCCACCAAATGTGGTCGCCGATGCGGGCCTGGTCGGAGAGCGTGAAGTTGACCCGCTTGCCCGAGAGCTCCTCGATCGTGTCGATCGCCTCGAGGATCGAGCAGTTCGAGTGGCGCGAACCGCCCATGTTGTAGACCGCGCCCGGCTTCGGCGCCTCGTGGAAGGCCCAGAAAGCGCTGACGAGGTCGTTCGAATGGATGTTGTCTCGGACCTGCTTCCCCTTGTAGCCGAAGATCGTGTACTGCTTGCCCGTGATCGCGCACTTGACCAGGTACGCGAGGAAGCCGTGCAGCTCGGCGCCGGAGTGCGAGGGGCCGGTGAGGCAGCCGCCGCGGAAGGTCCCGGTCTTCATGCCGAAATAGCGGCCGTATTCTTGCGTCATCACGTCGGCGGCGACCTTCGAGGCCCCGAAGAGCGAGTGCTTGCAGCGGTCGATCGACATGGTCTCGTCGATGCCGTGCTTGGCCCAGGGATGGCTTTTGTCCAGCTCCCAGCGTTTCTCGTTTTCCACCAAGGGCAGGAAGTTCGGCGAGTCGCCGTACACCTTGTTGGTCGACGTGAAGATGAAGGTCGCGTCCGGCGTGAACTGGCGCGTCGCCTCCAGCAAGACGAGGGTGCCGTTGGCGTTGACGGTGAAGTCGGTGAACGGCTCTTTCGCGGCCCAGTCGTGCGAGGGCTGCGCCGCATTGTGGACCACCATCGTCACGTCTTTCGCGTACTTCTTGAAGACCGCGAAGATGTCTTCTTGGTTGCGGATGTCGAGCGCGAGGTGAGTGAAGCGGCTGCCCAACTTCGTTTGCAGCTCTTTGGTGTTCCACTCGACGGAGCCGTCGGCGCCGAAGAAGTAGCTGCGCATGCCGTTGTCGATGCCGACGACGTCGAGGCCCTTGCCGTGAAGGAATTTGACCGTCTCGCTGCCGATGAGGCCCGAGGAGCCGGTGACGATGGCGACGCTCATGGTGGCTTCCTTATCCGAATATGGGACGGACGAGCGCTTCGTTACCTTTGATCCAAGCATGGATCTCGCGCACGATCGTGGCGACGTCCTTCTCCGGCTTGAAGCCGAGGCTCGTCTCCACCCGCTGGTTGTCGCTGATATAAAGGGGAATGTCGACGGCGGCGGTCGCCGGGTCCGAGGCCACGGGGACCTCGCGCCCGACCACCTCGCGGCAGAGCGTCGTCAGCTCCGCCAAAGACGTCGAGACGGCGCGGCCGCCGCCGACGTTGAAGACCTGGCCGGAGACCTTGTCCATCGCGCCGATCTGCTGGGCGACGAGGCGCGACAGGTCGTCCGGATGCAGGAGGTCGCGCACTTGCTTGCCCTGGCCGCCGAAGCCCATGTACTTGAGCGGCTTGCCGAAGTAATGGTTGGCGACCCACATGGTGAAGACGCCCTGATCCACCTTGCCGAATTGGCCCGGGCCGGCGATGACGCCGCAGCGGTTGACCACTGCCTTGATCTTCTTACCGTCGACGTACTCTTGGATGAAGAGCTCGGAAGCGAGCTTCGTCGCGCCGTAGATCGAGCGCGGGAGGTGCGACGGGAAGCCCTCGGCGATCCCCCGCTCGGAGAGGCCTGGAACGTGCAGCGCGGCGAGCTTCGTTCCATCGATTTCGAAGCGGGTGGCCGTCTCGCGCAGCGGGATCTCTCGCATCGGCGCGATCGAGTAGATGCGTGAGGTCGACAGAAACACGACGCTGCCGACGCGCTGGCGCGCGAGCTCGAGGCAGTTCAATGTGCCGACCAAGTTGGTGTCCAGGACGTAGGCCGGCGAGCCGGTCGTGCCGGCGTGCACGGACGGCTCCGCGGAGGCCTCGATCATGACGTCGAAGTTGCCGGGCAGGTCTAAGAGGTCGTCCTTCACCCGGATGTCGCCGTGCACGAAGGTGATGCCGTCCTTCGCGTGCTGCGCGACATTGATCTCCGAGCCGCGGCGGCGGAGGTTGTCGAACGCGACGATCTCCGCCTGCGGATGGGCCTTCCGCAAGCTGCGAGCGATGCAGGAGCCGACGAAGCCGGCGCCGCCAGTGATCAGAAAGCGCATGCGGGACTCACTTCTTCGCGAGCATCAAGAACTGCCGGCCGAAGAGCGGCCAGACGAACGGCATGTTCAGATAGAGATCCGTCAACCAAGCCGCCTTGGGGAAGCGACTTCTGAAGGAGTAGGGGAGGAAACGCGGAATCGACCGCGAGATCGTGAAGCCGGCGGCGTAGAGCAGCTCGGCGACCGAAACCTCGGTCAGGATCAGGCGATGGTCCGCGCAGTCGAAGTATTCCTTCGCGCAATACTTGAAGTTGGGCCCCATGACCGCGATGGTGCCGCCCGGACGCATCGCGGCGTGCAGCTTCTTGAAGAGGCCGAAGATCTGCTCGGGCGAGTGCAGATGCTCCAGGAAGTTCGACATGAAGGCGCCGTCGAAGTGCCCGGCGGGCAGCTCGACGTCGAAGATGTTGCCGTGCACGAACTTGATTTGCGCGGCGGCGAGCGCCTGCGCGTCCGGTCGCATCAGGTCGACGCCCCACTTCTCGGCGGAGGGCACGAACTTCAGGAACTCCAGGCTGCCCGCGGCGGGGTCGATGATCGACTTCGGGGCGCCCATCGCGCCGTGGATCCAACGCGCGATCCGCCGCCAGACGAGGTCCTTCTCGCTCTGATCGACGCCCTGGAAGCGAAAGCTGTAGATGCGCTCGTAGTCGATCGCGGGCGTCGCGCTGCTCGTCACGTTTCCACTCCTGTTTGAAGTGGGAAATGTACGGGGCGATGCCGACGCTGTCTAGCGACCTCAGCCGGCGCGGCGCTTCTTCTTGACGCGCGTCGAGGCCGCCTGGCGCTTCGATTTCTTCTTAACTTTCGAGGACTTGCTCGAGAGTTTCGCCTTGCGTCCCGCCTTTCGGGCGACCGACTTTTTCACCTTGGCCGCGCGACGCGGCGCCTCCACTTCCGCCGCGTCGGTCGAAACCGCCGCTTTCGACGGTTTGACGCCGGCGTGCGGGCGCCTCACGACTTGGGGACGGGCCGCGTCCGGCTCGACCGGCGCGGTGCCCGGCAGGACGATGGAATCGGGGCCGCCGCCGAGCGCCGAGCCCGGAGGCACGCGGTCCAAGATGTCGCCCTCGGCGATCGCGGGGGTCGCGAGGAGCAGCCCGAGGATGAAACCAGCCCGTTGCATGATGTGGCGCATGCGGTCTCCCTTTAGCTCGTCGAAGCTTCGAGTTTAACCGACCTGCGCCAAAGCGGCGAGCCCCCTGCTCGGGGTTCCTAAGGGCGGACCACTGCTCTCACGAACTGCCGCGTGTGCGCGCCGACGAGCCGCAGGGTGGCCGCCGTCGCCTCCGCCATGGCGTGATCCGCGGCCGGGGGACCCTCCGCGATCACCTTCGCGATCGAGACGGCGCGCTCGGTCTCGCCGAAAATGTAGTCGGGGTCCTCCACGATCCGCGCCGGCAGGTAGCGTAGGAGGATCTCGTCGATCCGGGTGGCAGCCTCGTACGAGCGCTTCGTGATCTCCTCGCGTTCGTAGCCCGCCTTCCAGCCCGGCAGGCTCGCGTCGACCCGCGTATCGCGCAAGGCGCTGACCGCCCAGTCGTTGCGAGCTTCGGCCTCCGGCTTTTCCAGCAACGGCGCTAGGTGGGTATAGACGTAGTTTTCCAAAGCCAGGTGCCGGTTGTTGACGATCTGGATGGCCTCCGCCTTCGCCTTCGGCCGGCCGATGAGGTCGAGCACGCTCACCCAGAGCAACGCGAGGGTGCTGCGCCCTGGAAAGACGGCCGCATGATAGGGCTGCGCCAAATCCTGAGCGTAATGCAGGCCCCAGCCCGCGAATCGGAAGCCCCAGTAAGGATGCCCCGACTTGAGCGCGAAGCGGGCGAGCGCGAGACATTGCGCGAGCCGCAGCTCGCTGAACGTGCGCTGGAGAAAAGGCGCCGCCTTCATGAGGATATGGCGCTCGTGGTGAAAACCCATGTGAAAGGGGGCGGCAGAGGAGAACTCGTAAGCCGGATTGCCGAAGGGCTGCGTGCCGAAGCCGTAGGTCTTGCCGTGCTCCGTGCCGTTGTCGGTGAAGAGGCCGAGGTCTTGGCCGAAGTCCGGCTCGTCGCTCGCCGAAGCCAGGACCAGCTCCGTCTGCACCGACTCCCCGGGCGTAAGGGCAAGAAACTGCGGGCGCGCGATGACGGTCGAATGCGGGATCAGGCTGACGGCGTCGAGGAGCAAGGCGGCTCGCGCCCCTGATTGCGCTCCCGGCTTCTCCAACGACTGGATCGCCAAGGCCAGCTTCGCCCCAGGATGAAGCCGCAGCGCCCGCAGGAAGGTCTCCCGCCGCGACGCGGCATCCGGCGCCTTCGCATCGAGCTTCAACGCCTTTGGCCGCTCCGGAATGTAGTGCGCCGTGACCCGCAGCTCCTCCTCGACGATCTCGAGCTCTTTCGCGAGCCCCTCGGGATCGACGGCGAGAAACGCGTCCAATGCCTCCACGCGCACCGTCGCCGGCAAAGTCCCGGCCGGCAGCGCGGCGAACGCCTCCATGGTGAGGAGTCCGTGATTCGCCCACGCGCCGGCCGGCGTGGCGCTCGCGAAGATTCCGAGCACCGATAACGCTAGTCGCAGCATGAAAGCCTTTACGGGGATGCGGTCACGGTGCCCGCCGGTCCGCCCGTTTGATCGATGAGTCCAATGACGTGTATCGCGCCCTTCGCCTGGGAAAAGGCGAAGTCACACAGTCCGAGGACCCGAATGTAGGTCGGCGAGCCGGCTTCCGTGAAGTCGAAAACGAGGGCCGTCGTCTTATCCGGCAGGGCGGTGCGGGTCCTCCTTCATCGGCACTCCGTATAGAGCTCCTCGTCGAGCTCGCGCTTCGCGGCCTCCAGCGCCAGAGCCATCCGGCGCGCCTCGCCTATGTGTTCTGCCTCGACCGTCGTGCCGATGGCCAGCGACATGTGTTTTCCGACCGCGGCGTGCTGGTGCGCGCCGTTGATCTTCGCGTGCGTCGCCACGCCGCGCGCCGCCGCCGGAAACGGCCCGCGCGCGAGACGCTCGGCGAAGAGGCAACGATGCTCGCTCGAGGGTTGCCCTTCGAAGCCGGCGATCAAGCACGCGAGCGCGAGGGGATTCGTGCGCGCGGACGCCGCGAGCAGCTGCGTCAGTCGTCGCGCCGCCGGCAATAGCCGCAAGGTCCGCGGCGCGTCGACGCCGAGCGCCGCGAGACTCTGCGCCATCAGCGCGTCGTGCCCCGCCTCGTCCGCGAGATAGGCGCGCAGCAGCGGCGCGAGCTGCGGGAAACGGCGCACGGCGGGGAAGATCGCCGGCGGCGCCGCGACGGTGACGTGCCAAGATTGCCGGAGAGCCAAGGCCGCGACGCGCGCGAAAGCCGTCGCGGACTCCGCCTCGGCTCGGTCCAGGAGCCTCGCCAGAGACCGCTCCGGGTCGGCCGCGCGCGCGAGCCGCGCTTGCTCCAGGAGCGCCTCGCGACGGATCTCGGTGAACGCGGTCAAAGGATCGTGCGCCTCGCGCGGCAGCGCGAAGCCGAGATCGTAGTCGAAGAGCTGCGCGAGCATGAGCTCCGGCCGCCGTGCGAGCTCCGCGCTCGCCTCGATCTCGAGCTCTACCCACGGTGTCGTCAGCCGCCACTCGCCGACCGCCGCCGCCGGCTCGATCACGAGCTCGGGATAAGGGGCGAAGCGGGTCGGCTCGAAGTCCGTCGGACGTTCAGATCTCGACATGGTCGTGCATCTGGAACTCGCATGATTCGGCGGCGAGGATCGCGGCGACCCGTTTCACGCGGACGAAGCCGATCGGGCAGCCGCCGTCGGCCTTGGTCGCGCAACGCCCTTCGGTGCCTTCGCCCGTGCTCGGATCGGGCGCGCAGACGTGCGGCCCCGTGGCGGCGTCGAGTGCTGCGATCATGCCGCCCGCGGCGTCCACGGTGGTGACGGCGCAGGCGCGCACGGACTCGAAGCGCGTCGTGCCCCGGAGCGCCGCCAATCTCGGGTCATGCTCGACCTTGGCGGCGAGCGCCACGATCTCTTCGGCCGGCATCTCGAGCCGTTTGTAAGCGCGCGCATTGCGAATGTAAGCGAAGAGCTCGCACAGCGTGTGAATCGCCTGCCGCTCGCGGCCGATTTCCGTTTGCATCGTCGCCAGCGCGTAGCGCGCCGGCAGGAGGCCCTCGTCGAGCGCCATGGCGCGCTCGTTGGCGGCGATCGCCTCCGCGGTCTTCCCCGCCTTGGCGAGCGCGGCGCCGTCGGCAAGCTCTCTTTGCGCCTCGACCTGGGCCGAGAGCAAGACCGCCGCGAGCGCTACGCTCCACGTCATCTCAGAGCGCTCCGGGGGTCAAGCGGCCGTCTTGGAGGTCGTAGGCGACGACGATGACCTGATTCGGGTCGCCGCTCGCCTCGGCCTTCACGACGTAGTCGCCGAGCTTCTTTTTCGCCTCGTCTTTGGTCTCGTTGCCGTGCGGCTTCAGCGTCGTCGTCAGATCGAGCATCACCTTCGCCAGCGGCTGCCCGTTCAGGACGTCGATCATGAGGTTCGCGTCGTGCTCGGCGAAAAAGCCGAAGTTCGAGTAGTTGCGATGCGAAAGGAGGATCGGGTGGCTCGTCTCCGGCGCGCCCTGGTCCAGGAGGCCTTCCATCAACTTCTGCTCGATCCGCTCGGCGTGGCAGGCGTTCATGTAGATGATGGACTGTTTGGCGCGGGAGCCGTTGGCGCGGCGCAGCTCCTGCATCTTCTTCACCAGCTTCAGCGTCGTGGCGCCGACCTCGGCGGGCTCGCCTATGCTGCGCGGCATCTCGGACTCGCTGACCCAGATGTGGCCGTTGTAGCTGACCAGGTCGTCCTCGACGAGCGCGCGTGCCAGCTCGTTGCAGAAGGCGGCCGGCATCGCGTAGCCGCGTCCGTCGAAGTTGCTGCCTTCGCCTTCCGCGCAGGCGTCGTTCTCCTGGCTCACGCCGCCGCGCTGGTCGGCCGAAGGGCCGGAGTCGAAGGCCGCGGCGAGCGAGGTGCCGAGCACGATGCGCAGCTTGACGTCGGCCGTCGCCGGCACGCCCTCGGGCCGGCCGGGAAAGTCGAGCGGCACCGCCTTCATCTTGGCGACGAAGCGGTAGGTCGCGCCGATGCGGACCTCGTTCTGGTTCTCGGGGAACTCGTCCGATTCGACCTCGGGCGGCGCGCGGAAGAGCTGGGCCACGCCCTCGTTCTTCACCCACTTGATGAGCTTATAGGCGGCTTCCGTGCCTTGGTCGTTGCCGGCCGGCGTGCCGCGGCCCGTCTTGTGGGAGCTTTCGAACGCGATCACGTGCGTGATCGCCAGCTCCTTCGTCTTCGTGTCGTAAAAGGACTTGTAGTCGATTTCCTTCGACGTCTTTTCGGCCGTAAGGCCTTTGATCTGGAAGGCGTCGCCCTGGGTCGTCTGCTTGCAGGCGAAGAGCGCGGGAAAGGCCACGAGCGCGGCGGCGAGTCGCTTATTCATCAGTAGAGCTCCAGGTAGACGTCGGCGAGAATGCGCACTTCGCCGGCCGGATTTTCCCAAGTGCCGAGGAGGAGCGCCGGACGATCGGTCTCCTCGGGGGCGCCGCCCATGCCGGCGATGCGCTCGAACTGCGTGTTCAGCGTGACGACGCCGTGCGCGGCCAAGCTCGTCATCTCTCCTGGCTCGCAGTCGCCGTCGACGTCGTGGTCGATCCAGAGGCCGAGCGCGGCGAACGCGGGATCCTGCGCGTCGACCTTGCCGTCGCCATTCGCGTCGAGCGCCGCCAACGCGGCGAAGCCGTCCGCGGCTTTCGCGCCGTTCGCGAGCCGGGTCGAGTCGCCGAACAGCTCACGGCCGTCGTCGATCCGGCCATTGCCGTTCAGATCCCGCACCAGGAAGGCGAGCCCCTTGCCCGGCCAACGCAGGCGCGCGGGCTTGCCGTTCGCCCAGATGTCGAAGACCGCGGCGCTCGCGCTGAAGCGGAAGTCGCCGTTCCCCACGAGGTCCAGGACGAGCGGCGTCGGATCACCGGGCTTCGAGTCGGGCGGCCGCGGCGTGGGCGGACGGCCGCCGCCGCCGTTGTTGCTCGGCGGTCCGCTCGGTCCGGTCTTGCCGGTGACGCCCGTCGGCCCGCTCGGCCCTCCAGGCCCGCTCGGTCCCGTGTTCCCAGTCGGTCCTGTCGCCGCGGCGCGCTTCTCAGGAAGTCCGGCCGCCTGCCAGTCCGTGAAGAGCCTGATCGTCGCGTCATCGAGCTTCGCCCCGCCCTTCGGCATCGGGTTCGCCGAGCGGCTGATGGAGGAGGCGATGGACGCAGCCGCGCTCTTCGCCTCGGAGTACGTCCCCATGCTCGGAGCCTGGCTGCCGTGGCAGCTCATGCATTTGCCCGAGAGGACCGACTTGATGTCTTCGTCGTAGCCGACCTTGCTCTGTGCCGCGGCCCCTTCGGACCAAGTGGCGACAAAGGCAAAGAGGCCCCATGCGATACGGACGCAGGACGACATGCAGCGCTCCCGAAAGATAAGACTGAGAAAGTTTGCGAGTCTTTCGGGAGATTATAGCCGCAAAATCGTGCGCGAATGAATATCCTATAAATTCAGTGGCTTGTAGCCTGAAGCTCGGTCCTGAGCTCGGTCCAGATCTCGAAATATTTCCAAGCTGGCGACACCTCGCCCTCCTGGCGGTGGTCCGGCTTCAGCACCAGATCGCCGGTCTTCAAGAGCAAGTCCTTCACGGCCGGGTTCTGCAAGAGCTTCGCCCGCATCGCGCGCACGATCAGTTGATAATGTGCGCCGCGCTCCATCACGCGGTACGGCATCTGCTCGCCGCGGTACGTGATCCAGTTGATCCCCATCGTGCGCATGTTGGCGCTGCCGACGTCGCCGGCCGCCTTCGCGTCGAAGCCCGACATCTGTGACACCGCGGCGCGCGTGTGCGGCCAGGTGATGCCCGGGTACACCGCGCGCGCGTCGTCGGCGGTCTCCGGATACTTCATCATTTGCCAGAAGCCCTCGAGGCTGGGATAGCGCTCGCCGTCCAGCTCGATCGGCGTCTCGGCGAAGTTGGAGAAAATGCCGAGCTCGGTGCGCTTCGACAGGATGACTTCGCCGGGGGCCGCGTCCTGCGGCAGGATCTCCCAGCTCGCGGCTTGATCGCGCGGAATCTCCGCCCACCAAGAGGCGGGATAGGCTTCGCGCGGATTCTTCGTCGGCTTCGCCGCTGCCAGGGCCAGGGTCGCTACGGCCGCCGTCGCTAGGGTCACGAGCACTCGTCTCATCGTCTTCTCCCAAGATTCAAGCCTCGAAGGCCTTTTTCAAGTCGTTCACCAGATCGTCCGTCGACTCGATGCCGCACGACAGGCGGATCAGCTTCGGCCCGATGCCGAGCTTCACGCGCAGATCCGGCGGCACCGACGCATGCGTCATGCGCTCCGGATGATTCACCAGGGACTCGACGCCCCCAAGGCTCTCTGCCAAAGCGAATACCTTGAGCGCCTGCAGGAAGCGAACGACATCTTCATAGCTACCGGCGTGGTCGAAGCTGACCATGCCGGAGAAGCCGCGCATCTGCTCTTTCGCCAGCGCATGGCCGGGATCGCTCTTGAGCCCCGGATAGTACGCTTTCGCGACCTTCTTGTGGCCCGCGAGGAACTCCGCCACCGCTTGCGCGTTCTTCTCGTGGCGCTCCATGCGCACGGCGAGCGTCTTGATGCTCCTGTGCAGGAGGAAGCACTCCATCGGCGCCGGAACGGCCCCCGCGGCGAACTGCACGAACTTGAGCTGCTGGAACAGCTCCTCGTCGCTCACCATGAGCGCGCCGCCGATCATGTCCGAGTGTCCGCCGATGTACTTCGTCGTGCTATGCACCACGATGTCGGCGCCCAAAGACAGGGGCTGCTGGTTCAAGGGCGAAGCGAAGGTATTGTCGACGACGAGCAGCGGTTTGCCGGCGCACGCCGACGCCAGCTTCTTCACCTTGCGCAGATCGATGACTTTCATCATCGGATTCGTCGGCGTCTCGGCCCACACGAGCTTCGTGTTCGGAGTCATCGCCTCGCGCAGCTCGTTCTCGTTGCGCATGTCGACGAAGACGAACTCGAGGTTGTACTTCGCGAAGAGCTTGCGGAAAAGACGGCCGGTGCCGCCGTAGACGTCGTCGCAGACCACGACGCGCGCGCCTGGATCGAGGATCTGGATGACGGCCTGCTCGGCGGCGAGGCCGGAGGAGAAGGCGAGCCCGTGCTTCGCGCCTTCCAGCGCGGCGAGCGCCTTCTCGTAAGCCTCGCGCGTCGGGTTGTCCGCGCGCGAATAATCGTAGCCCTTGTGCACGCCCGGCTCGGACTGCACGTAGGTCGAGGTCATGTAGATCGGCGCCATGATCGCGCCGGTGGTCGGCTCGGGATCGGCCCCCGCGTGCACGACCTTGGTGTAATCGCTGGGTTCGATCGGCATGGAGTTATCCCTGCGCTTTCGGCGCGTCTTTCAGGACGTCGGCGAGCTTGCCCTTGCGGTGCAGCTCGCTCGTGATGTCGCAGCCGCCGACGAACTTGCCGTGCACGTAGAGCTGCGGGATCGTCGGCCAGCTCGAGAAGGACTTCACGCCTTCGCGGAGGTCCCAGTCGGCGAGGACGTCGACCGCATGATATTTCACGCCGTAAGTTCCGAGGATTTGGACCACCTGCGCGGAGAAGCCGCACTGCGGCGCATCGGGCGTGCCCTTCATGAACAGGCACACCGTGTTGGATTCGACGTCGGACTTGATTCGCTCGTGGGCCGCTGTCTCGCTCATTCCGGGGTCTCCTTTTGGGCAGCTTAAGGTAGAGGCGTCCGGCGCTGCGCGCAAGTCGTCGCTAAAGCTTTGATCTATAAAGGAAAAGAGGCGCCCCTGCCGCCCCCGTGCTATCATGGGAGCAAATGATCTCTATGATCTCGCGGATTTTGCCGTCGTCGCGGCTCGGTGCCGCCGCCCTCGTCCTGGCCTTGCAGCTGGCGACGGGGTGTCGCTCGCTCATGGACAGCGGCAATCAGCCCCTGAAGGAAGAGAACGAGGACGCGGACGAAGAGTTCGGCGCCGACGACTTAAACGACACCGGCGGCACGCCGGGCGCCACGGGCAAAGCCGGCGCCAAGCCCAAAAAGCTCGTCGGCCCCAAAATCATGGGCTTCGAGTACCTCGCTCGCTACTCCTACGGTGTCATCCGCGGTACCTACGGCGACGAGCAAGAGAACCGCTCGATCCGCCGCTCGAAGACGCTGGAGGACGTGAAGCTCGTCGGCGCGCGTTATCAAGTCGAGAGCTACCCGACGCTCTTCCGCTCGAGCGGTGGCGCGCACCACGCGCTCCTCCTCCTCGAGCTACGCCGCGAGCGCCCCGCGCCAGAGTACTGGACGCAGCGCACCATCGGAATCTTGGCACTCGGCTACGTCCTGCCGATGGCGCGCATCATTGCGCCCGTGATCGGCATCAACGCCGAGTACAACAAGATCGACCTCGAGCATCCGGACGGTCCGGAGGTCGCCAAGTCCGACGTGCGCGCGCACATTCTCGGCGTGCGCGCGCGGCAGAAGATTTGGGGCTCGGGCCGCTGGCTCGCCTTCTCCTACGACCTCAACCTCCATATGCTCAACTTCACGCTGCCGAACAACGGTTACGAGGCCGAGGCCGGGCTGAGCTCGGCCTTGCAGTGGCAATTCGTGCGCGTCGATCTCGGCGCGTCCTACCTTTACCAGCGCTACAAGGCTCGTCGCGAGGCCGGTCAGGGCTTCCGCGAGAAGGTCGTCGTCGACAGCACCTACAATGCGCTGATCTTCACGGGGACGTTCTGGCTATGATGCACGCCGCGCGCTTTTTCGGCACTTTCGCCCTGTTGCTCTCGTCGACGGCGGCGATGGCGCAAGCGCCGGGAGGCGGCAAGAGCGCCTACACCCTTCGGCTCTTCGCCGGGATCGTCCAGGGCCGCTACCGCGAGACCGCGAAAAGCGAGCTCTTGAACCGCAATGAAGGGTCCGGCGGCGTCGACCTCGAAGGTCAGCAGGTCGACCTCGGCTTCGTCTTTAAGAGCGTTGACGTCGGACTCGACTACCGGACTTGGGTGCCCGATGGGCTCGACTCCATGGCGAAACGCAGCGAGGTGTACTTCACTGCGGCGTACCTCTGGCCCACGTTTCCCTTCGTCGCTCCTGTCGTCGGCTACTACCAGGCGACCCAGACGCCCGGTGACGCGAGCGTCGTCCCCGCAGCCTTCATCGAGACCAACAAGTCCTTCATCTTCGGCGTGCGCTCGCACTTCATCCCGCTGACGTTCGGCGACGGCGGCAAGCACGGGATCCTCGTCCACGCCCACGCTCTCTACCTGACGACGCTCGAGGCGACGCGCAATTTCGGCACCGAGACTGACATCGGCCTGGGCTATAGCTACGCGCTGGGCCAGACTTTCCGCCTCGGCTTGACGTACGGCCAATGGCGCAACTTCTTCAGCGCGACGAAAGCGGATCCCGACGACGCGGAGAAGACGCTCGGCGTGCGGCAGGTCTACATCGCGCGGCATTTTGGCTTGTATTTGCAGTTTTGAGCGGGGCGCGCGACCCTGGCCCTTCGCCCGAAAATTCAAGCCGCCAAAGTCGACACGAACATCCGGGACAAAAAGCCGCGTTCAGTCCAAGTCGTAAACCCCGGAGCGCACGATCAGCGCCGGAAAGCCCGGGAAGGGACCGTCCGTCAACGCGCTCAAGCCTATGCGCGTGCAGCGCACGTTCTGCGGAATCATCTGCGCGCGACGCTCGCCCGGCGCGGGCGCGCCGACCCAAGTCAGGCGATCCGCGGCGTCGTAACACGACGTCGTCCACGTGAAGCCCTGGTACTCTCCGAACGGATTGCCGACGAGAAGGACGGTGCGGGTCGTCGCGTCGTACTGCATCGTGATCGCGCCCATCGTCACCGGCGGGAACGTGAACGGATAGCTTTCGAACCAGGGATTCTCCGCGCTCCCGCGCGCGATCTGGCCGAAGATCACCTCGTGCGGGCGTGGCGCGCGGCCGGCCTCGAGGTAGACGCATTGGCCGAAGATGCCGTCGCCGGCTGCGGCGTCGCAGCTTGTGCCGTCGTCGAGAAGCAGGCGGTTCCAGGCCACCATCAGCGGCTGACCGCCTTCGCCGAGCGCCTTGTAATAAGCGCCGTTCAATAAGCCGGGCGAGCCGTCGACCTGGACCGCGAGCGGCACGCCGGCGTCGCGCAGCTCCAGGCGCAAGCGCAGCTCGACGCCGCTCGGCGTGACCACGGTGCTCACGTCGAAACGCGCGCGGTCGTAGATCGAGTCCGCGTGCGCGTCCTGCGCCTCGGGGACGAAGTTGCCGTTCGCGTCGGGATCGAGCGCGTCGACCAGGCCGTCGCCGTCGTCGTCGTCATCGATCGCGTCGTAGACGCCGTCGCCGTCGATGTCGGCGTCGCGGTCGTTGCGGAATCCGTCGAGGTCGGTGTCGACGGCGCTCTCGGATTGCTGCAGGAACGTCATGCCGTCCGGCACGCCGTCGGCGTCCTGATCGCTGGCGAGGTGCGTGCGCACGATGATGCCGTCGAGGGACTCGAACACCATTTTCGGCCCAGAGACGACGAGTGTCGGCAGGACGTTGCGCGTCGGGGCGAACACCTGACGAATCGTCGCCGGCGTCTGTGCCGCCGCGATCGACAGGACCGACGTCAGGACGTAGTCCGGGCTCAGGAGCGCCAGCGTCTTCCCGCCGCCATGAGATTGGTGGTCGTTGACGTGCGTGAGCGTGAAGCGGCCGCTGGCGTCGACGTCTCCCGTGCGCGCGGCGCCGCGCTCGTCGTCGAGCAGGAGCATCTTCCAGCCAGCGAACGTCGATCCGGGCGTACCGTCGAAGCTCGCCAGGGCGCCATAAAGGTGCATCGCGGTGAGGTCGCCGTCGAGGTCGGGAAGGGGCGGCGTCACGTCCGGCGCCGGCTCGGTCAGCGGCGTTTCCTGCGCGATCTTCCCAGAGGTCCCGCTTCCCTGCAGAAACATCTCGTAGAGCTTGCGATCGCTCTTCTCCTTCATGGAGCCGCAACCGATCACGAGAACTGCGCCCCCTGCCAGCGCCAACACGCTCCACGTTTTCATCATCGACCTTCTCCTTCAAACTCTTCCGGTTGCGTGAGCGGGCAGAGCCCGATCGTCAAGGCGTAGACGTCGGTGCGCGCGCCGTCGCTGAGATGACGGCAGAGCTGCCAGGCGAAATCCTCGATCATGCGCCGCGCCGTCTCGAGGCGGCGGGGATCGGTCGGCAGGATCAACGTGGTGTAGGCGCGGCGCGCCGCCTTCTCGCCGTCGACGGCGGCGCGCGCCTTCTCGAGGAGCTGCGTCTGATGCCGACGCAGCGCCGCCCCCGGCAGTCGCGGCGCCGGCACGTGCAGCTCCCGCTCCTTTTTCCGCAGCTTTCCGCCGTGCGCTTCGAGGAGGCCCGCGAAGAGGAGCCGCTCCAAGGCCGTGCGCGCGACGGCCGGCGTGACGCCCAGGCGGCGGGCGATAAAGTCGGGGTCATCCTCGACGCCGGTGCCGTCGCCGAGGTAGCTCATCTCGAGGATGGCGAAATGCTCCCAGTCGCCGATCGCGTCGAAGAGCGCCTCCGGCAAGGCCGTCGCCGCGCTGGGCGTGGTCGCGCCGGGGGTCACCGCCTCGAGCTTCTTGCCTTCGCGCTCCTTCGCGACCGAAGCGAGGAAGAGCTTCTTCGCCTCGGCGCCGAAGCCGAGCTTGTCGGCGATCGTCCGCGCGGTCACCAGGGACAAAGCGCGCCGGCCGCTGAGGACGCGCCACAACGCGGCGGCGTCGACCTCGAGGCTCTTCGCGAACGCGCGCAACGAATAGCGCGGGTTCTTGCGGCTGCGACGCTCCAGCTCGGAGCGCAGCACGTCGCGCCAATACATCTGCGATGGAAAGCTTGCTTGCGTCATGGCTCTAGTTTAGTCGGCCGCGGCCTTTCCTGCTGAACGAGCCGGATCCTCGTTCCGTGGACGGCGCGGACAACGCCCAGGCTTGCGCAAAGCCCAAATTTCCGGGATTTCCCGGCTCATTTCCCGTGCTATGCTTGGGCGATGACGCGCCTCGTCCTGATCTCGGACACCCATCTTAAGGACTACGTCCCGCTCGTCCCCCCGGGTGACGTGCTGGTGCACGCGGGCGATTTAACGACCTTCGGCGATCTCTCAGAGCTGAAAGAGGCCGTGGCGCAGCTCGCCGCGCTCCCGCATCCGCACAAAGTCGTGATCGCGGGCAACCACGACTTCTGCTTCGAGCGCCTGGCCGAAGCGGCGCGTGCGTTGATCGCGCCACACGCCGTCTACCTCGAGGACTCGGCGCACACGCACGCAGGCATCACCTTCTATGGCAGCCCGTGGCAACCCTTCTTCCACAGCTGGGCCTTCAACCTGCATCGCGGCCCCGCGCTCGCGGCGAAGTGGGCGCAGATCCCCGACACGGTCGACGTCTTGATCACGCACGGTCCGCCGCACGGCATCCTCGATCAAGTTCACGACGGCGACAGCGTCGGCTGCGAGGACCTGACGCGAGCCGTGGAGCGCGTTCGCCCGGCCTTGCACGTCTTCGGCCACATCCACGAGGCTTATGGGCAAGAAGAGCGCCAGTGGGAGGATGGGTCGCGCACCCTCTTCGTCAACGCGTCCACCTGCTCCCTACGGTATCTCCCGGTCCACCCCCCGATCGTGGTCGACGCCGTTCGCGACGGCTCCGCTAGACTCGTTCTAAGTATTTGATCTTAAAGGGGTAAAATTCTGCCTGTTCAGTTGGATTCGACGAATGCCGAATTCTAATCTGAGGGGGAACCGGATCATGACCGTAATAGGGGCGATCTTACTCGCCGTCGTCTTGAGCGGCTGCTCCGCCGAGATGTTCTTCGAGACGGACATCCGTCAGAAGAATTACGGGAAGACCGTCGACACCGACGGCGACGGCCTGTTCGACTACGACGAGGTCATCCTCGGGATCGACCCTTACAAGAAAGACTCCGACGGCGACGGGATCCTCGACAACGAGGAGGACAGCGACGCCGACGGCATCCCGAACCGGTACGAGGTCGCGATGGGCTACGATCCGGGCGCCAAGCGCTCGAAGGTCGTAGCTGCCGACGGCGCGCTGGACGACTGCGATCGCGACTTCGATGGCGACGGCGCCACCAACTGCTGGGAAGTGAAGCACGGGCTCGATCCGACCAATCCGGCGGACCGGGTCGCCGACAAGGACACCGACGGCTTCAGCAACGTCGAGGAGTCGGAGGGCGCGACGGACCCCACGGACAAGGCGAGCCATCCCGGCCCGGCGCAGACGCTCGTGATCCTCGCTGGACCCGTCGACGTCTTCGGGCGCACGAACACGCTCGCTGTGCGCGGCACCGTCGGGTACTGCAACGCCGCAGACTTCGTGCTCCTCACGCCGAGCCTCACGGCGCCAGCGGTCGATGACCCGCGCTTCGTACCGTGCTCCACGGCTCCGGGCGCCTTCGCCACCGAGATCGTCACGCTCGACGCGAGCCCTCAGAGCGTCTATCTCTGGCGCCGCATTGAAGCCGGCGTCGTCCTCTCGCCTGTGACCGGCACGGTCGCGGTCGACCGCGACGGTCCCGGCCAAGGGGCGCTCGAGATCACCACCGCGACTGCGAGCGGGATCACGCTGCGGCACACCGCGCCGCTCGCGCCCGACTACGTCCGATTCGCGGTCCGAAGCTACCCGTTCGCTGCCTGCGCTGATGCGACCGAGAGCACCGGCGTCGAGATCGCTTTTGCCGCCGGCGCATCCGAGGGCACGGACACCACGGCCGTAGCTGCCGCCGGCGCTTGCTACGTCACCTACTGGTACGACGACCTCGGCAACGTCACGATGCAGGACCCGAAGACCGAGCTCGCGCCGCCGGCCGCCGGCGGCGGCGGCCCCACGCCCGGTCCGCCCACGCCGCCGCCACCGCCACCACCGCCACCACCGCCACCACCGCCACCACCGCCACCACCGCCACCACCGCCGCCGGTGCCCGACACGACACCGCCTGCCGCAGGCACGCTGACGCTCGCGAGCCTCTCCCCGCTGGCGCTCAACCTGGCGCACACGCCGCCGGCCGATGCGGACTACGACCGCGTCGTCGTACGTCGGATCGCCAACACCGCCGACTGCTCCAATGCCGCGATCACGGACGGCGTCGACGTGCCGCTCGCGAAAAGCGCGACGAGCGTCTCCGACTCCGGCCTCTCGCTCGCGACCATCTATTGCTACCGCGCCTTCTGGTTCGACGGCGACGACAACGTGGTCGCACAAAGCAGCGGTTTCCCCGTGTATCTCGGGCAGGGTCCGGGCGCCGGCAGCTTGAGCTTCGGCTCCCTCGGCTCCCTGACGCTCAACCTCGCGCACACGCCACCCGCCGGCGCGAGCTACTCGAGTCTCGTCGTGCGCCGCACGGAGGCGGCCGCGCCTGGTGCCTGCGTGCCTCCCGCGACCGCGACCTCGGGTGACGCCGTCACCGTCGCGAACGCGACGCAGAACCCGATCGTCGACACTGGCGCCTTGACGCTCGACAAGGCCTATTGCTACCGCGGTTTCTGGCAAGACGCCTTCGGCAACGCCTCGGCGCAAGCCGCCGGCTTCCAAGCGTATGACGGCGTCGGCCCGACCGGCGGCGCTGGGGCCTTGAGCGTCGCCTCCGTGACTTACGGGGCGGTGAATCTCACGCACGCGGCGCCCACCGAGGCGAATCACGCCTCCTCGGTCTTGCGCCGCCAAGCCGGCAGCGGCTGCGGCACCTTGACCTCGCCGACGACCGGCGGCACCGCGATCGTCATCGTCAAGACCGAGACGCCGATCGCCGACGCGGGACGCACGTCCTCTACCGCTTACTGCTACAAGGTCTTCTGGATCGACACCTTCGGCAACTTCACGACGGCGCAGAGCGATGCGACGACCGATGCGATGAGCTGCGCCCGCTCGGGCGGCCACAACGTCTACTACGGCGGCTCGACGGTCGCGCTCGAGTACACCTGCAACTACGCCGTCTCGAGCGGCACGCTCGTCGCGACGAACAAGCCGACCTACCTCACCGGCGCGATCAGCAGTACGACGGTGACCTACAGCGGCACGGCGCCCGGCGCGGATTCGACGACGGCATGGAGCTTCGCGGTCAACGGCGTCACCACCACCGGCGATGCCGCGTCGCTGACGACTCGCGTCATCACGTCAACGCCGACCTACGTCATCGACGCGGCCGCGAATCCTTTGGTCGACGACACGACTTACGTCCTCAATGCATCGTCGGTTCTGGATGCCGTCTTCGACGGCACCGGCGCCTTGACGCCGAAGGTCGCCAACACCACGGGCAACGTCAGCGCCGTCGCTTCCGACATCCCGCTCCTTCGCTACACGACCTCGGCCAGCTGCACCGAGGAGAAGCCCTACGTTTGCGGGCTCACGGGGTCTTATACCGTTGGCACAAAGACGGCGACTGGCACGGCGGAAGTGCGCTGGGACTATTCGATCTTCGATCAAGGCAAGTACTTCATCAATTCAACGGCTAGCATTGCCGCCGACGGCGCGACCTTGACGAGCGCGGTCGACGACACGGTGATCACGGTGACGGATCCAGGGTCCGAGCATCGTATCATCGACAACAGCACCGACCTCGATTTTACCGCCCTTTATAATGCCGCGAACTGGCATCTCCATGTACCCGGCGTCGCCCTGAACGAATCCATGTCGACCGACGCGAAGCAGGTATTCGGGAGCGTCTACGTCGGCGCCCTCGCGACGCGCCGCCGCTTCGGCGGCATCTTCACCGTAACGCGCGCCCGTGACGGCTCGAACGTCTTCTCGACGACCCCGACCAAGACCTGGTTCGACCTCACGGCCGGGTCGCAGCTCTCGGGCGACGTCAACACCGCCGCCTCCGCGATTGCTTCGACAGGCGCCGACGAGTGGCTTGTAGCGGGTGGCGACGACCGCTCCGGCGGCGGGCGTAACTTGCAGCTCAGCGTCATCTACGACGCTTCGACCACCGCCGCGATCACCAATCTCGACCTCACTCAGTTCGGCGATACGTCCGCCGTGAACGGCGTCGCCCTCACGAAGAGCTTCGACGACGCTGGCACGGCGCGGCACGGCCTTGCATTCTATGCCGACAACGTCGCCGACGCCTCGCAGCGGATGTACGTCACGAAGGTACGATCGAATCCCGCGGCCTTGACCGAAGTCGGCTATCTGGACGCCGGCAACAACGGGGTCGGCGGCGCCGGCACCGGTTATTACGACACGGCAAGCCCGCTCGACGCCCTCGTCAAGGCCGTCCCGATCACCGCGGACTATAACAATGCGACGAGCCTCGTTAAAATCGACGTGACCGAGATCGCCGGAGTCGACCACTTCTACGTCGGCTGGCGCGATGAGGTGACGGCGACCGTTCAGTTCGCGCGCGTCGTCGCCAACTCCGTCGGCTTGCCCACCGCCCGCCCGACGAAAGCCGGCGACGAGATCGCCTCGATGACCGCCGGCATCGTCCGCGGCCGCCCGGTTTACGGCATGGCGGCCGGTTTGACCACGGGGCTCGCGCCGGTCTTGGGCGTACTCTACGCCTCGAACGCGGCGGGCGATCACTTCTGCTACTTCCAGGCCTATGAGTACAACGGGGCGACGTTCGAGATGCAGAAGAAAGGTTCCTCTCGCCCGATCGGCGGCTCGGCCGAGTGCTTGTTCGCCAATCTCTTCTGGGACTCGACGCGGAGCCTCTTCATCGCGACCTATCTCGACGGTGATGGCGTCGCGGCGACCGTCGGCGATACCTTCGTAGCCGAGTTCGCCTACGATGCCACGGGGGACGTGCTCTCTCCCGCTTCGCCGGTCCACGTCAAGGTCACGAATCGCGCGTCGTCGACCGCGGTTTGCACGCTCGGCTCGAGTTTTTCGCCGACCTTACACCGCATCTCGTTTCTCAGCGTCGAAGGCACCTGCTCGAACCTCACCGCTGACAACGATCTGATATTCGACACCATAAAGACGGCGAAATGATGAAGACCCGGCGGCCAAAAGAACCCTCCTCCTTCTGCCTCGCGCTGACTCTCGCCGCGCTTTCGGCCTTCGGCTGCTCCTCGTCGCCATTGGGACCGGAGATCTCGCGTCCCGACCCCAGCGCCACCGGGTCCGGCGGCGGCGTGCCGACCGCAGGCGCCCAGCCGTCCGCGGCTCCACCCACGACCCCGTCGCCGGACGGCGAGGTGCCCGCGGCCGACCCCGCGCCGAGCGCTCCAGCGCCCGCCGACCCCGCGCCGAGCGCTCCAGCGCCCGCCGACCCCGCGCCGAGCGCTCCGGCACCGTCCCCCGCCGTGCCGCCCGTTTGTGCCGAGAGCAGCACGCGCCGCGTGTGGTATTCGGGAGCCGCGGTGAGCCATGTCGTTGCCTGTGACCAGACTGTTACCGCGGCTACCATTAGTGGCGCGCCATTCAGCGTATCGACGCTCGCCTCCGGGACGAGCGTCAACTTGAGCGGCACTGCCGGCGTCGCTGCGGTCACGGCTTGGACGGCGACGGTCAATGCGCTCACTTCGGTCGGCCTAACGACGACTGTCCTCAGCTCCGCGGGCCTGGATGCGACCTTGCTTGCAAGCGCCACCCCCACTTACGACACCGTCACCGACCTGACGTTTCGCGCGGTCCTCGGCGCGACTTGGGACGGCTCGATGGGGAGCGTCGACCTCGACGCGCTGAGCATCGCGACCGACCTGCACGGCGTCGATTTCTACTCTTCGTGCAGCAGCGCCGTCGCCTCTTACGTCTGTAACGACGTCGCGACGACGCCCGCGACCAACACGAAGGACGGTCAGCTGAAGCTCCGATGGAAATTCAGCGCCTTCGACCAGGGAGCTTACTACCTCGACGTGAACCCTCGCCTGACTATCGAGTCCGTGCAGAACGACCTCGCGCTCGACACTTTAGCGGTGACCGTGCCAATTCAGACGAACGGCAACGTCTCCATCAACTATACCGGCACACCGACCTCCGGTAGCGTCAGCTCAATGGGTTTTCCGATCACGGCGACGATCGCGAAGCACAGTACGCCGACGGCGCCGAAGGTCGGCGTCGTCTACCCGATTCAAGACACAAACGATGCCTTCGTCTTCAAGGAGCTCGCCGTCGATCGGACCGATGACCCATCAGGCGGCGCCTCCGGCGTGACCCAAGGTGCGGCCGCAGGCTGCAAGCTGCATGCGACAGACAACCTCCTCGACCTCAAGGTCGAGGCGCTCGCTTCCGGCCAGTACGCCGTCGCGGGCACGAACTCGGACGACTACAACCTCGGCTATCGCACCTTCTCGAGCGGCGCCGTCTGCCCGGCCAGGATCGCTTTGACAACTTTGCCGATCGTCCCGGCGAAGACCGAGGCCGTCCTCGCCGTCGCGCTCTCGGAGCCATTTACCGACACGGTGCAGAAGATCGGCCTCGCCTCGGTCCTGCGCAACGTCACCGACTCGCAGACCTACCTGATCATCTCCAAGCTGACGCCGACCGGCACCACAAAGGCGACCATCGTCGCCGACGCGGACTATGACACGATGGCCATCAACAAGGCCGTCTACAACACCACCGGCGACGTCGACCGCCTGCGCATGCGCTGGATCAGCGAGAGCGGCGTCGGCTTTTTCTACGTCGCTTTCCGCGAGGACACGAGCATCAAGGTCCTGCGCCTGCGCTCGACCAAAGGCGGCGCAGGGGTCGACTACGACGACGACGTGGCGACCTTGGCGACGGGCGTGCTCGAGGACACCGACCTGACCGGCAACGACTACGGCACGCTCGACATGGCCGTCGGCCGAAGCGGCGGCAACTCGATCGTCGGCGTCGTATACCGCAGCCACGCCGACAGCAAGTGCTACTGGCGCCGCTTCCGCGACGGTGCCAACCTCGGCACCGCGCCGCTCTTGGGCGATGCCCTCGCGATCAGCACGGGCGACTGCTACTTTCCGACCGTGCACTACGTCACCAGCTCGGGCCGATTCGTCGTCACGTACGTCGACAAGCCCGCCGGCGGCAACTACGAGATCCGGACCCGGGACATCACGGTCGACACCGCGACTCCCGCCGCGGCCCACACGGTCGACAGCGCCGGCACCGTCACGACGATCTTCGACACCGGCTCCGCGACGATCCAGATCGGGAAAATGTCGACGGCTTACTATCCCGAAGGCAACTGGATGAGCGTCGTCTACCGGAAGAACAACAACACGGCGGGCAACGTTCTCAAGGTCCACGGCTTTCACGTGCGCGGGCGCTAGCGGTAACTTCGCAAACTGCTCTACAAATCTGACGACGACGCCGAAGACGGCCGTCCGGGCGGCGTGCTACTGCTTGGCGCCGATTCCGGCGTGCAGAAGTGTTGAGCCGCCGCGCCCTTTAGGCGCGCCCAATTTCGACGCCCGCCAAGCGCTCCACGCCGTCCCGATCCCCAGGATGACGAGGAGCACGGCGACGCCGACGTTCACCTGCACGCGCCGGTCGGCGACCAGGCCGACGGCCGCGAGCGCTTCCGCCTCGCGCCCGCGTTCGACGAGCATCCCCGTCGCCGCGGTCGAGTCGCCTAGAGCCGCGCCGTTCCAAATGCCGTAGGCCGTGAAGGTCTTCCCGGCCGACGGCAACCAACGCACGCGCACGCGCATCAGCTCACTCTGCGCCAGGAAATCCTCGCTCACCGGCGCTACGATCCGCGTGCCGCCGCCGAGCATGAACGGCGCGCCGCCGATCGTCAGCTCGTTGGCCATGAAGGTCTTCTCCTTGCCGTCGCCGCTCGTCTTCGGCTTCCACGCGGCCGCGGCCGCGCTCTCGCGCGTCTCTTTCACGGCGGTGACCTGGATCGCCTCGCGCACCATCGGGAACTCGGGCGGCGTCACCATCTGTCCGGTGAGAAGCCCTTCCGTGCGGTAGAGCCGCCCGAGCTCGCGAGCTTCGGTCGCGGCCGGCAAGGGCTCGGCCGCCCTGAAGGCCGCGGTCTCCTCGCTCGCGATCTTGGCGGAGCGCAGGGCGTAGCCCGCGAACAGGAAGGCGAGGAGCGCCGCTGCGTAAAGGACCGCGCGCTCGAACGCGGAGCTCTGGTGTTTTTTCGGAACGCGCCGCGGGCTCGTCATAGGCTCACCAAAACTCCTTCGACCAACGCGACGCGCTCGTAAACCACGATCACGTCCGCAGCCGTCATCACCAAGGGCATCACGGTCACCGACACGTGCGCGCCCGTGCTCGTCGGCTTTGCCGTGTAAGGCGGCAGGTCCGCGAGCGCCAGAGCTTCGCGCACCGCCACCGCGACGCGCGCCGGAAAGTCCGCCGTCGCCTTGCCGATGAATTTGAACGTGAACGGGCCCGGGAAGCTGTGCTGGGCTTCGATCATCGCCAGAAACTCGGCTTTGCGCGCGTCGTCCACGGCAAGGCCCTTATCACGCCAGGGCCGGGGCGAAAACCTAAAAGTCGTAGTACGCGTGTAAGATCGCCAAAGTATCCGTGAGCTTACGCGTTCCCGTCTCGCTCCGCCGCCAGATCTCGAACTGCAAGAAGGGGATGGGGTGGAAATCGGCGAACACCGAGCGGCGCAGCCCGTCGGTCGCCGCGTCGTGCAGCTCCTCCTGCACGTAGCCCAGGATCACGCCGGGAAGACCCGCGAACGCCGCGGTCATCTCGTCGATCCGCGACGAGGGATGCACGCGGATCGAAGGGGATAGGACCGGCACCGAAGGCTCGAGCTCCTCGACCTGCCGCCAATTGCGCTCGGCCATGAAGATGAATTTCCACGGCTTGAGCCCGAGCCCCAGGGCCCGCATCTTGATCTGCGCCTTCTCCGACTGCGTGTCCCAAAGCGAGGTGTTGACGTGCCACGCCATGGTCACGCCGCGCATGCCGCCGTGGAAGCTGGTGCCCTTTTGTCGATCCTCGGGCTCAGCGTAAGGATCGCCCAGCATGAGGCTTCCGCGCAGGAAGGGGACGTTCGGCGTGCCGCCGACCTCGACCGCCTCGGTCGTCGCGAACTGGTCGAGCCCCAGGCGCTCGCGAATCCACAGCGTGTGGTTCGGCCGGCGGACGCCGTACATCGGCGGACCTTTGTAAGCCCGAACGTAGGTCGCAAGCGGCAGCTGATCGATCATCAGGGAGTATTTCTCATGGAAGCGCCGCTCGTCCTCGCGCAAAGCGCGGTAGCTCGTGTCGCCGATTCGCCCCATGAACAAGGCGGTATAGGTCGCATGCACGTACTCGACGAAAGGCCGCACGCGGAGCGTAAACTCCGAGGCCATCGGGAACGTGCGCTGATCGCTCGCCGTCGCGCGCCGGATCACGCGCCCGTCGTAATGCACGTCGAAGCGACTTTTGTCCTCGAGGGGATCCTGCACCTTGAAAAAGCGTACCGGCGTCGCTTGCTGCGTCTCGTACCAGTAGCCCCATTGACTGCGCGCCCCGGCGCCTGCCGGATCGATATGGCAGCCCTGGCAGTCGAGGGTGCATCGCCTTTCCAGAACCGGCCGCTGACCGCGTCCCCGCTTGTGGCAGCCCTGGCAGTTATCGGCCTCTTTCAAGGCGAGCAGCGGCGTCGCCGCGGCGCGCGGCGCGAAGCTGAGACCGAGGCCGAGCATCGCTGCGAGCACGCTCGCGGCAGCCGTGATAGACTGGAGCCAGATCATCACAGGTTCATGGCCCTAATTTGCCAAGTTTTCGTGGGGCTTTATGGGGCATCATAACAGACTCGTGACCATCGGCATCCAAGCGCGCGACTCCCTCATGCGCGAGCTGCGGCGCGGCGCCGGGGCCGTGATCCCGGCGTTCGCGATCGGCACGGCCTGCGGCGCCCTTTTGGCGGCCGCGAGCTTGGGCGCCGCCGGCATGGCCGCCACCCGCGCTGCCGAGC